>CALBWA010000007.1 GCA_937969505.1 uncultured Erythrobacter sp. | reverse complement strand
ACCATCTTGAGCACGCCTGGGGCAAGCTCGTCACCACGTTCGAGCTTTTCCTTGCGGTCTTCGAACTTGGCATCGATCCGGCCAACGGCTTCGTCATATTGCGACTTGACCGCCTCAATCTGACCCTGCCGCTGATCGTCAGCAACTGCGAACTTGAACCATTCATGCCGATCAACATTGTCGAGCATGTCGGTGTCGATTGTTGCACCCTTCTTCACACCCTTGGGTGCAGCAGAAGCGGTCTGACCGAGCAGCATATCGCGCAGGCGATTATAGGTCGCCCGGTTGAGAATGGCGCGTTCGTCCTGACTGTCCTTGCGCAGACGCTCGATCTCTTCGTTCTGGATCGCGCGGGTACGGTCGTCGATTTCGATACCGTGGCGGTTGAACACACGCACTTCAACGACCGTTCCGGCCACACCGGGTGGCAGACGAAGCGAAGTGTCACGCACATCGCTGGCTTTCTCGCCAAAGATGGCCCGCAGAAGCTTTTCTTCCGGTGTCATCGGGCTTTCACCCTTTGGCGTGATCTTGCCAACCAGAATGTCGCCCGGATGCACTTCGGCACCGATGTAGACAATGCCAGCCTCGTCGAGGTTGCGCAGAGCTTCCTCGCCGACATTGGGAATGTCGCGGGTGATGTCCTCTGGTCCCAGCTTCGTATCGCGAGCCATGACTTCAAATTCCTCGATGTGGATCGAGGTGAAGACGTCATCCTTCACAATGCGTTCGGAAATGAGGATCGAATCCTCATAATTGTAGCCGTTCCAGGGCATGAAGGCGACGAGGCTGTTCTTGCCCAGCGCCAGTTCGCCCAGATCGGTTGAAGGACCGTCAGCGATAATATCACCGGGCTCGATCACATCATTGACCTTCACCAGCGGGCGCTGGTTGATGCAGGTGTTCTGGTTCGACCGCTGGAACTTCTGCAGCGTGTAGATATCAACGCCGGACTGGCCAGCTTCGACATCACCAATCGCACGGATCACGATACGCGTCGCATCGACCTGATCGACGATGCCACCGCGGGTCGCGGTGATCGCAGCACCGGAATCGCGGGCCACGGTTTCTTCCATGCCGGTGCCGACGAAAGGCGCTTCGGCCTTCACCAGCGGCACAGCCTGACGCTGCATGTTCGATCCCATCAGCGCGCGGTTGGCGTCATCGTTTTCCAGAAACGGAATGAGCGATGCGGCAACTGAAACGAGCTGCTTGGGGCTGACGTCCATCAGAGTGATCTGTTCGCGCGGCGCCATGAAGTAATCGCCATTCTGACGAGCAGAGACCAGTTCCTCGACGAAGGAGCCATCTTCGGTCAGTTCGGCCGAAGCCTGGGCAACCGTGTGCTTCTGCTCTTCCATGGCGGACAGATAGATGACTTCGCTCGAAACCTTGCCGTCCTTGATCGTGCGGTAAGGCGTTTCGATGAAGCCATATTTGTTGACCCGGCTGAACGATGCCAGCGAGTTGATCAGACCGATGTTCGGGCCTTCAGGCGTTTCAATCGGACAGATACGGCCATAATGGGTCGGGTGAACGTCGCGGACTTCAAAGCCGGCGCGCTCACGCGTGAGACCACCTGGGCCAAGCGCCGATACGCGGCGTTTGTGCGTCACTTCGGACAGCGGGTTGGTCTGATCCATGAACTGCGACAGCTGCGAGGAGCCGAAGAATTCGCGAACCGCAGCAACCGCTGGCTTCGCATTGATCAGATCGTTCGGCATGACAGTCGATACATCGACGCTGCTCATGCGCTCCTTGACCGCGCGCTCCATGCGCAGCAGGCCAACGCGGTACTGGTTTTCCAGCAATTCGCCGACCGAACGGACACGGCGGTTGCCGAGGTTGTCGATGTCATCAACATCGCCCTTACCGTCCTTCAGATCGACCAGTTCCTTGACCACGGCCAGGATATCTTCCTTGCGCAGCGTGGTAACCGTGTCTTCGGCATCCAGTTCAAGACGCATGTTCAGCTTGACGCGGCCAACAGCCGACAGGTCATAGCGTTCACCATCGAAGAACAGGCCTTCAAACAGCGCTTCTGCGGTTTCCTTGGTTGGCGGTTCGCCCGGACGCATGACCTTATAAATCGCTTCCAGACCTTCGTCACGGTTTTCAGCCTTGTCGACCTTCAGCGTGTTGCGGATCCACGGACCAGTGTTGATCTCGTCAATGTCGAGCAATTCGATGCTGTCGATACCGGCGGCATCCAGCGTCTCGATATGCTCAACCGTGATCTCGTCACCAGCTTCAACATAGATGCGGCCCGTCTTCTCGTCGATCATATCGCGCGAGGCATAACGGCTGACGATTTCTTCGGTCGGCAGCAACAGATCGGTCAGGCCATCCTTGGCCGCCTTGTTGGCTGCGCGTGGGGAAATCTTCTGGTTGGCCGGGAAAATCTCTTCCCCGGTTTTTGCGTCAACCAATGCGAAGGCAGGCTTCTGGCCGCGCCATGCTTCGGCAACGTAAGGAATTTTCCAACCGTCACCAGCTTTGCCGGTGGCGCGATCCCAGGTGATCTGGTCGTAGAACAGGTGAAGGATTTCCTCGCTGTCCATGCCCAGCGCGTAAAGCAGCGCGGTGACCGGCAGCTTGCGCTTGCGGTCGATCCGGACGTTGACGATGTCCTTGGCGTCGAATTCGAAATCGAGCCATGAACCACGGTATGGAATAACGCGGGCTGCAAACAGAAGCTTGCCCGAAGAGTGGGTCTTGCCCCGATCATGGTCAAACAGGACACCTGGCGACCGGTGCATCTGGCTGACGATGACACGCTCTGTGCCGTTGATGATGAAAGTACCGTTTTCGGTCATGAGCGGCATGTCGCCCATGTAAACGTCCTGCTCCTTGATATCGAGGACGGAACGGGTTTCGGTTTCCTGATCGACTTCAAATACAATCAGGCGAAGGGTGACCTTCATTGGCGCAGCATAGGTGATACCGCGCTGGCGACACTCGGTGGTGTCATACTTGGGATTTTCGAGTTCGTAATGAACGAAATCCAGCTCGGCGGTGCCGGCAAAATCGCGAATCGGGAAAACCGAACGCAGGGTCTTTTCCAGACCGGATACGTAATCGATTTCCTTGTTCGAACGCAGGAACTGCTCGTAGCTTTCCCGCTGAACCTCGATCAGGTTCGGCATCTGGACCACTTCGTGGATGTCGCCGAAAATCTTGCGGATGCGCTTCTTAGCTGTGCCCGAAACCTTCGAGCCTGCCTTTGCCTTAGTCGCCATAGGAGGGGTATCGCCTCTAGTATATCGTGCCGGATAACCGGCGGATTGGGTGCCACGCGCGGTTCGTGGCCCATATCAGACGCGAAAAAGGCCGCGTGCCGACAGACCCATCTGGTCGCCGCAAGCAGCTCGATTAAACGTCGCGATATGGAAACGCCGCTTCCATCCTATGATCGATCCCCGCGCATGAATCGGTCTTGCTCGAAGCTGGCGTGTGGCACTGCATGTAGGAAGTGCGACCGCGCGCGTCAACACATTGGTTGCGCACGCCATCCGGCGCGCGAAATCCTCGACCCGAAGGGTCTGCGGACGGCCGGTCGGCCTTGCGGTTTGCTTGCCGCAAACCGTGTTCGGCGATCAGGCCAATTCAACCACGCCGTTTGCTCCAAAACGCTTGCGCAAAGCGAGACGAGATTTCCACCGTCAAATATTGCTTATCGATCAGCCACATATTGTTTTTCAATATTATTGATTGACAATAAATCGAATCGCTCATAGATACTGATTATCGATAAACAATATCACACATCAAGGAGTTCGATATGTCACAGATGTTCAGCCAATCGCTTGCCGTATGCGCCGCCTTTATTCTTGCCACTGCCTCCATTGGCGCCGTCGTAACCGTTCCACCCGCCCATGCCCATGCTATGACTGCGATTGAGCTGGCTTGAAACCTGGCCAGGAGAGATAACAATGAAACGCATGTTCAACGATCCGTTGCTTTCCATTGCTCGTGCTTTGCTGCTGTTGGTCATGGGCGTTCTCGCCCTGGCCGGAGCAGCAGCGACGATCGGCATCCCCTTCATTCTGTTCAATCGCGAAAAGGTTCTGCTCGCAATCGCCAAGGAGACGGCAAAGATCCCTCCGGAGAATACTGCCTGGGCAATCGCCGGATTACTGTTGCTGTTGATCGGGATTGTCACCATGCTGTTTTTCTTTGTCCGTCATATGAAGCGCATTGTTGACAGCGTCGCAGACGGCGACCCTTTCATTCCCGAAAACGCGACCCGGCTTACTGCTATGGCCTGGTTGATGTTGGCAATTCAGCTTGCCGCCATCCCGGTGCTGGGTCTGGCCCTTTACGTGGCCAAGACTATGGGCGAGGCCAAGGGGACAGTTGACGTGGCTTTTGATGCAAACGGTATCATCATGGTGATACTGCTTTTCATTCTGGCCCGCGTGTTCCGCCACGGCACGGCTCTGCGTGACGATCTGGAAGGAACTGTTTGATGCCTGCTGATGAAGAAGGAGCAACCATCATGGTAAAACTCGATGATCTGCTGCACGAACGCCGCATGACCCTGACCGAGCTGGCAGAGCGGGTCGGTCTGACCCTTGCGAATCTGTCGATCCTGAAGACCGGCAAGGCCAAGGCGATCCGCTTTTCAACCCTCGCTGCAATCTGCCGCGAGCTGGAATGCCAGCCGGGCGATTTGCTGGCCTATCAACAAGGCGAGGGATAACCCCCCCATCGTATTGACCCTAGCGACCCCCGGCTGCATCGTGCAGGCGGGGGTTTTGTTATGGATAGACGGTTGGAGACCTGACGCATGACATTCTGGCAAGGGTTCAAATATGTTCATCGTGAAAGTTGGGCCTTCTTCCTTGCCTGCCCGCTGATCGTGGCGATCCCGATAGTGGTGGAATTTGTCCAGCATGTGGTGGAAATGCAGATCGGCATGTATGATGGCCCATCAGGTGCAGAAGCCGCCGAGAGCAATGCGCTGCGTCTTCAGGTTGGCTTTGCCAAAACGCTGGCACTGTCCATTATTGGCTACAGCGTCATACGATTTCTGGCAGGTGGTCGCGACAAAACCGCCTCGTATCGGCTTGAGCGGCGTGCAGTTAAACTTTTTGCGCTGGTGTTCGCCTTGCAGGCATTGCTGGCATATCTCACTCTGTTCGTGTTTACGGGCATGACCCCGCTGGGGATCGGCTTCACCGTCTTCGGGATCTTGTTTGCCCCCTTGGTTGCTCGATTTATTGCTGCCGCGCCACTTGGCAAACTGATCACGCCGCAGGCCTCGATCCGTCAATTGTGGCGGCAGCTTCCCTGGCTTGTTGTTTTTAATCTGGTGGCTGTGCTGCCCTTGATGGTGGTCCATTACGGCTTGGGCATTGGCGCTATCTTTGCCCCCGGTGATGCCTTTAAATGGGTGCTACTGGTTGTTGACTCGCTGGTTGTGGGTTGGCTTGCGGCGTTGCTTAGCACGATCACTTGGGTCATGGCGATCCGCAAAGACCCCCCGTCAGAATTGACTGAAGGCTTGACTCGCCAGCCGTAAGTTGTAGGTGCGCTGCGTCCACGTGATCCTTGGGTCATGTGGCAGTCCGTCCAAGACAGTTGGTGACCGGAATGTGCCGGTCTTAATTTCCAGCCTAGACGGGGAACAGAGATTTTCAGAAGGGCCGCTTTGGCGTTTCTTCTGCCGCATCGCCTGATGCACCCTCCTTCCCCATCATTGGACCTTTCGGCCTTGTCGGTAAGCGGCAGGGTCAAATGTGAGCCGGTCGTGCAGATCAATCTGCGCGATCATTAGTGAAGGAGTAAGGCATGGATCGTTCGCAAAAAGCCGACGCGGTTGCTCAGCTCAATGCAGTCTTCAAAGAGGTTGGCGTGGTGGTTGTCACCCGTAACCTGGGCATGACGGTGGACCAGTCCACCGAACTGCGCACGAAGATGCGTGAAGCAGGGGCTTCCTATAAGGTTGCGAAAAATCGTCTCGCCAAACTCGCCCTGGAAGACACCGATTACGTCGGCATCGATGAGTATCTCACCGGTCCGACGGCACTGGCCTGGTCGCAAGACCCGGTTGCTGCTGCAAAGGCTGCTGTCGAATTCGCAAAGTCGAACGACAAGCTGGAAATCGTTGGTGGTTCCATGGGTACGCAAGTGCTTGATGAAGCAGGTGTGAGGTCTCTGGCCTCCATGCCCAGCCTCGACGAGCTGCGCGGCAAGCTGGTCGGTCTCGTTAATGCCCCGGCGACGAAAATCGCCCAGGTTGTCAACGCGCCCGCCAACAAGCTCGCCCGTGTATTTGGCGCCTATGCTGCCAAGGACGCTGCGTAAGAGTTTATCGAACACGCGATTTCGCAAACGCGATTTTGAACCACGTTTTTGGGTGACTGCAAAACCTGCACTGCCCGTGTATTTATTGGAGTGAACATCATGGCTGATATTGCCAAGCTTGTTGAAGAACTTTCGAAGCTGACTGTACTTGAGGCAGCTGAACTGGCCACCGCTCTTGAAGAAGAGTGGGGCGTTAGCGCTGCTGCTGCAGTTGCTGTAGCTGGCCCTGCTGCTGGTGGCGGCGAAGCTGCTGCTGAAGAAAAGGACGAATTCGACGTCATCCTTACCGGCGACGGCGGCAAGAAAATCCAGGTCATCAAGGAAGTCCGTGCCATCACCGGTCTCGGCCTTACCGAAGCCAAGGGTCTCGTTGAAGGCGCACCGAAGCCTCTCAAGGAAGGCGTCAACAAGGCTGAAGCCGAAGAAATCAAGGGCAAGATCGAAGCAGCTGGCGGTACCGTCGAGCTCAAGTAATCCTGCCAAGGGTTTTGCAGGTGTCTTGAAGCGCCTGCAGATAGGGGGGCGGTACCGCAAGGTGCCGCCCTTTTTCATGGTGCCAGTTGCTCATGATTGCATGTGCCGCGGATGGGCACTGCCCAAAAAAGGGCTTTATCGCCGCGCATCTGATCCTTAGTAACGACCGAAACTAGATATCCCGGTCGCAATACAACCTTCCCAAAATGAGAGTCGCAATGCCAAAATTCCGCATATTCGTATCCACGTCAGCCCTCGCAACATCTCTCGCTGGTGTCCTGATGAGCGCTCCTGCCGCCGCGCAGGATGTCACCATTGTTCAACCGGGCGCACCGGGCCAGGAATCACGGGTGCTGAGCGCAAAGGAAGCGATTGATCTTGCCAACGCAAGCTATTCGCCGGCGGATGTCCAGTTCATGCGCGGCATGATCGTGCACCACCAGCAGGCGGTCGACATGGCCGAGCTGGTCTCAAACCGGACCAATCAGGAAGATGTTGTCACCATCGCGGGCAAGATCAAAGCAAGCCAAGCCGATGAAATCAAATTCATGACCGAGTGGCTCGAAGCGCGCGGGCAAAGCTCTATGATGGACCATACCATGCATGGCCCATCGCATGCAGGCCATCAAATGGATCACGCCAGCATGGACCCTATGGGAATGGCAGGAATGGCAACGCCTGCACAGATGGCGGAACTTGCAGCCTCGAACGGAACCGCATTTGACCGCTTGTTTCTCACCTTGATGATCGAACATCACAAGGGTGCGATCGAGATGGTCGATGATTTGCATGACCAGACCGGCTCCGCCTTTGATCCGGTAATGTTCAACTTCAGCAATGACATTGTGAACGATCAGAACAGCGAAATTGACCGGATGAACGCCGTGCTCGCTGGATTGTCCGACGATCCACGCGCCACGCTGGCCGCAGGCCTTTTCGATGCAGAGCAGGCGATTTCAAACTTGCGGATGGTCACCTCGTTGCGCAAGCCGGCTGGCTTCTTCGATCCGGCCAATCCGGGCGCTTTGCGTCCCGAAGTGCCCAAGAAAAAAGACGACAAGAAGGCTAAAACGGATGCCGCGTCCAACGCAATGGTTGCCGAGGCAAGCACGTCCGATCCTGATGTCGAGGAAGACAAGCCCGAATTCGGCAAGCGCGGCGCACTGCTTAGCTTTTCCAACACCGATATCGCATTCTCTGGCGACTTGATGGTGGCTGGAAGCTACCACGGGTTTAACACCTATCGTCTGGGCGAAGATGGCGTCCCGCAATTGGTCGGATCCACCGTGTGCCCGGGCGGCCAAGGCGATGTCTCGATCGTAGGCGACATCCTCATCATGAGCGTTGAAGACAGCCGTGGCCGCGTCGATTGCGGTCTGCAGGGTGTTGAAGACGAGGTGAGTTCGGAGCGATTCCGCGGACTGCGCATCTTTGATTTCTCCAACCCCGCCAGCCCGCAGCAGATTGGTCAGGTGCAAACCTGCCGGGGCAGCCACACACATTCGGTCGTCTCAGTCGATGATACCCGCATCGTGCTGTACAATTCCGGCACATCCTATGTCCGCGAGGAAGACGAGCTGGCCAGCTGCATTGGCAGTATCCCAGGCGACGATCGCACCGCACTGTTTAGCATCGACGTGGTCGAAATTCCTCTGGCCGATCCATCGCAAGCCAAAATCATTGATCGTCCGCGCATCTTTGCCGGAGATGGTCAGATCGCAGGCCTTTGGCGCGGCGGCGACCATGGCGATGACACACAAGAAACACGCCGCACCGATCACTGTCACGATATCACAGTGTTCCCTTCCATGAACATTGCGGCTGGCGCATGTTCGGGTAATGGCATCATCCTCGACATTTCCAACCCGATGAAGCCTGTGCGCATTGACGATGTGACGGACAAGGGCTTTGCCTATTGGCATTCGGCCACCTTCAACAATGATGGCACCAAGGTGCTATTCACTGATGAATGGGGCGGCGGTGGCCGTCCGCGATGCCAGGCAGGTGACCCGATGAACTGGGGTGCGAACGCAATCTATGAAATCGTGGATGGCAAACTGACCTTCCGCAGCAATTACAAAATCCCGGCACCACAGTCGGACAAGGAAAATTGCGTTGCCCATAACGGTTCGATCATTCCGGTCCCGGGCCGCGATATCTTCGTGCAGGCTTGGTATCAGGGCGGCATCAGCGTGATCGACTTTACCGACGCCAGCAATCCGGTCGAAATCGCTTATTTTGATCGCGGCCCGGTGGACAAGGATCAATTGGTCACAGGCGGATACTGGTCAGCCTATTGGTACAACGGTCGTATTTATGCGACCGAGATCACCCGTGGCCTCGACGTTTTTGCTCTTGAGCCGAGTGAGTTCCTGACCTCTGAAGAAATCGCTGCCGCGGAAGCTGCGCAATATCCCGGCAATGTCTTCAACCCGCAAACGCAGACGCGGGTCACATGGCCGGACGAAGTTGTCGCTGCTGCCGTTGCAAGCCGCAAGGGCGGCTGAAGCAGAGAGCGACCCGAATTTATGGTGTTGCGCGATGGCCGCACCGCTTGAACCAAGCGGTGCGGCCATCTGCCATCTGGCTTCCGAAAAAGTGAATTTGGGCCTATCGCGTCCGGCTGGTCTTTTGTGACTGGCAGGAAAGGCCCATGCAAACGACCAAACCCGCTAATATTGTGCCTGAGCAGACCCCCGCCTGGGGCCGCGAAGTGCGAGCGACTTTCAAGCTCGCTTGGCCGCTGGCGCTTGCCAATCTGCTGCAGATGCTGACCTATGCCATCGATGTAATCTTCATTGCCAGGCTGGGTGATACCGAGCTTGCTGCAAGTTCGCTGGCCGTATCGTTCTTTGGCTTGATCGTTTGGGCGTTGAGTGCGCTAACGGGTGCAGTCGCCCCGGTTATTGCCGCGGAATTGGGAGCCAATCCTCGCACGGTCCGGCCTGTGCGTCGGGCCACCAGAATGGCACTGTGGCTCGCCCTGATGGTTGGATGCGCCGGGGCAGCGGCTTCTGCCTTGCTGCTTGGGCCCCTTATGCGGATTACCGGGCAACAGGCCGACATCATGATGCTGGCGACTGGCTATATGGCGGTGCTTGCCTTCTCAGCCGTGCCAATGATCGTGTCGAATGTGTTGCGCAATTATGTGTCCACGCTTGGCCGACCCTATGTTGCAACAGCCATCACCGGTGCGGGCATCTTTGTAAATGCTGCAGCCAATTACGCGCTTATTTTTGGCAATTGGGGTTTCCCGCGGTTGGAACTGACCGGCGCTGCAATAGCGACTATCATCACTACCCTGTCAGTTCTTCTGGCCTATGTTGCGGTCATTCGCTGGGACAAGCTGCTGCACCGCTATCGGATCTTTGCAAACTGGTGGCGAGCGGACTGGCCAGTGTTCATGGCTATCCTGCGGATCGGAACGCCAATCTCGCTAACGGTGGTGGCTGAGGCAAGCATTTTCGGTGCAGCGGCATTCATGATGGGCCGGTTTGGCGCCGCAGAGCTGGCCGGGCACACGGTCGCGTTGCAACTGGCCGCGCTGGCCTTTCAGGTGCCCTTCGGAGTTGGCCAGGCAGCCACCATCCGGGTCGGCTATTTCTACGGTGCCCGCGACCGGCAGGGCATCAAGCAGGCTGGCTGGGTGGCCTTGGCCATGGGAACCGGCTTCATGGCATTGACAGCCATGGCCATGCTGCTTGTCCCGAGGTCACTCTTGTCGATCTATGTCGATGTCGATGCCACGCGGAATGCAGCCCTTGTCGCCTTTGCCCTGCAATATCTCACTTGGGCAGCGATCTTCCAGCTGGCCGACGGCGTGCAGGCGGTGGCCGCCGGCGCCTTGCGCGGCTTGCAGGACACGCGCGTTCCGATGTGGATTGCGATCTTCAGCTATTGGGCGCCCGGCATGTCGATCGCGATCGTGTTCGGCTTCTTTACTCCCCTGGCGGGTGTGGGGGTCTGGATCGGCCTTGCCACCGGCTTGTTCTGTGCCGCAGCCTTGCTCACTTGGCGCTGGATGCTGCGCGAAAAGCTGGAATTGACGCAGCGGCCAGCCCGCCGCTGATGCAGCGGTGCCGCCCGGGCTCCCTCCAGGCTTGAAAAACACCGCAAATTTTTGATCGCATACTGTTGACTCGTAGCATCGGCATCCCCATTTGCGCTCTCGCTGGCACTCTCAATGGGAGAGTGCCAATTGCATTTGTTCAACCCAATAGAAAGGTCATCAAAATGGCATTTCGTCCGCTGCACGACCGCGTTGTCGTCCGCCGCATCGAAGCCGACCAGAAAACCGCTGGTGGCATCATCATTCCCGACTCTGCCCAGGAAAAGCCAAGCGAAGGCGAAATCGTCGCCGTCGGTGAAGGCGCCCGTGACGATAGCGGAGCCCGCATCCCTGCCGACGTGAAGGCCGGCGACAAGGTTCTGTTCGGCAAGTGGTCCGGCACCGAAGACAAAATCGACGGTGAAGACCTGCTCATCATGAAGGAAAGCGACATCATGGGGATCATCAGCTGATCAGCTGACCCTTACGCTTTTTACTCACTTACCCCATTTCAGGAGAAACAATCATGGCTGCCAAGGACGTAAAGTTCGGCCGCGATGCCCGCGAAGGCATCCTCAAGGGCGTTGATACGCTCGCCAATGCTGTCAAGGTTACGCTCGGCCCCAAGGGTCGCAACGTTGTAATCGACAAGAGCTTCGGCTCACCGCGCATCACCAAGGACGGCGTTACCGTCGCCAAGGAAATCGAGCTTACCGACAAGTTCGAAAACATGGGCGCGCAGATGCTCAAGGAAGTGGCATCGAAAACCAATGATCTGGCCGGTGACGGCACCACCACTGCAACCGTTCTGGGGCAGGCGATCATCCGCGAAGGCATGACGGCTGTGGCAGCTGGCATGAACCCCATGGATCTGAAGCGCGGCATCGATACCGCCGTTGCCAAGGTTGTCGACAACCTCAAGGGCCGTTCAAAAGACGTGACCGGTTCATCGGAAGTTGCCCAGGTCGGCATCATTTCGGCCAATGGCGACAAGGAAGTAGGCGAGAAGATCGCTGAAGCCATGGAAAAGGTCGGCAAGGAAGGCGTGATCACCGTCGAAGAAGCCAAGGGCCTCGAATTTGAACTCGACGTTGTTGAAGGCATGCAGTTCGACCGCGGTTATCTGTCGCCTTACTTCATCACCAACCCCGACAAGATGACGGTTGAACTCGAAAACCCGTACATCCTGATCCACGAAGCCAAGCTGTCGAACCTGCAGGCAATGCTGCCTGTTCTCGAAGCAGCTGTTCAGAGCGGTCGCCCGCTGTTGATCATCGCTGAAGACATCGAAGGCGAAGCGCTGGCGACCCTGGTTGTGAACAAGCTGCGCGGCGGCCTGAAGGTTGCTGCGGTCAAGGCTCCCGGCTTTGGCGATCGTCGCAAGGCGATGCTGCAGGACATCTCGATCCTCACTAAGGGTGAAATGGTCAGCGAAGATCTCGGCATCAAGCTGGAGAACGTCACGCTGGGCATGTTGGGTGAAGCCAAGCGCGTCACCATCGACAAGGACAACACGACCATTGTTGACGGTGCCGGTAGCGAAGACGACATCAAGGCCCGCGTTGGTGAGATCAAGGCTCAGATGGAAGCCACCACCAGCGATTACGATCGTGAGAAGCTGCAGGAACGTCTGGCGAAGCTCGCTGGCGGTGTTGCCGTGATCAAGGTTGGCGGCGCATCGGAAGTCGAAGTGAAGGAACGCAAGGACCGCGTTGATGACGCGCTTCACGCAACCCGCGCTGCTGTCGAAGAAGGCATCGTCCCTGGCGGCGGTACTGCACTTCTTTACGCCTCAAAGGTGCTTGCTGGCCTGAAGGGCGAAAATGACGACCAGAGCCGCGGCATCGACATTGTTCGTCGCGCAATTCTGGCGCCTGTTCGCCAGATTGCCCAGAACGCCGGTCATGATGGTGCAGTCATCTCGGGCAATCTTCTGCGCGAAGATGACGAGACGCAGGGCTTCAACGCTGCAACCGACACCTATGAAAACCTGGTGGAAGCCGGCGTGATCGACCCGACCAAGGTTGTTCGCACCGCGCTGCAGGACGCAGCCTCGGTTGCTGGCCTGCTGATCACCACCGAAGCGGCGATCACCGACGCTCCGGAAAAGGAAGGCTCTGGCGCCCCGGCAATGCCTGACATGGGCGGCATGGGCGGCATGGGTGGCGGAATGGGCTTCTAAGCTCACCCTACTCAATCGGCTTACAGAAAGGGCCCCGGCGGAGCGATCTGCCGGGGCTTTTTCTATTGAGGCCAAGTGCAGTTCGTGACTTTAGAATAAAGAAAATTGCGTCGTTTCTGGATTTGGCCGCTAGAACGCCTCTTTTGGGCTTGCTGTGTGACCAAACAGCTTGCTTACAAATAAAATTGGCCGTTAATCGTGTGAAAACACTAAGGGGGCTACAAAGCACTATGCTCAAGCAACTGAAATTTTGGGGTCTTGCTGCCGGTGCTGCGGCATTGGTGGCCATTTCGCCAGCACATGCACAAAGCACTCAACTAGAGGCGACCTTTGACAGTGTTTTGGGCACGGACGTTCGTGCGCCCCAGCCGTTTGATGCAGTTTATGATACCTCTTTCGAAAGACGCATCGCCCAACTGGCCAATGGCAGCAAGGGGCGCATCGGTGTCGCGGCAATCGACCTCACGACCGGCCAGGAAATCATGGTGCTGGGCGACCAGCACTTTCCAATGGCATCAACCAGCAAGATCGCTGTCGCGGCCAAATATATGGAAATGGTCGAGCAGGGCAGATATTCTCTATCGAGCGAATTTCCGCTGCTGATCCCGGTCCGCTCGGCCAAATATTCGAGCGTTGCAGCGCCAGTGCGCAACGGACAGTATATGGCCGCGCTTGATTTGATCGAGATCATGATCACCCGATCAAGCAATCCGGCGACTGATGCCCTGCTGAGGGCGGTAGGCGGCCCGGCAGCCGTCAACGACTGGATGCATCGCAACGGCATGACCGAATTCAGCATTGATCGCGATATCGCAACGCTTGTCCGCGATGACGGGGAATTTGATCCTGCATCGCATATTGACCAGCGCGACGCGGCAACGCCCCGGGTCATGATTGAATTGCTGGCGGGTCTTTATCAGGGCAAATTTCTGTCACAGACCAGCCGCAATGTCATTCTGGGTGCGATGAGCCGAACCCGCACGGGCACGCGGCGTATTCCAGCGCTCATGCCCGATGATGCCATGGTCAGCCACAAGACGGGCTCGCTTAACAACACATCGAGCGATATCGGCATTATCGAGGCGCCCGACGGCCGCGCCATTGCAGTTGCCATCTATGTCACAGGACAGGGCGCGCGCAGAGCCCGCGAGGCGCGTATCGCCTCTATCGCACGCGCGCTTTATGATGGCTATGCCGATGAAGCGCGCCGGCTGCGCCCCAATTGGACCAACGCACCCAATACCGGTGGTTGATGCCGATGTCGGCTTGAAACACGGTGTGCATGCAAAAAGGGCGGCACCTTGCGGCACCGCCCTTTGCTAAGCTTATGTAAGCTAAACTGATTATTCAGCTTCGGCTGCAGCTTCGACTTCGGCTTCAACGTCTTCCATGGTTTCGTCCATGGCTGCCTCGGCTTCAGCTGCAGCTTCTTCTGCGCCTTCGACCACAGCGTCGGTGTTGGCTTCAACGTCAGCAGCAATTGCGTCTGCAGCTTCTTCGGTTTCAACGGTGGTTTCCGAGCAAGCAGCCAGGCCAAGAGCCGAAGTGGCGATTGCAGCGGCAAAAACGATCTTACGCATAATTCAAAATCCTCGATCAGCGAGAGTGGTGCGATCGGCCCCCCTGAGGACCGAACGAAAACCGGTCATTTATGGCCAGTTTCTGGGGCGCTAAATAGTGGCAGGAATGTGGCAATGCAAGCTTTTTGCCATGCTTTCGCCACATTCGAGCGCGTCACCATCTCTATTAAGCGCGGCCGTTTTGCACCCTTTTACGCAGGATATCGACTTACCAGCGCGCGCTTGCGCTGCTAGCAAGGGCGGCATGTCTGACAAACAGCACCTCTACCTCGTCGATGGCTCGTCCTATATCTTTCGTGCCTATCACCGGCTCCCGCCGCTGACTGATCCCGAAGGTACGCCGGTGGGTGCCGTTTACGGCTATACCACCATGCTGTGGAAACTGGCCGACGACTTGGATCAGGCCGAGGGGCCTACCCATATGGCAGTGATTCTGGACAAGGACTCAAAGAGCTTTCGCAACGATATTTACCCTGACTACAAGGCCAATCGTCCTCCTCCGCCCGAGGATCTGGTCCCGCAATTCCCGCTCATTCGTGATGCCACCCGGGCTTTCAGCCTTCCCTGCATCGAACAAGGTGGTCTTGAAGCGGACGACCTGATCGCATCTTATGCCCGCGCAGCGCAGCGCCAGGGGTGGGACGTTACGATCGTTTCTTCTGACAAGGACCTCATGCAGCTGGTCGGCGAGGAAGATGCAGGCAGCGGGCCTGCTAAGATCGACATGCTCGACACGATGAAGGGCCAGCGGATCTATTTGGACGAGGTTGAGGAAAAGTTTGGGGTCGCGCCCGAACTGGTCGGTGACGTGCTGGCCCTGATGGGTGATAGCGTCGACAATGTGCCCGGTATTTATGGCATCGGCCCCAAGACCGCGAGCAAGCTAATTGCCGAACATGGATCATTGACCGCGGCACTGGATGCAGCGCCTGACATGAAGAAATCCAAGCTCAAGGAGCGGCTGCTGGAAGGCCGGGCCGAGGCCGAATTGAGCCGGGTATTGGTGGCGCTGAAAGAGGATTGCGAGCTTCCCCAACCTCTCGACGAATTCAAACTGGGCAGCATTCCTCCCGATCCGTTGGCCGCCTTCTTGGAGAAGCATGGCTTCTCCTCTCTGCTCAGGCGATTGGGCGCAGGCACGGGCAGCCCGTCACGCACAACTGATCTGAACCCGGCCAAGCAGGATACTGCATCAGCGACCGGCACAAACGGCAAAGCGGCGAGCGGCGACAGCCCGGGTGATCGGCAAGCATTGCCCGATATACCGAAGATCGATCACGCCAAGTATGAAACCGTGCAGACGGTTGAGGCACTAAAGTCCTGGATTGAGCGGGCGACCGCCGCGCGCTTTCTGGCAGTCGATACAGAGACATCAGCGCTGGACGCGATGCAGGCCGATCTGGTCGGCGTAAGCCTGGCCCTTGGGCCCAATGATGCTTGCTATATCCCGTTGGCCCATGGCAGTTCGGACATGTTCGATGAAAAGCCCGAACAGATTGAACTCGACACGGCGATTGCCATGCTCAAACCGCTGCTGGAAAATGATGCGGTCATCAAGGTTGGTCAGAATATCAAATACGATATCAATGTGTTGGCCCGATATAACATTCAGATGGCACCGGTCGAAGATACGATGATCATCAGCTTTGACCTGGATGCCGGGCGCGGTGATATTGGAGTGGGCGGGGGGCACGGCATGGATGAATTGTCGCAGAGGCACCTTGGTCATGTACCGATCTCGTTCAAGGACGTGTGCGGCACCGGCAAGAAGCAAATTCCCTTTGGCGAAGTAGCGCTGGATCGTGCCACAGAATATGCGGCTGAAGATGCAGACGTGACGCTGCGCCTCTACCGCCATCTCAAACCGCGGCTTGCAGAAGAAGGTGGGTCACGGGTTTATGGCCGGGTGGACCGGCCACTGATCCCTGTCGTGGCAGCGATGGAGCGTGAAGGTATCAAGGTTGATCGCGCGCAACTGTCTCGTCTTTCGGAAGAATTCGCCACCGAGACAAAGCGTCTGGAAGGTGAAATTCACGACATTGCCGGGCAGGAATTTACCGTTGGTAGCCCCAAGCAGTTGGGTGATATTCTCTTCGACAAGCTGGGGTACAAAGGCGGACGAAAAGGCAAGAGCGGTCAATATTCAACTGATCAGGCGGTGTTGGAAAAACTGTCGGGCGAAGGTGCCACGATTGCCGGCAAGGTGCTGGAATGGCGCCAGTTGGCGAAGTTGAAATCAACCTATACCGATGCTCTCCAAGAGGCGATCAATCCCGACACCGGTCGCGTCCATACCAGCTATTCTCTGGTCGGGGCACAAACCGGACGATTGTCCTCAACCGACCCCAATTTGCAGAACATCCCGATCCGCACCGCCATCGGACGGCAAATCCGAGAGGCTTTTGTGCCCGAAGACGGCCAGGTCCTGCTGGCTGCTGACTATTCCCAGATCGAGTTGCGACTGGCCGCTCATATGGCTGACGTCGGCACACTGAAGGAGGCCTTCGCAGCGGGTGAGGACATCCATGCACGCACAGCAACCGAGATGTTCGGCGAAGTAACCCGCGACACGCGTGCCAAAGCAAAAACAATCAACTTCGCCATTCTTTACGGAATTTCACGCTGGGGCCTCGCGGGGCGGCTGGAAGTCGAACCGGATGAGGCCCAGGCGATGATCGACACCTATTTCAACCGCTTTCCGGGTATCCAGCGCTATATCATGGAAACGCTCGAAACTGTGCGCGAGCAAGGTTATTCGCAAACCCTGTTTGGGCGAAAAACATGGTTCCCACGGATCAATTCGAAGAATCAGGCTGAGCGGCAGGGAAGCGAGCGCGCTGCCATCAATGCACCCATTCAAGGCACCAGTGCCGACATCATCAAGCGAGCCATGGCGCGCATGCTGCCGGCATTGCGCGATGCTGGCCTGCCCGATGTGCGGATGCTGTTGCAGGTGCACGACGAGCTCGTGTTCGAACTTCCCGAAAGAGACATCGCAGCAGCATCGGAAGTTATCGAGCAGGTTATGGCCAATGCTGCCGGTCCATCGGTGACGATCGATGTGCCGCTGGCGATTGATATCGGAACCGGGCCGAGCTGGGACGCTGCACACTAGAACACATTGTTCTGACACGCGTTGATTGCGCTTGTGCCAGAACAAACCGGCGCATAGGCATGTCTGATGGCTGTGATCAAATCCAAACTTGTCCAAGCACGGGAGGCACCAGCGAAATGGCTGAACCTTGTCGTGCTGGGCTTGATCGCCATCGCCTTGATGGCCGGGGTTTGGATCACCTATCAGAATGTCGAGGCAGAGCGCGCTTCGCGCCAGACTGTACAAAAAAGCAATCAGGTGCTGGCTGAATTGCGCAATATCTATCAGGCCAGTCTGAGATCAGAGACTGGTCAGCGCGGGTATCTGATAACACTCGACCGGAGTTATCTCGCCCCATATCGCAAGGGTCGTGAAGAGGTTCGCCCGGCTCTGGCCAACCTTCGCGGTCTCGTGAGTGAAAATGCCACAACGCGACAATCCGCCTTGCTTGACGAAATAGAACTGCAGGTGACCCGCAAGCTGGATGAGCTTGATGAAACGGTTGAATTGCTTGAGCGGGGCGAACTGCTTGAGGCACGCAGTATTCTGCTAACTGACGTTGGGCAGGAAGCGATGGAAGAGCTGCGCATCGCTATCGCCGAAATGGAAGCGATTGAACGGCAATCGCTTGAACAATCACAGGCCGCGACAGAAGCAGTGCAGGCACGCACTGTGCCATTGCTAGGCATATTGATGTTTCTGGTGTTCCTGTTCGTCATATTCGGCGCGCGGCTGGCTGCGCGTGCGGCCCGCGCCGAGACGGAGGCGGCTCAGGCACAAGTGCTGGCTGAAGCGCATGAACGCGCCGACCTTCTCGCTCGCGAATTGAACCATAGGGTCAAAAACCTGTTCGCCGTTATTCTGGCCATCATCCAGATGAGTGGCAGGGGAAAGCCAGAAGCAACTGACCTGCTCGAAAGCGTCTCGCAACGTGTCCGTGCCTTGTTGACTGCGCATGAAGTGACCCAGGGCGCACTCGACCGTCCGGTTGCGTCCCTGCGCGATCTGATCGAGACGACTTTGTCACCCTATCAATCGAAAAGCCAACCAGCCACACTTGAAGGCGGAGAAGTGATTCTGCCGGCCAAGGCAGCCACCCCTCTCGGCCTGGTGCTGCATGAATTGACCACCAATGCCGTTAAATATGGTGCTTGGGCGCAATCAGGCAAACTGGAAGTGACTTGGGAAGAGGTGGGTGATACCATTCGTATCCACTGGAGCGAAACCGGCTGTAACAATGCTGATGCTCCACAAGATGATGGCTTCGGCAGCCTGCTGATGACCAGCGCAGCGCGCCAGTTGAGCGGGTCGATTGAACGCACGATTTCCAGCGAAGGATGTGACATCACAATCATTTTCCCAAGCTTAATGACTTTGGCAGACGGGTAATATTAATGAGTCATGGCACCCAGTCGCTCGGGATGATGAACTCGATTCTGAACACTCTTGAATCGGACAGTTGGACCGTTTTGGGCGAGGAAGTTCTGGTAGCAGCTTTGCTGATCACCATTGCCCTGGCGGTTGGTTACGGGATTCACCGGCTTGTGTTCGCACTCGTGATGCGGCTGACTGATTTCTCGCACACCAAGGCGGACAAGCTGGTTCTGGACAAGGTCCGCGCGCCCGCAAAATGGTGCTTCTTGGCTATTTCCGTCACGTTTGTTGCGCAATATGATCAGCAGTTGCAGGCGATTTGGGAGCCGCTGGCGCGTTTTCTGCGTCCGGCTCTGCTGGGTTGGATCGCATTCACGCTGGTCAAGGCGTTTACTGCGGCGATGGAGCTACGGCTCGATACGTCAACAGATCCGGTTGCCACGCGCAGCCGACGAACGCGCATTGCCGTCCTGTCGCGCACGGCGACATTTGCCATCATCTTCATCACTGTCGGACTGATGCTGCTGGGCATACCCGCAGTGCGCGATATCGGCACGACCTTGCTCGCCTCTGCTGGTCTTGCTGCGCTGGCCGTGGGCGCAGCTGCGCAACCAGCACTCAAATCGCTCATCGCAGGACTTCAGGTCGCCTTGACCGAACCATTCCGTCTTGGTGATCTGGTGCAAGTCGATGGCCAGGGCGGGCGGGTGGAAGAAATCCGTATGAGCTTTGTTACCGTGCGCACTTGGGATGAACGCGTTCTGGTGGTCCCGACAAGCCGGTTTCTCGATGAAAGTTTCGAAAACTGGTCGCGCGTAAGCGAAAAGCTGACCGGGCCTGTCTTTCTGCATCTAGATCCCTCGACACACGTCCAACCAATCCGCGAAGAGTTCGAACGTTACCTAGCGTCGCACGATTTGTTTGATGGCCGCAATCAGGCATTATTGGTTACAGAGGCATATCCAGAAAGCGTTGAATTGCGTCTATCGATGAGCGCAGCAACAATCGGCGATCTGTGGCAATTGCGCTGCGCCACGCGCGAGCACATGCTGCAATGGCTCAACGAGAACATGCCCGATACGCTGATCCGGCACCGGCTCGAAGTGCCCAATGGGCATCCCAAGGCAGGAGAACCCGAAGCCTCCAACTAGGAGGCCATAATTGCCGCGATGGTCTGATCCGCACTGCGCAGGTGCCAGAATCAGCACATCACCAGCATCAATCGTGCTTTTTGTCGCGCGTTGGTGTGACCATGCCATCATGCAGAAAGCCGATCGGTTGCACTTCGGCGGCACGCTTCTTGAGCTCGCCGCGCATCTTGCGATATTCCGCTTCCATCCGTGATGTAACGGTTGCGCGCGAGTCCTTCAGCGCTTCGGCAAAGTCGATGGCTGCGACCTCGTCCACTTCGCCACCGACACGCCGCAGCGCATTGAGGCCAGCCCTGCGGACAACGTCTTCCAGATCGGCACCGGTAAAGCGCTCAGTCTCAACCGCAATGTCGGCCAGCACGACATCCTTGGCCAATGGCATTGCCTTGGTGTGGATCGACAGAATGTGTTCGCGGCCTTTCTTGTCGGGCGTGCCAACATACACCAGCTCGTCAAAGCGGCCTGGCCGAAGCAAGGCGGGGTCCACCAATGTAGGCCTGTTGGTGGCACCTATCACGACCACGGACTGCATTTCCTCCAAACCGTCCATCTCGGCCAGAATGGTGTTGACCACGCGGCCGGTGACTTGCGGTTCACCCTGGCCGGAGCCACGAGCAGGCACGAGACTGTCAATCTCGTCGATAAAGACTACGCATGGCGCCACCGCACGGGCGCGAGCAAAAAGTTTGGCGATCTGCTGTTCGCTCTCCCCGTACCATTTGCTCAACAGGTCAGAGCTTTTCATCGAGATGAAATTGGCTGATGCTTCCTTGGCAACCGCCTTGGCCAGCAAGGTTTTGCCTGTACCGGGGGGACCATAAAGCAGGAAGCCCTTGGCAGGGCGAATGCCGAGCCGCTCAAACGCGTGGGGATTCTTCAGCGGCAGCTCTATGCCTTCCTGAAGCTTGTCAATGGCATCGCCGACGCCGCCAATGTCGCTCCATTCGGTTGTTGGAACCTGAACCATGACTTCGCGCATGGCCGATGGCTGAATACGCTTGAGCGCGGAAAGAAAATCCTCCCGCGTGACGCACAATTGCTCCAGCACTTCATTGGGAATTGTCCGCTCATCAAGGTCAAGTTTGGGCATCAAGCCGCGCACGGCATCAATCGCCGCCTCGCGGGCCAATGCTGCGATATCTGCACCGACGAAACCATGGGTCACGCGCGCGAGTTCGTTGATGTCGACCTTGTCACCCAGCTGCATACCGCGGGTGTGAATTGCAAAGATTTCGCGCCTTCCGCGCTCGTCCGGAACGCCAATCACGATTTCCCGATCAAACCGGCCCGGACGCCGTAGCGCCTCGTCGATAGCATCGGGCCGGTTAGTGGCAGCGATCACGACCAGATTGGCTCGCGCTTCCAGTCCGTCCATCAGCGTAAGCAACTGGGCCACCAGCCGCTTTTCCGCTTCTCCGGGAACCCGGTCACGCTTGGGTGCTATTGAATCGATCTCGTCGATGAAAATGATGGCAGGAGCGGATTTGGTCGCCTGCTCGAAAACGTCGCGCAGCGCCTTTTCGCTATCGCCATAGCCCGAACCCATGATTTCCGGCCCGTTGATCGCAATAAAAGTGGCATCACTTTCGTTCGCGACGGCCTGAGCCAGGCGGGTTTTGCCGGTACCAGGAGGGCCATGAAGCAAAACGCCCTTGGGTGGATCTACGCCAAGGCGAGTAAACAGTTCGGGGTAGCGCAGCGGCAGCTCAACCATCTCGCGCAATTGCTGGATAGTATCAGCCATACCGCCCACGTCATCGTAATTCACCACGGCACGGGCATCGCGTGGCTCTTCGAATTCTGGCCGCAGTTCAACCTCGGTGTTCTCGTCAATATGAACTATACCCTTCGGGGCGGTTGAAACGACGGACAAACGAATTTGGGTCAGCGCATAGGCGGGATTAGCGAGCATCCGCCGCACGTCATTGGGCATGTTCTGAACCGGCTGCTGACCAGTGGTCGCCACCAGATCGCCCGTGACCAAAGGCTTACCGAAGAAATTCCGTTTCAATGCCTGGGTTGGACCCTGCAGGCGCATTTCGCGCTGCGCAGGAGCGAACACAACACGCGTGGCAGGACGCGACTCTGCGGCAGCTATCCGAACATGTTCGCCTGATCCAACTTCGGCGTTGCCGCGCTGCAAGCCATCAAGGCGGACCACTTCAAGGGACTCATCTTCCTTATAGGATGCCATGGCAATCGCGGCTGTCGTGCGTTTGCCGGTCAATTCGACCACATCACCTTCCGTCAGCCCCAAGGTCTGGAAAGCGGATCGCGGCATGCGAGCAATACCCTGTCCTGATTCCTCTTGCCGGGCGGCAGCGACTTGTAGCCTCACCGAATTGCGATCGTCTTCGGTCGTCTTTGTTGCGGCATCGGCGTCGGCCATAAGGCAATCTCTCTATCGCTTCGAATCATTACAAGGCCTCTAGCTAGGTAGAGTCGGTGTGTGATTCAAATGAGCGAAGTCAGAAACTGTGCCCGAATCTTCAGGATTAGGAAATTTGGCGGCGCAAATGAAAAGCCGCAGCCAAGAAAAAAGCCCGACCGTTGCCGGCCGGGCTTGAAAGTTTTGGGAGAGGATGCCTGAAAGGCTTAGTCTTTATGAGGACAGGCCCGTTTTTGTGCAAGTGCGAAAAGGTCACCCATTGTTGCGTTTTTTGCAATTTCCCGAATTTTCCCTTAACACTCTGATTTTAAAGAGATAAGTTGGATTTCTTCAAAAACTCTCACTTCGCGAACGCAGCATTATTAGACGTAAAGTGACCTAGAGAGGCCATTTTGCAGACTTTTATGACGCGAATTTTGCAAGATGGTCACACGCTGAACACGGAATCGCACGGGGCTAGTGACAGGCCGGATGCAAAGTCTTATCCGAAACCGACTCAAACAGCCTGTCGGGAACACGATGACCAAACTCTACCCCTCCGCCCATGCCGCTCTGGACGGCTTGTTGGAAAATGGCATGCTGATCGCTTCGGGCGGGTTCGGCCTGTGCGGCATCCCTGAACGCTTGCTCGATGCGATTCGCGACCATGGCGCGAAAGACCTTACCTTTGCGTCGAACAATGCCGGAATCGATAATGAAGGCATCGGCAAATTGCTGCGGACACGGCAGGTTCGGAAAATGATCAGTTCCTATGTGGGCGAGAACAAAGAGTTCGAGCGCCAGTTTCTCTCAGGCGAGCTGGAGGTCGAATTTTGCCCGCAGGGAACTCTGGCGGAACGGATGCGCGCTGGCGGAGCGGGCATTCCCGGTTTCTACACCAAAACGGGTGTTGGAACGCAGGTCGCCGAAGGCAAGGAAGTGAAATCTTTCCGCGGTGAGGACTATATTCTGGAGGAAGGCATCTTTGCCGATCTTTCCATCATCAAGGCTTGGAAGGCTGATGAGACGGGCAATCTGATGTTCCGCAAGACAGCACGCAATTTCAACCAGCCAGCAGCCACTTGCGGCAAGATCTGTATCGCTGAGGTGGAAGAGATTGTTCCCATTGGTGCGCTTGATCCTGACTGCATTCATTTGCCGGGCGTTTTCGTAAATCGAATGATTGTGGGTGCGCCTTACGACAAGAAAATCGAATTCCGCACCGTAAGAGACAGGCTATCGGCCTAGTGGCAGCCGACCGAACATCCTTCAGCGCCTCTGCGCGCATCGCCGGTGCAGTTGGAGCTGCGCTGATGCTGCAGGGTTGTCTTGCGGCCGCCGTCCCGGTGGTGGCGGGCGGCATGCTGGCGTCGCGCGATGCTATAATCGAAGGCGGTGAAGGCGATGCAGGGACCGACGCAGCTTCGGCGTCTACTGCGGCAGCTCCCGAAACTGGCGATACAGCACAATCGGCGCGCGCGACTGAGCCGGGAATGCCAGTTGAAGTGGCACCGGCTTCTGTCACCCCGGCAGCACCGGCTGCTGCTGCTTCTAAAGCTCCGGAGATTGCAGCGAGCCGGCCTGCTTCGGGCGGCACTGCACCCTCCAGCTTTTCCGATCTCGCTTCCTACGCGCTGACTCAAGTCGCTGATCCGGCCAAGCCGGCTACGTCGGCCCTGCTGGCCAATCCCGGCGCCCTGGATGGACGCCGCAAGGCTTGCAGCGACACCCCGCCAGTTGTGCTGATCGACCTTGATCCTGCTGGCCGAATGCTCGCACTCGACCAGACGATGCGGGGAAAGGCCGGCCTTGCTCGAACATTGGCAGACCTGCGTCGCAGCGGGATCAGCATTGCTTGGATTTCCCAGCGTCTGACGGTTGATACCGATCAGATTCGGGTGAAACTTGCTGAAGCTGGTCTTGACCTGTTGGGCGAGGATATACTGTTGTTGATGCCGTCACTACAGGACACCAAGCAGCAACGTCGACGCAGCCTTGGCGAAGAATTTTGCCTGCTCGCCATCGCTGGCGACACGCGGTCCGATTTTGATGAATTGTTCGACTACCTGAAAAACCCAGACGCCGCGATCCGCCTCAACACGCTTCGCGGGGCCGGATGGTTTTTAACCCCCTTGCCGATAACCAGAGAATAGGACCAAACATGTCCCAGGAAACACCAGGCTGGACCCGTGATCAGATGGCTGCACGAGCTGCCCGCGAACTGCAGGATGGCTATTACGTTAATCTCGGGATCGGCATTCCAACGCTGGTCGCCAACCACATTCCCGAAGGGATGCATGTCACCTTGCAAAGCGAGAATGGTATGCTGGGCATTGGCCCTTTCCCCTATGATGACGAGGTTGACGCAGATCTGATCAATGCTGGCAAGCAAACCATCAGCGAGCTGCCGCACAGTGCCTATTTCGACAGCGCAACGAGTTTTGCGATGATCCGCGGCGGTCATATCGATCTGACCGTATTGGGAGCCATGGAAGTGGCCGAAAACGGCGATATTGCCAACTGGATGATTCCGGGCAAAATGATCAAAGGAATGGGCGGCGCGATGGATTTGGTCGCAGGCGTCAAGAAAATCATTGTCGTGATGGACCACACCAGCAAGTCGGGCGAGCCCAAATTCATTCCCGCCTGCACTCTTCCGCTGACCGGCACCAATGTGGTCGATATGATCGTCACCAATCTTGGCGTATTCCAGCGCCCCGATCACGACAGGGCGTTCAAATTGATCGAATTGGCACCGGGCATCAGCGCAGACCAGGTCGCTGCATCGACAACGGCGCAATACGAGGTTTCCTTGTAAGAGCAGAACAGCCGACAACGTCAGCCCCCGCTCTCTCGCAAGCAAATGGTTCTGGCGCGTACTTACGAAGGCAGGATGGACCGTTTTATTCTCAAGCGGGTCAAACGGCTCTATCCAACAGTGTTCGCAGCGGGGATCATTGCTTTGCCTTTGGCGTTTGCCGGAGCAATCGCGGGGGGCTGGCAATCGGTTGCGCTTTATTTTCTGATGCTGCTATCGTGCGTGGTGTTCGGCTGGCCATTGGGCGCAGGAGCCTTGGCCGCGAGCGCCATGGCAGCGGCCTTTGTTTACGTACCGCAGTATTGGCGGCAACGTTCAGCTCGCACCGCGTAACGGGAGCTTGATTGTCCTACGCGACAGCAGCCTTTAGTGCATCCACAAGGTCAGTGCGTTCCCAAGGGAAGAAATCACCATCGGCGGTTCGCCCAAAGTGACCGTAGGCTGCGCTTTTGCGATAAATTGGCTTGTTGAGCCCCAGATGCGTGCGGATGCCGCGCGGGGTCAGCCCGCCCAGCTCGGTCAGCCCTGTGATGGCTTCTTCCAAGTCAGCATCGCCAACCGTCCCGGTACCATGTGTGTCAACATAGAGCGATAGCGGCGCTGACACACCAATGGCATAGGCCAACTGTATGGTGCAGCGTTTGGCAAGGCCAGCGGCCACGATGTTCTTGGCCAGATACCGCGTGATATAGGCTGCGCTGCGGTCAACTTTGGTCGGGTCCTTACCGCTGAAAGCCCCACCACCGTGCGGGCTTGCGCCGCCATAGGTGTCGACAATGATTTTGCGACCGGTCAGTCCGGCGTCCCCGTCAGGGCCACCGATCTCGAACGCACCGGTTGGATTGATATGCCAGACGGTTTCATCGCTCAACAACTCTGCAGGCAACACATCTGCCACGGCACGCTTAACGTAGGCCTTGAGCTCGGCTTCTTTCTCGCCCTGGTCATAACCTTTTGCATGCTGGGTCGACACGACGATCGCGGTGCATGCGACAGCCTTGCCGTCCTTGTAGCGCAAGGTCACCTGGCTCTTGGCATCAGGCTCCAGAAACGGGGCAGCGCCGGAGTGGCGATCAGCAGCCAGACGTTCGAGGATCTTGTGGCTGTAATCGAGTGTTGCAGGCATGAAGTCAGGCGTTTCATCGCAAGCGAAACCGAACATGATCCCCTGGTCGCCTGCGCCCTCATCCTTGTTGGAGCCGTCTTCGCCAGCATCGACGCCCATGGCAATCTCGCTCGACTGGCCATGCAGATGGTTTTCGAACGTCAGCGTCTTCCAGTGGAATCCGTCCTGTTCATAGCCAATATCGCGGACAGTGCTGCGCACAGCCTGTTCGATTTCTTCCTTGGCCCCCGGCGCCCACCCACCATTCACAGCCCAGGCATCATTGGCTTCGTCATACATTGGGGCACAGCGGATTTCACCCGACAGGATGACCCGCTGCGTGGTGGTCATGGTTTCGCACGCAACACGCGCTTCGGGATCCTTGGCCAGCATGAGATCGACGATTGCGTCAGAAATCTGGTCGGAAACCTTGTCAGGATGACCTTCGGAAACGCTTTCCGAAGTAAAGAGATATTCGCTGCGCATGAAACCTCAGTGTGTTGAAATAGGATATAAGGAATTCTTTATGTCTTCAAATGAGCCTTAGACTTTGCTGCGCCTGATGGCAACCAAAGATGCCAGCAAAAATACAATTGCCCAGCCCAGCGGCAACGCATTGCCAAACCGTGCAAACACAGTCGGGCCTTTAGGCGAGGGAACCAGACCGTCGCGTCGCTCGGCCAGACCCATCCCAATATGCTCGCGCACAATACCATTGGCATCGACTACGGCGCTGATCCCGGTGGTGGTTGCGCGGATTACCGGTAATCCTTCTTCGATCGCGCGCATTCGCGCCTGGGCCAGATGCTGGGGCGGACCCCATGCTCCGAACCAGCCATCGTTGGACGGGTTGAAAATATAGTCGGGTCGATTGTCGCGATCGATAACCTGACCTGAAAAGACGATTTCGTAGCAGATCTGAATACCGGCATTGCCCCAGTCGCCCAGGTCCAGCGTGCGCGGTCCGGGTCCGGGAATGAAATCAAGATTTCCTGCGACAAGCCGGGTGGCGCCCAACGGTTCGAGCAGCCAGCGCAGCGCCAGATACTCGCCATATGGCACCAGATGCGCCTTGCTGTAGCTGGCGAGGATTTCACCCTCCCCGTTCAGGGCCGTGACAACGTTGTGCGCACCGATGGCCTTCGTCCGGCCCAACACTTCGCCCATTTCCAGATCCGTCGCCCCGGTCAGCAGCATCGACTGTTCGCCAATGATGCGGCCAATCCGGGTCCGCGCAAACAGCGGGTCTGCCGCAGCAGTGGTGCTGAGATAATATCGCTGGGGATAGCCATCGCGCAGATAGTCTGGAATGGCAGATTCCGGCCACAGGACCAACCGCTGCTCCAGATCTTCCGGCACCGTCAGTCCGGCAATCCGGGCAAATTGCTCGTCATATTTGGTCGGATCAGTCAATTCGCTTTGCAACAGGCGAGGCTGCACCAAAGTGTACCGCAGACTGCCCTCTTCTGCTGCCGGGGTGGGCAAATGCATGGCCAGTCCCACTGCGATGGCTATTGCCGCGCCTGCAATCCAGTTGCGGCGCAGCCATGCCCAATACAGCACGGTGGCTATCAACAGCACGACGCCAGACAGGCCATAGGTGCCGAGCCAGGGCAGAATGATGGCCAGGCCCGGCGTGTCCCACCCCCCTAGGGCAACCAAGCCAAGCGGTGGCCAGGGATATCCAGTAAAGACCCAGCTTCGCAGCCATTCGGTGATGATCCATAGACCTGCGAACATGGTGCCATAGGCAAGCGCACCCGCCTTTGCGGCAAACCGGTGCACTGCATAGGCTGCCAGAGCAGGATAGATTGCGAGATAGACGCACAGCAAGGGCACCGCGACCCAGCCGAGAAAGGCGGGCATTTCGGCCTGATGGGTAAAAGCTGTGGCGATCCAATTGTTCGCCAGCGTCAGATGAGACCATCCGAACAGCCAGCCCAGCAGGGCGGCTCGCCTGGCGGTTGCGGCCCGGCGGAGCAAAGCGATCAGCCCGGCCAGCGCGAGAAAGCTGAGCGGCCAGAGCGCGAGCGGCGCATAACCTAATGCAGCAATTATGCCGAGGATCAGGGCTGTTATGCGCGGATAGTGATCAATTTTGCGCGCTAGCCCTGCGAGCGCCGAAGACCGATAAGCCGAATCGGGCTGGCTACCGAGGGCTTCGGAAGTGGTCGCCGGGTTAACGCTCGTCATGAAGCCGCCTGCCCACCCTCGATGGCAAAGTCAGCGCTCAGCCGACAGCTTGCAGTTCGTCATCACCGCCATCTGCCTTTGGCTTACGCGGCCGGCGCGGCTTCAGCTTGGGCGCAGGTTTGTCATCGCCTTCAGATTGCGGCTCGTCGCTTACGCCAATGGCGGGCGGCAAGGCCGAAGCATCGATTTCATTGGTGGCGTCATTGCCGGCCTGATCATCGCGCGACTTGCGGCGCGGCTGGCGTTCTGACCGGCTGCGGCGCGGTTTGGCCGGCTTGTCTTCACCACTGGAATTGTCATCGCCAGAAATCGGTTCGCCTTCGGTGCCCGGCTGACCTTCGTTCTGATCATCCGACCGGCTGTCCGACCGATTATCGGAACGGTTATCAGAGCGATTATCGGAACGGTTATCACGCTGGTTGCGACCGCGGCGCGAACGGCGACGATCATCGCCATCATCGCTCTCATCATCGCCCGACTGCTCGCGCTCGTCATTACGCTTGGCGCGTTGTTCGTCCTGCCGCGCCTTATTGTCAGCGATGACGCGGAAATAGTGATCGGCGAATTGCAGGTAATATTCTGCCTGCACCCGGTCACCATTGTGTTGCGCGTCCTGGGCCAGCTTCTTGTATTTGTCGAGCAGTTGGGGCGCATTGCCCCGCGCCCTGCTGTCGATACGATTGAGCTGGTTGCCACCGCCGCCGCCTTGCTGATTGCGATTACCGCGACCGCGGCGACGATTGTTACGATTGTTATTCAAGGAAAATTCTTCCTCATCCACGACCCTGCGGGATAAACCATCCCGTTGGCCTCAAATTTGTTTGGTGGGCATGCGCTTCCTGGGTAACGCACCCCATCCGCATGATTCAGCTGCAGCTGCTTGCTGCCAGAATTGTTTTGATGCGGAGCTTAAGTTCAATGATCGGCGAACCAGCGCAGACCAGAGACTTGTGCATTGGGGTAGCGGCGCAAATAGGCTTTGCCAAGCCCTTGCGTCATTTTCCGCTATTTTACTTGCGATAAGTGCAACGCACGGGGCCGGCCAGCCAGATCCCGTGTCAATTCGGTACAATATCCTGATTCATGGGCGATTTTTGCGACGGTCTCGGCCTGATCTCGCCCGATCTCCAGGATGGCCACCCCCGTCTCTGTCAGTAAATTTCCAAGTTGTGGAATAATGATGCGGTAATCATCCAATCCCTGTGGACCGGCAAACAGGGCCGATTCTGGCTCATATTGACTGACATCTGCATCCAGCGCAGCGCCGGTTTCAACATAGGGTGGATTGCAGATTACCAAATTAAACCGGCCCAGATCTGTGTGCCAACCGGGATTGGTCCAATCTGCCAGCATGAGTGAAACCCGATCGGCAAGGCCCAATTGGCCAGCGTTTTGGCGCGCCACCTCCAGCGCAGGCGCGCTGGCATCAATGCCCATTCCGGACCATTGATCGCGTTCAGCAAGAATGGTCAGTAGAAGAGCGCCAGAACCTGTTCCCATATCGAGCACTCTTCCGGTTTCCGGAGCATGCTTCAGCGCCAGTTCGACAACGCTTTCGCTATCGCTGCGCGGGATCAGCACCGCTGGATTAACGGCAAAGGCCCGCCCGTAAAATTCCGCAGAGCCAAGAATATAGGCAACCGGCTCATGCTGCGCACGCCGCGAAATCAGCGCCTCGAAATTCTCTGGCGCAGGTGCTGTCATATGGCGCAGCAGCATATCGGACCGGGAAATGCCCAGCGCATTGGCCATCAGCAATTCTGCATCGAGCCGAGCGGTATCAGAAGTCGCCTCCAACCGCGCCTGCGCGGCACGCAAGGCCTGCGCGACATTCACTCCGCCAGAGCTGCCAGCCGCTTGGCCTCATCCTCGGCAATCAAGGCATCGACCAGCTCGCCTAGGCCCGACCCGGCGATGATCTCGTCCAGCTTGTGCAGAGTGAGCCCAATACGGTGATCGGTCACCCGGCCTTGAGGGAAATTGTAAGTCCGAATGCGTTCAGAACGATCGCCACTGCCCACCATCGCCTTGCGCGCTTCGGCCTCGGCACCCTGCGCAGCATCGCGCTGCTGTTCATAAAGCCGTACGCGCAGGACCTGCATCGCCTTTTCCTTGTTCTTGTGCTGGCTGCGCCCGTCTTGGCAGGTGACCACAAGCCCACTCGGCTCATGCGTAATGCGGATTGCGCTGTCAGTGGTGTTGACGTGCTGGCCGCCCGCACCGCTGGCGCGATAGGTATCGATCTTGAGGTCGGTCGGATCGATATGGACATCGACTTCATCGGGTTCAGGTAACACTGCAACCGTCGCTGCAGAGGTGTGAATGCGGCCCCCGCTTTCGGTGACCGGCACGCGCTGCACACGGTGCACCCCGCTTTCAAACTTCAGCTTGGCGAACACGCCGCTGCCCTTGATATTGGCGACGATTTCCTTGAAGCCGCCAACCTCGCTGGCGTTCATGCTGACAGGCTCGACCTTCCACCCCTGCTCTGCAGCAAACCGTTCGTACATGCGGAACAGATCGCCCGCGAACAGACCGGCTTCGTCGCCGCCCGTACCCGCGCGAATTTCGAGCATTGCAGGCTTGGCATCGGCCGAATCGCGCGGCAGCATTGCCACCGCCAGCTGGCGTTCGGCATCGGGCAAGCGCGTGCGAATATCGGCCAGCTCGTCCTCGGCCATGGCCTTCATTTCAGGATCAGCGAGCATCTCTTCCAGCCCGGCGATTTCCTCGCGCATTGCCTTCACATCGGCTGCCACCTTGGCGACCGGTTCCAGCTCGGCGTAGTCGCGACTGGCCTGCACGAATTCATCGCCTTCCAGCGTGCCAGAGGCCATGCGCGCTTCCAGCTCGGCAAAGCGATGCGCGATTTGATCAAGGCGTTCGGCGGGTATTTGCATGTGCTCGTTTCTATCTCGTCATGCCGGACCGCGATCCGGCATCCCGCTTCTTTAAACGCGTCTTGGTAAAAAGGAAGCTGGACCCCGGATCAGGTCCGGGGAGACACAATGGGTTTTCGCGAAGTAGTTGCGTCACCTCAACTTCTTGAGGATCGCTTCGATACGCTCGTATTCTTCAACCCCTGGTGCGGACCGAAGATTAAAGACAGTTTCTCCATTTTGAGCGGAGATACCAAGTAGCACCTTGGCATTGACCTTCGCCGCCTTGTCAAACCGTTTTCGAGGAGAGCCCGTTGCAATGATCTCAGTCGAGAAGCCTGCTGCTCTAATTGCTGTGTTTGCTGAAATTCCGGTGTTGATCAGATCGTCACTTTCCACCGCAATGCTAACATCTGCAATATCAGCGTCGCGCTCACCCACAAGCATAGCCAGCCGTTCAATGCCCGCCGCCCAGCCGACCGCAGGCGTTGCCGGGCCACCCAGATTTTCGATCAGACCGTCATAGCGCCCGCCGCCCAGAACGGTGCTCTGACTGCCCAGCTTGTCGGCAGAGGCGCTGCCTTCGTCCGGAATGAATTCAAACGCCGTGTGACGGTAATAATCGAGTCCGCGCACCAGGCTTTCAGCGCGCACCCATTTGACGCCGGCTGCATCGAGCCCGCTGGTAACCGCCTCAAAAAACGTGCGCGCCTCATCGGATAGAAACTCGTCAATCTTGGGCGCATCGGGCAGAAAGGGTTTGTCCTTGCGATCCTTGCTGTCGAGAATGCGCAGCGGGTTTTTCTCCAGCCGCTCCTGCGAATCTTCGGACAGATCACCCTTCACCGCGCGGAAGTATTTGACGAGCGCATCGCGCCATGCCTCGCGGCTGTCAGCATCGCCCAGTGTGTTGAGGTGCAGCGTCACATCATGGATCCCCAGTTCACGCAGCAATTGGTCCGCCATGGCGAGCAGTTCCACATCCGCCTGCGGCTCCCCGGCGCCGATGATCTCCGCATCGATCTGGTGGAATTGGCGATAGCGGCCCTTCTGCGGTCGCTCGTAGCGGAACAGCGGCCCATGCGTGCCGACCTTCAGCGGGGCATGTTGCTGCCAACCATTGGTCAGATAAGCGCGCGCAATGCCAGCGGTGAATTCCGGGCGCAATGTCAGAGAGTCGCCACCGCGGTCCTCGAACGAATACATTTCCTTGGACACGACATCGGTGGTTTCGCCAAGCGACCGGGCAAACACTTCGGTTTTTTCGAACACCGGCATTTCGATCCGGCGAAACCGGTACAGTTTGCGTACACGCTCGAATGTATCGACCACATGGGCAAAGGCATCGGCATCAGAACCAAAGATGTCTTGCGTGCCGCGTATGGCTTTCGGTGTGTTCTTGCTCATGCCGCTGCGATTAGGGGCAAGGAAGGCCTTTCGCAATGGCGAGTGAACCGCTAGGGGCGCGGCATAAGCAAACCAGGTGCCTGTTTGGGGAGAGGGAGGCACCGCAATTGAGTATCATCTATGCGTATCGAAAATATCCCCACCGGCAGCAATCCACCTGAAGACCTGAACGTCATCATTGAAGTTCCCACCGGGGGCGAGCCGGTGAAGTATGAATTCGACAAGGCATCGGGCGCGCTGTTCGTGGATCGCATTTTGCACACGCCGATGCGGTATCCGGCCAATTATGGTTTCATCCCGCACACGCTTTCGCCCGATGGTGATCCGCTGGATGCACTGGTGATCGCGCGCAGTCCGTTCATCCCCGGCTGCGTCGTGCGCTCTCGCCCGATTGGCGTTCTCAATCTGGAAGACGAACATGGCGGCGATGAGAAGCTGATTTGTGTGCCGGTTGACACAACGTTCCCCTATTACTCAGACGTAGGTGAAACGAAGGACTTGCCCTCGATCATCTTCCAGCAGATCGAACACTTCTTTACCCATTACAAAGATCTGGAAGCCGAAAAATGGGTCCGGATCGGAAAATGGGGCGATGCCGCCGAAGCTCGGCAGATCGTGATTGAGGCGATTGAGCGGGCTGGCCATTAAGGCCTGCCCCCGACGGTCCTGATTGGCAGGGTTGATCTGTAGTCTTATTCGACCGGGCGGTTGCTATCGAGCAGATCGTTTGCTTGGTCCGGATCGCTTTGACGTTCAGTCTCCACCATATCGGCCACTTCGCTTTCTGGTCTGACATCGTCAGCTTGCGCTGAAGGCGCAGGGTCGGGGCTGACTTGTTTGGATTTGGGCGCCGGTGCTGGTGGCGGCGCTGGTGACGGTGCTGCAGCCTCAGACTGTTCCATCAGCTGAGCGCTGTTGCCAATCGGCAGCGGATCGGTCCGGCCATCAAAGCGCAGACGATAGATCGGTTCTGGCAGGGCAAAGCCTGCATCCTCCAACGCTTCCTTCACCGCTGCGATGGCGACACTGCGCGACTTGTTCCAGTCCGCCTCGCGCTGATCCACCCAGCCCAGGAAAATGATGCCAATGTTTGAATCGCCCACCTGCGCGACCCGGGCGGTCGGTTCGGGTTGGTTCAGCACGAACGGCAAATCGGACAACACCTTCGCGCCCAATGCGATGGCCGCGCGCGGATCATCGTCTGCATCAATGCCAAGCTCGAATTCAAAACGCCGCTGCGGATTGCGGGTGTAGTTGAGGATGATGGCCTTGAAGACCTGGCTGTTGGGGATACGTAAATGGTTGCCGTCCAGAGTCATCAATACGGTCGCCCTGCTGGTAAGGCGGATCACGCGGCCTTCCTGCGTATCGATCAGGACATGATCATTGGCCCGGAAAGGCTGGCGCAGACTGAGCATCAGCGAGGCGACATAATTCTCGATGGTGTCGCGCATGGCAAAACCCAGCGCGATACCGATTACCCCGGCCCCGCCGAGCACTGCACCCAGCAAGGCCCCGGCGCCCAGCATGTCGAGTGCGATCACAAGACCCCCAATGACAAAGGCAAATCTGATCGCGCTACGCACCAGATCGGCCAGGAAACGGTTGGGCGCGATCCAGTTCCAGAAACCGGCAAACCCGGCGATCAGATAACCTGCGCCTCCGATAATTGCAGCCACAATGGCCGACACCAGCAACAATGGGAGGAAGGCCACCAAGTCGTTGGCGAATTCGGACATTTTGCCCAGGATCGAAAGATTTTCTTCAACCGAAAGATCGCGTTCGAGCGAATTTTCGACCGTCACAACGCCTGCTACCCGACCTGCAATATTGCCGGCACGATCAATCGCCTCGGCATCGGGCACGGTGCCAGACAGATCGACAACGCCTTTGCTTACCTCGACCGAGACATTCTCGAACGCAGGCAATTCGCCAAAAATGTCGCTGATCCGCTCGGCAATCCGATCGTCGCTGTCAGCAACAGGGGAGGTTTCGATCGCCTGATCAGCGGCGGGGTCACTGGCCGCATCGCTGGTTGCATCTGTGCTTGGCAACAGAGCATGCGCTGGCACTGCTTGAAGCAGCCCAAGCGCGATTGCAGCAAGCGTGAGCCAGAAGGTGGCCAACACTGTTTTCGGTGAAAAATTCGAAACACCCAATTCATGCACCCCTGCTGTGCGGCCTTACCAAAAACGCCGTCTTCAGCTTATTCAGCGTATGAGGTGGTGTTGCGGTTCCCGCAGCGGAGTTGGCGTTTAGGAAGTGACCAGCATGTAAAGCCCGGTCAGCACGAAAGGCAAACCGATCGCCAGCAACCAGAGTTTGATCTGATCAGCCCGGAAAGCGCCGGACAGCGCCTGATCATGTGCCTCATCATCACTGAGATCACGCCAGCGCCGCTCAAACCATCGGCAGGCCGGGATGATACCTGCCACCAGAACCACCAAAGCAAGATAGGGTAGAATGGAATCCGACCCCGCCTTCAACGCTTTGACCGTCACCCAGATTTGCAGACCAGTATAGACCAGCAGCGCATAGGCGACATTATCGCTCATACTTTTGCGCCAGTCGCGGCGATGCACGTACGCTTTACGCTCTTTCGATAGAACGTCGTTCATTGGCAGCTTCCCCAAGTTCCTCTCGGATCGGAGTATTTCAAAACCGGAGTGTTCTGGCAAGGGTAGTAACTTTGATGCGCTAGAGTCCGTCCCGCAACAGCCATGCACAAATCCTGCCAAAATCGTGATTGGGGCTTTTCTGGCAGGCTCTCGCTGCTAAAACCATACCATGAGCGACACTGACACCGCGACCGACCATGTACCCCATGATGCTGAGAACGCAGCACAAGATATCCTGACATCTGACGGACTCGAGGTTGTCTCGATAGCCAAGAGCTATGACAAACGCGCCATTTTGACCGATATATCTCTATCGGTGGCCAAGGGCGAAGTGCTTGGTCTGCTGGGCCCCAATGGCGCCGGCAAAACGACATGCTTTTATTCCATCATGGGGCTGGTGCGGCCCGATTCGGGTCGAATCCTCATGGATGGCGAGGATGTGACCAAGTTGCCGATGTATCGCCGCGCCATTCTGGGCCTTGGCTATCTGCCACAGGAAACCAGCATCTTTCGCGGCATGACGGTTGAACAGAACATCAATTCAGTGCTCGAGATGGTCGAGCCTGATAGCGACACACGTGCGGCTGAGCTAGAGAGGTTGCTCGGCGAATTTGGCCTGACGCGCCTGCGCGAAAGCCCGGCGATGGCGCTTTCGGGTGGTGAGCGTCGGCGATGCGAGATCGCCCGTGCATTGGCTGCCAAGCCTTCAATCATGCTGCTTGATGAACCGTTTGCCGGAATTGACCCGCTTTCGATCAGCGACATCCGCGATCTTGTGAAGGACCTCAAGGGACGCGGCATCGGCGTGCTGATCACCGACCATAACGTCCGCGAGACGCTGGATATCGTTGACCGCGCCTGCATTATCTATGGCGGCCAGGTTCTGTTCTCGGGTTCGCCCGAGGCGCTGGTGGCCGATGAAAATGTGAAGCGGTTGTATCTGGGCGAGAATTTCACCCTTTGACTAATGCTCATTTTTTGCGGCTGGAATAAGTAACAATGGCGCTCAGCCCCCGCCTTGATCTGAGACAATCCCAATCGCTGGTCATGACGCCGCAGCTGCAGCAGGCGATCAAGCTGCTTGCGTTGTCGAATCTGGAAATTGAAGCCTTCATCGGCGATGCGCTGGAAGCCAATCCCTTGCTTGAGGCTGGCAGTGTTACGCGCGAAGATGCCGGTGAGGGCGAAGCTGACGACATCCCGCGCGAAGAATTCACCGCCGACCAGCTGATCGGGCAAACGCAAGGTGAGGTGGAAAAGCCTCTTGATATCGATATCGCAAGCATCGACCGCGACCGGGACACGGGCGATGGCGACTGGGGCGCTGCCGGCGCTCATGCAGGCGACACGTCAGAATATACCGGCATCGAAGCGATGAGTTCTCCTGAAATAACGCTGGCGGAGCATCTGGGCGGGCAAGTCGGCGCTGTTGCAGGCGATCAACGCGAGGAGTTTGTCGCGCGCCACATTATCGGCCTGCTGGACGAGGCGGGTTATCTTGGATTTGATCTTGCCGAAGTGGCGCAGGACCTGGGGGTAGGCATGGCCGAGACGCAGCGGGCACTGACGCTTGTCCAATCGCTTGACCCCAGCGGTGTTGGGGCCCGCTCGCTCAGTGAATGCCTTGCCATTCAGGCGCGCGAGCTGGATCGATATGATCCATGCATGGCGCGATTGATCGACAATCTGGAACTGGTGGCTCGCGGCGAATTCGCTCGCCTGCGCCGCATGTGCGATGTCGATGACGAGGATTTCACCGACATGCTGGGAGAATTGCGGCAGTTCGATCCCAAGCCTGGCCTCGCCTTTGGCAGCAGCGCTGCCAGCGCGGTGGTGCCCGACGTTTTGCTGACCACGGCCGAGGATGGTGACTGGGATATCCGCATTAATGAGGCAACCCTGCCCCGCCTGATCGTCAATCGCCCCTATTATGTTGAATTGCGCGACGGGAGCCCGGACAAGCAGGCCCATCAATGGCTGCGCGAAAAGCTGGCCGATGCCAATTGGCTGATCAAGGCGCTGGACCAGCGGCAAAAGACCATTCTCAAGACGGCGGCTGAAATCGTGAAGCGGCAAGACGGGTTTTTCCGTCGTGGCGTTTCAGAGCTCAAGCCGCTGACTCTGCGCGAAGTGGCAGAGGAGATCGATATGCATGAAAGCACGATCAGCCGCGTCACCAGCAATAAGTTTCTGCACTGCGACCGGGGTTGCTTTGAACTGAAGTACTTTTTCACCAGCGGTGTCGGCCGGACCGGCGAAGGCGCTGACGGCGAAGGTGCCAGCTCTGAAGCCGTCAAGGCGCGGATCAAGGCACTGATTGATACTGAAACGATAAAGACCATCCTGTCTGATCAGAAACTGGTCGACATATTGAAGGGTGAAGGGTTTGACCTTGCCCGACGAACAGTGGCCAAATATCGCGAAGCCATCGGCATTGGATCGTCGGCAGAGCGCCGCCGCGCCAAGAAACTGGAAAACATGGGCTGATAGATCAGGCCCACCCTGGCATCTCGCTGGCCGCAAAAGGGTTAACCTTTGCACCAGTTCAATGCCCCACCGGGGCCGCCAGGCAGTGTGATCCAAAAGACTCACACCGCCCTGCGACTCGTGGTTGCGGGCGGGTTTACGCAAAATTAACCTTTTCCGTTCAGACCTTGTGTGGTTAATACATGGCAACTTCTCTTGACGAGAGGTTACCGCCGAACTGGGGCAATAGGGGATTACCCATGCGCGTGCTTTTGATTGAGGACGAACCGACAACCGCCAAGGCGATTGAGCTGATGCTCACCACCGAAGGCTTTAATGTCTATTCGACCGACCTAGGCGAAGAAGGCTTGGACCTGGGCAAGCTGTATGATTACGATATCATTCTGCTCGATTTGAACCTGCCGGATATGCACGGCTATGACGTGCTGAAGAAACTGCGCGTCGCCAAGGTGCAGACACCGGTTCTGATCCTTTCCGGTATTGCGGAAATGGACAGCAAGATCCGCAGCTTTGGTTTCGGCGCTGACGATTACGTCACCAAGCCCTTCCATCGCGAAGAGCTGGTTGCCCGAATTCACGCCGTTGTGCGTCGTTCGAAGGGCCACAGCCAGTCGATCATCCGCACCGGCAAGCTGGCCGTCAACCTTGATGCCAAGACTGTTGAAGTCGATGGCGCACGGGTTCACCTCACCGGCAAGGAATATGCCATGCTTGAGCTGTTGAGCCTGCGCAAGGGCACGACGCTCACCAAGGAAATGTTCCTCAACCACCTTTATGGCGGAATGGACGAGCCGGAACTCAAGATCATCGACGTCTTCATTTGCAAGCTGCGCAAAAAGCTCAGCCTGGCGTGTGGCGGCGAAAACTACATCGAAACGGTCTGGGGCCGCGGCTATGTTCTGCGCGATCCGGAAGAAAAAGCCGAAGCGGCTTGATCTGACGCGCTAAGGCTCGGCTGCCAGCGCGGCGCGAGCACACCAAATCAGTTTTGGGACGGGAGGCACCCGGAGCGAGCAGTCGCTCCGGGTGTTTCGCTTTGGTGCAGGGAACCAGCCTGCAAATTCAGGTGCTGCGGATCAGCTCGCGCATGTCCATGCCGCTTGGCTGCTGGTAAATCTTCAATCCAAACTCGCCCAATATGGCGAGCAGGTGGTCGAACACATCGGCCTGAATCGATTCATATTCGCCCCAGTCCGTGGTGGCCGTGAAGCAATAGATCTCGATCGGAATACCCTCAGGACCAGGGGGTAGCTGGCGCACCAACAGAGTGAAGTTTTCATCGGCAATCTGAGGATGGTTCTTGAGGTAACCGATGATGTAGGCGCGCAAAGTCCCAAGGTTGGTCATCTTGCGCGCATTGATGGCATCTTCGCCAGCAAGATGGCTGTCGTTCCATTCTGCAATCTCGCGTTTCTTGCGCGCCAGATGATCTTTCAACACGCGAAACCTTTTCAATCCGATCACTTCATCATCGGTCAGGAAACGCACGGAATTCTGATCAATGTGCAGCGCACGTTTGATCCGCCTGCCGCCGCTTTCCGACATGCCGCGCCAATTGCGATAGCTGTCGGAAATCAGCAGATGGGTCGGGATGGTGGTGATGGTCTTGTCGAAATTCTGCACCTTGACCGTATGCAGTGCGATGTCGATGACATCGCCATCTGCATTCATGCTGGGCATTTCGATCCAATCGCCCACGCGCAGCATATCATTACTGGTCAACTGAACGCTCGCCACCAGCGACAGGATCGTATCCTTGAACACCAACAGCAGGACAGCCGCCATGGCCCCCAATCCCGACAGCAAGAGCAATGGCGATTCTTCGATCAGGATCGAAATCATAATCACAGCAGCGCCGCAAAAAACCGCGATCTTGAGTAGCTGGATATAACCCTTGATCGGCCGCGCCCGGGCGTCTTGACGGCGGTTATAGACCTCTTCGACATAGCTCAGCAGCTTGCTCAGCCCCAGCGCAGCTGACAGCATCATGCTTGCTTCTGCCAGATTGACCGCCACCGTCATAACTTCGGATGGCAGATGTTTGATCAGAGGGAGGCCACGCGAAATAATCAGCAAGGGCAGGATGTTGGCAAAGCGGGCGGCCGCCCGATCAGCTGTCAGACTGCGCGTATCAAGAAACGGTGCAGCCGCCTTGAGCAGGACGCGCTTTATCAGGAAATTGACTGCCATCGCTGCCAGCAAAAGGGCAAACAAGCCGACGGCTGACTGGGCCCAGTCCGGCTGCGCGTTAAAGAGGGTGATCCACTGTTCCATATGCGCGCTCACCTATGCCTTTGGCCAAAGTAATCAAGGTTGCCATTTGCGCTGGCCGGCTTGCCTTGACCAATCAGGGCCAAGACCAGCTTGTTCTTCGCTTGTAAACATGTACTCATCGGTTTGGGGCGCGCCAGACAAGTCGGGGGACTGCGTGATGGCATCACGTTTTGCGCGCTCAAAATCCATGGAACAAAGCGCCTTGGTGCGCCTTGCGACAGTGCTTCTTTTATATACCGGGCAGGGAATACCGATCGGCCTGTTCGATTTCGTTGTGCCGGCCTGGCTGGCAGCCAATGGTGCATCGGCAGCTGACATCGGCTTCGTTGTGGCGATGACAGGCGCGCCGTGGAGCCTAAAATTCATCGCCGGATTCATCATGGACCGTTACACGTTCCTGCCGATGGGGAGGCGGCGATCGTGGATCATCGGAGCTCAGCTGGTGATGATCACCTGCCTGGTCATCTTTGCTATCATCTCACCCGCGCCGGATCAGATCCTGATCATTGGCCTTGCTTCGCTCATCGTGAACACGGCGACCGTCTTTCAGGATGTGGCCGCCGATGGTTTGACCGTGGACATCCTCCCGGAAGATGAACGGGCAATCGGCGGCAGCCTGGGCTCAGGAGGATATTCGCTCGGAGTGGCTGCTGCTGCTGCGTTGGCAGGCGCGCTGGTCTATGCCTTCGGGATTGGTGCAGCCTATCTCGTCGGCGCCCTCCTGCTTGGCTGCGTAACGATATACATGATCATTACGCTGGAAAGAGAAGGCGAGAGGCGCATGCCCTGGTCTGCAGGAAACCCCAGTCCTATCTCTCATTCGTTCAGTGTCGGTGCCTGGTGGCCGCTGGTAAAGGAAACGCTGCGAAATACCGTCAAACCTCTGCATCTGGTCTGGCTGTTTTTCCTTGTTATCCGCGGGCTGACCTATGGCTTCTTGATAATCATTGTGCCGCTGATGGCCACGCAACATGGCAATTGGGATCAAACACAGCTCAACAATTTTAATGCCACCAGTCAGATGATCAGTGCCGTCGTGGCCATAACCATTGGCGGTATTCTGGTTCGTTGGATTGGCAGTCAGCGATCGATAATTCTGTTCAAGATCATGCTGATCGGCGTTCTGGTCGCCCTTGCAATGCTCACCGAGAGCTGGTCGGACTCGCGCATACTCATTGTGCTCTTCATCACTATCAATTTGCTCGACACCATGATCAGCATTGGTTCGACCGTGTTCAATATGCGATTCAGTCCGCCTCGGATCGCGGCCACGCAGTTCTCAATCTTCATGGCATTGAAGAACCAGGGAATAACGCTGGCCGGCATTCTGGTCGCCAGTTTTTCCTTTCTTTCGCAGCCGCTCGGCATGATCTGGTTTCTGATCGGCTGCCTTTTCGTGGCGCTGTTGGTTGTGTTGTTCGTCAGCTTTCCAAGGCGACAAGTGGGATTGGAGCCAGCGGGCCATGAAACTGCGGCTTGAGCGCAGGGCGAGCCTTGGCTAACGACGCGCCATGTCAGCATTCAAGGAAGGCGATCCGACGACGATCAACCGGCTTTATGGACGATCGATAGGTAAACCCCTTCGCGGGCGTCAGCAATCGCTGGTCGATGATCTGTTGCCGCAGATTGCCGTGCCTGCCGAAGGGCCTGTCACCAGCGAGGGTCTGTTTGGCGAGGACTGCCCACTGCATTTCGAGATCGGCTTTGGCAGCGGGGAACATCTGGCCTATCGCGCCGATCTGCTGCCCAATCACGGGTTTGTTGGTGCCGAGCCTTTTCTCAATGGTGTCGCCGCAGCTCTTGGCCATATCGACGATCAGCGCTTGTCGAACATTCGCCTGTTCCATGGCGATGCCATCGATGCGCTCAAACGTATACCCGACGGCGCGCTGACGATGATCTATCTGCTGCATCCTGACCCTTGGCCCAAGAACAAACATGCCAAGCGACGCATGATGAATGATGGCCCGGTAAAACTGTTCGCTGACAAGTTGAAGCCGGGCGGAGAGCTGCGGTTTGGCACTGATCACGCGGTCTATCTGCGCCATGCGCTGATGGTGATGCAGCGGCATACCGACAACTTTGAATGGGTAACGCAGGGGCGTGAAAGTTGGGAGAACCGCCCGTCAGGCTGGCCGATGACCCGGTACGAGCAAAAAGCGCGCGAAGTGTACGGCCATGAGGTCTGGTACTTCCGATACCGGAGGACTTAGATCCTACCCCTCAGCGCCGGGGAAGCTGAAATCGACCATGATTTCGCTAGAAATCTCTTCCAACGCGCTCTGCACATCTGCAGGTGAAGTCAACTCCGCCAGCGTCACCACAATCTCTGCATGAAACAGGCTTTCGCCACCCCAGGCGCCCGTTTGCTCGCCGCTCGACAGGCTTTCGATATTTGCGCCGAGTTTGGCAAGAATTGTGGTCACTTCGCGAATGATGCCGGGCCGGTCTTGTCCCACCAGTTCGAACAGCAAGGTTGCACCTTTGGCACCCCCGCTCGCCTGCGCAGGATGGAGCGATACCGCCAGTCCGTCGGCATCAATGGCCTCGACTGCAGCTTCCAGCTTAGCTTGTTTTGACGGCTCAAGCTCAACCAGAACAGAGCCTACGTAAAGCCCGCCCAGCTGGCTCAGGTGTCCTTCCTGCCAATTTCCGTCCACAGATGCGACCGCCTCTGCCACAGCAGCAGTAAGGCCAGGCCGATCGCTGCCGGTGACAGACAGGACGAGCTTGGTCAGCTCTGCCATCAGCTCAGCCCACCACGCCAGCGGCCGCCAACACAGCAAGTGTCAGAACGTCGGGCGCAATCGCTGTCATTGGTGCAATCTGAACCGGCTTTTCCATGCCGATCAACATCGGACCAATGGTGTCATCGCCGCCCAGCTCTTTCAGGATTTTTGCAGAAAGATTGGCAGACTGCAGGCCTGGCATGACCAGAACATTGGCCGGGCCCGACAGGCGGCTGAACGGATACAACTCCATCACTTTGGGATTGAGCGCAGCATCGGGTGCCATTTCACCTTCATATTCGAAACCGGCGTCTTCCTTGTCGAGAATGGCCACGGCGCCACGAATATTGTCCAGCCATTTACCGCTCGGATTGCCGAAGGTGGAATAACTGAGGAAGGCAACGCGCGGTTCGTGACCCATGCGCCGCGCAACCGCAGCTGTTTCGCGTGCAATATGGGCCAATTCCTCAGCGCTTGGCCGCTCGTTGATGGTCGTATCCGCCAGGAAGGTAGTGTGGTTTTTGCCGATCATCATGTGAATGCCAAACGGAACGCCTGCATCCTTTGCATCAAGCACAAGATTCACCTCGCGCGCTGACTGAGCAAAGGTGCGGGTAAGGCCGGTGATCATCGCATCGGCATGGCCCAACGCCACCAGAAGGGCGGCAAAGACATTACGTTCCTGATTGACCATGCGGCGCACGTCACGCTCAGTGTAACCGCGTCGCTGCAAACGCTTGTAGAGATAGTCAACCATCGCCGGGACATGTTCGCAATCGGCAGAGTTCTGGATTTCAAAGTCTCGCGGGTTGTCGACGCCCAGCATGTGCATCTTGTCCGCAACCGCTTTCGTTCGACCAACCAGTACGGGAGTGCCATAACCGAAATCGCGAAACTGTATCGCTGCGCGCAGCACGACTTCCTCTTCCGCCTCGGCGAACACCACTCGCTTGGGATTGGAGCGCGCCTCTTCATACGTGCTGGTCAGGACCGATGTGGTCGGATTGAGCCGGGCCTTCAGCGAGAGCCGATAAGCGTCAAAATCTTCGATCGGAGCAAGAGCCACTCCGGAATCCATCGCCGCCTTGGCAACTGCGGACGATACCACTTCCATCAGACGCGGATCGAACGGCGCAGGAATGATATAATCGACGCCAAATTTGTGGTTCTTACCATAAGCAACTGCCACTTCCTCGGGCACCTGCTCTCTGGCCAGTTCGGCAATGGCGTGAGCGGCAGCAACCTTCATTTCTTCATTGATGGCCGTTGCCTGCACGTCGAGCGCACCGCGGAAAATGAACGGGAAGCCCAGCACATTGTTGACCTGATTGGGGTGGTCAGACCGCCCTGTAGCAATGATAGCATCGGGCCGCACAGCCTTGGCATCATCCGGTGTGATTTCGGGATCGGGATTGGCCATCGCGAAAATGATCGGCTTGTCGGCCATCTTCTTGACCCACTCGGGCTTAAGCGCCCCCGCAGCGGACAGTCCGAGAAAGATGTCTGCGCCATCCAGCGCTTCTTCCAGTGATCGCGCATCGGTTTCAATAGCGTGTGCGCTTTTCCATTGGTCAACATTCTCGCGCCCGGGGTAGATCGGGCCGCTGCGATCGCAAACGGTCACATTGTCGTGCGGCACGCCGATGGATTTGATGAGAGCGGTGCAGGCAAGCGCCGATGCCCCTGCCCCATTTACCACCATCTTCACATCTTTCAGATCACGCCCGGTCAGTTTGCACGCGTTGATGAGGCCTGCTGCCGCGATAATTGCCGTGCCATGCTGATCGTCATGCATGATCGGAATGTTCATCCGCTCCCGCAGGGCCTGCTCGATAATGAAGCATTCCGGCGCCTTGATATCTTCCAGGTTGATGCCGCCAAAACTTGGCTCCATCAGGGCGACAGCTTCGATAAAGGCGTCAGGGTCTTCGGTGGCGAGTTCGATATCAATCGAATCCACATCAGCAAAGCGCTTGAACAGAACCGCCTTACCTTCCATCACCGGCTTGGACGCCAATGCGCCGAGATTGCCCATTCCAAGAATGGCCGTACCATTGGAAATGACCGCGACGAGGTTTGACCGCGCCGTGTACCGCGCCGCATTGCTGGGATCGTCAGCAATCGCCTGTACCGGGGCCGCAACACCGGGAGAATAGGCAAGGCTCAAATCGCGCTGCGTCGCCATCGGCTTGGACGCAACAATCTCGATCTTACCGGGCCGGATTGTTTCATGATAAAACAGGGCTTCGCGGTTGCTGAATTCATTGGTGTTCTTGTCGGCCAAGAGCTTCATCCTTTTGCAGTCGCCCTGCCCATATCGCGTTGGCAAGCCAAGCGATAGTGCCTGCGCAGTTTTGCCATAGTTGCCAGGCTTTGTATCAGATTGACGCTGCATCAGGGGAAAGCGCGCTCGCAATCCCTTCCCGAATCAGGTGCCGCGCGGCTAGGCCGTCATGATGGCGGCAAAAACGACCCCTATGATGGCCCAATTCCTCAATTTGAAGGAACAGGCCGAAGGGTGCCTGCTGTTTTACCGCATGGGTGATTTCTTCGAACTGTTCTTCGATGATGCACGCACCGCCTCCAGCGTGCTCGATATTGCTCTGACCACTCGCGGTGAGCATGGCGGGGAACCTGTCCCGATGTGCGGTGTACCGGTCCACGCTGCAGAAGGTTATCTTGCCCGCCTGATCAAGGCCGGCTGCCGCGTCGCCATTGCTGAACAGATCGAAACCCCCGAACAGGCCAAACAGCGCGCTCGTGATGAAGGCACAGCTGTCTCCAAAGCTCTGGTCAGGCGCGATATCGTTCGCTTTGTCACGGCAGGAACTTTGACCGAAGAAGCCTTGCTGGAACCGCGCCGAGCCAATGTGCTGGTCGCATTGGGCGAAGTGCGTGGAAGTATTGGCATTGCCAGTTGTGATATTTCGACTGGCGCGATGGTATTGGAAGAATGCCCGGCCGACGCGGTTGGTGCAGTGCTGGCCAGGTTGCAGGCGAGCGAATACGTTGTTCCTGAAGGTCATGAACTGGCCGCAATGAATATGGCGGGGCAGTTGATCGAACGGCCACGCGCGGATTTTGCCAGCGACAATGGGCAAAAGCGCTTGTGCGACCTCCACCAGGTCGCAACGCTCGACGGGTTTGGCGACTTCTCGCGGGCGATGCTGTCTGCTGCCAGCGGCCTGATTGCCTACCTCGATCATGTCGGACGAGGCAATCTGCCGCTGCTGTTACCGCCCACCATGCGTTTGGCCGGCGAAACCATGCTGATGGACGAGGCCACCCGCAGCAGCCTGGAAATTCTGGCCTCCCAATCTGGTGGACGCGATGGCAGTCTGGTTGCTGCAATCGATCGCTGCGTCACTGGCGCCGGTGCGCGGATGCTGGCCGAAGATCTGGCCACTCCCTTGCTTGATCAGGGAGCAATTGAAACCCGCCTTGCCATGGTCGCTTGGCTGGCCAATGATCCTCTGGGTCGCGCCCAAGTGCGTGAAGCCATGCGATCCGTGCCCGATCTTGGTCGTGCCTTGGGCAGGCTTGTCGCTGGGCGCGGTAGCCCTCGCGATCTCGGCCAGATCCGTGACGGCCTGCGCGATGCGCGACAATTGGCTGAAATGCTGGGGAATATGGCCGACCCACCCATTGGCGTTGTCGAACTGCTGCCAAAGCTTCGCGGCCACAGCGCATTGATCGATTTATTGAGCCAAGCTCTGGTTCCTTCGCCCCCTACAGAGCGCCACAATGGCGGATACATTGCTGAAGGCTATGATGCCGCGCTGGACGATTTGCGGGCGACTTCTGGCAATGCGCGCCGAGCGATAGCCGCCATGGAAGCACGCTACCGCGACGATACAGGCATTACCTCGCTCAAGATAAAACATAATGGCGTGCTGGGCTATTTCATCGAAGTGCCGGCAAAACATGGCGATGCCCTGATGACGCCGGACAGCGGCTTTACCCACCGCCAGACCATGGCAGGTGCGGTCAGGTTCAACTCTGTCGCACTGCACGAGGAAGCAAGCCGGATCGCGGAGGCAGGCGGCCATGCTCTGGCTGCCGAGGAGGCCCATTTCGAAGAACTTGTCGCCGGAATATGCGCCAAAAGCAAAGCCATTGCCAAAACAGCAGCAGCGCTTGCGCGGATTGATGTCAGCGCTGGACAGGCCGAGCGTGCAGCCGAGGGCGGATGGTGCCGACCAGAGATTGCACACGACAACAGCGTTGCGATTGTTGGCGGACGTCATCCGGTAGTTGAAAATGCTCTGGCCAGGACCGGGGACCGGTTCGTCGCCAATGATTGCGCATTGGGACAACTGGATCGCCTGTGGCTGATCGGCGGACCCAACATGGGCGGCAAATCGACATTTCTGCGGCAAAATGCCCTGATCGTCCTGCTCGCCCAAGCAGGTGGATTTGTGCCAGCCGACAGTGCCCGGATTGGTCTTGTAGACAGGCTGTTCAGCCGGGTCGGGGCATCAGACAATCTTGCACGCGGACGATCGACCTTCATGGTCGAAATGGTGGAGACAGCCGCAATCCTGGCTCAGGCGACCCCGCGCAGCTTTGTAATTCTGGACGAAGTGGGGCGCGGAACATCGACCTATGACGGGCTAGCGCTGGCTTGGGCGGTGGTCGAAGCGGTCCATTCAACAATTGAATGCCGTTGCCTGTTTGCCACCCATTATCACGAACTCGCCCGGCTTGCCGAAAGTTGTGAAGCCCTGTCGCTGCACCACGTGCGGGCACGCGAATGGAAAGGCGATCTGGTGTTGTTGCACGAGCTGGCCGACGGACCAGCGGATCGTAGCTACGGCCTGGCAGTGGCGCGACTTGCCGGTGTACCTTCGCCGGTTATCAAACGGGCCAAGCAGGTGCTCGACAAGCTGGAGCAAGTTCGCAGCGAAACGGGTGGTATCGCAGCCGGACTTGGCGATCTGCCCTTGTTTGCAGCGCTGGGTGAAGCGGAGGACAACGAGCCGGAACGCGATTTTGCAGACAAGCTGCTGGCGCTAGACCTTGATGCGCTGACCCCGCGCGATGCCCTCGACACATTGTATGATCTGGTGGCTGAGGCGCGATCTACCAAAACTTAACATCTCACCTTTATGCTCCAATCCACTATGGCGAAGGGTATTTTTTCAAGCTCTAAGGGAGCTTTGATCTTTGCGGGCTCGACATTGCTGGGCGTTGCGCTGCTCATAGGGTCGGATGACCGCGAAGGCGCATTGGTCGTCGCGGCAGAAGAGATAGGGCGTCAGACTGGCGCATCTTCGCCCGAGGATCGCTTTGCTGCCCAGCCGGATACGGCTTCGGCTCAAGTTTCGCAACCACGGCGGCAGGCAGTTGTTCAAGAGCCAGAAGCATTCGAATTTACGCCGGACGAGGAACTAATTGATGATACGCAGGGTTTTGATCCTGTACCCATCGATAATGGTTTTGGCGGGACGCAACCCATTTGGGGCGAGCCACTGAATGACGGATACTCCCAATAATCATTCCGACGCCAGTTCGAACGAGCTGGCAGAAGAACGCACCGATCTGGCCGAAGATCGCAATATCATGGCAATGGAGCGAACCTTTGCAGGCTGGATGCGTACAGCGTTCGCCGCAATCGGTATCGGTCTGGCTTTTCGCGCTGTCTTTGGCGAATTTGATCCGCCCTATCTCGCCAGAGTAATCGCAACCGCTTTCATTTTGCTAGGCGCCGTTGTTGCCTACACGGCAGAGCGCCGGGCTTGCCTGACATTTGATCGCCTGTCAGCGCATCAGATGCATGCCCCAAAGATCACCAGCATCCGCTGGATGGGCTGGGGCGTGACCGCCGGAGCCGTTTTGCTCGCGGCGGCCCTATGGGTGCTTCACGACGGGACTTGAGGCCCAACACTGACACACCGGCCAATCAATTATCAGGTTCCGTCGCCACGCAAGCCGTCCAGCTTTGCGGCCTTGCCATATTTATCAACGTTGTCGTCATGGTTTGGCTCGCCCGCGAAGGCATCCATGTCGATCCGTCCCGAGCTTTCCATGTCGCGCATATGATCAATCGTATCCTGCGGTGAAGCACCGATCGGATTGTCGATGTCGGAATTTTTCGCGCTTTCGGTGGGGCTGGTCATACCGGCCTGTGGCTGCTGCGCCTGCTCGGCAACTTCCTGAGCCTGGCTACGGTGGTCGTCTTGCTCGTCATTATGCGTTTCCGGCGCGAGATTCGCGAGGCGTTGTTCCTGCGAGTGGGGGGCTGACTTGGTCATGCAAATTCTCCTTTGCCTAACCAATGGATGGCAGCCGTTGGCGTTCCGATTAAACCGCTTGCCTACCTCTTGGTAGGTTTGGCACCCCGCTCTTAACCAATTCCCCTACCAAGAGGTAGAGCGCTCTAGCGCGTTGGAACTGGCGCATCGCCCGTGTAATCGTAGAAACCTCGACCAGTCTTCCGGCCCAACCAGCCTGCTTCAACGTATTTCACCAAGAGAGGGGCCGGACGATATTTGCCGTCTCGCGTCGTTTTGTAGAGCACTTTGATGATATCGAGGCAGGTATCGAGTCCGACAAAATCGGCAAGTTCAAGCGGACCCATCGGGTGATTGAGACCAAGCCGACAGCCCTTGTCGATATCGGCAATGCCGGCCGTGCTCTGGCCCAGAACAAACACAGCCTCATTGATCATTGGTAACAAGATGCGATTGACGACAAAGCCTGGCTCGTCCTGCGACAAGACAACCTGCTTACCGAGCATTTCAGCAAAAGCGCTGATGCGGTCAGTAGTTTCCGGGGCGGTGGCGAGACCCGGAATAACTTCGATCAACCCCATGACAGGGACCGGATTGAAAAAATGCAATCCAATAAAGCGCGATGGATCCGGGCTGTAATTGGCCATTCGTGTAATCGGAATCGAGCTGGTGTTGCTAGCCATGATGGCATTGTCAGCCAGAACCTTGCCCGCATTCTCGAAGATCGTCTTCTTGATCTCCTCACGCTCAGTTGCAGCTTCAATTATCAGGTCGGCTTCTGCCATCGGGCTGTAATCGCCAACCGGCTCTATCCGCGACAGCACACCTTCAGCGTCATCGGCTTCAAGCTTGCCGCGCCCGACCAATTTGCTCAATGACTTTCCGATTGTTGCTTTGCCCGCCTCAGCATGGGCCCGGTCAATATCCGATATCATCACATGGATGCCGTGCTGCGCAATTGTCTGGGCAATCCCCGCCCCCATTTGACCCGCACCGATAACAGCGATTCTCCGCATCAATCTTTCCTTCGCACTTGCAGCAAAGGACGGCTGTTAGCGACCTATTTCACGCTTGGCCACCCGGATCATCGCCGATTATCACCTGTTGGCGCCGGGCACCCATTTCACCTCGCCTGCGCCGTTGTTATTGAGTGCGCGCGCGAGAACAAACAGATAATCGGACAAGCGATTGATATAGGTCAGCGCTGCCGGATTGACCGGCTCGTGATCTGCCAACTGAGCCATGGCCCGCTCAGCTGCGCGAGTGGCGGCGCGCGCCACATGCGTGCGGGCTGCCGCTTCCGTGCCGCCCGGCAAGACAAAGCTGGCCAGCGGTTCAAGATGTTCGTTTAACCCATCGATGGCATCTTCAAGCCAAGCGGTTTGATCAGCCACCATGCGAAGGACCATTTCAGACGGAGTAAAGTCTGCATCGCCAGCCGGGGTCGCAAGGTCTGCGCCCAAATCGAACATATCATTCTGCACTCGATAGAGTGCAGCTGCGTGATCACCAGATCCGATGCTTGCCGCCGCCAGGCCGATGGCGCTGTTGGCCTCGTCAACTTTACCGATCGCCTCGATCCGCAAAGAGTGTTTGGGCGTGCGAGATCCGTCGACCAACCCGGTGGAGCCATCATCACCGGTGCGGGTGTAGATCTTATTGAGCTTTACCATCGTGCGGTCGGCCCGCTCTAGCGAGAGATGGCAAGAATGATTGCCACAACGGCAATCGCCAATGCCTGATACTTGATCCGGGCAAACATCGCCTTGTTCTGGAGCAATTGCATTTCGGTGGCATTGCTACCCTCTCCAGTCTCCAGATCAATCTTGGTCGTTTGCAAAAACGCGATGATCCCTCGCACCAGCGACACCAGCACCAGCACACAAAGGACGACGAGAACGGCGATAAAGAAATATGTCATGGTCAATATCTAGTGTGGCTGCAGCGAAATTCCAGACGGAAAAGCTTGCAACCGCAGTTGCTGTCCAAGCAACACACCATCCTCGCCCGCTTCACGGCGGTCAGCCAACGATGGCGATCCCCGCCGCTTGGCCAGTTTGCGACCAGAAGCGTCAAACAGCAATCGGTGGTGATGCCAGCGCGGAACCGGCAGATCGAGCAAAGCCTGCAGCAGCCGGTGCAGATGGCTAGCTGAGAATAGATCGGCTCCGCGCGTCACCAGAGTAACACCATCAGCCGCGTCATCCACCACCGATGCCAGATGGTAGCTGGCAGGCTCATCCTTGCGTACCAGAACCACATCGCCCAGCAAATCAGCCTGCATTTGTTGCGGCCCTGCCAGATTGTCTTCCCATGAAAGCGGTCCCGTTCGTTGCATCGCCTTTTGCATGTCCAGCCGCCAGGCGACTGGCCCGTCTTCGTCCAATTCAACATGTTTGCATGTGCCGGGATAGATGGGCCCGTCTGGCCCGATCACTGGATCGGTCGCCATGATCTGTGCCCGGGTGCATTGGCACGGATAAAGCAGGCCCATGGCGCGCAGCTGTTCTGCTGCCTTTAGATAACTTTCCAGCCGGCTGGACTGGGCCGGCACGCACTCCCATGACAGGCCAAGCCATTCGAGGTCGGCCCAGAACTGCTCAACCAGATGATCCTGGCTGCGGGCACCATCAATATCTTCAACCCGAACTAGAAAACGTCCACCTGCTTCGTGCGCAAGATCATGCGCAACGATTGCAGAATAGGCGTGACCCAAATGAAGCGAGCCATTGGGACTAGGGGCGAAGCGGGTGACAATCATAGTTTTGCACCAATGCCACAAAGTGTCGCCAAAGGGGAAACCTGTACATTTTGCACAATTGCGCTGTGGAAAGCCCCCCTGTCATGGGTTTGACTCTTTTGCCTGCCACGGCATGCTCGTCTGGCAACAGGGAGGAACGCGTAACGTGTTGAACCTCAGTGTTTAAGGCTGATCTGCTCGATCGGGCAGCGCGCTTCAAAAGCGCCCATGATGATCCGACACGCAATTTGTCGGCCTGCCCTGCGCTCGTCCTGAATGCTGACTATACACCGCTATCCTATTACCCGCTCAGCCTGTGGCCCTGGCAAACAGCAATCAAAGCGGTTTTTCTGGATCGGGTCGATATCGTGGCCAGCTATGACCGCGAAGTGCATTCGCCATCGCTCGACATGCAGATCCCAAGCGTGATCGCGCTGCGCCAATATGTAAAGCACAGCGAATTTCCTGCATTCACACGCTTCAACGTTTTCCTGCGTGATCGTTTTCAATGCCAATACTGCGGCAGCGAACAATCGCTGACCTTCGACCATGTGATCCCGCGCCGACTGGGTGGCCGAACAACCTGGGAAAACATCGCCACGGCCTGCGCGCCTTGCAATATGAAGAAGGGTGGCCGCACGCCCAAACAGGCGCATATGCCGGTCATGGTCGAGCCCATAAGGCCGACCAGTTGGCAACTGCAGCAATACGGCAAGAAATTTCCGCCCCATTATCTGCACGAAACATGGCGCGACTGGCTTTATTGGGATATTGAGCTAGAGGCCTGATCAGCCCTCGATAATGCGGGTCTCTGGATGATGCTTGTCCAGATGCTTTTTAATGATCCGCAGATTTCGGGTGTTGGAGCGGAACAGCAAATCAGCAGCGTCGCCTACGACCGGAACAACGCCGATCGCCGTGTCGACCGCCACATTGGCGCCCATGCGCCACAATTTCCACTTCGGCAGGCCGAGATTGCGCCCTTCCCAGACGATGTAGGCGCCCATGGCGGTGGTGATAATGTCGCCCAAAACCGGCACGAGGCCAATAATGGCATCAAGCCCGATGGGAAGGTTGATGCCCGGTATGCGAAAACTTCGCTCAAGCAGCATTTCCATCGCTTCAACCCGCTGACGGATAGCCTGCGGATCATTGCCCGTGGGCAGATTGATGCCGACCACTTGGGGGCCTTGATCATTGTTCATGCGAACCTCCTCCTCACCTAGATGGTGGGTTGGGACAGCGGGAACAAGGGATGAATGCCCCACTGGTTTTCAGCATAGCCCGAAACATTGCTACGAACGAGTGACCAGCGAATTGGCGCGCCAAAGGGAATAAAAACATGCGCATCGGTCAATTCCAGCTCCGCCTCTGCCAGAAGGCTGGCCTTTTCCTGCAGATTGTTCACCAGCAATGATTGGGCCACCAGATCGTCAGCTTCCGGTGAGCAGGGCCCAGATCGCACATTGCAATTAAACTGATTAAGGAACCAACGAGGCGAAGCATAGCGCGCCACGCGATCATGCAAAAGTAGATCGGCTGGTTGCCCGTCGACAGCGATGCTGGCTGCAACCCCGATACTGGCAAAATCGCGGGCAATCTGGGCGAATAGTTGATCACTTCCCGGCCCCACAGGCATACTGACTGTAACGCTGGCGTTCTGACCACTATCGTTCTGCCATTGGGTGATGCGCGATGCGGCAACGCTGCGACGGCGTTCAATCGACCAGTCAGCCCAGGCCAACCTCTCGGGCTCGACATCTCCCCACAATTCGCGCGGCACAACTTCAAGGGCGGGAATCCAGCCACCGATGTTGAATGGTTGCAGCAAGGCACTGCGATCAATTGCCATCGACAGCGCTTCTCTTTGTTCAGCCTCTGCAAACAATCCACTTTCGCGGCGGAATACCAAGCCGAACTGGCCCCATGCAGCATCGATTCTCACTGTGCCTCGGGTCAACGGGCCGGTGTCGGCCAACGGTAGATCCGCCAGCCGCGCATTGAGGACAAGATCCACTTCACCTTCGTCGAAAGCGGTTATAGCTTCGGGTCCCGGCATAGCCTGGACCATGACTTGGCGCGCCAGTTCTTCCCAATCTTCGCGAGCAGCAAAGCCGCGTGCCTCCGGCGGAAGCGCACTTAGCAGGGCAGCCTCACTACCATCGTCGCGCGAAACGATCATTGGACCCGTTCCAGTACCATCTTTGACAAAGCCAAGTTCAGCCTGCGCAAGTAGGCGCAGAAATTCAGGCATTGCTGCAGTCAGCCGGATTTCAATTACACGACCGGTCATCGCGCGCACATCTTCAATCTTGGCGAGATCAAGCCCGAGCGAAGTGTTATCCAGCCGCCGCTGGGTATCAAGCAGCAGTGTCCGGACATCCTGCGCCGTCACAGAACTGCCATCCGGCCACTGCACGTCGCGCAAGCGAAAAATGTAACTTTTGCCCTCGTCCGTAATAATCCAGCGCTCTGCGAGCGCAGGGATCACTTCCCCAGCGGGGTCAAGACCGACCAAACCTTCGTTCGATGCAGCCCGCAAGTGTTGGGCCGAGACAGGTAAGCGCAGCCCGCCTTGGAATAGCCCATCGGCGTTACCGACAATCGCAACGCTCACCGGCCCAGAGGGGCCGCCATCGCTGCAACCGGCAAGAGACAGGGCAGCTAAAATGGAAAGGGCGAGTCGCATGGTGGCTTGCGGACTAGCAGGTTGCTGCGTCGTGGTCAGCGCGGATTACTGAGATGGGATAGATAATTGTTCGCGGCTGGAGCGTGGCACGGAATATATCCGATGGCAATTGGTCAAACTTTGAGCACAGCCGCCGCATCAATCTTTTCATCAAACGCTACGCCAAACCGATCCTGCTGCACCCAAGCCACAGCTCCATCAATAGGTTCCAGGTCATTCAATGTTACAACAATACGTGAGCCGGGAACTACATTGACGCGTCCCTCGCCCATCATGCCCATGTCCGAAAGATTGCGCACCTTTACCCGATTAAGCACACCGCGTCCTGCAACTTGCACATCGGCGAGTTGAAAAGTGGCTTCGCGCTGGGCCCGACGTTGTTCGGTTGCTGACATAGTCCAATCATGGTCCTGCAGCAGCAGGCATACATCCTTATCGCTGATCCAATGAGCAGCGCAAAGCGCGCTCCATGCCCTTTTTACAGAAACCGACTAAGGAAGAATTAACCTCGATTGGCACGCAAGGCTGCCGGCGTCTGTCACACTGCCAAAGCTAGGTGCGGGAGACCAGACGTCAATTATCGCGGGAAATCTTCTCACGCCGTTCGTGCGCTTGCTGCGCTTCGACCGTCATCGTTGCCACGGGGCGCGCCACGAGACGCTTCAGCCCGATGGGATCACCAGTGACCTCGCAATAGCCATATTCGCCTTCATCAATGCGGCGCATTGCAGCATCGATCTTGGAAATCAGCTTGCGCTGACGATCACGGGTGCGCAATTCGATACCCCAGTCCGTCTCGCTCGAAGCCCGATCGTTGAGATCGGCTTCGCGAATCGGACCATCCTGCAGCGATTGCAAAGTCTGCCCGGCAGCGGCGTGAATTGACCGCTTCCATTCGAGCAAAAGCATCCGGAAATAGTTCTGCTGAGCCTCGCCCATATAGGGCTCATCGTCACTCGGCACATAGTCCGGCGCGAGCGCACCTTTGACTGTTTTCAAAAATTCTTTGTCATCTGATGACGCAGTGGCCATGTGGTCCTCTTACCCGGATGGTTGCTCGTTAAGGCCGCCCCTTGATCGTATGCCTCGCTGTTTGCGATGTGTATCGATCATCCTGCTGTTCCGCGCCTATAGTCATGCTCCTGCTCATGCACAAGGCGCTTTGCCAAAAGCACCATTAAAGCCTGCGAATTAACACCTCACAACATCGCGATCAGCTCCCTCACAATGCAAAAAGGCGCGCTGGCGTTAACCATTTGTTGACCATGTTCTGGCGAGTTGGGTTCAAGCAATCCGGGGCAAAGCACATCAGCCAAGGCACCGGTTTGGCAATAGGGGGACCTGAAATGGAACTGAAGGGAATTGATACCGCATCGGCCACCGAGCTGAAGGAAAAGCAAGCCGATCTGATGATCGCGCAATGTCTGGCAGCAGCCGCACAAGGCGACATTGCAGCCTATTTCGACCTGGGCGTTGCCTTTTCAACCGGAAGCCATGGCGCGCAATGCGACATGATCGAAGCTCACAAATGGTTCAACATAGCGGCATCCAAGGGCCATGAAGAAGCCAGCTGGTGCCGCGCTGATATCTCTGACGAGATGACCGCTCGCGAAATTTCAGAAGCTCAACGCCGCGCTCGCCAATGGCTTGCAGACGGCAGTCGCCAAGCTGCCTGAGCCAAACTGCCTGAGAATTGCCACCCCGCAGCGGGCTAGCCTTTTTTGAAGGGGGTCCGCTGGCCAAGTATCATCTGATCGGTTGCAATGCCTTCGCGTTCGCGCTCAAGGAAATCAGCCACCGCGTTGCGAAAATCTTCGTCCGCCAGATAATGCGCTGAAAATGTCTGCACCGGCTCGTAGCCGCGTGCCAGTTTATGCCCACCCTGAGCGCCAGCTTCGACCCGCGCCAAGCCGCGTTCAATGGCAATGTCGATGGCCTGATAGTAGCACAGCTCGAAGTGCAGGAAGCGCTTGTCTACCGTGCATCCCCAATATCGACCGTAGATCGCATCGAGGCCGACAAAATTGAGCGCCCCTGCAATCGGCGTGTCATCCATCATCGCCAGGACCAGAACCATCGATGAAGCCATCCGCTCGCCCAGCAGAGTGAAGGCTTCACGAGTGAGATACGGTGTTCCCCATTTGCGCGCGCCCGTATCCTGATAAAAAACCCAGAACGCATCCCAATGATGCTGCTTGATATCATCACCAGTCAAACGCACGATCGACACGCCATCTTGAGCAGCGGCACGCTCCTTGCGCAGATTCTTGCGCTTGCGCGAAGCTAGCGCATCGAGAAATTCTTCGAAACTGTCATATCCCTGGTTTGACCAGTGGAACTGGATGTCGCGCCTCTGCAGCCAACCGCCCGCGTCAAACAATGGCAATTGCTCACGTTCGACGAAGGTAGCATGCGCTGAGGAAAGCCCGTTCTGCGCGCAAACCGCTTCGGCCGCTTTCAGCAGATGCGGAGCAAAACTTTCATCTTCGAACAATAGGCGCGGTCCGCTGGCCGGTGTAAACGGCGCGCAAATCTGCAGCTTGGGGTAATAATTGCGTCCTGCCCGGTGCAGAGCGTCAGCCCATGCATGATCGAACACGAACTCGCCCTGGCTGTGTCCCTTGGCATAGGCTGGCATGGCTCCGACCAATGTATCGTCTGCATCTGTGATGACAATGGGCACCGGATCCCATCCGGATCCCTCGCCTACACTGCCAGAATCCTCCAGAGAGGACAGAAATTCATGGGCTACGAAAGGATTGCGGTTCCCACCCAAAGCGTTCCACTGCGCCGCATCGAACTGACCGACGCTGCCCGCAATCTGCACAGTCAGTGCCTCGCCGCTCTCCGCAGTGCGGGCACTGTCGTCTTCTGCGCCGCTCACGCTAGACCAGCCCCTTCCGAAATCAGCGCATCGACATTTTCCAGGGCGCGAGCGCGCGTTTCAGCTGAATTGATGGTCCAGCTGAGGACCGGAAGGCCCCTCGCGCGCAGCCGGCTAACCCAGCGGCTGGGCAGAGCGGCGACATGATAGGCGAGGAAGTCCGGCTTTGCGATCCACAGCGCCAGACGGCGTTGCCAGGCCATCTGCGTGTTGCCGTGTTTATCTTCGCGCATCACCAGACCGCAACAGATCTCTGGTGCGTGCCTGCGTAGCCACCGCGCAACGCGCGGGTCAAAACTCATCACGGCGAATTGTCCGCGATATTGCGATGCTGCTTCCACGACGAGACGGCAGCTGCGATCAACATCATACCCCGGCTTTGACTTGATCTCGATCAGAAGAGGAACCTTGCCGTCGATCAATTCGAGCAATTGGCCAAGATTCGCAGGTCGCTCTGGACTGTCGCGATATTGCAATTCGCCCAATTGCACAGCCGTCAGTTTGCCGGTTTCACCCTCGCCCGCAGTGAGGCGCATCACATCCCAATCATGAAACACCATTGGCTGATCATCGAGGCTGCGCTGAATATCGCACTCAATCCCCATGCCCGCATCAATCGCAGCTTGCGCAGCTGCAAGCGAATTTTCCGGAAGGCCTGCACCATGCTTGCCGCGATGGGCATATTCCCACGCGGTCAGCCAATCCGGGACGTTGCGTTCACTCATCCCGCCAATACAATGATCGCATCAACTTCAACGGCAGCGCCCAAAGGCAACGACGGCACTCCCACCGCTGCACGCGCATGGCGGCCCTTCTCGCCAAAGACGTCGAACATCAATTCAGAAGCACCATTGGCGACCTTGGGTTGATCGGTGAAGTCGCCGGTTGAATTTACAAAGGCCCCCAGTTTGACAATCCGCTCCACCCTGTCCAGCGGAACAAGCGCAGCTTTCAATTGCGCCAGGATCATCAATCCGCAAGCGCGGGCAGCGGCAATTCCATCATCCAGCGAAACATCCTCGCCCAGCCGGCCTGTTACAAGCTTGCCTTCAACAAACGGCAATTGACCCGACACATGTGCGATGTCGCCATGCACCACCACCGGGACGTAGCTTGCCACAGGGGCCGCTGCTTCGGGCAAGGTGATGCCCAGTTCCAGCAAACGCGCTTCGATACTCATCGTGCATCCCTTTCCAGTTCGTTCAGCAGCCAAGGCAATGCTTCGGCCCAATTGTCGATCCGCGCATCGGCATGGCCCGCCTTGTGCGCGCAATCGATATGATTGGCGATGGTCGGCTCGCCACACAAATGCAGTCGCCCGACCTGCGGTACGGTTTCAGCGGCAGATTTATGATGCTGGGCCAGATCATCGATGAAAATGGCCTTGCTAGGCTCGAACTCTTCCATGATCGCTTGCAATGCCGGTCCTTTTGGACCCTGATTGGTATAGACACGAGCATGCAGACCATGTCCGGCCAGTTGCTCGGCCCGGTGATCGCGGCGCTTGTCTACAAGATTGGTCAGGATGACCACATCGGCGTGTTCGGACAGGGTATTGATGCTTTCGATCGCGCCTTCAATCGGCAATTGGCGGTCCATTTCGGTATCGAAAAACCGCCCGAGATAGCGCCAGATGTCCTTTTCGTTCAGAGGCTCGCCAGTGTCTTCCCAGCGCATCGCGGTGGCAAAATTGTTGCCATCAAGCTGGAAGCGAATGCCTTCGCCTTCCTCCAGCCATTCCTTAAAATGGGCCACCATATAGAGCAGCACTTCATCGCAATCGCTGATAATCAATGGACGGCTCATGCGCGCAACTCCTGTGAGGCAGCGACAAGCTCCTCCGGCGTTATCGCCAGTGCTTCTGCTGCCCGGATGAGATCGGGCTCGTGATTGGCGAGGAAATCAAGGACAGCTGCCAGCATGACCGGATCGCCCAAACCGCCGCGCAAAGTATCGGCATCCAGGCCTGTCAGGGACAGGAACCGCTCGGCACGATTTTCATCCTCCAGCGTCCAGCCAAGTGCAGCCAGAGCCAGAACCTGCGCATCCTTGCGGTCTGCTTCGGGGGATGGAGAGGAACGAAGAATTGTCAGACACCTTCCGATGATACTACACTGCCCTTCCATGGGGGAGCTTCCTGCTAGTGGCAAAGAGAATAATGGTTGTCGAGGACAACGACCTTAACAGGAAACTGTTTTGCGATGTGTTGCGCGCAAACGGGTTCGAAGTTGAGCCTGTAGCTGATGGGGAGCAAGCGCTCGACACGGCGCGCAGAGTGCTGCCTGATCTTGTCATAATGGACATTCAATTGCCCAATGTTTCGGGCGTTGATTTGATCCAGCAGGCCAAACAGGACGGCGCATTGCGCGATATTCCGGTGCTGGCGGTGACGGCCTATGCGGGCAAGGGCGATGAGGAACGCATTCGCGATGCTGGGGCCGCCGGTTATCTGTCCAAGCCGGTATCAATCATGCCGTTCATGAATGCCGTCAAGTCCTTGATTCCGGCGTGACCGGGGACATCATTCTGTGGTTGCGACCCTTTTGCATGCCCCTTCGATGCCAGGACATCGGGCGCAAAGCTGCTTGTGTTGAAGTGAACGCTGCCTACCTTGTCCAAATGAGAAAGCTTGACAAGCGTTGGTCAGAGCCGCTTTTCCGCCGCAATTGCGTGGCAGGCGCAGCCCGCTTGCCAAACCTCGCGTGTTTCACGCAGAATTAGAACGAGAAAGAGTTTCAACATGGATCGCGCTGCCGTCGACACAAGCATTCGTTCGCTGATCGAGCCCTTTAACAAGAAGGGTGTCACAATCACCGACAGCACCACCTTTGCCAATGATCTGGAATTCGACAGCCTGACGGTGATGGATTTCGTGGCAGAGATCGAAGATGAATTCGACATCATCATCAGCATGAACCAGCAAGCCGAAATTGAAAATTACGGTCAGCTTGTCGATGCCGTCACCAAAATGAAGGCCGCATAATGAGCGAAGCATCTGCTGCAGCGACGAAAGCCCAGGCTGCCGGGACAAGTGGGGAAGCCGGATCAGCAGCTGGTGATCTATTCTCCAAATTCGACAACATTATTGCCATGCGCGAGGGCCTGCTGGCCAGCGGTGTGGAGGATCCTTTCAATCTGGTGATGGAAGAAGTGCTTTCCCCCACCAGGGCAATCTGCAACGGGCGAGATACAATCCTGCTCGGCACTTACAATTACATGGGCATGACCTTTGACCCCGATGTGGTCGATGCCGGCAATCAAGCCATGCGCGATTACGGCACCGGCACGACCGGTAGCCGCGTTCTCAACGGCACTTACCAAGGCCACAAGGAATGCGAAGACGCGCTAAAGGAATTCTACGCCATGGATCATGCCATGGTGTTTTCGACCGGCTATCTGGCCAATCTCGGGATCATTTCAACGATCGCTGGCAAGGGTGACTACATCATCCTCGACATCGATAGCCACGCCTCGATCTGGGACGGTTGCGCTATGGGTAATGCCGAGGTTGTTCCGTTCAAGCACAATGACATCGAAGCTTTGGAAAAGCGGCTGAAACGCGTCCCGGAAGGGGCCGGCAAGCTGGTCATTCTGGAAGGCGTCTATTCGATGCTGGGTGATGTTGCTCCGCTCAAGGAAATGGTTGCCATAGCCAAGAAATACGGCGCCATGGTCCTGGTTGATGAGGCGCACTCGATGGGCTTTATCGGGGAGAACGGGCGCGGCGTTTGCGAGGCCGCCGGCGTGATCGATGACTGCGATTTCATCATCGGTACCTTCTCCAAAAGCGTGGGTACGGTCGGTGGCTTCTGCGTGTCGAACCACCCCAAGTTCGAAATCATGCGACTGGTCTGCCGCCCTTACGTCTTCACTGCCAGCCTACCACCATCGGTCGTCGCGACGGCTGCAACCTCAATCCGCAAGCTGATGCACGGGTCGAACAAGCGAGCCCATCTGTGGGAAAATTCGCGTCGTCTCCATTCTGGACTGACCGATCTCGGATTTGAGCTGGGCACCTCGACCCCGGAAAGCGCAATCATTGCGGTGATCATGCCGGATCTGGAACGCGGGGCCGGAATGTGGGAGGCGCTGCTGAAAGAAGGCCTCTATGTCAATCTGGCGCGCCCTCCAGCGACCCCTGCCAACATGACCTTGCTGCGCTGCTCTCTGTGCGCAGAACATACCGAAGAAGAGGTTGAAACGATCCTTGGAATGTTTGAACGCGCAGGCAAGGCTACCGGTATTATCGGCTGACAATCAGTCGGCTAACACCTCTAGCGATGGGATGGGCTAACGCAATTCGGTCGCGCTGTCACAGATATGTGTGCCCTCGCTTGCCTCGTCGGAGCCGGCAAATACGCTGATTGCCAGAAAGCCTGCCACCACCAGCACTACGAAGATCGTGGTGACTGTGCCCAGATACTGATCGATAATCCGCTTGATCGGGGCGCCGAACAACTGGAAGAGCACCCCGACAACCATGAAGATCAGCGCGCGCCCTGCAACCGCGGCCAGTGTGAAGGACAACAGGTCCATTTCGACGAAGCCCGCCGTGATGGTCATGAGCTTGAACGGGATTGGTGTGCCAGCCGCCAGGAACACGGCAATTGCGCCTTGTTCCCTGATGTAGCACGCCGCCACAGGAAAGCTTTCGGTCAGGCCGAGGGCGCCAATCATCATGACGCCGACTGCTTCATAGAGAAAATAGCCGATTGCATATCCCATCAGCCCGCCCAGCACAGATGCGATGGTTGCTATAAGGGCAAAGCGGATCGCCTTGCGCGGTTCAGCAAGGCACATCAGACCGAGCAGAGGGTGAGGAGGGATCGGGAAAAAGCTCGATTCGATGAAGCAGAAAAATGCCAACCACCATTCCGCTTGGGGATGAGCTGCCTTTTCCATTGTCCAATCGTAAAGATTGCGAATGAGCTTCATCATGACAGTGATCGATCCCAATTTGCAGGCCGTGGCCCATCATTCGAGCGATTAGGGCAGCACCATGACAGGTGCAACGGATAATGTATAACCTATTTGGTACTTTTTTATTGACATTGTCACACTCTTTGGTTAGAGAAATGGAACATCGCGATAGTGTGATTCGTCAGCAATATAGTGTGAACGCCCCCTGCTCCGTCGGTCTTGCCCAAGATCGGCAGTGACCGTTCTGCATCCTGCTGCGAATAACCAGAAAGGATCGCAGCGCATGGGCAAGACCACAAAGCACAAGACCAACAGCAATCGAGGCCGCCAGATCAACACCCGCTGGCGCGACCGATTTCTGGAGGCGCTGGCGCAGTCCTCCAACGTCACCAAATCGGCTGAAGCAGCCGGGATCGATACCAGCAGCGCATATCGCGCTCGCACAAGCGAACCGGAATTTGCCCGACGCTGGATGGACGCCTTGTGGGAAGGATACGAGCACTTGGAAATGGAGGTTTTGCGACGACTTCGTGAAGGAAAATTGCAGACTGATGATGGCGACAAATATGATTTTGCCGCCGCCATCAGACTGTTGTCGGCTCACCGAGAAAACGCCGCCAAGGCGCAAGCCGCACGGCGCAATGTGAGCGCCACGGAAATTCGCGCCTCGATTGATCGCAAGGTTGAGGAAATCCGGCAGCGCGTCATGATAGAAGCCAAGGAACGCGGCAGCGATGGCGCCTGAGCGGCTCGATTGGCTGCTTGATGCTGACCCCCGCCATTATGACCTACTCGCCAAATGGATGACTGGCGACGAGAAGGAGGAATTTGCTTACCACTGGCCTTTCTGGGCGAGGCGCGCACAACTGCCGCCGCCTGGCGACTGGCGCGTCTGGCTGGTCATGGCGGGTCGCGGCTTTGGCAAGACACGCACTGGGGCAGAATGGGTCCGCGAAGTGGCCGAGGCCAATCCGCAAGCCCGCATTGCCCTGGTATCGGCCTCTCTTGCCGAAGCACGCGCGGTCATGGTCGAGGGTGAGAGCGGCTTGCTCGCCTGCTGCCCACCGGAACGCAGCCCTGTGTTCGAGGCATCGCTGCGCCGTCTGCGCTTTCCCAATGGTGCAGTAGCACAGCTCTATTCAGCCGCAGAGCCAGAGACATTGCGAGGCCCGCAGCATAGCCATGCATGGTGTGACGAGATTGGCAAATGGCCCTTGTCGCATGATCGGGCAACACAGTGCTGGGACAATCTCCAGATGGGCCTGCGTCTGGGAGAAGACCAGAGGATTGCAGTCACAACAACGCCGCGCAGTGTGCCACTAATTCATCGCCTGATCGCCGGTAAGACCAGCGGTAGTACGGTTGTTACCAAGGGTTCAACCCAGGACAATTCCGGCAATCTGCCTGGCCAGTTTCTGGCCGCGATGGAAAGCGAATTTGCCGGCACGCAATTGGGCCGACAGGAACTGGACGGCGAATTGATAGGCGATGTGGAAGGCGCCTTGTGGACCCGGTCATTGATCGATGCTGCCAGGTCCAGCGACCAACAGACGATCCACGCACGCATTGTGGTTGCTGTCGATCCGCCTGCCTCGGCGCGCGGAGACGCGTGCGGAATTGTGGTCGCCGCCTTGGGTGAAGATGGCATCGGCAAGGTTCTGGCCGATTGCTCGGTCGAAAATGCCAGCCCTGAACAATGGGCGCGTGCAGTCGCCAATGCCAGCGCTGCCTGGTCGGCCGATCGGGTTATTGCGGAGGCCAATCAGGGCGGCGCGATGGTGGAAAGCGTGCTGCGAGCGGCTGATTGCCACATGCCCGTCAAGCTGGTTCACGCCAGTCGCGGGAAGGTGGCCCGAGCCGAACCAGTCGCAGCTTTGTATGAGGCGGGAAAAGTTCGCCACTGCGGCCTGTTCGCGCGGCTGGAGGACCAGCTGTGCGGCTTGATGGCGGGCGGGACCTACGAAGGGCCAGGGCGCAGTCCGGATCGTGCCGATGCGCTGGTCTGGGCTTTGAGTGAATTGATGCTGGGCCGAATACAGGCCCCGCGCGTGATGAATGTCTAGCATCTCAACAGAAAGGGACGTGTGATGTCTTTTCTTGAAAATATCGCCTCCGCCTTCAAGGGCGCGGGCGGCAATCGTGTGCCTCTGGGCCGCGGATTTACGTCCCCGTGGGCGCTGGCACTGCACGGTGCCGGCGCCGGCTCTGGCGCACGCAGTTTCGACTATGGCAGTGCGGTCCGATCAGGTTTTCTGGCCAACCCCATTGCTCAGCGCGCCGTCAAGATCGTCTCTGAAGGTGTCGGGCAGGCTCCTCTGCAATCGAGCGATGACCGCCTGATGGCATTGGTCAGCGCTACAAGCGCGGGCCAATCATTGGTTGAAACTCTGTGCGCGCAATTGGTGCTGCACGGCAATGGCTATGTCCAGATCATAAAGGATGCGAGCGGTACACCGGTGGAGCTGTTTGCACTTCGCCCTGAACGCATTTCCATCGTCGCCGGACCAGATGGCTGGCCCACCGCCTATGAATACAAATTGGCCGCTACGACCATCACAATTCCGGTGGAAGATGACAACGGCTGGCCCAATATCATCCATGTCAAATCTATGCATCCCACAGACGACCATTATGGAGCGGGATCCCTGGCCGCAGCCGAACAGGCGATCGCTGTGCACAACGCTGCCTCGCGGTGGAACCAGTCCCTGCTGGATAATGCTGCCCGGCCATCGGGCGCGCTTGTCTATGACGCCGATGATGGCAGCGGTCTGACGACCGACCAATTCGACCGCCTGAAGACCGAGCTGAGCCAAGCCTTTGCCGGCAATGGCAATGCAGGCCGCCCGATGTTGCTCGACGGGGGATTGAAATGGCAAAGCATGGCGTTGAGCCCGGCTGACATGGACTTTGCAACGCTGAAAAGCGCCGCCGCGCGCGATATCGCGCTCGCGTTTGGAGTGCCGCCAATGTTGCTGGGCCTGCCCGGTGATAACACCTATTCCAATTATCGTGAGGCCAATCGGGCATTGTGGCGACTGACCTTGTTGCCGCTGGCTGACAAATTGTGCCGCGCTATCGCAGAAGGCCTCGACCCCTGGTTTTCCGACGCCAGCATGTCCGTCGACCTCGATCGGGTAACTGCCCTGTCTGAAGATCGGGAGCGTTTGTGGAAGCAGGTCAGCGAAGCATCGTTTCTCAGCGATCCGGAGAAACGCTCGATGCTTGGCCTGCCCCCCGAAGGAGACACCGCATGAGCCGCGAGGAACTGCTCGCCCGGTTGATGGCCCAAGCAGCCAGCGAAGGGGGTGAATTGCTGACGCTGCGCGCGATTGTCGAGGAAACCAGCGAGTTGGCAGCCGACCGGGTTCTGGCCCGCCTGGGACTTTGCGATGCCAGTGCCCAGGGGGATCTGGAAGAGCTTCGTGAATTGATCAACGCCTGGCGCGATGCAAAGTCCAGCGCGTTTAAAGCCTTTATCGACTGGTCGGTCAGAGGGCTTCTGGCATTGCTTCTGATTGGCATCGCCGTGCGTATGGGTGCCGGGGGATTGCTGCGATGATCGCGACAGCAGCGCCTTTGCGTTTTGCCGGATACGCCGCCATGTTTGGCATTGCCGATGCCGCCAGCGATATCATCCAGCCCGGAGCCTTCGCCCGCACTTTGCGGTCACGCCGTGCGCCTTTCCCTTTGTTCTGGCAGCACAATCCCGATCAGACAATCGGGGTGGTCGAGCATATCAAGGAGGACAAACGTGGCCTTCAAGTGATCGCCCGAATTGACAATGATGCAGGCCGCCCAGCGACCCTTTTGCGGCGCGGCGAAGTGTCCGGACTCAGTTTCGGCTATCGCGCGCGATCGCATCGCATGCAGGATGGCAACCGGCTTCTGGGCGAAATTGAACTGTTCGAGGTGAGCCTTGTGACCCATCCGCTGCAATTCGGAGCGCGCGTCCACATGATAACCTGAATTCATTCCGGCGCAGAGGATTAGCTGCCCGAACTATAACCGTCCCGTTCTCCAGCAAGAGATCGGGGTGACTGCCTGGCCGCCATTGGGGCGGCCTTTTTTATGTCCAACAGAAAGGTTGACTGCCCCATGGAAACTACCCCCCAAACCAGTACGGATCAGCTCGGAGCCAGCTTCGACATCGTCCAGCGACAGGATCAGGCCGACGAAACCATTGCTATGCTTCGCACCGATGTTGACGAGGTGAAATCTCGGCTCGACAAGGTTGCCCGCGCTGCGTCGCGACCGGCCATCGGCAGCGATGCCCAGCCATCAGGCGAAGTCAAAGGCTTCGTTGACGGCTATTTGCGCCGGGGCCGTGAAAGCGAAATCAAATCGCTGTCAGGTACTGTTCCAGCCGATGGCGGCTATGCCGTGCCTGAAGAAATCGACGCCATGATCGCCAGCGAGCTGGCCGAAATCAGCCCGATCCGCTCGCTTGCACAAGTCGTGCAAACCGGCAGTGCGGGATACCGCAAGCTGATCGCCAATGGCGGTACGGCATCGGGCTGGGTCAGCGAAACGGCGACGCGGCCAGAAACCAACGCGCCGGAGTTTGTCGAGATCGCTCCACCAACCGGCGAGCTTTATGCCAATCCTGCAGCAAGCCAGGCCATGCTCGACGATGCCGGTTTCGACATTGAAAGCTGGCTTTCCAGTGAAATCGCGATGGAATTTGCGCGCGCAGAAGGCGCAGCCTTCGTCAATGGCACTGGCAACAATCAGCCTTCCGGCTTCCTCACCGGGCCAACCTCTGTGGCCGAAGATGGCGTGCGCAGTTTTGGTTCACTCCAATATGTCGGATCAGGTGATGCCAACGGGTTTGATAGCGCGGCTGATGCCAAGCTGATTGACCTCATCCATACGATGAAGGCCGGCCACCGGCAGGGCGCCAGCTTTGTGATGAATTCGGCAACGCTGGCGGAAGTGCGCAAGCTGAAGACAGCCGATGGCGCGTTCCTGTGGCAGCCCGGGATGGTCGATGGCCAGCCTGATCGCCTGCTTGGTTATCCTGTGGTCGAAGCGGAAGATATGCCGGACATCGCATCGGGCACCTTCCCGATCGCGTTTGGCAATTTCCGGCACGGTTATCTGATCGCCGAACGCAGCGCCACGCAGATCCTGCGCGATCCGTTCACCAACAAGCCCTTCGTCCACTTCTATGCCACCAAGCGAGTGGGCGGTCAGGTCCTCGACAGCGCAGCTATCAAGTTGCTGAAAATCGAGGCCTGATGACCTCCCGGCTGGGTAGAGTTCCCCTGCTCCCCAGCCGGTCCACGCGCCCGCATCGCCGCATTTGTCCCTCCCCTGCATTGCGTAGTCGGTGCGGGCGCACCCATTTTTCATCCAATTCCGGGAGATCGCGATGAACCGGACAATCGTCCAACCTGCCGTTCTAAACGGTGCACCGCTTGCCGACTTGAAGCTATGGCTTGGCATTTCGCGCTCCACCGAGGATGCGCTGCTGGCAGCGCTGCTGCATACAAGTCTCGACGTGTGCGAGGCTTTCACCGGGCAAACGCCACTGGAGGTAACAGCGCAGGAGATCATGCCCGCCTCGGACTGTTGGCAGCGCCTGTTGTCAACGCCCATTCGCGCCATTTTAGGCGTCGAGGCGCTGGCACCAGACGGCACACCCAATGCTCTCAGCATCTCACAATATGAAATCGATCTGGACGCCGAAGGGACTGGACTGTTCCGGCTGACCGGGGCGGCTGAACAGGATCGCTATACAGTTCGTTTCGTTGCCGGGATCGCGCAGGAATGGAGCGATCTGCCTGCCGCGTTGCGCCACGGCATCATACGCCTGGCAGCCCATCATTACCGCGACCGTGATACCGCTGACGCACAGACCCCGCCTGCCAGCGTTGCTGCATTGTGGCGCGGTTGGCGCAAGATGCGCCTGACATGATCACTGCCAAATTCAACTTTCAATCGCCTGATATTGAGCAGGCCTTGGAAGAACGCGCCATTGCTCGAGCAGTCGCTCAAAGAGAGGCGGTTCATCGGGCAAAACCCGGTGACGCATCGTATTGGCGCACGCCGCATTTGCTGTGGCCCGACGCAACTTAGGAGACCGCAGCGATGGAAAGACAGTTTCGCAAGAGCTTGCTCGAATGGCTAAGAGACAGCTCCAGGCTCACGCGCCTCAATGCGATCGAGGAAGAAAGCCCGCTCAGTGTCAGCCCGCCTTGGCTTGGAATCGCAGCCAGCGCGTCAACCGACTGGAGCACCAAAGACCGCAAGGGGCGCGAAGTCCGGGTCGCATTGGAATTGCTCAGCCGTGGCGACGAGCCTGGCACCGATGCCGACCTGGTTGAAACAATCGAGGATCGCATCACGGCCATGCCAGCCGGGCAGGACGGTTTCGAACTGGTCAACGTGCACTTCCTTCGCGCCCGAGCCCAACGCCGCAGCAACAATCTGCGCGCGATCCTGATCGAATACCGGTTCCGCATCCTCGAAATTTAACGGAGTAGAAAAATGACCGCACAAAAAGGCTCTGCCTTCCTTCTCAAGATCGGCGACGGCGCGCAGCCTCCTGCTTACGAAACCGTGGCGGGGCTGCGCACCACACAAATGTCGATCAATGGCGATACTGTCGTGGTAACACACAAGGAATCGGGCGGCTGGCGCGAGCTGCTTTCAGGCGCAGGCACCCGCTCGGTTTCCGTCAGCGCAGCCGGAATATTTTTGGGCAGTGATGCTGAAAATTCGGTACGCAGTCATGCGCTTGCCGGTACCGTCGAGGATTACGAGCTCTCCTTCGAAGATGGCGCAAAGCTGCGTGGCCGTTTTCTGGTCCAGCGGCTTGACTATGCCGGAGATTTCAATGGCGAGCGTAATTACACGCTGCAATTGGAAAGCTCGGGCGCGGTTGTGCCTGCATGACCGTGCATGCCAACAGCCAGCGCGGCGAGACCAGCATCACAATCGACGGCTGTACGCATCTCTTGCGCCCAAGTTTTGAAGCGTTGGTGGCAGCAGAAGACGAGCTCGGTTCGCTTTTCACTGTGGTGGAGCAAGCTTCCCAAGGCCAGTTAACGCTGGCCCAGATCGCCGGATTGTTCTGGCACTGCCTTGCCGCAGATAATCGTCCCGATCGGAATATTGTCGGCGAAGCTGTGGTGCAGATGGGCCTGGTCGAAGCGGCCAAACCCCTACGCGTTATTCTCAGGCAGATCGTCAAAGGTGGTGCGTGAGAGAAAGCTTTGGCCAAAGCCTGGCCCGGCGCATGGCGCTGACCGCCCAATATCTGGGCTGGACGCCGGACATCTTCTGGGCCGCCACTCCGCAAGAATGCAACGCAGCACTGACAGATCCACATGCCGCCGAATTTGATGGCGGCGCCCCCCCGATCACCCGGTCAGACGTAAAAAACCTTCTGGAGCTCGAGAATAATGGATGAATTCATAGAAGAACTGGTTGTCGATGTCCGTGCAACCACAGACGGTTTCAGCAAAGATCTCACCGCCATGCGCGGCTCGCTCGACGCGACGCTGGTGACCGGTTTTGAACAGGCTGGAGCGAAGTTGGAAGCCAGCCTTCTAACTGCGCTGCGCAAAGGCAGCCTTGGGTTTGACGATTTGAAGCGCGTCGCCTTTCAAACCTTGGACGAAATTGCTTCCCAAGCTCTGCAGGCAGGTCTGGGATCGCTGTTCAGCGGTTCGTCCGGAGGGTTTGGCGGGTTGTTGCAGGGTGCCGTTGGCGCGCTGTTCGGCTTGCCCGGCCGCGCAACCGGCGGACCGGTATCGCCCGGCCAAGGGTATGTGGTTGGCGAACGCGGGCCCGAATTGTTTGTCCCCACCAGTGCCGGAAGAGTTGAGCCAACACTGTCGGGGTCTTCAGCACAGCGCGACGTGCGCGTCGCGATCAATCTTGCTTCACCCAGGGGTGCATCTGCGCCAACCGCTCTGCGGCGATCAACCCGGCAGATATCCAGCGCAGTGCGCCAGGCCCTTCAGGACGCCTGAGGAGAAACGCATCATGGCATATTGGCTGGCAGACAAAAGGCGCGGGCAACACGCATCGCACATCCAGCGGTTTGACCCCCGGTTCTGGACTGTCGATTTTCCGCGCCCCGCAATGGCATCAATCGTCACAACCGGGCCCGACAGTGTCCGGGTGGATTGTGAATTCCATCATGATGGCGAACTGGTCGGCTTGATCTGGGACAGCACTGACAGCTGGGATCACCCGCTCCTCGCCTATGAAACCAACCGCGATTATTCGCATACGGTGCTGAGCTTTCGTTGGCAGTCGGACGACCTTATCCCCCTTGACCAACCCAATGGACCAACCCTGACGATTGAAGGCCGAGATGCTGCGGGAAATGCCCGGAATTGGTATGTCCGCCTGTGGAACTATGCAGAAGGCACCCCGACAGATGCCACAGTGACTTTGCCGTTTTCTGATCTGGAAAGCGGATACACTCTCCCGGGTGAGCCGGTCTATCCAGCCGACATTGACCGCATGTTTCTCTCGCTTGTGCCAATCAACTATGTGCCAGGGGGATCCAGCCCATTGCCATCGCGTGCGAACGGGCATGCGCTGATCAGCCAGATCAACTGTTTTGGCCGCCACGCAATGCTTGAAACAGGCTACGTGCTTGTGCCCGAGCATGGCGAGCGTATCGCGACAGCCTATGATGATGCCTACAATCAGACCCCCGCGCGGATTATCCGCAGCGTCTTCGGCCTCGGATATCGTGAAGAGGTCGTTCACTACGTCGGCATGAGCCACTTTATGCGGCTTGCGCGCGGAAGCGGGGACATTCTGACTGCGCAGCAGCCCGCGCAAATGTGCGAACCGGCCGAGCAGTGGCACCGCAGTTTTCTAACCGAAGCAATGAACAGTGATCTGGATGTGATTGCCTCGATCTCTTACGAGCTTTTCGCTGCCTATTGCCCGGAAGCATGGAAGCAAAGAGCCCATGATGGAGAGGCAGCTGAAACCGGCTGGGTACCGCCGTCAGCCTTGTTGTCTCCGGCCAATGCCGATGCCATGGCATGGGTTCAACAAGCCGCGCTGGCATTCACGCAAGTGCAGAAGGATGTCGGTCAACCGGTCCGGCTTCAGATTGGCGAACCTTGGTGGTGGGTCATCGCAGATGGGCGACCCTGCCTTTATGACGACGCCGCAGTATCTGCATTTGGAGGTGCCCCGCCGATAATTACCGATCTGCGCGCGCCTCTAGATGCCGACCAAGTCGATTTGCTTGATGAGGCGGGCGCTATTCTGGCGCAATCCACTGCCGATCTGGCGCAGGTTGTCCGAGAAGATGCTAGCGGCGCTGCCGAAATTCTGTTGCTTGCTTTCACTCCGACTATTTTGGACCCGCAAACGCCTGAATCTCATCGTGCCAATCTGCCTGCAGGCTGGGCATGGCCAGCCTTTGATCGTTTGCAATTGGAAGATTATGACTGGTTGACTGCCGGCGCGTCGGCGGCGCGTCGGCAAGCGTATGAGTTTGTCGATCAGAAGTTGGCATATCCCGTTTCTGCTCAAGACTATTTGTCAGGCTTCGTCCTCAATGCCGCGGATGCAGAGGCCATGTGGGCGTTTATCGACCAGGGTCTGGACGAGGCAAAAGAGCGCGGCGTCTCCCGACGCTTTGTCTGGGCTCTGCCGCAAATTTCCCGCGATGGATACACCAGGCTTCCTTCTAAACAGGAGAATGATGTGCAGCCTTTCGACGACGTTCTTTATCCGCTTGCCCTTGGTCGAACCACGGCTGCTGGTCCTGAATTTTCCACCTCAGTCGCCGTGACCGCATCGGGCCACGAGAAACGCAACAGCCTGTGGGCAGACGCCCGTATGCATTTTGATGTTGGCCCCGGCATTCGTTCCGAAAGCGAATTGTCACAATTGCTGGCATTTTTCCGGGCGCGACGCGGTGCAGCAAGGGGATTTCGCATTAACGATCCGTTCGATTTTAGCAGTAACGCAATGACTGCCTCACCAACTAAGGATGATCAGCTGATTGGCATTGGGGACGGTCTCAATGCCGATTTTCGGCTCGTGAAAACCTACGGAGACCAAGCCGATCCGCAAGAACGGTTCATAACTCGTCCTCGCATTGAAACGGTTCTGATATCCGTCGATGGTGTGCTTACGAATGATTGGACCCTCGGCGAAAAGGGCTCAGTCAGCTTGGGCACCGCACCTGCCCTTGGGGCTGAGGTGCGGGCTGGCTTCCTGTTTGATGTTCCTGTTCGTTTTGCCGAAGATCGCATCGACATTGCAGGCATAAATTTTGCCGCGGGCGAGGTCCCTAGCGTGGCTCTGATTGAGATCAAGGAAGCAGCGCAATGACGCGGTTCTTTGATGCCGATCTGGATTCTGTTGCGAATTTCTGGCGGGTCTTTCGCCGAGATGGCGTTACTCTAGGCTTCACTAGCCACGACCGCGATCTGGTATTTGACGGAGTTCGGCATCGCTCGGCCCCTGGCATTATACCATCTGCCATTCGCCGCAATGCCGATCTGTCCAACGATAGCGCCGAAGTGGAAGGTGCTTTGAGTCACGATTCGATTGACGAAGCCGAACTGGCCTCTGGTCTCTTTGACGGTGCGTCGGTGGAAATTGGTGCGGTCAATTGGGAGACCTTAGAAAGCATAATGCTTTACTCCGGCATAACCGGAACCATCGAACAGGGTACCAGCAACTTTGTTGCAGAATTGCGGTCGGCCAAGATCGGACTGGAAAGTGACTTGGTGCCACGCACAAGCCCAACCTGTCGCGCGAGATTCTGTGGGCATGGTTGCACAATTTCAGCGACGCGCTTTACACATCAATTGCCAGTCATGAGCGTAGACATCGCGCTAAACACAGTTCGTTTCTCCGGTATTGCCCTGACAAATTTCATCGACGGGGAAGTTCGCTTCACGAGTGGTCCTCAAACCGGATTGGTGTTTGGTATAATAGATATTGTTGATGGTGCTTTCGCGCTTGATCGGCCCATTGCAGAGGGAATAGGGGCAGGCACAGTGGCGCTCGTTCGAGAAGGCTGCGACCATACTTTGACGACCTGTCAAACTCGGTTTGGTAATGCAGTCAACTTTCAGGGTGAACCATTTCTACCAGGAAATGATCAGATCAGTCGCTACCCGATGGCACGATGAGCACGGTGCAAATCGGGTCGGTTGGTGAGGGCTTAGCTGAAGCAGCAATTCGTTTCATTGGCTGTCAGTTCAGGCTTCACGGTCGCGATCCAAGGTTTGGGCTTGATTGTGTCGGGCTTGTTTATGCCAGCCTCCAAGCAATAGGGCGCCAACCAGTGCTGCCTAACGGGTACCGATTGCGCAATCCGTCATTTTCTCGCTTCACCAAATTTGCAAGCCTCAATGGGTTTCACCCCTTGCAGGGCCCTGTCGGACGCGGCGACCTTCTGCTCTCATGCCCCGGCCCTGGTCAGTTCCATCTAATGATCAGCGATGGACCGGCGGGCGTTATCCACGCCCATGCAGGCTTGCGAAGAATTGTGCGCTCACCTCCGCCGGACAGCCTCCACATCATTGAACGTTGGCGACTTGCCAACAGCTGACAAGGATACTTCAGTCATGGCAACATTAGTATTGACCGCCGTTGGTACAGCCTTGGGTGGGCCCATTGGCGGTGCGCTGGGGGCATTTGCCGGTCAGACGATTGATCAAGCAATTTTCGGCAACGCCTCTCATGAGGGGCCCAGGCTCAATGACCTTGCCGTGACCACATCTTCTTACGGCCAGCCCATACCTCGCCACTTTGGTACTATGCGTTCGGCAGGAACGGTGATCTGGGCGACTGATTTGGTCGAGACCAAGGAAACCAACAGTTCAGGCAAGGGGCAGCCGAAAACCACAAGTTACAGCTACACGGTTTCCTTTGCAGTAGCATTGGCGAGCCGACCGATAGCTGGTGTTGGACGCATTTGGGCCGATGGTAATCTGCTCAAGGGGCAAGCAGGCGACCTGAAAACGCCAGGCCTGATGCGCATATATCTCGGCGCGGGTGATGAAGCGCCCGACCCGTTGATGGCGTCGGCATTGGGTCCCAGCTGCCCTGGACACCGAGGGACAGCCTATATCGTGTTCGAGGAATTGCAACTGGGCGATTTCGGAAATCGCATTCCGGCTCTGACATTCGAAATCTTTGGTGATGAACAAGAAGAAGTCAGCCTCAAGGCGCTGGCTCCCATAGCCAATGTATTGCCTGGAGATGACATTCTAGTCGGCTTACAGGGTTTCTCTGACACTGGCGGACCGCTGAGGTCCGTGCTCTCGGCAATTGACAATGCCTTGCCTATCGGAGCTGTTGTCGACGTGGCGGGTCTTAATCTTAGCCGCCCTGATCAACTTCCATTGGCTCCCGTGCCAATGCTTCCGGAAACACTCGAATCTTCGGATGATGGAGTGGAGCCAGGAGTTAGATCACAACGCAAGCGGAGCGATCTGTCAAATCCGCAGCCGCGTTCGCTGCGTTATTATGACCCGGACCGCGATTATCAAATCAGCGTCCAGCGGGCAATCGGGGCTCCCCAGGGTCAGCGCGAAGCGATGCTTGAACTGCCTGCGGCTATGAGCGCACAAGCCGCGCGTGCGCTCATAGCCGCAGCCGCTGCAAAATCTCGTTGGCAAAGCGAAACACTTTCGCAGCGGATAGCACAGTTGGACGAAAGTCTCGGCCCCGGATCGCTTGTGAAAATTCCCGACCGACCGGGTATTTGGAGAATTGGGACGTGGGAATGGATGGAACGTGGAGTTGAACTCCAGCTTGTTCGCCTCGCCCCCAACGCAGCGGCACAATTATCAGCAGACGCCGGGGAAATCAGCTCGCCGAGCGATTCCGTCGCAGCACAAACAAGATTGCAGGCCTTTGAATTGCCTTGGGATGGGACAGGTAGCCCGCATGATCCGTCGTATCATGTTGCAGTATCGGCAACTTCACGACACTGGTCTGGCGCTGCCCTTTCGATAGAGCAAGCGGATGGTTACCTGCCACTCGATCTCTATGCTTCGGACCGCAGCGTTATAGGGACGCTAGTCGAACCGCTGGCTTCCTCTCCAGGTCTTTTGCTCGAGGGGCCTGCCGTTTGCGACGTCGACCTCGTCGCGGATGACCTCGAATTGCGATCGACAACTGTGGCTGGAATCGCATCTGGAGCAAACCGGTTGCGTATCGGAGACGAGGTCCTCCAATTCTCGCGCGCTGAGCAAATTGCAAGCTCAAGATGGCGTTTAAGCGGCTTACTTCGCGGTCGTGGCGGCACCGAGTGGGCCGCAATGGCTGGGCATGAACCAGGTACAAATATTGCCTTGATCGACAATACGCTCTTGCCTCTTGGTCAAGACGTTATCGCGCCTGATGCTTTCAGTCGCATCGCTGCCCTAGGGTTTGGAGATGGTGAGCACGCCGTTTCTCAACTCGATCCCACGGGCGCCTCACGCCTTCCGCTCAGCCCGGTTCATGTGAATATTACGCCAACCTCTAGCGGCCTGAGATGGAATTGGATGCGACGATCGCGTGGGCAATACCGCTGGCAAGATTCGGTCGACGTCCCGCTAATTGAAGAAATGGAAAATTATCTAATTGGGTTTGGTCCGATCAACGAGCCATTTGTCAGCTGGGAACGCACAATCCCCGAATTCGCCGCCACGAACAGTGAACTTTCCAGCCTAATTGCAAGTTTTGGCAACCACCCGCTTTGGGTCGCACAGCGCGGCACCTTCGGGCTGTCGAAGGCGGTGTTGCTGGCGGAAAGTTTTTCTTAGTCAGTTTTAAGAAAAGTCTGAATTTTCAGCAAACAGGACCCAAAAATCATGTCTGATCCGATCACTTTTTCTTCCACAACCCCGAATTTTGCGTTGCCCGTTCTGTTTCAGGGTCAAGCCCAAAAGGAATTTTACGTCAATCAAGCCCACTTTCTTTTGGACGCCTTGCTACACACATCAATTGAAGGGGTTGCATCAGAACCTCCGACCAGTCCAGTTGCTGGCGAAACCTGGCTAGTCGGTGCATCTGCCGTCGACGCCTGGGAAGGGCGGGCGGACCAACTGGCTTCCTGGACGGGCTCACATTGGCTGTACATCGAACCGAAGCCGGGGTTGCGGCTCTACAATAAAGCCGAAGCGCACACGTTAATGTTTGATTCAAATTGGAAATCACCAGCAGCCCCCTCCCAACCAACAGGTGGCCAAACGGTTGATGCGGAGGCACGCACAGCAATCAATGGAATAATCGAGGCTCTGACAAATATCGGAATAATTGCTTCAACTTAAGGGAACTTTCACAAACGACGGGCGTTAAGGCTCGGGTATGACGGGAGTCATGCTTCAGTTTTTTGCAACTCAAACGCGAATAGAGGCTTATTTGCAACAGTTTGGCCGCAATGCCCGCTTGCCACTAATGTGGGGAAAAGTTAGATACCCGCTGGTGGAATCCTATTTGCTAAAAAGGGGAATACTATAATGCGCAAATTCGTCATTGGAATGGCGATGGCTTCGACGGTGCTTGCCACGCCCGCCCTTGCTCGTGACGGCCAATGGTACGTCACTGCTGAAGGCGGCGTAATGGTCGTTGAAGATATCGATTTTGACATCAACGGTTCTGACGGCGACGTCGTCATTGACCAAGATACTGGTTATGATTTCGGCGCCCTCGTTGGCTACGATTTCGGCGCTTTCCGTCTTGAAGCAGAAGCTAGCTATCGTGAAGCTGACTCCGACAGCGCCATCCTCGGCCCTGAAGGCCTGGTTGGCCGCGCCGGTACTTTGGTAGCGAACCAGCCTGCAGACGCCCGTGGCGGTTACAATGCGCTTAGCTTCATGGTGAACGGTCTGTTCGACTTTGGCGATGACGACGGCATCCAGGCTTTTGCTGGTGGTGGTGTTGGTATCGCTCGTACCGATCTCGACCTTACCATTCAGGATCTCGGTCCAGGCGCTTATGATGATTCCGACACCGGTTTCGCATGGCAACTGCTGGCAGGTGTGCGCGCTCCGCTGACAGATAGCTGGGACGTTGGTTTGAAGTATCGTTACTTCAACGCAACCGATATCGGAATTGTTGACACCGCTGGTCGTGATCTCGAGACCGATATCTCGAGCCATTCGATTCTCGGTTCGTTGACTTACAATTTTGGCGGCGAGCCTGAAGTTGTGGCGCCACCGCCACCGCCTCCTCCTCCACCACCACCACCTCCGCCACCACCACCACCGCCACCGCCTCCTCCGGCACCAGTTTGCAACACGGGTCCTTACATCGTGTTCTTCAACTGGGATGAATCAGACATCACTCCGGAAGCGGCGACGATCCTCGACAATGCCGTCAGCGCATACGCTGATTGCGGAATGGCGAGTGTCATGCTGGCAGGCCACACCGATACGTCGGGCACGCAGACTTATAACCTTGGTCTTGCAGAACGTCGTAACGACTCTGTGCGTGATTACCTGTCGGGACGTGGTGTTCCAGAAGATCGCATCTCCAGCGAAGCCTTCGGCGAAACGCAACTGCGTGTTGCAACCGAAGATGGAGTTCGTGAACTTCAGAACCGTCGTGTGGAAGTTTCTTACGGTCCGGGTTCGGGCATGTAAGCTTCCTTGCGAAGTGAATATTGAAAGGGGTCGGAGCAATCCGGCCCCTTTTGCGTTTAAGTGAAGATACAATTGTATGGAGCCACTTTATGAAGCCGTTTCTCGCCTCCACAGCCGCACTTTCCTTTGTTCTTGCCAGCTGTCAGGCAGAAAGCGATGTGGCCCTAACAGAGATGGCGGCGGAGCGAATGTTGGCAAGTGCAGACATTGTGGATTCAGCGGGCACGGCTCTGGGTACCGTCGCTTTGATCGCAATCGATGATAGATTAGAGATCGCGGTTGACCTGAAGGGCGTTGAACCAGGCACGAAAGCGTTTCACTTACATACCACTGGGGAATGTGACGGTCCTGATTTTACCAGCGCAGGCGGCCACCTTAACCCGGCCGGCAACACCCACGGCAAACTTAGCGAAGATGGACAGCACCTGGGAGATTTGCCGAATCTGGACGTTGCGGATGATGGTCGCGTGGAATCTAGAATTGCGATTGATGCCGGAGCAGAAGAAGCGATTGCTGCTATGAACGATCAAGACGGCACTGCCATCATGCTTCATGCCGGCCCGGATGATTATATAAGCGATCCCGCTGGCGACGCGGGCCCAAGGATCGCCTGCGGTATCCTTCAGTTCACCTGACCAGATCTCCTATAGCCCAGTTTCACCTGCCTGTTTCGCCCGTTCCACGACAGTGGCAGCCGCCTTGGGAACCAGACGCAATGCAGTAACCAGCAAGACTATGCCAATGGGAGTGATCCAAAGTGTCGAGAGCACTCCAGCAGAAAGGTCTGCGTCATTTCTGGCTGAGACGTAGCCAGCCATGTAAGGACCTAGTGCAAGGCCGACCAATGTCGTTGCCAAGAAGAATGTGGCCGTCGCGACACCTCTCATGCGCGGCAAGACCAAAGCTTGGCTAGAAGCCGCTGCTGCGCCAAGCGCGGACGCTGCAAGCGCTCCAACGATAACGTTCAAGACAATGAACAGAGCAAAACTGTCGGTAGTGTACTGCAAGATCGCAAATGGGATGGGTGAGACGAGCCCGAAAAAGATCACCCAGATCCGACCCGATGGAATCCGCTGGAAGAGATAGTCTGCCATCCGACCACCCAAGATAACGCCAAGGAACCCACCGGCTGCCCCGCCACCGCCGAGCCAGAAACCTAAGTCTGCTTTCGAGACTTCAAACACGCGTTCGGCGTAAGGCGCCCCCCAATATGATGCGGAATACGCCATGAACGCGACCGTCCCATACCCAAGGATTGTACAGAGAAATGCGGGTGACCCCCACGTCAGAGCAAATGTGGGGTAATCTCGAGCTTTCAGCGAGGTCCCCCAACAGAAAACTGCATAATATCCGATAGCCAAAAGAGTCCATTGGTCAGTGATCCAAGGGATGATGACTCCCCCCCCAGAATCGAGCAGGTTGGTGATACCAAACGCCATGAGGAAGGCTGCAAAAAATACCGCAATGTTAATTGCTAATGCTGCGGCACCTCGTTCAGCAGCCCCAAGGAAGGTGAACGGCGGAATGACCGTGTAGAGCTCTTTTACAAAGCTACGGAACGGGTGAGGATCTTCAGATGTAGCCAAACCATCGATGGCGCCACGAATTGGCTCTCTAAGCGTCACGACCCAGATTGCCAGAAGCAAACCAGGAACACCAACAGCGATAAAAGCTGCCTGCCAACCGGCCAGACCCAGTGGTCCTCCATTGGGGTAAGCAGTGTTCCAATTATCAACGATCAAGCCACCAATGGCGAGCGAAACACCGCCGCCAATGTACAGACCCGAACTGTAGATCGCCAGCGCAGTTGCCCGCAATCGGGCGGGAAACCAGTCCGAAATGAGTGAGTATGCAGAAGGACTTGCTGTCGCCTCGCCCACCCCGACACCGATCCGAGCAACAGTTAAGGTCGCTGCATCACGGGCCAACCCTGAAAATGCGGTCATTGCCGACCAGAGAGTGAGGCCGATGGTCATGAGCCGCACACGCTTCCAGCTATCTGCTAATTTGCCTAACGGTATTCCAAAAAGTGCGTAAAAGATCGCAAAGGCTGTTCCGTATAGAAAGCCGAGATAGGCATCATCGACCCCAAGGTCCGCCTTGATATCATTTGCCAGTATCGAGAGGATTTGCCGGTCGACGAAATTGAGAATGTAGACCAGTACAAGAACGCTTAGAGCATACCAGGAATAGGCAGGGACAGGTTGATCTTCCAGCACCTCACTCGGCTTGGTTTCTTCTGTCATCCAGCACTCCCATTGTGGCCGCTTATCCGACCTTATATTCTGTGCTATCTGTTATTCCTGCCTCGGCAAAGCCTTTCTTGCGCAATCTACAAGAATCACATTCTCCACAGGCCAGGCCAGTATCCGTCGGATCATAGCAGGACCAACTCCAAGCTGGGTTCAGGCCGAGTCGTATACACTCCCGGGCGATGTCAGCTTTGGTCATGTGCTGTAGCGGGGTGCGCACGGTAAAGGCCCGCCCTTCGACCCCGGCCTTTGTACCCAATCGCGCCGTCTCAGCAAAACTTTCAATAAATTCTGGCCTGCAGTCGGGGTAACCCGAATAATCGAGTGCATTGACACCGATGAACACATCAGAAGCATTGGCGGCTTCTGCGCATGCAACAGTCATCGATAAAAACACCAGGTTTCTGGCAGGCACATATGTGACGGGAATATCATCGCCGACCCCTTTTTTGGGGACTGGAATATCAGCTGTCAGGGCAGACCCGCCGAAGTCGCGCAAGTCGAGCGAAAGAACCGAGTGTCTGATTGCATCAAGTCGTTCGGCAATATTTCGAGCCGCATTCAGCTCTCGCCTATGCCGTTGACCGTAATCGATAGACAAGCCGATAATTTGAAAGCCCTGTTCCTTAGCCAAGGCTGCGGTGACCATTGAGTCAAGGCCGCCGGAAAGAAGCACAACGGCAGTTTTGGGTCTAAACTTATCGGTCTTTGACATGCTTTTGCACTTAGACTGGCGTTATAGAAGGTGACAACGAGAAAGCGTTCGCCCGGGACTATCTGCAGGCACCCGTTCGCCGCACTTCAGCCTGAAACTCAAACGGCTGCCCCCCCGAAATTCCTCTACTCTCAAGCTGGACCAGACTTGCGGTTTCCCGACGCAAGCTTGTCCGGCCGTAGCCATTGCCCCGGCAGGTGTATTGAACAGTTACAGACACCGGACTGTCATCCACAACAAAGCGATTGCACTTTGCCTGCCCATGCTGAAGTTGGACAAGCTCGTACCCTGTCTTGAGACAAACTTTTCCGGCTTCACGGCCATCGCGATAGCGAACAGTCCACTCGCCTCGCTCCAATGACGCCAGCATGGGAAGTCCAACCTCTTGAGCAATCACAACTTTGCCTGCAGCGCCAAACACGCTCGCGAGAAGAACGGCGCCTACAATCATCTTACCAAATCTCATAATGCCGCTCCTTTCGTGTCAGTGAGTTAGGGCCAATCAATGTTTTGCAAATTGTCGATAAACCGTTTCTGAACAGCGGTGAAATGTTAAACTGAAAGCGCGAATGCTTTTGAACAAAAAGCGCAATCGACAACAATTTCCCCTCTTTCATTACGCATCGCATCGCGCTCGTCTGGCGGAAAACGGTTGATTACGCTTTTGTAATATTGCTCGCTACACCGGCAGCCTCGCGTCAACTTCGCGCCGCCTTGAACTCTTATCTGTGTTTCTTCGTGAAACAGGCGCCAGACAATGGCATCAAGGGAGAGATCAGGATCAATCAATTCGTCATGACTTATTGTCGACGCCAGCGTTTCCACATGTTCCCAATCTGGATGATCAAGCCGCACATGAAGGCGCTCTCGACCCTCTTCGCCGTCAGCGAGATGTTGCACCAGCAACCCTGCCGCCGTGCACGCTTCGCCATCCAGCTGCACACCCACTCTGATGAGTGTCGGGACCTGTTCTGACTGTTTGAAGTAATTCTGGCACGCCTCCGACAGTGACGCCCCTTCGAGCGGGACAATTCCCTGATAGCGTTGCCCAGATCCTGTTTCGAAAGTGATCGCTAAATAACCCTGGCCGAACATCGCAGCGAGAGCTGGGTTAGCGCCAAGGTTCGCGAACCGCTCTGCATCAAAGTCGACATAGCCGCGCATATCACCCGCACGATAGTCACAAACCAACAGGTTGGTCGGACCATTCTCGGTCTGCGCCTGCATAGTGAGTTGAGCATTCTCACCCTTCAGCAAACCGCCCATCAGAGCGCCCAGAACAAGGGCCTCTGCCAACAGCAGCGCGATCGGGGCAGGGTAATCATGAGCCGAGAGAACATCGCGCACGAGGGTATCAAGCCTGACAGCTCGGCCCCTGGCGTTGCGATCGGGCAAGGTGAAGCCGAGCAATTGATCGGAAAATATCTCTGTTCTCTCAGTCATGGCTGATCATATGGGCAGCTTTGAGCAGGAAATAAGTCCTCGCCCGAAGTCAGACTGAACCGAAAACATTTTCGACACACCTTCAGCTGACGCCACCCAAACACCATTGCAGGATCGACTTTTGAGCGTGAATTCGGTTCTCCGCCTCATCAAAAACGACCGATCGTGGCCCCTCGAAAACATCTTCGCTCACTTCATCACCAACATGAGCGGGCAAGCAATGCATAAAAATGGCATCAGGCTTGGCCAGGCTCATCATGACTGTGTCCACCCGAAACGGGTCCATCGCCGCCAGCTTCGCTGACGCATTGTCCTGACCCATGGAAACCCAAGTGTCGGTGACAAGCACGTCAGCGCCGGACGCCGCCTGTTTAGGGTCTTGCGTCAGGGTCACTTCAGCCCCGCCTGCGCGCGCCATAGCGACAAACTCCGGTTCCGGTTCATACCCCGCTGGCGTTGCGATCCGCACATTGAATTTCATCAATCCTGCCGCTTCTAGCAGGGAGTGCAGCACATTGTTGCCATCGCCGAACCAAGCCAGCTCCATTCCGGGCAGAGCCTTGCCGTGCTCGATCATGGTCAGCAGGTCTGCCACGATCTGGCACGGATGCGAACGGTCAGTCAGTCCATTGATAACCGGAACCGTCGCGTGCCGGGCCATCTCCTCGATCTTGGCATGATCGTCGGTCCGGATCATGATCGCATCGACCATTCGGCTGAGGACGCGGGCGGTATCGGCGATCGTTTCTCCACGGCCCAGTTGGCTGGTTGCCGCGTCGAGAATGAGCGTGGTGCCGCCCAACTGCCGCATGGCGATATCGAAGCTGACTCGCGTGCGGGTTGAATTCTTTTCGAAGATCATCGCCAGAACGCGCCCGCCGAGCGGCAGGTCCGCATCGGGGCTACCCTTTGCCAAGCCCACACGTGCTGCCTTGCGATCCTGCGCTTCATTGATCATCGCTGCCAGGGCGTCTCCGCCTGCATCGCTGAGATCAAGAAAATCCGACCCCTGCTTTTTCGCGACCTGTCCTTGGGCTGACATCAGGCCGACTCCGGTATGGTGTAGCTCGCTGCACCGTCAGACAGCTTTTGAAAAAATTCCTCGATCTCCGCATCGCCAATCACCAGCGGGGGCAGGACCCGCAGGGTGTTGTCGCCTGCGGCAACTGTCAGCAACTGATGGTTTTCGCGCAGGTGCACGAAGAAGGGGCGACTCTCCACCTTCATCTTGATGCCGAGCATCAACCCCTTGCCCCGCACCAGCTCGAACAGGTCGGGATAATTGCCGATAAATTGCTCCAGACGGCTGCGCAAGCGTTCGCCCTTCTCGGCAACAGAGGCGAGAAACTCTTCGTTAGCGACGGCATCCATAACTGCACTCCCAGCTGCCATTCCCAGCGGGTTGCCGCCATAGGTCGAGCCATGGGTACCGAATGTCATGCCACGCGCCGCCTTTTCGGTGGCGAGGCATGCCCCCAGCGGGAAGCCGCCCCCGATGCCCTTGGCCGTCGCAAGAATGTCCGGCTCAATGCCGTAATGTTCATGCGCATACATCTTGCCGGTGCGCGCTACGCCGCATTGGACCTCATCCAGCACCAGCATAAGGTCATGCTCATCTGCCAAGGCGCGAAGCCCCTGCATGAAGCCGTCCGAGGCCGGGCGAATACCGCCCTCGCCCTGGATCGGTTCAACCAGAAAACCAGCGGTGTTGGGCCCCATCAGAGCCTTCGCAGAGTCCAGATTGTCAAATTCTGCATATTTGAACCCACCGAGCAGTGGCGAGAAACCATGATGCATCTTTTCCTGATTGGACGCGCTGATCGTCGCCATCGTCCTCCCATGAAATGCATTAGCAAAGGTGATCAGTTCGAACCTGGTCGTGTCGCCTTCATATTGATGATAGGCGCGCGCCGCCTTGATCGCTGCCTCGACTGCTTCTGCACCTGAATTGGTGAAAAAGACGGTATCTGCAAAGGTAGCATCGACCAGCTGTTGCGCCAGCTTCTCGCCCTGCGGACTGCCATAGAGGTTGGACACATGCATGAGCGTTGCGGCCTGCTGCTGGATGGCTTCGATCAAGCCCTCATGAGAATGGCCGAGCAAATTGACCGCAATGCCGCTAGCAAAATCCAGATAACGTGTGCCATCCTCGTCGATCAGGTGGCAATGATCGCCACGAACCGGGCGCACACCGCACCGCGGGTAGACTGGCATCAGGGGGGTGATCGACATGGGAAGTCCTCTCAGTTCAAAGTCAGCAGTAAGTCATTGCAAACGCAAAATGGCGGCCCTTTCGGACCGCCACTTGGCGCCGTTTGAAGTGTTGCCGATACCGTTGCCAGATGAGCAACAGCAGAGGCGGGCGAATCAGCCTTGAACGGGCACAAGGTTAACCGCCGAGTGCTTGCCTCGTCGGTCGACCTCAAGATCGAACTCGTACTTTTCGCCTTCATTGATTGCTTGCAAGCCTGACCGCTCGACTGCACTGATGTGCACGAATGCGTCAGGTTGGCCATCGTCACGGACCAGAAAGCCAAAACCCTTCATCGAATTGAAGAACTTTACCGTTCCAGTCGCTTTTTCGCCAGTCAACTCGCGCTGTGGCGGTCCAGCATCGCGCTGTTCAACCGCAATCACATCGCCAACCACCTGCAAATCCTGAGCCGAAACCTTGCCACCCCGATCCACGAGATTGAATTCAAGCGCCTGACCTTCTGCCAGACCTTGCAGACCAGCGCGTTCAACAGCGCTGATATGCACGAACACATCTTCGCCGCCGGTTTCCTGTTGGATAAAGCCGAAGCCCTTCTGACTATTGAAGAATTTGACTACGCCCTTGCCGGTGCCAACAACTTGGGCAGGCATGCGATTAAAACCGCCGCCGCCTCCGGCACCACCACCAGCGCCGCCTCCAGGGCCACGGCCACCGCCGCCACCGCCGAAACGGTCACCGCCGCCGCCAAAGCGATCGCCGCCGCCGCCACGGTCATCATTGAAACGGCCACCACCGCCTCCACCGCCGTAACGATCACCGCCGCCGCCGAAATTCTCGCGGGGTGGGAAATTGTCGCTGCCGCCGAATGGATCGAAGCCGTCTTCACCGAATCCGTCGCGTTTATCCCGGCCCCGGCGGCGCCCTCTGTCGTAACCCATAACCGTAGTCGTACCTTGTCTCTCCGCCCGGTAGTCTCTTGCGCTGGCAACGGGGACGGTCAGCCGTGCCAAACGCGGTGGCGTTACCGGACCAAGGTCCAAACCCCACCTCTCAATAGCCTGTCATAGCGCACAAAGCGTCGTCATGCGAATGATTTAACAGTGCCGGCCTTTATCAAGCATTTTTGTGACATTTTCGCATGATTGGCTAATGATGTTGTATCGCCGCTCAAACAACTCAGGATAGCTATGACCACCTTTCGCCAGCTCTCGCCAACCATGTTCGCCAGCCCTCAAATCACTCCGGACGACATCGATGCTGCTCGAGAGTTGGGAGTGGCGTTGGTGATCAACAACCGGCCCGACGGCGAATCACCCGAAGAACCGCAAGGTGCCGAAATTGAAGCCGCAGCCAAGGCTGCAGGCATGTCGTATCTCGCCATACCGATCTCCCATTCCGGATTCAGCGAACCTCAAGTTGCTGCCATGCAGACCGCCTTGGAAGAGACAGACGGGCCTGCACTCGCCTATTGCAGGAGCGGCACCCGCTCCACCTTGTTGTGGGCCTTAGCGCAAGCTCGGGCGGGGGAACCGATTGATGCCACTGAGCAAGCCGCCCGCGAAGCAGGCTATGATGTCAGTCCGGTCCGGCCGGCGATGGATATGTTGGCCAGCAAGGCCTGACCCACCCCTATGACCCACTCGCTGCGAGCGCATGGGGAGCCGGTCATGCTTGATGACAATGCTGCGGCATGGCATCTGCAAGCCGATGGAACCGACAGGCTTCTTGGTGCAATTTCTTGTGTCGCTGCTGGCCATAGCGGCGCTTGCGGCGCTGACTTACTGGCTCAAGCTGGGCAGCGCGCCAACGCTGGCGTCACATGATGACGCTCGGCGATTCGCCGATCAGGCGGTTAGCGGGTTTGATGCTGTCGATTGTGCGATAGATCAGGACGGCCATGGCGCGATCATGTCAGATGCGCATGGACGCTTGCTGGTCCTGCGTCCGCACGGGAGCAGATATGTCGGCCGGATTGTGGAGGGCAGCGCCGTTGTTCATGCCGACGAAGAACGATTGCTGATTGACCTTGGCGAGAAGCGATTTGGTCCCATCAGCTTGACGGTAGGCGATCCACAGATTTGGGTCGATGCGCATCAGCGGCTAAAGAGCCAGAACCATGCCTGATTTTTCGCCAACCGAATATGCGGTACCCGGCTTCATCGCGCTGATCCTGATCGAGATCATGTGGGCGTGGCGCAAAAATCCGCATGCTTATGAAGCTAGAGACACGTTGGTGAGTCTGTCATTCGGGCTGGGTTCAACTGTGGCCGGACTGGCTTTTGGTGGCTTTGCCCTCGCGGTGTTTCTCAAGACTTACGAATACCGCTTGTTTGACATCGGTTGGGCTTGGTGGGCCTGGCCTTTGTGTTTCGTGCTCGACGATCTGAAGTATTATTGGGTCCATCGTGCAGGTCATCGCATTCGGTGGATGTGGGCGGCCCATGTCAATCACCACTCCAGCCAGCACTACAATCTATCGACGGCTCTCAGACAAACCTGGACCGGCGCCTTTACCTTTGGGCTGGTTTTCGCTTTGCCCCTGGCCCTGCTGGGTTTCCACCCGGTGATGCTCGCGATCTGTGGCGGGTTCAATCTGATCTATCAGTTCTGGATCCATACAGAGGCAATCGACAAGATGCCTCGGTGGTTCGAGGCGGTGATGAATACTCCCAGCCATCACCGGGTACATCACGCCACCAACCCGCGCTATCTTGATCGCAATTATGCTGGTGTCTTTATCGTCTGGGACAAGCTGTTCGGCACATTCGAGGCCGAGACCAAGGATGAGACAATCCGCTATGGGATCGTGCGCCAGTTGGGCAGCTTCAACCTTCTGTGGGCCGTGTTCCACGAATGGATCGGTATGCTCGAGGACATTTGGCGAGCGCCTTGGAAGCACAAATTGTCCTACCTCCTGCGTGAGCCCGGCTGGACGCATGACAACAGCCGGCAGACCTCCGACATGATCCGGCGCGACTGGGTCGAGCGCACTCAAAGCGATGCGCAATCCTCCGCTGCAAAACCAGTTGCACGCAGAAACCCGATTGAAAGCAAAGGCGAAGCAGCTTAGGTCTCTCCGCCTGAGGAGAGAGAATGCAAAGCTTTGACTATATTGTCATTGGCGGCGGCAGTGGCGGAAGTGCTGTTGCCGGCCGGCTGGCCACTGGAAGTCGGCGGCAGGTTTGCTTGGTCGAGGCCGGAGGGCGCAACGACAACGTCTTTGTCAAAACGCCAGGGTTCATGCCCTTCATTCCAAAAAAGGCCAATTACCAATATGAGACCGTTCCGCAAAAAGGCCTGAATGGGCGCGTTGGCTACCAACCCCGCGGCAAGGGGCTTGGCGGATCATCTGCAATCAATGCCATGGTCTATATCCGGGGCAACGCCTGGGATTATGACCAATGGGCTGCACAAGGCTGCAGCGGCTGGTCCTATGACGATGTGCTGCCCTATTTCCGCAAGTCAGAAGCAAATGAACGCGGCGCCGATGCCTTTCACGGCGAAGGTGGGCCGTTGTTCGTGTCTGACCAGCATGACGCAAACCCGACAAGTCATGCCTTTGTCGAAGGCGCTGCGGCGCTGCAGCTGCCCACCAACACGGATTTCAACGCAGGCGAGCAATCAGGCTTTGGAATATACCAAGTCACTCAGCGCAATGGCGAACGCTGGTCTGCCGCACGTGCCTATGTCGAGCCGGTCCGCAACGATCCCAATATGTCCATTCGCACCAACTCGCTGGTAGAGCGACTGATCATCGAAGGCGGACGGGTCACCGGTGTGCGTATCCGCGAGGGCAAACGCAGCGAAACGCTTTACGCCCGCCGTGGGGTTATCCTGTGCGCGGGCGCATTCAACAGCCCGCAAATCCTGATGCTGTCAGGCATCGGGCCTGCCCAGCACCTGAGAGAGCACGGTATCGACGTGCTGGCAGATCGCCAGCAAGTGGGTAGGAATTTGCAGGATCACATCGATTATGTCTCAGGCTGGAATACGACCAGCGACGTTCCGATTGGCAGCACAATTAAAGGCACGGCAAAGATGGCAGCGGCCGTGTTGCAGCATCGCCGCAAACGCACAGGACCTTTGACTACGCCTTACGCAGAAGCAGGCGGATTCTGGACCGTGATGGCCGACAGTCCAGCACCCGATATTCAGTGGCATTTTGTGCCTGCCGTTCTGGAAGATCACGGACGAGAAAAGGTAAAGGGCCACGGCTTTTCGCTGCATGCCTGCGTTCTGCGCCCCAAGAGCCGGGGCAGCGTGACGCTCGGCTCGCCCGATCCGGAAGCCGCACCCGTGCTGGATCCAAACTTCCTGGATGATCCACATGATATTGCGGTTCTGCGCGAAGGGGTTCGCTTGTCGCATAGAATCGTCGACGCGCCACCGCTACAGGCATATGGTCCGACTGATCGGCATCCTGTTGATCTGCATGATGATGCCGCAATTGATGAATTGATCCGCAACCGTGCGGACACGGTCTATCACCCTGTTGGGACCTGCCGGATGGGCAGCGATACCGATGCAGTGGTCGATCCCACCTTAAAAGTGAACGGGGTCGAGGGGCTGTGGGTGGCAGACGCCAGCGTGATGCCCCAAATCGTCTCAGGCAACACCAATGCACCCAGCATCATGATCGGTGAGCGCTGCGCGGACTTTGTCATGCAGGCAACGCGTTAGTCGGGCGTGGCCTTTCCAATGTAGCCAATCAGAGTGTCCGGCCGATCACGCTCGCTGGATAATGCCAGCCTGATTACTCTCTAAAGACCAGCAGTTTTACTGCTTGGCAGTGGCTGATGCTGGCTCCTTGGGCATGACCTGCTGCACGTCCTTGACCGGAACCTTGTGACATACTTTGCGGCCAGGCAAGCGTGTGCCAGTCCGCTCCTGCTTTACGCAGACCGTCCGAAATTTGGGAGCTGCTTCTTCTGCATTGGCGGCGATTTGCGCGCCAGCTGCCACGGGTGTTGTCGTGGGTTGTGCAAGACCAGGTGTTGCGAAGATTATAACGGACGTTGCAATGATCGAGATACGCATGGGAAACCCCTGTTTCACTGTGGAATGTACACCGTCATTCGGTCCCCAAAGCCAAATTGTTACACTTGCGAGGATAGGAATATCCAAAGCGGAACAAAAAAGGGGCCGGAGCTTGCGCCCCGGCCCTTCGACAGTTTGTTCGTTCGCAGGAGGAACGATGTGAGGCGGAGGGGAGAGGGAGAGGAGAAAAGTTCTCCACTCCGCCAAACTGGAGATTAATTGTAAGCGCGCTCGCCGTGCTCGCTGATGTCGAGACCATCGACCTCAACTTCTTCGGTTACCCGCAGACCAATGATGGCCTTTACGATGAGAGCGGCGATCAGGGTTCCGATACCAGCCCAGGCAATGGTTACCAGAACACCTTCGGTCTGGATCCAGAGCTGAGTTGCCAGAGCAGTCGTTCCGTCCCCTGGCCCACCCATGAATGGCTGGTATACGATTCCGGTGCCGATGGCGCCTACGATGCCGCCGATGCCGTGAATGCCAAACGCGTCAAGCGAATCGTCATAGCCGAACTTGGCTTTCACCTTGGCTACAAAGAAGTAGCAGACGATCGACGATGCAATGCCGAGCAGGATCGCACCGAACGGCCCGCTGTTACCAGCTGCCGGTGTAACAGCAACCAGACCAGCAATGACACCCGAGCAGAAGCCCAGCGCAGAACCCTTGTGGCCCATCACTCGTTCGATAACCATCCAGGTCAGGGCACCCGCTGCCGTGGCAACAAAAGTGTTGATCATGGCAAGTCCGGCAAAGCCATCTGCTTCCAGAGCGGAGCCGGCGTTGAAGCCAAACCAGCCAACCCAAAGCAATCCGGTACCGACCATGGTCATGGTCAGCGAGTGCGGTGGCATCGGCTCAGCTGGATAGCCCCGACGTTTGCCCAGAAGATAGGCGAGCACCAAGCCAGACACACCAGCGTTGATATGCACAACTGTACCGCCAGCGAAATCAAGTGCGCCAGCTGCGAACAGAAGTCCGTCGCCTGCCCAAACCATGTGGGCAATCGGGAAATAAACGATTGTCAGCCAGATCGGGACGAATGCCATCACTGCGCTGAACTTCATCCGCTCTGCCGTAGCGCCCAGTATCAGCGCCGCAGTGATCGCTGCAAAAGTCATCTGGAAGCTGACGAACACATATTCGCTGATCACTTCATCGGTGAACGTGGCCGCTGTTGTTTCGGCAGTCATTCCGGATAGGAAATAGCTTCCGCCGCTGATGAACTGACCCATGAACCCTTCAATCGGGGTTGACCCGAAAGCGAGAGAAAAGCCCCACATTACCCAAATGAGCATCGCCAGAGCAGCGGTTGCGCCGATCTGGGTCATGGTCGAAAGCATGTTTTTGCTGCGGGTCAAGCCGCCGTAAAACAAGGCCAGTCCGGGAAGGATCATCAACAGGACGAGAACCGTGGCGGTCATCATCCAGGCATTGTTGCCGGGGTTCGGCACTGCCGGAGCTGCCTCAGCAACTTCCTGTGCCATAGCGGCTGTCGCGACGAACATAGAGGCCGTGAGAGCCCCTGCGCCGCATGCAAGTTTGCGGATCATAGTATTACCTCTCATGTCCTTAGAGCGCCGTGTCACCGGATTCGCCTGTGCGGATCCGGGTGGCTGAGGCGAGGTCGAGTACAAAAATCTTGCCATCGCCGATCGCATCGGTGCTGGCGGTCTGCTGGATGGTTTCGACCACTTGCGCAGCGATTTCATCGCTGGCAGCAATCTCAAGCTTCACCTTGGGCAGCATATTTGTTGAATACTCGGCCCCGCGATAAATTTCGGTTTGGCCCTTCTGGCGACCAAATCCCTTAACTTCGGATACGGTCATTCCAGCAACTCCGATAGAGCCCAGCGCTTCGCGGACCTCATCGAGTTTAAACGGTTTAATTACGGCGATGATGAACTTCATCGAAGCCCCCTTCTGCTTACCGGACGATCTCCCGGCTCGAGTTGATGAGCAAGAGGTGTGCCAAAATGCAAAACAGCGTGATTCAAGCAAGGTATGCGGAAAGCCGGCGCGATATATCAGTAAGAATTGCTTAATAATTAATCGGCTGATTAAATTTTAGGCAAAGCTAAAGTGGCCTTCACGGGCAAATGGTCCGATGCTTGTGTCGCCAGAGCGCTACGATGAACGTGTGCGCTCATGCATCGCCATTCGCTGGACGCAACCATTCGATCGAGTGGTGCGATCGGCCGGCGCGAAGGATAACTGCGACCGAGATCCAGCACTTGCCAGTCTGACCCAAATTCCTGCATTGCTCCGCGCATAACGGTCCATTGGTTGAAATCGCCCATTACAACTGTCGGCAGCTTTGCTGTTTGCTGCTCACAATGGTTCAATATAGCGCGAATTTGATCGCGACGGCGAAGACCCGACAGATCAAGATGCGCACCCAACACGCGAATGGTTTTCCCCTCGATTTCCAATGCTGCCGTAACTGCACCGCGCGGTTCAAATGTTGGTAATGCCAAAGGTTGCGCATCTAGAATTGCAATGTCACGTCGCACCAGCAATGCATTGCCATGCCACCCGATGCTGCGCGCGCGACGCGCGACGGGAGCCTCCCGCCAAGGGGTATCATCCAATAGGGCACGCGGCAGGGTACGAACCCGCTGGCCAAAGCGCCGATCGGCCTCCTGCAGAGCGATGACATCAGCATTCATCTCGCGCAGCACGGAAATAATACGATCAGGATCGCGGCGGCGATCAAGGCCAATCGCTTTGTGGATGTTGTAAGAGGCGAACTTAAGCTGCACTGTGACGATCAAACGCCCGTGCAATCATTCGGTGCCTGGCTCACCCGAAATATAGCGGTCGGTCGCGCGGGTCGGCAGCCCGTCGATGCTGGAAATGCGTGTTGCCATCTTGGCCTCCCACTCCGCTGGATTGGCCTGTGCATGGGCTTTCTTCAGCGTCGGCCGCTCCGCCTCGAGGCTCATGAAGGGCACGCCCCATCCACAACTGCTCTGAACAGTTTCAACGTCGATGACGAATATCTGCCGTGTGCCCGGTAGCAGAGTGAAATGACTGGCGAGTTTTTCCCATCCCTCGTCCTGGGGCAGCACAGAAACTCCCCGTCCGTAAAGTCGAAGGATCAGCGCGGGCTGCTGAAAATTGCAAAACATGATTGTGATGCGCCCGTCGGCTGCCAAATGGGCATGGGTTTCATTGCCCGATCCGCCGAGATCAAGATAAGCCACCCGTTTGGGGCTGAGCACACGAAAGGCATCATAGCCCTTTGGGCTGAGGTTGATCCGGCCCATCGGAGCAGAGGTTGCAACGAAGAACACCGGTTGCTGTTCGATCATCGCGATCTGCTTGTCATCAAGCTGCTTCGTAAAATCAGCCATCACAGGAACTCCTTAAGCACGCGAATGAACCGGTCGAACTGGTCATGGTGGAGCCAGTGCCCGGCCTTCTCAAATTCGATCACATCGGCATTGTTGAAGTGCTTTATGCGGCCGTCCTTCTGCGGGTTGGAGGCCCAACTGTCTGCCCCGTACAGCAGCAACGTTGGCGCAGTGATGGATCCCCAAAGTTCTTCCAGAAAGCGGTCGGCGATGTCCTCGATACCCCAGACATTGAGGTGCGGATCAAATTTCCAGCTGTAGGTGCCATCTTCATTGCGGTTGACCCCATGGATGGTGAGGTGCCGCGCCTGCTCAGGCGTCAGATAGCTGTTTTCCTCGATCATTCGGGCGAAGGCGTCTTCGATGCTGTCATATTTGCGCGGAATGCGGCCCGAGGCGGAGCGCTTCTTGCCGATCCATTCGGCAAATCGCTCTGAATAGGGGGTCGCGCGCATTTCTGCCTGGCGTTCAGGGCTCGGCCCCAAACCCTCAATCGCCACGATCTTGCGGACCATCTCCGGACACACGCCTGCATAGCGCAGCGCTACATTGCCACCCATCGAATGGCTGACGATCGTGACTGGTCCCACGCCCAGCTGGTGGACGAATTGGGCCAGATCATAGACCATATCGTTGGAGCGGTAATTGCCATCAGACACCCAGTCGCTGTCACCATGACCGCGATGGTCCATCGCCACCACATGCCAGTCTTGGGCCAAAGCTTCGGCTGTCCAGTCCCAGCTGCGCGCATGATCGCGCCCGCCATGGACCAGCACCAGGGGCGGTTTGCCGCGATTGCCCCAATCGAGATAATTCAGCCTGAGGCGCTGCGAGATGAAGGTTTGCGATGTGGGTCCGGTGCCATTCATGGCTCATGCTTTGAGCCAAGCTGTCACGGCTTTCAAGTCTAGCGTTCCTTGGTCGCGGAGAAGGTCAGGTCCGGATTGTTTTCCTGCTGATAGTTCACATCCCACGGGCTCTTCGCCATGAAAACCAGATCGCCATCGCGATCCTTGGCCAGATTGGCGCGGTTGAAGCTCTCAAACTCGCTCAGCGCCTTGGCTTCGCCCTTGATCCAGCGCGCAGTCGCAAAGGGCGCCGCTTCAAGCGCTGCCTCGACCTTGTATTCAGCCGAAAGCCGACTGATGAGAACTTCCAGCTGGAGCTGGCCGACAACTCCGACGATCCATTGAGCGCCAATCTCTGGGTAAAACACCTGAATTACGCCCTCTTCCGAAAGGTCATCCAGCGCCTTGCGCAATTGTTTGGTCTTGGTCGGGTCCTTCAGCTGCACGCGGCGGAGAATTTCCGGGGCAAAATTGGGCAGACCGGTGAAGCGCACTTCGTTCTTTTCGGATAAGGTATCCCCCACCCGAAGCGTCCCATGATTGGGAATGCCGATGATATCGCCCGCCTCTGCTGTATCGGCAATCTCGCGATCCTGGGCAAAAAACAGGATCGGCGAGTGCACGGCAATGGGTTTGCCCAAGCCGGATGGGGTCAACTTCATGCCGCGCTTGAAGGTGCCTGACACCTGCCGCATGAAGGCGATTCGGTCGCGGTGGTTGGGGTCCATATTGGCCTGCACCTTGAAGATGAAGCCGGTCACTTCATCGCGCTCTGGCGCGATCTGCTGGTCGCCAGCAGGCTGTGGCCGCGGCGGTGGAGCAAACTCGGCGATTGCCTCGATCAGTTCGGTCACGCCAAAATTCTTCAAGGCTGACCCGAAATACACCGGTGTCAGATCGCCATTGCGATAGGCCTCCAGATCGAATTCGGGATAGCCGATCTGCGCAAGCTCCGCATTTTCGGCGACGTCATCGGGCAATTGCGCGTCTTGATCGCGCCGCCCGAGAAATTCCTTCGATGGACCTTCGGGCCGGGCAATGGCACCGGTTGCAAAGTCCAGAATGCCTTCAAACTGTCCGCCCATGCCGACAGGGAAGGCCTGCGGGCTGACATCAAGCGCCAGCATATCGGCAATCTCATCCAGCAATTCGAAAACCGGTCGGCCTTCACGGTCGACCTTGTTCACGAACGTTATGATCGGCACGCTGCGCAAGCGGCAAACCTCGAACAGCTTTCGGGTCTGAGGTTCGATGCCCTTGGCCGCGTCAATCACCATGATTGCGCTGTCGACGGCGGTCAGCGTGCGATAGGTGTCCTCGGAGAAATCCTCGTGTCCCGGCGTATCGAGCAGGTTGAAAGTCACGCCTTCACGCTCGAACGTCATCACGCTGGAAGTCACAGAGATGCCGCGCTGTTGCTCGATCTTCATCCAGTCGGACCGCGCACGCCGTGCTTCACCGCGTGCCTTGACCTGGCCCGCCTGATGGATGGCCCCGCCCTGCAACAGCAGCTTTTCGGTCAGCGTCGTCTTACCCGCATCGGGATGAGAGATGATCGCAAAGGTTCTTCGATTGGACATGTCAGATCAGATCCTGCCGGCATCAGCCGCGCAGTTCGGCTCCCTGTTTCGCAGCCGCTGCAATCACTGCATCGGAAATCGCCTTGAGATCGGCATCCTTGTAGCTCCTTTCCTTGGGTTGCAGCGTCACTTCCACCGCGATCGACTTCTTGCCTTCGGGCACGCCGGATCCGGCGAAGACATCAAACACGCGGGCCCCGACGATATTGGCTTTGTCCGCGCCGCCAATCGCCCGGACAAGCTGGGCGGCTGGCAAATCTTCGGGAACCAGAAAGGCAAAGTCGCGATTGACCGATTGCAAGGCCGGGGGCGCATATTCAGGCTTGGCAAAGCTGCCCTTGGCTCGCTTGTTCGGCAAGGCATCGAGGAATATCTCGACTGCCATCACGGGCCCATCCATATCGAATGCTGCCAATGTTGCCGGGTGCAGAGCGCCAAATCTCGCAAGCACATTTTTCGGCCCCAACCGCAACGTCGCCGACTGGCCGGGATGAAACTGCGGCCCGGCATCACCCATGGTCTGCAGATTGTTCACCGGGGCCCCGGCTTCGCGCAGCAAAGCACGAGCGTAGGATTTTGCATCATAGGCATCGAAGGCCTGCGCCTTGCCAGACATCCAGCGGCGCGGATGTCTGTCCCCCGCCAGAACCACAGCGAGCGTCGCCCGCTCGTCGCTCAACCCATTATCGGCGCGGAAATATCGCCGCCCCAGCTCGAACATCCGGGTCGAGGTGCTGCCTCGCGTGGCCGCACGCTTGGCCGCCATCAAGAGACCGGGAATGAGCGACGGCCGCATGACTTTCATGTCTTCGCTGATCGGGTTGGCCAGCGCCCACAAGGACTGGCCATCGCCGAAATGATCAGCCTCCGCCTCGGGCAGGAATGACCATGTAATGGCCTCGTTCAGCCCGCTCGCCGCAGCTGACCGGCGCAATTTGCGCTCCAGCACCTGCTCTGGCGTGGCAGTTGGGCGCGCGACACCTTCCACCCGTGGCAGGGCAACGCTTTCCACTTTGTCGAGCCCGTGAATTCGGACCACTTCTTCAACCAGATCGGCAGGCCCTTCGATATCATGGCGGCGCAAGGGGCATGTAACCGTGCCATCAGTGCCGACGGTGAAATCAAGGCTCTCAAGAATGCGGCGCTGTTCGTCCGCTGGCACATCGACACCGCCCAGTTGCGCAGTCAGCGCCGGGTCGAAGGTGACTGTCTTGGGCGTATCGGGTGCAGAGCCCGCATGCACTACCTCGCTAGCAGTGCCGCCTGCCAATTCCACGATGAGCCCGGTCAACAGGTCCAGGCCGTCATCCAGAAAGGCCGGATCCACTCCGCGCTCGAAACGCGTCCGCGCATCCGAAGCCAGGCCCAGTTTGCGGCCCGTCACGCCAATACGCGGCGGATCGAAATAGGCGATTTCCAGCAATATGTCTGTCGTTTCATCGGTCACGCTGGAATTGGCGCCACCCATGATGCCGGCAATATCGTGGACCTCGTTATCGTCCGCGATCACCACTATGGTTTCATCCAAGGTGTAGGTTTTCTCGTTTAGAGCCAGCACCTGTTCGCCCGGCATGGCCCGGCGCGCGACCACAGCGCCCGACAGTTTTGCCAGATCATAGACATGGGCCGGGCGGCCATAGGCCAGCATCAGATAATTGGTCAGATCAACCAGCAGCGAAATCGGGCGCTGACCCGCGCTTGTCAGCCTTTGCTGCAACCAGTCAGGAGATGGCCCGTTGGTCACGCCCTTAATGACGCGCCCGTAAAAGGCCGGGCAGCCTTCCGGATCGTCCGTGCGAATTTCGACCGGGCACGCTCCGGAAGCGTCAAACTCCGGAAACGCAATCGGCTTCAGCGTGCCTAGGCCCGCTGCCGCCAGATCGCGAGCAATGCCATAGACACCCATGCAATCGGGACGGTTCGGCGTGATCGCGACATCAATCACGGGTGAGGACCCGTGATAATCGGCAAAGCTGTGGCCCACCGGCGCGTCATCCGGCAGCTCAATGATGCCATCATGATCTTCGCCCAGCTCAAGCTCACGCACGCTGCACATCATGCCGTTCGATTCGACACCACGGATTGCGCTCTTGCGCAATTGCATGCCGTTCGATGGCACCACAGCACCGGGCAAGCCCAGCACGCCCTTCATTCCGGCACGCGCGTTTGGCGCGCCGCAGACGACCTGAAGCGGGTCGCCCCCTTCGGCTATTTGGCCAGTGTCGACGCTCAGCACTTGCAGCTTGTCGGCATCAGGGTGTTTTTCAGCCGCGAGCACTTTGGCGACGGTAAATCCGGCCAGGCGCTGTGCCGGGTCTTCAACCCCTTCCACCTCAAGCCCAATCGCGTTCAGCGTATCGGTAATCTCCTGCAGACTGGCATCGGTTTCGAGATGGTCTTTCAGCCATGTGGTGGAGAACTTCATGATGCTACTCCCACCCCGGCGGACAGGGTCGGTTGGTCAACCGCGCCAAAGCCATAGTGCGACAACCAGCGTGGATCGCCATCGAAGAAGGCGCGCAAATCATTCATGCCGTATTTGAGCATGGCGATCCGATCGATCCCCAGACCAAAGGCAAAGCCCTGATATTCATCGGGGTCAACACCCGCCATTTCCAGAACGCGCCGATTGACCATACCGCTGCCGCCCAGTTCCATCCAGTCATGCCCCTCGGCATCGCCATGTCCGCCAACGACACGGCGATTGCCTTCGTTGGAATAGCCGACATCAACCTCGACACTGGGTTCGGTGAACGGGAAATAGGAGGGGCGCAGACGCAAGGTGATGTCTTCACGCTCAAAGAAAGCTTTGAAGAAGGTTTCCAGCGTCCATTTGAGATGACCCAGATGAATGCCCTTGTCGACCACCAGGCCTTCAACCTGATGGAACATCGGAGTGTGCGTCGCATCGCTGTCGCTGCGATAAACGCGGCCCGGCGCAATAATGCGGATCGGTGCGCCATGCACCTTCATGCTGCGGATCTGCACCGGCGAAGTGTGCGTGCGCAACAGGATGCTCGCCCCGTCTTCCGCCTTGTCGGGGAAGTAGAACGTATCATGCATTGCTCGCGCAGGATGGCTTTCATCCATGTTGAGCGCAGTGAAATTGTGCCAGTCGTCCTCGATTTCCGGACCGGTCGCGACGGCAAATCCGAGGTCGGCAAAAATCTCCGCCAGCTCGTCCATCACCTGGCTGACCGGATGCACGCTGCCGCGCGGCAATTCAGCGGCGGGCAACGTCAGGTCGAGCGTTTCGCTAGCCAGCTGCTTTTCCAGCTCGGCCGCCTCGAGCTCGGCCTTTCTGGTTGCAAGTGCATCGGCTATCTGCGCGCGGATGGCCTGGATTGCAGGGGCAGCTTCCTGCCGCTCTTCCGGACTCATCTGACCCAGCGTTTTCAGCGCCAGACTGACCCAGCCCTTTTTGCCGAGCGCTTCAAGCCTTATGGCCTCCAGCGCATCAAGCGTGTCTGCGGCTTCAATCGCACTGAGTGCGGCATCTTTTTGCGGTGTCAAATCGGTCATTGCATGGCTCTATAAAGGGTGCGCGTTCGCTAGCGACAATTGCCGCGCAAGGCAAAGAGGCTTTGCCCTGCTGAGTGCTTTTTTCGAATGCGAATGCGCGGCGCGAGCTGACGAAGTGTGCGCTAAGGCCGGTCGAGGGTCTGCGCCGCAGATCCCCGCATGCGAATTCGCGCTTCGATAAAGCTGTCGAGGAAGGGGTGCGGCAAAGCTGCATATTCGCTTGGGTTCATGGTCATGAATTCGCGAAACTCGCGGCTGAACTGGGCCTGATCGTGATAGTGATCATCCATCACATCGGACCACTTGCTGCCCCGTTGGGCGATGAAACTGGTCAGGCTGCGGATAAAGCGCTGGCGACGCATCAGCAATTTGGGCGTGAACCCGAAATAGCGTTTGCACATCCGCTCCAGCGACCGAAGGCCAATGCCGGCGTGTTCGGCAAAATCCGCTACACTCGCCAATTCTTCGTCAATCAGAGCCTTGTGAATGCGAATGACTGTCTCTTCTGATCGCGATGGCCTGGTCAATCTTGCCATCGTTTCGACGATCGCCTGATATTGCTGTTCCACAGATACCGTCGGATCGCACAGGATTTGTGACAGCGGCTCGAACTTTGCAAAGCCCGCGTTGGTCGAAGCATCGAGCATCCGATTGGCATAGGACGCGGCTTCGCCTTCACAATACCGTGCCCAGCCCAGCGGTAGAAAGCCGATACCCCAGCACCGCGACGCGCCCAGCCGGAACTGAGTGGGCCGGGAAGTCGGTCCCGTAACACCAAAGCATGTGTCAGTCAGCGGAGGACTTCCAGGGATGCACGCCCAAGGTTTTGCTCCTGCGAAAAACCGCATGGAAGCCCATTCAGGCAAGAGGTAATCACTGACCGTGCCACCGTCTTCAACGGACAATTCGAGGTGATAAAAGCTGGTGAAGCACCCATCGAACTCGGGCGGCGGCGCATAAAAGTGGCTGCGCACCTTATACTTGCCGGTTGCCCCTGAACGAGGTTTCAAACTGCCACCCATTTTGCGACAGATAGCGAGTGACCGTTTGAAAGCAAACGAAACCGTAGCGGAAACGGGAAAGGCGCCCGGAACTGCTCCCGAGCGCCCATTCCTGTTCCGCACACCGATCCTGTCAGATCAATGCAATTCCAAACCCTTAGTTAGCCAAACCCTTAGTTAGGAAGTGCGGCTTTGGCCTGATCGATGATCGACTTGAAAGCAGCGCCTTCATTCATCGCCAGATCAGCCATAACTTTGCGATCGAGCTCGATCCCAGCCAGCTTCACCCCATGCATGAACTGCGAATAGGTGAGGCCTTCGGCGCGAACGGCAGCATTGATCCGCTGAATCCACAGGGCGCGGAAGCTGCGCTTCTTAACCTTGCGGTCGCGATAGGCATACTGGCCAGCCTTCTCGACAGCCTGACGAGCGATGCGGATCGTGTTCTTGCGACGACCGCGATAGCCCTTGGCCTGATCCAGTAACCGCTTGTGTTTTTGGCGCGTGGTGACGCCGCGTTTGATGCGAGGCATTGTATATTCTCCTTAGACCAGCGCGCTCAGTCGAGCCCGTATGGGGCCCATTTCTTGACTGTCTTGGTGTCGGCTTCCGACAGGACAGAGGTGCCGCGGTTCTGGCGAATATACTTCGCATTGTGGCTGATCAGACGGTGGCGCTTGCCAGCGACGCCGTGCTTGATCTTGCCGGTTGCGGTGATTTTGAAGCGTTTCTTCACACCGCTTTTGGTCTTCAGCTTGGGCATTTTCATCTCCTACGAAGATATCGGTTTGGAGACACGTCCAACCAGCCCTGGCAGCCCTAACGGCCAGACCGGAAGATGAATCACGTGTCAGTGAAGGCGCGCGTTTAGTCGGGAATGATATGGAAAGCAAGCGCTGTGAGGGGGCCGGAGAGCCGGCATAGGCGCTAGCCTGCAACCCCCAATGTTGGTTACACATGTTACACAGTCCAAGGAACAAATATCCGGCCGGTCCACACAAGGTGGCTCGCGACCCATCTCACCCAGGGCCCGCGCACAAATTGTCCTAAGATCTCCATATCGCATGGCCGGCATATGGAGCGCTTTCACAAGGTAGGAAAGCACGACACCTACGTTCGGACCAACCCAATATCACCCCACCGCAAGCGTCTGACCAACCAATTCCTCGCTAACCTTCCAAAGCTGTTCGGCAACATGCGGGTTGAGGGCGCGTCTGGCGACTTGAGCATCGCCGACAGGTCCGCGCGCATCCATGATCCCAGTCGGGCCGTAATATGCACCAGAATTGGCTTCGTCATCGGCTGCAGCCAATACCGTGGGATAGGCACCCAATGTGGAGCTTTGCGCCAGCAACGCATTGGTGATCTTGTAAATTCCGCTCAGCAGCGCGCCGGGACCCGTGCTTTGCAAGGCCGTGTCGGAATAGCCCGGATGGCACGCGATAGATTTGATCGCTGATCCATCAGCCTCCAGCCGCCTATGAAGTTCCTGCGCAAAGATCAGATTGGCAAGCTTGCTTTGAGTGTAAGCTTTGGACGGATCGTATCCGCGTTCCAGCATCAGATCGTCAAAGTGAATCTGGCCGAATTTATGCGCAATGCTGGAAACTGTGACGACGCGGCCATTGGCCGGATCAAGCCGGCCCCACATTAGAGCTGTCCAGAGGAAATGGCCCAGGTGATTGGTGCCCAATTGCATTTCGAACCCATCGGCAGTTTGTTGCTTGGGGGTTTGCATGATCCCGGCATTGTTGATCAGGCCGGTGATTGTGCCAAATTGCGCCCTTGCCTGGTCCGCAGCGGCCCGGATCGATGCCATATCGGCCAGATCGAGGGTGAGCAGATCGACCTTGCCAGAGCCTGCCAGTTTGATTTGCGCAACTGCGGCCTCGCCCTTGGTCTGATTGCGAGCCGCGATGATGATATCAGCGTTCTTTTTGGCGAGGATCTTTGCCGCCTCCAGCCCGATGCCGGAATTGCCCCCGGTGATCAGATAAAGCTTGCCTGAAAGATCAGGCAGACGATCCGGCGTCCAGTCATAATGTCCGCTTGGATTTACCTTCGTCATACCATTCTCCCTTTGGTAGTCAGTGTCCCGCGCGCCGCCTTGCGCATTATCCCATCGCCTCTAACACCTCTTCGAGCCGTGCATTTTCACCCAGCGCGAGAACACTGCCGTCGGAATTGGCATCCAGCGGGTTCCCCTGCCAATCGCACATCATCCCGCCGGCCCCTTCGACGACCGGAACCAAGGCGGCAAAATCGTGCAGCTTCAGACCGGCTTCCATGACCAGATCGATCTGGCCCGAGGCCAGCAACGCATAATTGTAGCAATCCCCGCCATAAACCGGCCACGCCTTGTCCGGGTAAGCCTTGGCGATCACCTTGAGATAGGCACCGGCTTCATCTTCGGAAAAACAATGGGGGCTGGTCGTAGCAACAGTTGCTCCTGCCAATTCGCGGCATTTGCGCGTATGCACCGGCTGTCCGTTCAACATGGTCTGTTCGCCGATTGAACCGAGCCATCGTTCCTGCAGCACGGGCTGATCAATCACGCCCAGCACCGGCCAGCCGTCCTGCATCAGCGCAATCAGCGTACCGAAGATCGGCCTGCCGACCATGAAGCTTTGCGTGCCATCAATCGGATCAAGCACCCATTGGCGGCCAGCGCCTTCATTGCGGGTGCCATATTCTTCGCCAATGATCCCGTCATCAGGAAATTCCTGTTCGATAATGGTTCGCATGGCGGCCTCTGCAGCGCGATCGGCTTCGGTCACAAAACTGCGGTCCGCCTTTTTCTCTTGCGAATATTCGCCGCGATACAGCGGCACGATGGCTTGGCGTGCGGCATCGGCCAGGCGATGGGCGCATTGTATTTCCTTAGAATTCATTGCTATATAGGCCTCGTCGCGTTGTCGTAGGACAGCGTGCAGCTTTCGGTTCGCAGCGGGTCGCTGTTTTCTGGGACGAGGTAGCTCACCTTTATGGCGAGTGACAACAAGAATGGCGGCATGACCGCACCGATCAGTTCGTCAACCGGCCATTCGCCGCTGGGCGATATCCTGTCGGTCAATCGCGCGCCCGCGGACGATTTATCGCCGTGGATCGCCCGGTTGTATGTGACCAATGTCAATCTCTCGCCTGGACAAACCCTCGAATGCAGCCAGTTTGCCGACACGCCGGTCTTGCGACTGCTGTTCGCTGGACGTTGGAGCGCCGAAACCCGTGACGGCCACGAAGAGCATGAAGATTGTGCCTTGTTTTTTGGTCCGCAGACCCGACCAATGCCAGTCAGCGTGTCCGGCAGCTTTTCCGTTCTGACGCTCGCATTGAAGCCCGGAGCGGTTGCCAATCTGGTGGGGCCCAAATCTTCCGACACGCTTGATCGGATCCTGCGGTATGATGACCTCTACGATGTCGATTGGGCCACCAGCAAACAAATGCTCGAATGGTTTGGTTTGGACGGACCACCTGCGCGATGGATGGCTATTGCTGAAAAGCTGTTCCGGCAGCTGATAGAATTCACCGGTGCAAAGGTTCCGGACCCGATCGTCGCCGCCTTTGACAAGGCCGCCTTTACCGATCCCAATATGTCGCTTGCGCAATTTGCTGAAGACAACCAGATCGAAAGGAGAACATTGGAGCGGTTGATCAAGCGCCATTTCGGGCTCACCCCGAAGAATGTTCTTCGCAGGGCACGGGTGCTTGATTTTGCAGCCTATGTGCGCGGTGTGGCCGACTATGCAGAAGCTGAGGAAATGGCGCTGCGCTATTACGACCAGTCGCATCTGATTCGCGAATTTTCATCCTTTTTCGGCATGACACCCAAACAATTTTCAACCAAGCCTGCACCCTTGCTCACTGTATCGTTGGAAGCGCGGCAATCGCGACGGTTGGAAGTGCTGGGCAAGCTGGGACCGGAAGATGAACGGCCTTGGCGAATCAATTCCAATGGTCCGGATGGTGCAGTTTCCTCTGAAAACATGTAGGTAACGTTTGCGCGGCGTAACAAGCGCGAAAAACCGATCAGGGACGCAGTCGCAGTGGCAAAAGATAATACATATCAGAAGATATGGCAGCGCAATCTTGCGTCTATATCTGCCAAGACGCGGCATACGTTGCCGCTTTCGGAAAACCGCGCGCCAGCTGATGATCTGTCACCTTGGTTTTCACGCCTGATATCGGCCAAGGCGGTCAATTCGGCTGATGTCCTGATCACCTGCGGCATGTGCAACGACAATGCGTACACACGCTATGTCTCGAATGGTACCTGGACCGCGATGACCGCAGACGGGCACAATGTTTACAAGAACGAAGTCCTGCAATTCGGCGAACATTCCAAATTCATGCCGCTGACCTGTTCGGGCGATGTCATGTCATCGGGCTTCAGTCTTCGCGCCGGGGCCTTTTATGCTCTGACGGGTCGCTCGGCCGAAAAAATGGTCGACCGGATCGAACGGGCCGACGTGTTCAATCTGCTGCAGGATGATTTGCTTGATGCTTTCAGCGATGAACATTCGCCTCAGCAATGGAATCTGGCACTGGAAGAGGCGCTGCGCCGATATATCGCCAAGCATGATCCCGCACCGCCTGACCCGATCTCGGTGAGATTCGAGCTGGCCGCATTTGAAGACCCGACGCAATCTCTCGCCGACCTTGCCGAGGAGCTCAACATCAGTTTGCGCAAGCTGGAGAGGGTGGTGAAGCGAGACTTTGGCCTGACCCCTCGCACGGTCATGCGGCGGGCGCGGGCGCTGGATCTGGCCGCTCAGCTGTGCGGTGTGGCGGACGAGGCCGAAGAAGAAGAAATGCTGCTGCGCTACTTCGATCAGTCACACATGATCCGGGATTTTACGTCTTTCTTTGGGGTGACGCCGCACAAGTTTCGCGAACAGCCAAGACCGCTTGTCACGCTGACGCTGGAACAGCGACAGGCGCGGCGGCTGGAAGAACTCAAGAGGCTGAAACCCGGCCAGACGAAACCCTGGCGGTGAACTTCCGGGTCTAGTCGAACAGGCTGGAAACCGAGCTTTCATCGGCAATTCGCCGGACCGCTTCGCCGATCAGGGGGGCAATGGTGAGTATGCGGATATTGCCCGATGCAGTTGCGGCATCGGTGGGGCGGATGGAATCGGTAATGACCAACTCTTTCAGCTTGGACCCGTTGACCCGTGCCACCGCGCCGCCCGACAGAACACCGTGGGTGATGTAGGCTGCAACGCTGGATGCACCCTGATCGAGCAGAGCTTCGGCTGCATTGCAAAGTGTACCGCCCGAATCGACGATGTCGTCGATCAGGATGCAATGCCTACCCTTCACATCGCCAATGATGTTCATGACCTCGGATTCTCCAGGTCGGTCGCGGCGCTTGTCAACGATGGCGAGCGGCGCGTTGTCGAGCCGCTTGGCCAATGCACGAGCGCGAACCACGCCGCCAACGTCGGGCGAAACCACCATCAGATCCTGATCGCCATATCGCGCCTGGATGTCGGCGGCCATGACCGGCGCTGCGTAGAGATTGTCGGTCGGAATGTCGAAGAAGCCCTGGATCTGGCCGGCGTGCAAATCGACCGCCAGCACTCGATCTGCACCTGCCTCGGTGATCAGATTGGCGACAAGTTTTGCCGAAATCGGCGTGCGCGGCCCAGGCTTTCGATCCTGCCTCGCGTACCCGAAATAAGGCACCACAGCGGTGATCCGCTTGGCCGAAGCGCGTCTGCACGCGTCGATGCAGATCAGCAATTCCATCAGGTTGTCATTGGCCGGAAAGCTGGTCGGCTGGACCAGAAAAACGTCTTCGCCGCGAACGTTCTCGTGGATCTCGACAAAGATTTCCTCGTCGGCAAAGCGGCGCACACTGGTGTCGGTCAGCGGCATTTCGAGATAGGCGGCTATCGCCCTTGCAAGCGGCAGGTTGGAATTGCCGGACATGATTTTCATTGCGCTGCTTCCTTTGCGGTTGGCACCCGCCACGCATCCGAATCGCGCAGCCGTTCGCTTGTCGCGAGGCTTAGCCCAGCCCGGTGCGGTTGCAACAGGCAGTGGTCAGAGTTTTCCGCAAGGTGAAAACAGCCAGACGCTCGCCCTTGATCCAGCGCATGCCCATGTTTCGTATGCGCAGGACCGCGAGCGCTGTCGGGAGCCCCCGGCGGCTCTCCTCAATCTATCCGATCTTATGTTCGCCCTTGATCCAGCGCACGGTGCCGCTGGAGGCGCGCATGACCACACTGTCGGTGGTCATGATGCCACCGCGCTTGCGCTTCACCCCGTCCAGAAGCGAGCCAGAAGTTACGCCGGTCGCGGCAAAGATGCAGTCGCCGCTGGCCAGATCTTCCAGCTTGTAGATCCGGTCAAAATCCTCGATCCCCCACTTGCGGGCGCGAGCCTTTTCATCCTCGTTGCGGAACACCAGCCGACCGTTGAACTGCCCGCCGACACAACGCAAAGCCGCCGCTGCCAGCACACCCTCGGGTGCGCCACCCTGGCCCATATACATATCGATTGTCGTTTCTTCGTCAGTTGTGGCAATCACCCCTGCGACATCGCCGTCGCCGATCAGCACGACACCGCAGCCCAGCCCGCGCAATTCGGCAATCAAATCGCCATGGCGCGGACGGTCAAGCACGCACACGATGATGTCTTCCGGATTGACGCCCTTGGCCGCAGCAACCGAGCGGACATTGTCGCTGGGTGATTTGGCAAGGTCGATCACATCGTCGGGATAACCCGGTCCAACTGCAATCTTGTCCATGTAAGTGTCCGGGGCATTCAGCAGGCAGCCTTCTTCAGCCGCGGCCAGCACTGCCAGCGCATTGGGGCCAGCCTTGGCCGTGATCGTTGTGCCCTCCAACGGGTCGAGCGCAATGTCGATCTTGGGCCCCTTGCCCGGCGCACCGCCCACCTTCTCGCCGATATAGAGCATCGGCGCCTCATCGCGCTCGCCTTCGCCGATCACGACTGTGCCATCCATATACAGTGTATCGAAGGCTTCACGCATAGCTTCCACCGCAGCCGCGTCAGCAGCTTTTTCATCGCCTCGTCCAATCAGCTTGGAGGCGGCCACCGCTGCCGCTTCGGTCACACGGACCATTTCCAGCACGAGGACCCGATCAAGGGCGTTTTCACTCTCTACCGAAGTCGATGAAGCAGCAGAAGCGTTGTCAGTCGTGTTCATGAGCGATTCAGTCCTTTAAGTGTGAGTGCGCGCTTAGACAAAAGGAGGCAGGCTTGTCGAGCATCGACATAACGGCGAATGGCAAGCCTGTGGGAAGTGGTCGGAGTTTCGGCCCTGCAGGCGCAAATTGCCAAGCCGCCATTATACGCAGTGCCAAGGGCATGGTTGCTTGCCTGCTGGTGCTCACGTCCCCGGTAGTAGCACAGGATGACCGCGAAGTGACGCCTCCCGATCCCATATCGGGTTCTGACCAAAGCACTGAGCCAGCCCGGTCACAGGAATTTTCAGATGGTAGTCAGGTGATCGACATTCTGGCGAGCGCTGATGACCTGTACGGGCCGCCACCGCCAGTTGAAGATTGCAGCGAAGAACAGGAAGCCGCGATCATTTCCGGTGAAATCATTGTATGCTGGCGCAATCGCGACCAGCGCCGCTTTCAAACGCTCGATCCGGACAGTGCACAGGCACGCTATGCCGAGGAAACCGCTTTCCGCGATGATCCAAGAACACCGGATTTCATTCTGGATTGCCATGATCAGGGAATGCCGTTCGGCTGCGTCTCTTTCGGCAAGGTTCCGCCCCCGGCCCTGATCATTGACGTCGCGGCCCTGCCTCAAGCACCAGCCGGTTCAGATGCCGACCGGATTTCCCGCGGTTTGCCACCGCTGGGCGGGGATGACAGCGGAACCGCCCCCATCATCGGTCTTCCCGAGCGGCCACTTGAGCAAGGTGCATCCAAGAGCCCGGATCAGGATCTGCCGATCAATTCCGGAGCAGAGGAAGAACCAGTGGAGGAGCCGTAAGACTGTCCGACCCATCAAGCAGGTGCAAGGCCTGTTGAACACTGCGTTCCTGCCCTTCATGGGTGACCATTGCGACCAGAACATCGCCGCCTTCATTGGGCCGACCCTTTTGGATCAGACTTTCGATCGACACGCCAGCATCGCGCATGGCGGCGGTGATTTCGGCCAGCACACCGGGACGATCGGCCACGGTAAAGCGGATATAGGTCCGTTCCATCCGATGGCCCGGTTCGGTGGGCGCCATCGCCTCAAGATCAGCAACCGGGATGGAGAAAGGCGCGCCCACCTCTCCGCGGGCAATATCGATCAGATCGGCGACCACTGCGCTGGCGGTTGGCCCGTCACCGGCCCCGGCCCCCTGGAATAACAACCGGCCGGAAAAATTGCCTTCGGCCACCACTGCATTGGTGGGTCCATCGACCGATGCCAGCGGGTGATCTTTCGAAACAAGACACGGGCGCACGCGCTGCAGCAAGGTTGATCCCTCGCCATCCTTTTGTTCCACATCTGTCATCGCGATCAGGCGGATAACATATCCCAGCGTGTCAGCCTGTGCGATATCGGCGGCCTGCACCTGCGTGATGCCGGTTACGCGCACCGCATCGAAATCGAGCCTTGCGCCAAAGCCGATGCTGGCCAGGATCGCCAGCTTGTGCGCGGCATCAACCCCCTCGATATCGAAGGTCGGGTCAGCCTCGGCATAGCCCAGCTCTTGCGCATCAGCGAGCACGTCGGCAAAATCAGCGCCGGTGTCCTCCATCTGCGACAGGATGTAATTGCAAGTCCCGTTGAGAATCCCGTAAATCCGCTCAATCGCATTGGCCGACGCACCTTCACGAAGCCCCTTGACCACCGGGATACCGCCCGCAACCGCTGCTTCAAATTTGAGGGGCAGATTGCCTGCCTCTGCCGTTGCCGCCAGTTCGAGCCCATGATGGGCGATCATCGCCTTGTTGGCGGTCACAAAACCCTTGCCGTGCTTGAGAGCGGCCTGCGCCAGATCCAGAGCCGGACCATCTGTGCCGCCGACCAGCTCGACCACCACATCGACATCATCGCGTGCTGCCAGATCGCGCATATCATCAACCCAGGCATAGTCAGCCAGATCGACCCCGCGATCGCGCGTCTTGTCGCGGGCGCTGACGGCGGTGATTTGCATGGGTCGCCCGGCGCGCGCGGTAAGCAGATCGCCATTGGTGCGCAGCAGATTGATCACGCCAATGCCAACGGTCCCCAGACCGGCCAGGCCCAATTTCAACGGTTCAGACATTTTCTTCCTTTGATTGCGGCTGCAGCACGGCGCGCGCGCCAGCCGGGATCGGGGTTGCACGGCCACTGTCCAGATCGACATGGACATGCACCAATTCCATGCTCGCTCTTATATCGTCTGCGCCGCCGGGACCATAAAGGGCCATCTGCGTATCCACGCTGGAGTTGCCCAGCCGCGCGGTCCAAGCCTTGCCGATCACGATTTCATCAGCGCGGATCGGTTTGAGATAAGTCACCTCTGCTCGAACGACATGGAACTCCAGCGCATCCTCGCCGGTGAAATGCAAGCCGATCGAACGCCAGAATTCCGTGATGATCAGGTCGGCATATTCAAGGTAGCGAGAATTGAAGACGACTGATTGCGGATCGACTTCGGCATAGCGCACGCGGAATTCATGCGCGAAAGCATCAGGTGGGGCATTGTTTTCCATAGGCCCTTCCTTAGCGGCGACGCGCATCGGGCGGTAAACAATTTGTCTTGTACCTGCTCCAGTTCAGCTTTGTCGCAGCGGTCGGTCGGGTCGCTCAACGCAGATTGCGTTCGCACGGACCAAGAGAAGCGATCACAAAAGCATAGTCACGCTGGGCCATCTGGCGCGAAATCGTGTCGCGAGACAGGCTCGCTGCAGCAGGCAGGGTCTGTGGCAACGCGCAGGCAAGGCGGTACCATTCCAGCGTATCACGCTGTGGCGGCAGGGCTGACTGATCAATGATCTCGCCCCAGGATACGCCCCAGGCCGCTGGCCGTCCGGGCCGCCTCAACACAGTGATGGAAACCGGCGAGCGGTCGGCGGTGTCGAGAAAAATCTGGGTTTCCGATTCGCCGGTCAGATTGCCGCGCACCGACAAGGCATCGCGTACACCGGTCACGACGGGCGGCGCATCAGGGGCGACCAGTGCAGATAGCACCGGGCGCAAACGCTCGGTCAATACCGCTGAATAGGGGAACTGGCCCTGTTTGCCGACCAGTTGCAATTCTCCGGGGCGACCGGAAACAAGCCGCGCGAACAATAGAACCTGTGTGTTTTTCAGCTTGGGTGGCTTGCCCTTGGCATTAAGCGGGACGTCGACCAGATAGCGCAGTGATTCGCCAACCGGCGCACTGCCCGCGACCAAAGCCATGGTTTGCGCTTCTATATAGAGACGCGCGAATCCGGGCAGGAGACCAGGTGCGCGTTCGGGCTCAACTTCGATCTGGCGGCGAATCTCTGCATGAGCCACAAGCTGGGCAGCCTCGGCCAGATCAACCATATCGGCATAAGTTGGGGCCGGGATGGCAGCCTGGTCGGATATGTCGGATTGAGCCATAACCGGTTCAGCTAAGCCGTTGAGGCACAACGGAATAAGGGCAGACCCTAGTATCGATAAATATTTGGTTTTAAGCATGTTTATTGCGGATTCCTGCCTCGTCGCGGGCCAATTCGATAGCCAATCTCGCCTCTTGAAGAAACAAAACTTGCCCCAGATCGTTCCACTCTACATCCTGTGAATCAGGTATTAACCGATAAAGCGTTTGCTTGGCATCGGCTAGACGGTTAAAGCGTTCGACCTGCCAGACGAGCCCAGGATAGATCCGGGCTTTGGCTGACAAACCATCGATTTAACGATCGATGCTCCCTGACCAGGGCGGCTGTGGACGCCGGAATGGTCCGGGAAACGAGATTTCGGCATCGCTTTGCTTATGCTTGCGCTCTGCTGATTGTCTGGCCCCGTGCCGGGGTGGAAAAGATGGAGAGAAATCGACTGGATGGCCTACGCTGACCAACAAATGAGCGGGAATCGCATTATCGCTCTGATCATCGTGGCGATAATTCACGTAGTGATCGGCTACGTGCTCATCAGTGGACTTGCCTATGAAGCAGCCACAAAGGTGATCGAGCGCGTGACGACCGTGGATATCGAGGAACCACCGCCCCCTGAACCAGAGGATGAGCCGCCTCCACCGGAGCCGCAAGATGTTGCGCCGCCTCCGCCGGTTGCGCCGCCTCCGCCGATCAGTATCGCGCCGGCTCCGCCGCCGATCCAGACGCAGCCGACGATTCCGCCGCCTGCGCCGCCAGCTCTGGTCATTCCTCCGCCGGCGCCACCTGCGCCGCCGCCTGCTCCCCCTTCGCAGGCTCGTGGAGCATCTCCTGACGGCCAGAACCGCTGGGCTCGCCGGATTCAGGAAAACTATCCATCGCGCGCCTTGCGTGAGGAAACCGAGGGCACCGTTGGTGTTCGCGTGGGTGTCAGCCCCAATGGGCGCGTGTCGTCCTGCCAGGTAACGGCATCCAGCGGATCGAGCATTCTCGATGATGCAGCCTGCCGCGGGATGGAGCGTTATGCGCGCTTCAATCCGGCCCTGGATGCAGCTGGAAACCCAACCAATGGCTCTTTCGCCACCAGGATTACATATCAGTTGAACTGAGGCTGAGGCGTATAATTGCCATCATCCTTCGGGGACTTTTTTAAGAGGACTTTTCGCAATGATTATTGAACTTCTTGCAGCAGCAGACGCTCCGCAAAACGCATTCGGCTTCTGGGAAGCCATGGAACAGGGCGGCGCGATCGCCTGGTTCATTCTTAGTGTGCTTGTCATCATGTCGGTGGGCTCGTTCTACATCCTGATCACCAAGCTTCTCGAACAGAACAAGGTCATGCGTCAGTACAAGGCTGTACGCGCCAATTTCTGGCGCGCTGGCTCGCTTCAAGAAGCTGCGACCAAGTTGGAAAAGAACAGCGCATGGCGCCAGCTCGCAGACGATGCGAACAAGGCTAATGACGACGTCTCCAAGATGACTGACAGCCTGGAAGCGCATGATTATCTGCACGGTTCGCTTCAGGCTTCGGAAAATTCGATCAACGCACGTCTCGCTGGCGGTCTTCCGTTCCTCGCCTCGGTTGGTGCTACTTCGCCGTTCATCGGCCTGCTCGGCACGGTGATCGGCATCTATCGCGCTCTGATCAACATCGGCCTGGCCGGTTCGGCTTCGATCGACAAGGTCGCAGGCCCTGTTGGTGAAGCCCTGATCATGACCGCGATTGGTCTGCTGGTGGCTGTTCCTGCTGTTCTGGCCTACAACTGGCTGCAGAGCCGCAACCGTCGGATTGCTGAACACCTGACCGGTTTCTCGACCGATATTCTGGCGTACATCAACTCCAATGGCGCGGTTAAGCCAGCTGTTGCAGCGCCTGCTGCTGCCAAGAAGGCTCCGGCCCGTCCGGCAGCTGCTGCTCCTGCGAAGAAAGCCTGATTGAACTTCGGGGGCTGGCTAAGGCTGGCCCCCGGCAGTTTCAGTTAACAGTGCAATTTAATCGATAGGATGTAGCAATGGCGATTTCGATGGGAGGCGGGGGCGATACCCCCATGGCAGACATCAACACCACCCCACTGGTGGATGTGATGCTTGTTCTGCTGATCATCTTCCTTATCGCGGTTCCGGTGGCCATTCAGACCATCGAGAAGCTCGAGATTCCGATTATGGAATCGATCGAGTCGAAAGATAAGGTTGAAAACCTCCAGCTTACGGTCAGCACCACTGACGCGAACGGCCGTTCTGCCGGAGAACCCGGTTTTGAAGGTGCATCGCGCGGCGGGGAATGCCGGGTCTATTTCGGCAACACGACGCCGGTAACATCGCAGGAACTTTATGACCGGGCGTTTGAACGTCTCGACAATATCGTTCAGCGTGCTGGTGGTGCAGAGGCGATCATGGAAGATCCCGACGCAATTCCACAGGTGCATATCCGCGGCGATGTGGAAGCCCCATGGCGCTGCGTGGCTGGCACGATCTACAACGTTCAGGCTGCCGGTTATCCGACAGTAGGATTCATCTCCAACCCGGTTGATCCAAACGGTTAGTCCCGTTTGACCATCCGGATCAGAGAGAAACAGGAGTAAAAACCCATGGCAATGTCAGGCGGCAAGGACGATGGTTCGCCGATGTTGGAAATGAACATGACGCCGTTGATCGACGTTTTGCTCGTTCTCCTCATCATGTTCATTATCACCATCCCCGTCGCAACCCACTCGGTCGATATTGACCTTCCGCAACCTTCTGCGAACCCGCCAGAGGTTCCGATCGACCCGATCAAGAACAAACTGGTTCTGACGCAGGATGGCCAGATTCTCTGGAATGCCAATCCGGTAAACCAGCAAGGTCTGGTTGATCTTCTGAGTGAAACGACCACATTTGCGGTTGAACCCGAGCTTCAGTTCGAGCCAGAGCCTCTGGCCAGCTATGACCTGACAGCCCGCGTGCTGAACGTGATCAAGGCTTCGGGCGTGACAAAGTTCGGTTTTGTCGGAAACGAGAAATACCGCGAATTCGGTAGCTGATCAGACGAAGCTGAACTGTTCGCGCTCCCGCTAACGGGATCGGTCAGAGCAAGGAACTTTAAGAAGGGGGCGGAGCGATCCGCCCCTTTTTCTTTGTCCGCATTTCTCCTCAACACCTGAGTTGCATTCTCAATACCGGTACGCATTAGGCAACTTGATTGTTATGGTATATTATCTCCTGAGCCAGCTCCTGACATGACATTTTCATGAAAGGGTGCAGCCAACAGGAGAGCCACGATGCCAATTTCGATTGCCCGTCCCAACCTCTACTCTTTGCCCAAGGGCAGACGTCGTCCGATGGGAGAGATGAACGTCACTCCCTTTATCGATGTGCTGTTGGTCCTGATCATCATGCTGATCATGGTTGTCCCGATTGCCACGCACACCACCGATGTCGACCTGCCCGGCCCGCCGACCCACCTGATTGAAGTCACAGAGAACACGGTGTTTATCGACGGGCAGGATCAGCTGTTCTGGAACGGCAAGGAAGTGACAAGCGACCAGCTGACAGCGCAGGTTTACCACGCTGCGCAATTGCCGGCAGAGCCCCTGCTTCGGTTCGAGCCTGCTCCGCTGGCAAGCTATGACAAGTCCGCTAAAACCATTGCCTTGATCAAGGATGCAGGCGCGACAAAGTTCGCGTTCGTAGGCAATGAAAAATACCGAGAATTCAGTGCCGCGCGCTAGAGTAACGCGGGTCCGACAGCGGCGAAGGTTCGATCATGGCAAACCGATTGCGCGAATAGACACACGGCCGATGGCCTTCGTGCTCAGTCTCCTGGTTCTGCTAATAATCGCCACCGCTCCGCCGACCGAGCACGTACTATTGTTCGATATCCCCGAGCCAAAGTTTGTCGAATACTTCGCGCCCGGCTATCCCGCACCCCAGACTGGGCAAACAATAGATACCCGCGGTGAAGTTGGCATCAATCGGATCACAATAGCCGAAGGGGGCACATTATTCTGGAATGGCGCTGCAGTCAGCAAAGCACAGTTGCAGTCTAGATTACGGGCGACACTTCACGAGCCATTGGAACCCGAATTGCTCTTCGAACCCGACCCGCAGGCTGGTTTTGGTTCGTCGGCAAGAACACTCAGGATGATAAAGGCATCCGGTGTGACGAAATTCAACTTTGTAAGCTTACGCACGCATTGTCAGTTCGGGCACACTGCCGCCAACCGGCGAGTGACAATCCGTGGCCCTCAAGTGTTGCTCTCACTGACTCTGGTCGCAAACGATTTTTGGGCCAGCGGTCGCCCGCAGCCCCCCGAATATGAAACCGTTTGCCCCAGTCCGAGCTGATCGAAGTTAACCCAACCGATCCGGTACCCTATTCACCCGCATCGCCTCGCTCGCGAGCGTCTCCGCCACAACCAGCAGTTCTTCATCCACCGCACCTTGCAAGGCCAAGTGGGACAATGGTGCTAAAGTCGCGGCGATTTGCTAAACTGATAGTTCAGCCCCCTGCCCGCCGGTCCTAGTGCGTAGCGACACGCAAAAAGGCCAAGCCACATGAGCCAAACGACAACACATCAGGTTTCCGATTTCAGCTTCATGGACCCCCAGGTCATGAGCGACCCATATGAATTCTATGAAACCCTGCAGCAGCAGCAGCCGGTCTATCAGATGCCGGAAACCGGCATGTTCATGGTCACACGCTACGAAAGCGTGCGGCAGGTGCTTACCAACCCGGATATTTTCTCGAATGACACCAGCCTGGCGGCCGATAAAAGCCTGCAGGGAGACATTGCCGCACAATATCAGGCCATTCTTGAAAGCCGTGGGTGGGGACACATTCAGACACTGCAGCGCACTGATCCGCCTGAGCACAGCCGTTATCGCAAGCTGCTTGACCGGGTATTCACAGCCTCACGAGTGAAGGAGCTTGGTCCGGCTGTTGACGATATTTCGCATGAATTGATCGATGGATTTTCCAGTGCTGGGTCCTGCGAATTTGTCGAGCAATATGCGATGCCTTTTCCCGGGATCGTGATTGCCGAGCAGCTTGGCCTTGATCGCTCGAACATCGCTACGTTCAAAAGCTGGGGCGATGCCATGCTGGCGATCGCGACCAAGCCGATGGATGCAGACGAAATGGCTGCAACCGCCGAAATCGAACTCGAAGCGCAGCATTTTCTGGCTGGCGTGTTCGAAGATCGTCGTGCCAATCCCCAGTCCGATCTGATTTCTGCGCTGGTGCATGCCCATGGTGACGACATGGAGCCGCTCAACATGCATGAATTGCAGAACCTGATGCACCAATTGATCACCGGCGGTTTTGAAACCACTCAAAGTGCCATTACCCATGCGATGTGGTTGTTGGTTCGCCAACCCGAATTGCAGGATGCGCTGTTTGCCGAGCCGGACAAGATCAAGAAATTTGTCGAGGAATCGCTCCGCTGGGAAAGCCCGGTCCAGGGCCTGTTCCGCGTGACCCGGCGGGATGTCGAACTTGATGGCACGATGATTCCGGCCGGGTCATTCGTCATTGCACGATACGCGGCGGCAAATCGCGATGCTGAGAAATTTGTCTGCCCGCATAAGTTCGATCTTGAGCGTAAGAATGCCGGGGCGCATCTGGCCTTCGGCTCAGGACCGCATTTCTGTGTGGGTGCCATGTTGGCGCGTCGCGAGCTCATCACTGCGATCACCCATTTGACGCAGAGATTGAAGAACATCCGGTTGGCTCAGCCTTTGCCCGACCCGGTGCACCAGTTCAGCCTCGCCTTCTACCCGATCAAGGCCATGGAACTGTCGTTCGAACAGCGCTGACGTTCCTCAATCAATCCGCACCATCCACCCGCATGGCTTCATTGGCGAGCGTTTCCGCCTCAAGCAAAAGCTCCTCGTCAACCGAGCCCTGCGGGACCGCCTCACGCCCGATCATGGTCATGACCGGCACCGCCATCGGGCTGACCCGGTCAAGTGTGACATGCACAAGTTCGCGCTCTGACCGCTCCAGCAAGTCAGCCAACCGCCCGACATCTGTCATGCGCGCCCGGGCATCGGCCCAGGCTGCCTCCAGCAGCAGATGGTCAGGTTCATATTTCTTGAGCACGTCGTAAATCAGATCGGTCGAGAAAGTGACCTGCTTACCGGTCTTGCGCTTGCCCGGATGCTGGCGCTCGACCAGCCCGCTGATGACTGCAACTTCGCGAAAGGCCCGGCGCAGCAGGTGCGATTCGGTTACCCATTCGACGAATTCATCGGTCAGAATATCAGGCGATAGCAGCGGCACAGGATCGGTCACCGGGCGCAGACCCCAGACCGCCAGCGAGTAATCATTGGCGACAAACCCGCCGGGCTGCAGACCGCGATCCTCCATCCGGCGCGTGATCAGCATGCCGAGGCTCTGGTTCGCATTCCACCCTTCGAAGGTGTAATAAACGCTGTAGTGTTTCTTGTGGTGGGGGAAACTTTCGACCAGAAGCTTGCCCGGCCCAGGCATTTCGCTGCGCCAATCCTGCATTTCCAGCCATTCGCGCACATCGTCGGGAAATCGTCCCCATTTTTCCCGGTCGACCAGCATTTGCCGGACCCGCCCGGCAAGGTGCGAGGTAATCGGCAATCGCTGCCCGCCATAGCTGGGAATGGTGGCAGAGGTTTTTGCCGCGCGGACGATCACATCCATATCCTGCAGCTTTTCAACTTCCAGACTGACCCCGGCAAAGAAGAAGGTGTCGCCCGGTGACAGTGTCGCGGCAAAGCGTTCCTCCACCCGGCCAAGATTGCGGCCATTGCGGAACCGCACGGTAAGCATTTCGCTGTCGATGATGATCCCTGCGTTCATCCGGTGCCGCTGTGCATGTTCGGGATGGGTCAGATGCCACACACCTTCGCCATCGCGGCGGATGCGTTTGAACTTGTCATAGGCTTTGAGTGCGTAACCGCCGTTCTCGACAAAGCCGAGAACGCGATCCCAATCTTCCGGTGTCAGCCAGGCATAGGCGAGCGACGAGCGCACCTCTGCCAGCAGCGCGGCTTCAGCAAAGGGCGCAGCGCAAGCGCAAGCCATGACATGCTGGGCCAGCACGTCGAGCCCGCCGGGCCGGAAGTCCTCGCCATCGCGTTGCCCCTCGTCGACGGCGTCCTTGGCTGCGGTGGCTTCTAGAAATTCGAACCTGTTGCCCGGCACCAGCAAGGCACGGCTCGACACATCCAGCCGGTGTCCGGCCCGCCCGATCCGCTGTAGCAGACGCGACGACCCCTTGGGGGCGCCCATCTGGACTACACAGTCAATGTCCCCCCAATCGACCCCGAGGTCGAGACTGGAGGTGCACACCAAGGCCCGCAATTCGCCCCGCGCCATTGCCCCTTCGACCTTGCGGCGAGCCTCCTTCGCCAGGCTTCCATGGTGAATGCCGATGGGCAGATTGTCGTCATTGATGTCCCACAGCAGCTGGAAGATAAATTCGGCCAGAAAGCGCGTATTGGTGAACACCAGAGTGGTGCGATTCTCCTGGATCTGGCGATACAGCTGCGGAATGGCCCAGCGCCCGGCATGGCCGCCCCACGGCACGCGCTCTTCCTCGGGCAGCAGAATGTCGACAACCGGCTCTGCGCCCTCTTCCCCTTCAACCAGAGCGACACTGTCAATATCACCCCATGGGGCCAGCCATTCGCGGTAGTGCTCGGGCTGCGCCACTGTTGCCGATAAAGCGACGCGCTGCAGATCGGGCGCAATGGCCTGAAGCCGCGACAATGCCAGCGCCAGCAGATCGCCGCGTTTGCCGGCAGCAAAGGCGTGCACTTCATCAATTACCACGCGCCGCAGCCCCGCGAACAGATGCAGGCTGTCAGGGTAGGAAAGCAGCAGCGACAAGCTTTCCGGTGTCGTCAGCAGGATATGTGGCGGTTTGGTTCGCTGGCGCTTCTTGCGGTCTGATGGTGTATCGCCGCTGCGCGTTTCGATGCGCAGGCCCAGCCCCATCTCCTCCACGGGAGTGATGAGGTTGCGCTGCACATCATGGGCGAGCGCCTTCAGGGGCGAGACGTAGAGCGTGTGCAGGCCTTCGGGTAACGGCGCGCCATCCAGCCGCGAGGGGCAGAAGTCCGCCAGAGTCGGAATAAAACCGGCCAGTGTCTTGCCCGCGCCGGTTTCAGCCACCAGCAATGCATGCTGCCCGGCATCGGCTGCGGCCAGCATATCGGTCTGGTGATGCCGAACGCGCCAGTCACGCTGGGCGAACCAGGCGGCGATTTCCGGAGGGAGATTGGCGGCGCTGCTCATATGCGTTTCCAACGCACGGGCCTGCTAAAGGGTTCTAACCCCGGACGGCAAATCGCCAGGTCCACCCGATCAGAAAAATCTGCAATGGGATCCGAATGGCGAGATAGGCCATACCGCCCTCGTGTCCGCCGAAGGGAACTTGCTCGATTGCGCCATAGATATTGGCCGGAAGGAAAGCGACCAGCATGCCAATTGCTGCCCATCCGGCCCATTTGCGATATTTCGGCAGGAACAGGGCGATGCCTGCAACAAGCTCCATCACACCGGTGATCCAGACAATCTCTCGCTTCAGCGGCACCCATTCGGGAAACAGCATGGTCATTTCGTCGGTCAGCACAAAGTGGCCGACCCCGAACATGAGAAACGCCAGCCCCATGCCAATGGCGCCGCCGGCGTTCACATCGCGGCCGAGCAGCTTGAGCACAAGAGCAGGCCCGGTGACGAGAGCAAGGATGACAATCAGCAACATGATCCAGACCCTAGCTTCAATTTACCCGCGCGGGAATACCATCGCCGTGGGGCAGCTCCTCTGCTGTTATGGCTTCATTACGGTTTCCACTGGGGAAGCGTACCACCAGCAGGATTGCTAAACTTACAGCCCATCCCGCAGCGCAGGTGAAATACAGCCAGGTAGGGTTGCCCTCTCCGGCCGTCATGCCTGATATCCATGCGCCCAAAGGACGGCCGAAATTGGCAACGGCCATATAGATGGTGAATTGCGTAGCGGCGACCGCCGGACTGCACATGCGCATAGCAATTGGAATTGCTGCGATGGTAGCAAATGTGGCGATGAAATCAGAGATGAAGATAACCGTGGTCAGAAATGTGCTGTTGGACCACAGGTGCTGGCTCAGCCCCATCACCATCAGCAAGGTGATACCGAGCATAAGATAGATCGTGAGCGCGCGTTGTGCGCCCAGTCGTTCCACCACCCAGGCCCCGACCAGAAGACCGCCGACACCGGAGCAAAACTGCGCCAGTGACAAGAGGCTGGTGTAATCCGAAATGCTCCAACCAGCCGTCTGCTGAGCCAGCACCGGATGGAACGCCTCGAACGCACCAAATGGCACAGCACGCAGGAACAGGATCGGCAGGAAGATCAGGCTGAGCGGCATCACCATGACCTTGAATGATTGTTTGAGCAGCGGCCACCAGGCGTCCATCTGGATCGCCACGTTGCGCGGATGCGCCACGCCCTTGGCCCAAGGCAACCGGCGTTCGCCTTCGCGCTCCAGAATGCACATGCCAAATGTCGCAACAAACAGCGGCACGATGGCAGCGGCCAGCATTGCTGACTGGAAGCTAGCAGTTTCAAGCAGATAACCCACCATCGCAGTCGTTCCTGCAATACCGATGATCTGCGCGCCGAACATGATGCTGCTGGCCTTTGCGCGCTCTTCCTCGGGCATGATATCGATGGCCAGGCTGTCGATGCCGACATCCTGATATGTCACCGCAAGATTGGCAATGAAGCCGATTGCGGCAAGCTTGACCAGATCGTCGGCCGCCGGAGCAATCACTCCGCCTGCGAGCAGAACAAGAGCGACCAGCAATTGCGCACCGATAATCCAGGCGCGCCGTCTGCCCATCGCAAGAAAGGTGTACCGGTCGATGATGAAGCCATTCACCAGCTTCAGCGACCAAGGCAGCATCGCAAAACCGACCACCCATGCCGTGTCAGCAGCGCTTGCGCCATTGCCCGCCATCCAGGCAGGGATCGCGTACAGAAAGACGCCAACCGGGGCGCCTTGGGTCAGATAGAACAGGAAAAGGGTCAGCAGGCGCAAAGGCTTGCTTTGCGTGAGTATGAGGCCAGACTGAACTGGCGCAGCGGTTACCATGATTTTTGCCCCCGGCGCGACCCGTTATGGCAAGCTTAGCGAAACCATCGGTGAGCGATTGTATATTTTCGACCTTTTGGTGTTTCTTTGCTGGCAGCGCACCAAATATTGCACCGCAATGGCACCAGACGACGCTTATTCGCCCGACATCGCCGCCAGTTCATCCGCCGGAATCCCGAGCAGTTCAGACAAGCGCGCCTGCTCAGCCGAATTTAACTCGGCAAAAGTGCGCACCGCAGGCAGATCGGCAGCGGCATTGGCAAAGGTCTTTTCCATATTCTGCGTCGCAGCCATGATTTGCGGCATGGCTTCAAACGAGGCAGCAATAATGCGGGGATCGCTCGACATGGTGAGCGATTTGCGCGCAAAGGTCAGACCCGATGCAGTGTCAAAGAACGCCGCAATATCGGCCAGCTCCTGCTCATTGAATTGCACAGCATAAGCCTCGGCCATCGCCTTGCGCATCGGCGGTTCCATTACCGCCATCATTTCCTGCATGAAGCCGGGCATTACTGCGCTCATCCGGGCGGTTCGCTCGTCACGTACCGGATCAAGAATGGCAATCGCTTCTGCCAGCTGCTCGTCAGTCAGCGAAATTTCATCCGCCGCCAGCCCGAGCGGAGTGGCAACTTCACCAATGCGAACCTGCGTTGCATTGGCCATGATGGGACCCACAATCTGGTCATAGACCGACCCCATGACTTCGGAAAAACTTCCCTCCGGCATCATCTGATTGATGATTGACTGGGCCACGGGCAAACGCTCAGCCTGCTCTTGTGTCAGCGGTTCGACCGCAAACATCGCCATCAGTTCTGCCATGGGGTCGGCGGGTTCGGCTTGTGCGCTGGCAGCGTCTTCGTCCTGCGCCACTGCCTGTTGCGGCGCGGAAAGAGCCAGGGCGGCAGCAAGACCGGCTGTCGCAACGCCGGACAGCTTGTTTGCCCATGGGAAAAATTTGACCATCATCACTACTCCCTCAAGTCCGCCAATCAGTGGCCAACGCTCTCGCCGCGCTCCAGCCCGGACAGCGCCAATTGTTCGTCAATCTGAGCCATCAGCCGGTCAAGCCCCTCGGGCGTGTCACTTTCTGCGCGAGCGACCAGGACATCCTGCGTATTGGAAGCGCGCAGCAACCACCAACCATCATCGGTCGTCACGCGCACGCCATCGGTGCCATTGACGTCCGCCGGGCTGTTCGCCAGCCGCGCCTTCACTTCGTCAATCGCGGCAAACTTGCGGCTTTCATCGACCTGAAACCGCATTTCCGGGGTGTTGTGCATATCGGGCATTTCGCCGCGCAATTGCGTGACCGATTTGCCCAGTCGGGCAGAGGCGGCGATCAGGCGCAATCCGGCATAAAGCGCATCGTCATACCCGTAATAGGTGTCGGCAAAAAAGACGTGTCCGCTCATCTCGCCCGCCAAAGGCGCCTTAGTTTCCTTCATTTTGGATTTAATCAGCGAGTGGCCGGTGTTCCACATCATTGGTTGTCCGCCATGCTTGGCAACATGATCAAACAGCGCGCGGCTGGCCTTCACATCGGCGATAACTGTCGCATTCGGGCGGGTTTTGAGAAGATCCTCGGCATAGATCATCAGCAACTGATCGCCCCAGATCACCCGGCCTTCGCCATCGATCGCACCGATCCGGTCCCCATCCCCGTCAAAAGCCACTCCAAAATCGAGCTTCTTGTCCGCGACGAGCGCCTTCAGATCGGCCAGATTGGCCTCAACAGTGGGATCAGGATGATGATTGGGAAAATTACCATCAACTTCGGTAAACAACAGGTGATGCTCGCCGGGCAAATGTTTGACGAGGGCTTCCAGCGCGGGGCCAGCCGCTCCATTGCCCGCATCCCAGCCAACCTTGAGGGCGGACAGGGCATCACGGTCAATCCCGTCGAGCCCGGTCAGCATGGCGTCGATATACTTGCCCATGATGTCGTGCGTCTCGACGGTTCCGCTGCCCTCGTCCCAGTCGCCAGCAGCAGCCATCTCGCCAATGGTGAGGATGTCCTTGCCGAAGAAGGGGCGCCCCATAAATACCATTTTGAAGCCATTGTAATTGGCGGGATTGTGGCTGCCAGTTATTTGAATGCCGCCGTCCACCTGTTCGGCTGACGCCTCGGCATAATACAGCATCGGGGTTGGTCCCATGCCTACGCACACCACATCGCAGCCGCTTGCCGTCAGCCCTTCGATCAGCGCCTTTTCCAACATGGGCGAGCTGACGCGTCCATCATAACCGACCGCCACTTTCGATCCGCCCGCCCGTTTGAGCAAAGTTGCAAAACTGCGGCCAATGGCCCGCGCATCGTCGACGCCAAGGGTTTCATCGATGATGCCGCGAATGTCATATTCACGCAGAACGGTCTGATCGAAAGTATGGGTCATCTTGTCAGGTCTACCTGTTGTCTCGGCGTATCTCGGATTTGGACGCCTGGTCTCATCCTATGCAAATAGGACGCAATTGTTTCAATTCTGATCGGGCAATTCGTCCATCAAAAGATCGCGCGCGGCGTTGGCTTCATGAACCTGTTCATTGGTGCCGCCGCGGTCCGGATGGATCATGGTGATCAGCCGTTTGTGCGCCTCGAGTATTTCACCATGCTGGGCATTGGCCCTGACGCCAAGCAGCTTGCGCGCGCGGAATACGGCCTGCTGGCGGGTCGAGGTGGCTTTCAGATATTGCCACGGCCAGCGGCCAAACAGCAATTTGCAGCCCACGCAGATGATTGCACCGATAACAAGAAATCTGATCATGGTTCAGGCAAGCTCCAGATTGGGTTGAGAGCGGACGAAATCAGGCAGGTTGAGCGCTTGGATCAGGCTGCGCAATTCCTGCCGTGCCACCAGATGGCTGGTGCCCAGTTCGCCCAGGTGCCCTTTATCGAGCAAGGTGAGGCCCGAGGGGAACAGCTCGCGATAGATCACCCGCTCGGAAAGACCATGGGCCACACGAAAGCCAACCCGCTTGGACAGTTCGGTCAGCGCTTTCTCGATCCGCGCCATGTTGCGCGCTTCGACATGGCCGGTGCGGTTGCGCACGACGACCCAGTCCATTTCGCGGCGCTGCTGCTCGATCGTGGCACGGCTTCGCTTGAGCCGGGCCTCCCAGATCAACTCGGCATAAAAGCTCAATTTCTTGACCTTGAAGGTTTCGCCTTCGACCTGACCGATCAGATCGAAATCGACAAAGCTGTCGTTCATCGGCGTAACCAGCGTATCGGCCTCTGTTGCGGCATGGCGCGCCAGCGGATCATCACGGCCTGGCGTATCAAAGATGACGAAATCAGCGGATGCGCTCTTTTGCGCGACCAATACCTCCAGCCCCTCGACATCGCCTTCATAGACGGAGAAATCCGCCGTTGGCAGCGTGATATTGCGGCGATTTGCGGTATCAGCGCGGTTTTCAAGATAGCGGGCGAAAGTGCGCTGGCGCTGGTCAAGATCAATCGCAACCACCCGCGCGCCCCGGCTGGCCAGAGCCACTGCGACATGGACTGCTGTGGTCGATTTGCCGGTTCCGCCCTTCTCATTGGCGAACACGATCCGATGCGGGGTGTGCTGCGCAGGACGCTGGGCTGATCCTGAAGTGCCAGATTGAGAGGGAAACTGAGGGGCGGATTGCGACAATGTGAAAACCTTTGTGATTGATGAGCTGATTGAACCTGCGCGAGCACCATTCAAGCCCGATAAAATCCCGTTGCAAACCTGATGCGTGATGCCTTGTCTTGGCGGTATCGGGCGCGCTAGGGCAAAGCCAGACATACCGGAGGCCAAACGTCCGTGCAAACCGCCAACACGCTCGACATGTTGAGAAATAATCTTGCCAGCCTGCGTGCAAGCAGCGGGGCCGGCAGCGCTTCGCCTGCAACAATTGGATTGGTGCCAACCATGGGCGCTTTGCACGAGGGCCATCTGACGCTGGTGCGGGCAGCGCGTGCGCAATGCGATCACGTGGTCGCGTCAATTTTTGTCAATCCGACCCAGTTTGGCCCGAACGAGGATCTGGACGCCTATCCGCGCCAATTGGCCGAGGACAGCGCGATGCTGGAAGCTGAGGGCGTCGCCCTGCTGTGGGCGCCGGATGCTGCCGCCATGTATCCCGACGGCTTTGCCAGCTCGATCCGGGTTGAAGGGGTCAGTGAGGGGTTCTGTGGCGCTTCCAGACCGGGCCATTTCGATGGCGTTGCAACGGTGGTGTGCAAACTGTTCAACCAGGTTCAACCCAGCCACGCTTTCTTCGGAGCGAAGGATTACCAGCAATTGGCGGTTATTCGCCAGATGGCGCGCGATCTTGATCTGACGGCCCCCCATGTGGACGCGATCATCGGCGTGCCTACGGTACGTGAGCCCGATGGTCTGGCGATGAGCAGCCGCAATCGCTATCTCTCCCCAGAGCAACGCAGGCAGGCCACCACCCTGCCCACCGCGATGCGGGCGGCGATTGCCCAAATTGAGCAAGGAGACGATCCATCAGATTCTCTGGATGGCCTGCACGCAGCCCTGCTGGCGGGCGGTTTTGACAGCGTCGATTACGCCAGCCTTGTCGATGCACGCTCGCTGCAAGGCCTGACCGAATTGGGCGGTTCAGCTGCAAGATTGCTGGTCGCTGCACGTATCGGCGGAACCCGCCTGATTGACAATATGGCGGTTGGTTGAGCGGCACCAAACATAGAAACTCAATTTAGATTAGTGGCTTGCTCAGCCATTTGCTAAATCGTAACTAACAGGCGTACATTCTGCTGACGGACAGAGGCAGTCAGAGAATTTATGGCCGAACAACAAAGCCAATATTGGGACGCGCTGGCCTTGGCGTCAAAGGCCGAAAATGTCGTGTCTTTCCGCCGCGCAATTCACAAGATTCTGGCAGCCATTGACTTTGGAGCTCTCTATTTCCTCGCGCCTGTTGTGGCTGACCGCCGCGTGGGCCGGGTGCTGTGGAATGTGGGTTTCGACAAGCAAAAAGAGAAATTTTATCGTGAGATCGGCTGGATGGTCGATCCCATGCCAGACATCGCGCTGAACCGCAGCAATGCCTTCAGATGGTCGGATACCCACAAGCTGGCCAAGCTGACCGCCAAGCAAAAGCGCTTCATGAGCGAAATCGGCGATGGCATCGCCATCCCCTGTACTGGCCCCTATGCCCGTGCGGGCTTTGTCGGGGTGGGCGCGGCGCTGTTCGATGGACCGATTCCGGACGCGCTTTTGCGGCAGGTGCAAGTGGCCGCGCAGCTGTGTTTCCAGCGCTATTGCGAACTGGTTGATGCGCGTGATGAAATGCAGCCTGATCTTTCGCAGCGCGAGCTCGATGTGATCCGCTGGATCGGCGAAGGCAAAAGCAACACAGTCATTGCCGAGATACTCGGCATCACGAAAAGCTCGGTCGACAGCTATGTGAAGCGTATTTTTGGCAAGCTGGGTGTGTCCGACCGAACAGCAGCAGCAGTCAAGGCTGTGTCGCTCGGCCTGATTTCGCCGGGCAAGCATAGCAAGCGTGCCGCACACCGCCCGCGTTGGCGTGTCTAATATTTCCACATTGACCCCCAGTTAGGGGACAAGCCTTTATTTGGGCCCGCTGTTAGTGAACGTAGCAGACGGGCTGCTAGGCCCTTCGGGTTCTTGTCGGGCGTCCAAGGCTAAGTCCGGGCGTCCGACACCTCTTTTCCCTTGATCATCAATGATTATCAAAGCTGATCTTCCCAATCAGGCGCGCAAAATGCCCGGCCCGCCTGACGCGCTGCGCTGTGCCGTGATTTGTCTCAATAGGTCGGGAAACGGCCTGGAGCGGGTAAGGGGAATCGAACCCCTCTAGCTAGCTTGGAAGGCTAGAGCATTACCACTATGCTATACCCGCTCTGGCGTGCTGTATGTGGTGCAACAAAAAGCGCCTTACAACAGGAGCGGGCCATTGCCAATTCGCAGCAGATTCGTCAACCAAATGCGTGATTGAACATGGTCAAGGCGCAACTGAACGAACAAATTCGCTTTGGTGCGGGGGCAAGAAAAGGTTCCTTGCGGCAAAAACAGAATAGCCTAACTCCCCTCCATCTTTTCATCACCGTGATTGACCCATGCGCCAACTAACCCATCTCGAACGGCTGGAAGCCGAAAGTATCCATATTTTCCGCGAGGTGGTCGCCGAGGCGGAGAATCCGGTCATGCTCTATTCGGTGGGCAAGGATTCCTCTGTCATGCTGCATCTGGCACGCAAGGCATTCTATCCCTCGCCCCCACCCTTCCCCATGCTGCATGTCGCATCGGGATGGGATTTCAAGGCGCTGCTGGATCATCGGGATAAAACGGTGGCCGAATACAATCTCGAACTGATCGTGGCCCAGAATGAAGATGCCGAAGAGCAGGGGGTCAACCCGTTTGACACGGGCAGCGCGCTATATTCGCAAGCGCAACTGACCGATCCGCTCAAGAAGGCGCTGACCAAACATGGGTTTGACGCAGCCTTTGGTGGCGGAAGGCGTGACGAGGAAAAGGCCCGCGCCAAAGAGCGCGTGTTCAGTTTCCGCACCGCCTCGCATCGCTGGGACCCGAAGAACCAGCGGCCTGAATTGTGGAACCTCTACAATGCCAAGAAGAACAAGGATGAAAGTATCCGAGTCTTTCCGATCTCCAATTGGACCGAGCTGGATATCTGGCAATATATCGCCCTGGAAAAGATCGACATCGTCCCGCTCTATATGTCTTCCCCCCGACCCACGGTCGAACGCGATGGGTTGATCCTGGTTGTTGATGATGATCGGTTCCGCCTGGAAGACGGCGAAGAGCCGGTTGAACGCTCTGTCCGCTTCCGCACGCTGGGGTGCTATCCGCTGACCGGCGCGACCGAGAGCGATGCAACCGATATGAGCACAATCATTCAGGAAATGCTTCTGGCAACCGGGTCCGAACGGCAGGGCCGCGCCATCGACAAGGGACAATCCGCATCGATGGAAGACAAGAAGCAGGAGGGGTATTTCTGATGACCGATCACTCCCCCACGCAAGATTCGTCTTTCCAGACCGAAGCCCTGATTGCAGAAGACATTGACGCCTATCTTGACCAGCATCAGCACAAGAGCCTGCTGCGCTTCATCACTTGCGGCAGCGTGGATGATGGCAAATCCACTCTAATCGGACGCCTGCTGTTCGACAGCAAGATGATCTTCGAAGACCAGCTCGCAGCTTTGCATAGCGATAGCCAGAAGCACGGCACGCAAGGCGAGGAAATCGATTTCGCCCTGTTGGTGGACGGGCTTGCGGCCGAGCGTGAACAGGGCATCACAATCGATGTCGCCTATCGCTTCTTCACCACTGAAAAACGCAAGTTCATCGTCGCAGATACGCCGGGGCATGAACAATACACCCGCAATATGGTCACAGGCGCGTCCACTGCTGATCTGGCGGTGATCCTGGTCGATGCGCGCAAGGGCATTCTGGAACAGACCAAGCGTCACAGCTTCCTGGTTCATTTGCTCGGCATCAAACATCTGGTGCTGGCCGTGAACAAGATGGATCTGGTGGATTACGATCAGGCGACATTTGATGCGATTGTCGCCGATTACACCAGCTTTGCCGACGAGATCGGGATCGAGCGGTTCACCGCCATCCCTATCTCCGGGTTCAAGGGTGACAACATCACCGCTGCGCCATCAGGTGCCGCATCACCCAACACGCCATGGTACAACGGACCCGCGCTGATCGATCATCTGGAAACGGTAGAGATCGCCAATTTCGCCGCGCAAGCGCGCAGCTTCCGCATGCCGGTGCAATGGGTCAACCGGCCCAATCTCGACTTTCGCGGGTTTGCCGGGCTGATTACCGATGGCGCGATCAAGCCGGGCGATCCCGTGCGCGTCGTCCCCGCCGGCAAGACCAGCACGGTGAAGAGCATTGCCACATTTGATGGCGATCTGGACGAGGCCGTGGCCGGTCAGTCGGTCACGCTCACTCTGGCGGACGAAGTTGATTGCAGCCGGGGCGATGTGATCGCGCTGGCCGAAGATCCGCCCGAAGCATCCGACCAGTTTGAAACCACCATTGTCTGGATGAGCGACGAAGCGCTCAAGCCGGGCCGTGCCTATTGGCTCAAACTCGGCTCGCAAATGGTCAGTGCAACTGTTGCCGAGCCCAAATACGAGATTTGCGTCAACACCTTTGAGCATCTGGCCGCCAAGACGCTGGAGCTGAACGGCATCGGCGTGGCTGAATTGCGCACCGACAAGCCGATCGTATTTGAAGCTTACGCCAAGAGCCGGCAGTTGGGCGGTTTCATCCTGATCGACAAATTTACCAATGCGACGGTGGGCGCAGGGCTGATCCATTTCAGCCTTCGGCGCGCGCAGAATGTCCATTGGCAGCCGACCACGATCACCCGCGATGATCACGCCGCCTTGAAAAACCAGAAGCCTTTGCTGTTGTGGTTCACCGGCCTGTCCGGCTCGGGCAAGTCGACCATCGCCAATGCGGTGGAGCAGCGGCTCAATCTGATGAACCGCCACACCTTCCTGCTTGATGGCGACAATGTCCGCCACGGGCTGAACAAGGATCTGGGCTTTACCGAAACCGACCGGATCGAGAATATTCGCCGCGTCGGAGAGGTCGCAAAGCTGATGACGGATGCTGGCCTGATTGTGCTCACCGCCTTCATCTCCCCGTTCCGGGTGGAACGGCAATTGGTGCGTGACATGATCCCCGATGGCGAGTTCGTCGAAGTGTTCGTCGACACGCCGCTGGAAGTGGCCGAGCAGCGCGACGTCAAAGGCTTGTATAAGAAAGCACGCAGCGGCGAGCTGAAGAACTTTACCGGGATTGACAGCCCTTACGAAGAACCGGAAAATGCCGAGATCCGCGTCAACACGGTGGAAATGACGGTCGAACAAGCCGCCGATCATATCATCGCGCAGATCATGCCCCTGAAATGACAAGCCAGGCAATGAGCATGAGTGACGCAGAACTTGCCGCGCAATTGGCCGCCGAAGCCGGCGAGATCCTGCTGCGAGTGCGCGCCTCAGGCAAGTTTGATGGAAAGGCGCTGGGCAAGGCTGGTGATGCCACCGCAAACGAATTTCTGTGCCATGCCTTACGCGCGCAGCGGCCCGATGACGGGCTGTTGTCCGAAGAGGAAAAGGACAACACCGAGCGCCTATCAATGGGCCGGGTATGGATCATTGATCCGGTCGACGGCACGCGCGAATATGGCGAGGAACGCCACGATTGGGCAGTGCATGTCGGCCTGTCCATTGACGGTGTGGCTCATACCGGCGCGGTGGCATTGCCGGGACAAAGCGAGGAAGGTCAGGCTGACGGAATTGTCCTGCGCAGCGACCAGCCCCGTGATCTGCCAGCAGCAGCCAGCACCCCAAGACTAGTGGTCAGCCGTACTCGTCCGGCCAAAGAAGCTGTTGCGGTTGCTAAAGCACTCGGTGGTGAACTGGTGCCGATGGGCAGCGCTGGTGCAAAGGCCATGGCGGTGGTGCGTGGTGAAGCAGAAATCTACCTGCATTCAGGTGGGCAATATGAATGGGACAGCTGTGCCCCGGTAGCGGTCGCTCTTGCGCATGGCCTGCACTGCACGCGGATTGATGGATCGCCGCTGGTTTACAATCAGGCCGATACATACTTGCCCGACCTGCTGATTTGCCGTCCCGAATGGGCTGAGCCTGTTTTGACGTTGGTCGCTGAAGGCATCTAGGCCGCGCGACTGATTGCTATTCCGAGGCGCCCTGTTCACCAGAGGCATCCATATCGTTGCTATCTTCGCCTTCAGCCGCGTCCTCTTCCGACACTGCAGCAGGCAGTTTGACCGTAATATCAACCCGGCGATTGGCTGCACGCCCAGCTTCATTGGGCGATCCATCGGGCAGGGCGTTGGGTTCGACCGGGTTCTGTTCCCCGAAACTGATGATGGTGATCCGGTCTTCGGCCACACCCATTTCGATCAGCCACTCGGCTACAGCATCAGCGCGCGCTTCCGATGCTCGCTTATTAACTGTGCCGTCACCTCCGGCATCACTGTGACCACGCAGGATAATGGGGCCACCCTCCGCCACCTGAGGTGATTCCCGCACAGTAGCCAGCTCTGCCAGCGCTGCTTCTGACAGTTCCGCACCGCCTTCGCCAAAAGTCACCCGCGTCACCAAAGGCGACAGGGCCTGCACGGCGACCACCGGATCGACATCGGGCCGGATAATTGATTGCGACCCCTCGGCAGGTTCCGACGCACGGGCATCGGGCTGCGAGTCTTGCTCATTGCGATCACCACAAGCCGCCAACGCCAAAGCTGCGCCAGCCAATGCCCAGATCTTCAATGTGTTCATAAGTCCATCCTGACTAGATTGGTTGCGGGTCCTTCCCACGCGCATCCTGGCTCTGCTGGCCGTTCTTCCTTACATCGTTACTACCGTCTTCAGCGACAGGCATGCTTGGCGGAATAAACGATATGATCGTATCGCCAGCGCACGGTTCTGGCGGCGCGGCGTGGGTGAAGAAACGCAGGCGACCGCTTTCCCGAATCAACAGCAATGTTTCAGACCTTTCAGGCAATTTTTCCTGAGCATCTGCGAAATTGAATTCATCCGACAGCGTGGTCTTGCGAAACAGCCAGCCCTGCGCCTGGCGCTCATTGACATCGCTGACCCCCAGCCCTGTCGAGAACAAGGCCCGGCCACGGATCGAATCCGGCAGCGAATGCCGATCGTCACCGTCAACATTCTCGCCCAATTGATAAACCGAATCGCGCCCGATTTCATGCGCGAATTCGTTGCAAACCAATGCGTTGTAGGCCTCGTTATCGGTCGCAGCGACCAGCACCTGAAATGGTGCGAGATCCAGATTGTGTTCAGTTGCCTCGTTCAGGATTTCACCATGATAGCAGGGCAGACCTTCTCGTCGGGCCGCGCTCAAACGCTGCCAGCTGGCGTCCACAACCATCACGGGCGTTTTGAGCGCGCGCATTTCCTTCGCCAGCGCAATCGTCCAGGGGGTGCTCCCCACGATCAACAGACCGGGCCTCGATGCGCCCTTCACCTTGAGCAGTTTGGCCACCAGATCGATCGTGAAGCCATGGGCCACGATCGTGGTCACCACGACAGCAAAACTGAGTCCGATCAGAACATTGGCATCGCCATAACCAAGGTCGGTCAGACGCAGCGCGAACAGGCCCGAAATCGCGACCAGAACAATACCGCGCGGGGCAATCCAGGCCACGAACAGCCGCTCGTTCCAGGGGACGCCACTGCCCAGCAGACTGATCAGCACAGTCAATGGCCGCACAAGGAACAACAAGGCCAGCAAGAACAGCCCAAAACGCCAATTGAGGTAATTGAGATCGGAAAACTCCAAGCTTGCCGAAAGCACAATGAAAATTCCCGACACCAGCAGGACAGCGATATTTTCCTTGAAGGGATGGATGCTGCGCAGGCTGGAGACGTTCATATTGGCAAGCGCGATGCCCATCACAGTGACCGCGACCAAACCTGCTTCATGCTCGATCTTGTTGGAGATCACGAACACGCCGATCACAACTGTGAACAGCACCGGCACCTTGAGATATTCGGGGACCGCCCCGCGTGGGAACAGCCAGGCGATAAGCCGCGCTGCAGCATAGCCGATAAGCCCCGCCATCACCGCTGCAATGATCAGCGGAGGGACAACCTCGAACAGTGATGCGCCCGGAAATTCGGACACTTTGCGGAAATATTCGTAAGCGATCACCGCACAGAGGGCGCCAGTGGGATCATTGACGATGGATTCCCATTTCAGGATCGATGCAGGGCGGGTCTGCACATTGGACTGGCGCAGCAAGGGCAGCACCACGGTCGGGCCAGTCACAACCAGAATTCCACCGAACAGGATTGCAATCGGCCACACCATCCCGGCGATATAAAAACCTGCAGCAGCCCCTAGGGCCCATCCAACCAGAACACCGATGGTCGCAAGTCGCCACACGGCTTGCCCTGAATGTCGCAATTCACGGAAATCGAGGCTGAGCCCGCCTTCGAACAAGATCAGGGCGACCCCGATCCCGATCATCGGTTCGAGCAGGTCGCCAAAAGCGGCGGACGGGTCAATCAATCCGGTGACGGGGCCAGCCATGAAGCCGGCAAAAAGCATGAGCACGATGGCCGGCCATCCCGTGCGCCAGGCAATCCATTGCGCACCGATGCCCAATATGCCGATCAGCGCAATTGTAAGGGCCTGAGACTCCATCGCAAAGGCCCTAGGTCCATCTGCACCCGATAGGCAAGGTTTCATTCCAGCGAAACGGTTGGGCCTTGCAACCCATCAGTCTAAGCCAGCAAGCTGGGTGAGCCGCAATCAATCGCCAGCGAACCCCATCAGCGTCTGGACCGCGACCCCGCCGTCGCGCAGTTTTTGCGAACCGCCAAGATCGGGCAGATCAATCACGAACAAGGCGTGATCCACCTTCGCCCCGGCAAGACGCAGCAATTGAACCGCTGCGAGCGCTGTACCGCCGGTGGCAATTAGATCATCGACAATAACAATATTCTGCCTTTCACCAACGGCGCCAGGATCAACCTCCAGCCGGTCGGTTCCGTACTCAAGATCGTACTCAACCCCGATAGTCTCGATCGGAAGCTTGCCCGGTTTGCGGATCGGGATAAAGCCGATCCCCAGTTGGACGGCCACCGCCGCACCGAAGATGAACCCGCGTGCCTCCATCCCGGCAATTGCCTGGGCGCCTGCATCGCTCGCGCGCTGCGCCAATTGGTCGACACTGGCACGCAGCCCTTCGCCATGGCCGATCAGTGTGGTGATATCGCGGAATTGGACACCCGGCTGCGGAAAATCGGGAACGGTGCGGATCAATGCGCGCAATTCGATGGGGCTCATCACAATACCCTTGCAAGAAAAACGCCCCGCCATCGCGGTGATGGCAGGGCGCTGATGTTCATTATCGGCAAGGGATCGTCCCGGCAAATACCGGATCAATCATCCTTGCGCGGCTTTACCGAAGACCAGACCTGCTTCTTGGCAAACCAGGCCAGAATGGTGGCAAACAACAGGAAGCCCAATACCGGCCAACCGGTCTGCTTGCGTTTCACCATGGTTGGTTCAGCCGTCCAGCTGAGGAAAGCGGCAACATCTTCAGACATTTGCGAAATGGTTGCTTCGGTTCCGTCTGCATAGATCACCTGGCCCGTGTTCAGAGGCGGGGCCATCGCAATGTTCACATTGGGAAAGTACTTGTTGAAATAAAGCCCGTCAGGCGTTTCAAACTCTGGGTACTTCGCCAGCTTTTCCGGATCAGGCGAGCCATAGCCAACCAGCAGCGAGTAGACATAGTCGCTGCCGTTCTTGCGCGCCTTGGTCATCAAGGAAAGATCTGGCGGGATCGCATTGTTGTTGGCCGCAGCAGCTGCAACATTGTTGGCGTATGGCGATGGGAAATTGTCGGTGGGAAGACCCGGGCGGCCAACGGCTTCACCCGTGTTGGGATCGATACCGGGAACGGTCCAGCTTGCCGCCTCGGCCTTCACTTCGGCGTCATTATAGCCAAGGTCAGCCAAATTCCGGAACGCGACATAGTTCAAGCTGTGACAGGCGGCGCAGACTTCCTTGTAAACCTGGTAGCCGCGTTGAAGCTGCTGCCGGTCCCAATTGCCCACGATTCCGTCAAACGAAAAGCCATCCTCCGGACCTGTCCACTCTTCATGGAAAGCGTATTCGGCTGGTTTTTCTGTCGTGGTTGTCGCAGCCGTGAATGCGCCCAGACCAAATGCCCAAAGCGATGCAACGGCAAAGAAGAGACCGCCAAGAATTGCCAATATGCGGATCATATCATTCGTTCCTAAACTTGTCTCTTAAACCGCCGGAGTGGCGTTTTCGCCCTTCACAGCCTTTTTGTCCGACCCCAGCACTGCTTCGGTGATAGAGTATGGCAAGGGCTTGGGCTTTTCGATCTGACCGATGATCGGGATGATCACCAGGAAATGCAGGAAGTAATATGCCGTCGCCAACTGGCTAAGCATCACATAGGGCTCTTCTGCCGGTGCACCGCCGCAGATGAACAAGACCACCATCGCCGGGATCAGTCCGAACCAGAAGAACTTGCGGAACAGCGGGCGGTAATGACCACTACGAACCGGGCTGCGGTCAAGCCATGGCAGGATGAACCAGATCAGGATCGATCCGAACATCGCAATCACGCCCATCAGCTTGGCCGGGATGAACAGGAAATCCACCGTGAACGCGCGCAGGATTGCGTAGAACGGCCAGAAATACCATTCAGGTACGATGTGCGCAGGCGTCGAAAGCGGGTTCGCCTCGATATAATTGTCCGGGTGCCCAAGGGCGTTGGGCAGGAAGAAAACCATGATCGCGAACAGGATGAGGATCACACCCAGGCCAAAGCCATCCTTGGCTGTGTAGTAGGGGTGGAACGGAACCGTATCGGATTCCTGCTTCACCTCTACCCCGGTCGGATTGGACGATCCGGGAATATGCAGCGCCCAGATGTGCATGATGACCACGCCGGCGATCACGAAGGGCAGCAGGAAGTGGAGCGAGAAGAAGCGGTTGAGAGCGGCATCGTCAGGCGCAAAACCACCCAGCAACCAGACCTGCAGCGGCTCGCCCACCAGAGGGATCGCCCCGAACAGGCCGGTAATGACCTTGGCACCCCAGAAGCTCATCTGGCCCCACGGCAGAACGTAACCCATGAAGGCAGTGGCCATCATCAGCAGGAAGATCACCACGCCCAGCAGCCAGATCATCTCGCGCGGGGCCTTGTACGACGAGTAAAAGAAGCCTCGGAAAATGTGCATGTAGATGACAATGAAGAAGAAGCTTGCCCCGTTCGCATGGGCATAACGCATCAACCAGCCCCAGTTCACATCACGCATGATGTGTTCAACCTTGGCAAACGCCACAGTCGCATCAGAGGCATAATGCATCGCCAGAACAACACCGGTGATGATCTGCAACACCAGGAAGAAACCGGCAAGAACACCGAAATTCCACATGTAATTGAGATTGCGCGGAACCGGATAGCCGGCGCCGACGGCGTTGTAGACCAGACGGGGGAGCGGAAGCCGCTCGTCCATCCATTGGGTGAAACCGTTTTTCGGTTCGTATTGGCGTGCCCAGGAAAAGCTCATTTAATCAATCTCTCTGATTTCAGCCGACGCGGATGATCGATTCGGACGTGAATTCATATTCCGGCACTTCCAGATTGGTCGGAGCCGGACCTTTGCGGATACGGCCAGCCGTATCGTAATGAGAACCATGGCAGGGGCAGAAATACCCGCCATATTCGCCCTTGTTCTCACCCTCTGCAGCGCCCAGCGGGACACAGCCGAGGTGGGTGCACACACCCATTGTTACCAGAATGTCGCCATGACCTTCCTTGGTCCGGTCAGCCATGGTGGCGGGATCGCGAAGATCGGCGAGCTGCACCGCATTTGCTTCGTCCAGCTCTACCTCGGTCAAGCGGCGGACAAATAGCGGCTGCTTGCGGAAAATCGCCTTGATCGCCTGACCCGGTGCAATAGCTGCGGTATCAAGCTCGGTGCTGCTTTCAGCGAGGACGTCAGCCGAGGGAGCCATTTGGCTGATCAGCGGATACAATACCGACAAACCGCCGATGCCTGCTGCGCTGACAGCGGCAATGTTGATGAAGTCGCGCCGCCGAACCCCGTCATCGCCACTGTCAATGACGGTATCCGCAGTTGCTGTGCCTGTTGCTTCAGCCATTAAAACAAACCTTGCTCAGTCCATGTTGCTATCGCCCAAAGCGAAGCACCCGATTTCAAAACCACCCGCGACGGAACACAATTTGCGCTTCGTTGCCAGCTCTGGGGCACGGTAGCGCCGTTACGCTTCAAACACCCCGTTCGGGCGCGCTGATAGCGGCAATGGGGGATAATGCCAACTGCCTTTTGGACATGGGCTGTGCAGTTTTATGCAAGTGCAATCATGCTCATCTGGCGACCATAGCTTGCCTCGCCGCGATGGGTTGCCCGACGATAGGAATAATAGTGGCTTTCCAGCGCGTAAGTGTCATGACCGATATCTTCGATCCGAGTCACACCGCAGACCCTCAATCGGCTCGCGACATAGCCGGGCAGATCAAATTGCCAATGGCCGGGGCGATCCGGCGATCCTGGTGCAAAAAACGCTTCGTCTTCGGCAGTGAAATTGGCTTTAAAGCCATCATCCACTTCATAGCTTGGCTGAGCGATGGTCGGTCCAATCGCCGCTGCAATCCGGGCACTGTCCGCCCCCAGGGCCTGCATGGCCGCCACCGTGTTTTCCAGCACGCCTCCATGCGCACCGCGCCAGCCAGCATGGGCTGCGCCAATGACACCGGCCTGATGATCACACAGCAGCACTGGTGCGCAATCTGCAGTCACAATGCCCAGAGTGATGCCAGCGCTTGCGGTAACCAGCGCGTCGGCTTGTGGTCGGCCCTCGGCCGTGTCAGGCCAGGGAAAATCGACCGTAATCACATCGCGTGAGTGCACCTGATGCGGGGCCACCAGCGCGCTGTCTGGCGCAATCAGCTGTGCAGCAGCCTGCCGGGCATTGGCGATATCAGCCTCATCGCCCTCGCCCCCATAACCGAATTGCAACGCCGCATCGTCACAGCAGGCCGCACCCGACCCGAAAAATCCATGCGGTACATCGCCCAGCACCGCAGCGCGCGCTGGCTGTGCCGGGATCGCGGCAGGCCTAGCCAAGCGAGCGCGCCACCTGTTCGTATGTATCGCGCGACAAATCGGGCGCCGCCAGAATCCGCTCCAGCTCTGTCTTCATAAGGACCGATCGCGACCCTTCAATCCGCCGCCAACGACCGAGCGGTGGCACGAAGCGCGCCGCGGTCTGCGGGTTGATTGGATCCAGCGCGAGAATGAAGTCGGCAATCATCCGATACCCTTCTCCCGAAGCCGTGTGGAATGCATGCGGATTGCCCGCAAACGCCATATAGAGCGATCGCGCCCGGTTGGGATTGCGCAAGGTGAAATCGGGATGTTCGGCCAAGGCCTTCACATGTTCCAGCGCATTGGGGTGAAGCGACAGTGCCTGAAGCGAGAACCATTTGTCGATCACCAGATCGTTGCCCTGATAGCGATTGTAGAAATCGATCAGCACATCAGTACGCGCTTTGGTATCAAGGCCGGTCAGGACCATCAGCGCGCCCTGCCGGTCGGTCATGTTGTCGGCGCTGTAATATTGCTTTGCGGCCAGTTCTGCGGCCATGTCCGGTGCTGCTACGGCCAGATAGGCCAGAGCTTGCGACTTGACCTTGCGCGCTCCGCGACCCGCGGTATCGCCATAGGCAACTGCACTTACGCGCGTGTAGAGCGCTTCCAGTTCGTCCTGCAGTGCACTTGCCAAAGACAGGCGCAGACCTTCGCGTGCGATATAGACAGCGCCGGGGTCAGCCTTGTCGATCTGCTCCATCACATAGGTCTGGCTGGGCAGCAGCATCAGCTCGCCCCGCATGGCATCGTCCAGCGTTTGATCGGTCAGGATGGCGCGCATGGCGCCGATCAGCGCTTTGTCGCCATCGGCCAACGCATCTGCATCCAGCGATCCGGTGGCAGCCCCCACCAATTGGCGCACTGCCAGTTCCTGCAACGCTTCATAGCGGGCAAACGGATCATCGTCCTTGGCGGCAAGGAACACCAGGTCTTCAACAGCCAAGGTTCGCTCGATCAAGACTGGCGCAGTGTAGCCCTGGTTTATCGACACGACCGCATCCGGCCCTGCAGAAGGTACAGTGAAATTCTGCTCTTCTGCATTCAGGACAATCAATTGCTCTTCGCCCAGTTTGCCGCTGCTCCGCGAATGGACCGCCACGCGCAGAGGCACCGGCATTGGCCTCTTGTCGGGCTGCCCCGGCGTTGCCGGCACTTTTTGACGCAACGTCAGCTGCACGCCCTCATCACTCTCTGTCTGCGTAACAGAGATGGTCGGCGTGCCAGCCTGTGAATACCACAGGCGGAACTGGGCAAGGTCAAGGCCGGCCCCATCCTCGATCGAGGTGACAAAATCTTCACAGGTCGCTGCTTCGCCATCATGCCGGTCGAAATAGAGGTCAGTGCCTTTCCGAAACGCCTCTGGCCCGGCCATGGTGCGCATCATCCGAATGACCTCAGCGCCCTTGTTATAGACGGTGGCCGTGTAGAAATTGTTGATTTCCTGATAGCTGTCAGGACGGATCGGATGCGCCAAGGGTCCGGAATCTTCAGGGAATTGCGCCGCACGCAGGATGCGGACATCCTCGATCCGTTTGACCGCCTCGCCCTGCATATCCTGGCTGAACAATTGATCGCGCAGCACAGTAAAGCCTTCTTTCAGGCTTAACTGGAACCAGTCGCGACACGTAATCCGATTGCCTGACCAATTGTGAAAATATTCATGCCCGATCACGCCTTCGATGGCATCGAAATCGGCATCAGTCGCCGTATCGGGATCAGCCAGCACGTATTTCGTATTGAAGACGTTGAGGCCCTTGTTTTCCATCGCGCCCATATTGAAATCGGAGACCGCCACGATGTTGAACAGGTCGAGATCATACTCGCGGCCAAACGCCTCCTCGTCCCACTTCATTGAACGATGCAGCGATTCCAGGGCATGGTCAGTGCGCGGCAGGTCTTCCTCGCGCACCCAGACATTGCATTCCACTTCGCGACCGGAGCGCGTTGTGAACGGGGCTGAATTGGCCACCAGATCGCCAGCTACCAGCGCGAAGAGATAGGAAGGTTTGGGCCATGGGTCATTCCATTCCGCAAAATGGCGCCCGTCATCAAGATCACCTTCTTCCGCCTTGTTGCCATTGCACAAGAGTATGGGGAAATCGGCCTTGGAGCCTTCCATCCGCACGCTGTAAGTCGACAGTACATCGGGACGATCCGGGAAGAAGGTAATCCGGCGAAACCCTTCAGCCTCGCACTGGGTGCACAGCATTCCGCCAGAGGCGTAAAGACCCATCAGCTGCGAATTGGCAGAAGGGTCAATCACGGTGACGATCTCGACTTCGTGGCTGGCACCGGGAAGCGTCAGCTCCAACGCCTCACCATCCATGCGCCAAGCCTCGCTTGGCTTGCCATCGACCGCGACCGAATGCGCCGTCAAACCATCCCCATCCAGCCGCAGAACAGGCGATGGATTGGCCTCCGGATTACGCTCAACCGTCAGCCGCGCAGTCACCCGGGTTTCAGAACCGCCCAGATCAAATTCCAGCCGTGTGGCGGGCACGTTCCATGGGAAAAGCTGGTAATCCTCGCGCCGGATAACCGGGGGATCTTGCGGCGTGGGGGCGGCATCCGCGATTTCGGGATTGCCTTCGGGGTTCTGCGGGGTGGTTGCGATATCCATCGCCCCTATCTAGGCGCAATTGCGGAAGGGTCCAGCCCCTGCCCGAAAAGTCACCCTTCCGACCAAGGTTGGACGTGCTTCGACCGCTGCAATTGACAGCCAATGTGCAAGCCAGCACAGACAGTGTTCGGGAGAAAGCACTCATGATCTTGGAATTGCTGGCGGGCGCAACCGCGTTCGATGTGGAAGCTGCAACGCGCGTCTATCTGGAAACGCTGCAAGGACCGGCGCGCGAACAATCGGATGCTTATTTCGAAGGCGGGTACTGGCTGCTTTTGTGGGGCACTCTGGTTACGGTGGCGATCGATTGGTTGATCCTGCGCTTCCGTATGGCCCACACCTTCCGGACCTTGGCCGAAAAATGGTTCAAACGGCCCTTCATGATCACATGGATCACAGCCGCGTTCTATTTTCTGGTTGCCACCATCATTGCGATCCCCTGGTCGATCTACACCGATTACTTGCGCGAGAAGCAGTATGATCTGCTCGACCTGACCTTTGGCGCGTGGCTGACCGAGGAACTGACCAGCCTGGTGATCGGTCTGCTCATCGGGCCCCTCCTGATCGCAGTCATCTATGCCATTATCCGCCGGGCACCGAAGGCATGGTGGCTTATCGGCACCGGGGTCACCGGAGTGTTTTTGGTGCTGGGGATGCTGATTGGCCCCGTATTTTTAGCTCCGCTGTTTAACACCTATAGCGAGATGGAAGAGGGGCCACTGCGCGATCGGATCGTGGCGATGGCCGCGCAAAACAATGTGCCTGCCGAGAACATCTATGTGTTCGACCAGTCCAAGCAGCACAAACGGATATCGGCCAATGTCTCCGGCATCGGCCCAACCATACGGATTTCTCTCAACGACAATCTGCTGGAAAGAACCTCGGATGAAGAAGTCGTTGCCGTAATGGGTCATGAGCTGGGCCATTATGTCCTCAATCACAGCCTGTGGCGGGTCGCCGGAATGCTTGCGATCATCGGATTTGGACTGTTCCTGACCAGCCGCATTGCGCCACGACTGATCGCACGGTTCGGAGGGAAATGGGGCGTGCGCGATGTGACCGACCCTGCATCCATACCGGTTCTATCGATCATTCTGGCGGTCTTTTTCATGCTCGCCACGCCGCTGACCAATGGCATCATCCGGGTGCAGGAAAATCAGGCCGATGCATTCGGGCTGGAAGTTGCACGCGAACCAGACGGCTTTGCCCGCTCAGCCATGCGCTTGTCCGAATATCGCAAGTCGGAACCCACAGCGTTCGAGGAAGCTATCTTCAACACCCACCCATCGGGCCGGACCCGGGTGAACCGGGCGATGCAGTGGAAAGCGGACAATGTTCCAGGGGCCGAAATAACGCCTCCACCTGCAGGCTATCTGGACAATTGAAAGCAACCCGACCGTGACTGGCCAGATGTTCATTTTCGGTCTTGGCTACACTGCCAGCCGGATTGCCAAAACCCTGCGTGAGCGCGGTTGGCAGGTCCATGCCAGCGGGAGCGCGGGTGACGTGGATTTCGAAGATGCCGAAGCGGTTGCGTGCGCCCTGTCCAGCGCCAGCCACGTCCTTTCCTCTGTCCCGCCCGACCGCAAAAGCGGCATAGATCCGGTGCTGGATCGCTATGGAAAATTGCTGACACACGACTGGCTTGGTTATCTGTCCTCAACCGGGGTCTATGGGGATGCCGGTGGCGCATGGGTCGACGAGACGACGCCCACGGTTGGCCATGGCGGGACCGGCAGACGCAGCGCGCGCAGCGATGCGGACAGGGCCTGGCTGAACCTTGGCGCCCGCGTGTTTCGGCTGCCCGGCATTTACGGCCCCGGCCGCAGCGCGTTGGAACGCGTTCAGGAAGGCAAGGCGCGCCGGATCGACCAGCCCGAGCAGGTCTTCAGCCGCGTGCATATCGATGACATCGTATCGGGCGTGGTAGCAGGGCTGGAAGCGCCATCAGGGGCATTCAATCTGGCTGACGATTTGCCCGCCAGCGGCAACACTGTGACCGAAGAGGCGTGCCGATTGCTGGGTATTTCTCCACCGCCGCTCGAAACGCTGGAGGCGGCCAATCTGTCCGAAATGGCACGCGGTTTCTATGCTGAAAACCGCCGGGTGGCCAATATCAAAGCCAGGCGCGTGCTTGGCTGGCAGCCGCGCTATCCCACATATGTCGAAGGTCTAGCGTCTTTGCTTTGACCGAAGCGCAAGCACCATCCCCAAAATCGCCAGCGCCATTCCGCCTATGGTCAGGCCTGTCCAGCGATAGTCTTCGAAGATTGTCGAGATCAGCATGGCGACAATAATGGTGAGGATGGAGTTATACGCCGTCCGGCCTGCCCCGATCTCGCGCACCAGATTGTAGTGTAGCGGGAAAGTCACGACAGATCCGATCAACGCGAGATAGACGATGCCCATCCAATAGGCAGGATTGGTCGGTACAGGCGGGGGCCCAGCCACGACGAATGCGAAGGCCAGATCAAACAGCGTGCCGTAAAGCATGGCCCATGCGAGCAGGCTGACCATAGGAACCGCCCGACCGGTCTGATTGGCCTGGATCACATTGGCCACCGATGCGGCCAGAATGCCCAGCAAGGCGAGCGCAATGCCGAGGCCGACATTTCCGCCCAACACTCCGGCATCAGGGTTGGCGCGATATTCGTGCATCAGCAGGAACGACACGCCAATAATGGCGATCAAACTGCCTATGACGAAACCGCCTGGCACCCGTTCGCCCAGCAACAGTCTGGCCAATAGGGCATTGGGCACCATGATCAGTGCAAACATCATCGCCACGATGCCTGACGTCACATACAGTTCAGCGTAATAGACAAACAGGAAATTGCCGCTGAACTGGAAAAGACCGACAAGAGCCGCCAACAGATGCTCGGGCCTGGTCAGCGCAAGCCTGCGCTTCATGAGAAACGCGACCAGGAATAAGGCAGGAGTGGCCAGCGCAAAGCGGTAGAAAACCGACCACGCCGCCGGGACACCGTCGATCTGGCCAGTGATGATGAACCAGGTCGAGCCCCAGATCGTGCCGGTCAGCACGAAGGGGATAATGACACGCCAGCTCAGCATGGTGGTTTGAGTCGGGCTCACATTCAGGCTCGCAAGTTTGTCACAGGGCAGCGATCGCCTGCGCCAATTTGCTCGCATCATCAGCCCGCGTGTTCCATGCAGTTACAAACCGTGCCGCGTCATCGCCCCAGTCGTAAAAATCGAAGCCCTGTTTGCGCAGAGCTTCGCGTTCATCGCCGCTCAAATTTACAAACAATTCGTTTGCCTGCACCGGATGCATCAAACGACCACCGCAGGCTCCGGCAATTTCTGTCGCGGCCGCGTTGGCATGGCGCGCATTGGCAAGCCACAAATCGCCTTCCAGCATGGCGAGTATCTGAGCCGCCAGATAGCGGCCCTTGCATTGCAAATGGCCGGCACGCTTGCGGCGGTATTTTGCCAGATCAGCTTGCTGCGGATCAAACAGGACCACCGCCTCTGCATTGAGGCCGCCGTTCTTGATGAAACCGAAAGCAAGGCTATCCACGCGGTGCGCAGCCTGGGATGCAGCTTCCTGTGCATTGTCGCTCATGCCAGCGGCAGCATTGGCAAAGCGCGCACCATCCATATGCAAGCCCAGCGAGCGGTCATGTGCAAATCGGGACAGAGTGCTAAGCTCATCACGGCTGTAGGTGCAGCCATATTCGCTGGCCTGAGTGATGGCGATGGCGTGCGGCTGGACCTGATGCACATCGTCGCGAACGGGGTCGATCAGGCGGGCAATGTCTTCGTGCGTCAGCTTGGCGCTGGTACCGCTCGCCAGCATCAGCTTGGCTCCATGGAGGAAGAACCCGGGGGCGCCGCCTTCATCCACTTCGATATGCGCCTCTTCATGGCACACAACACCGCCATGCGGCTGGACCATGGTGGCCAGCGCAAGGCAATTGGCAGCGGTGCCCGTGGCCACCCACAGCGCCGCGCAGTCACGCCCGAAAAGATCGCTGAAACGTTCGTCCAGCGCAGCGCTCAACGCGTCACCATCATAGGGCGCATCTGGGCTGTCGGCAGCTTGCATGGCAGCCCACACATCAGGATGCACTGCGGCATTATTGTCGGAAAGAAACTGGCTCATGTACGATTGCCTCTAAAGCGCATAGCGCAGGACGCAAGCGCTACCGCAATCAACCGGGATCAGCTCCCACTGGCCTATCTGTTGATCTGCGAAAAATCCGATTGTGCAATCTGTGACAGCATCAACCGGCGAAGCTCGAAAGCCCGATCGGTGGGAATGCCCGGAATGAACAGGGTCCCGCCCGCCAGTCCCAAGTGCAACGTCGCATAGCCGCGGCGTTGCGCAATGGGCCCCTGATTGACCTCGACAGAGTGCAATTTCACTTGCGAGGCAATCTGCGTGTGCGGCGAGAGAAGTCCGCGCGTGGCGAAGATTTGCTTGTCGTCCAAAGCATGACGATGGAAGCGCCAGGAATAATAACGCGCGCCGGCAATCATTCCTGCCAGAACCAACGGCACCAGCGCGAGCGCAGGGTGCACAAAAACGCCCAGTCCCACAGCCAGCATCACAAAAAAAGCGCTCCCCACAATGATCCTGTCAGTGCGGTAGCGTTTGCTTGCCAAATGCCAGCATGAACCCTCGTCCGGCGGAGCGAAACCGGCAGCCAGCATGACCGGAACCAGTTCGTCCATCTTACCAAAAGGCACGACGGTGTGGTTGGACGACCCGCTGTCCTGCGCCAGGCTGACGAAATTCATGCTGTGCCAGCCAAACCGGTAGCGCAGCCATCCTGTTGCGATCGTGATCGCCTGTACACGGTGAGCTGGCATGACAACGTCGGTTCTGGTCAGCAGACCTCGCCGCCTGCGGAACCCGCGCGGCGTGTCCTCCAACCGGAAATTCCAGTCGCGCAAATAGGTCCGGACAAGCCCAGTGGCAGAGCCCACGATCAGCAATCCAAACACCCCGGCAATCGCACCCAGCGCTTGCCCGATGAAGCCCAGACCGGCGAGCAATCCCTGCTGCTGGGCGAGTGTCGAGCGCCACAGATCAGCGTCCCAGATCTCGTAGTCGACAAACCAGTCAAGATATTGGGTGAGGCCGAGCACCACAGCAAACACGGCCAAGGAAAATTCAAACACGCCGAAGGTAAACAGTCGGCGTTTGTCCATTGTAAACAGCGGTGTGGTAGCTTGCGGTGCAGCTTCGGGCGATGCCGCTCCTTGTGCCTTGGCCTCACCGCCTGTCGAACCGGCGGGGTCTGCCGCCCGTTCACCTGAAGTGTGCTCACCGTCCTTTTGTGCCCGAACCAGATCGCGCAGCGCCTCTCCTTGCGCCTCGGCCAGATACTGCAATACGATATCGTCGCCACCACCCGAGCCGGTTTCAAACTTGACCGCTACCAATCCGAACAGACGCGGGATCAGCGATTGCTCCAGACTGACATCCTGAATGCGTTCATAGGGCACTGAACGGGCCGTGCGCGACAGAACACCTGACTCCACGCGGATATCCTCGGCGTTCACGCTGTAAGTGAATTTGCGCCAGCGCAGATAGCTGGCCAGGGCGCCGAACAGGATCAGAACCAGCGCTGCCCCGGCAGCGGCCAGAACGGCGAGCGATCCAGAACTGCGCATAGAAAAATACACGGCCGCAACCGGGAAAATCAGGCTGCGCACGCCCGAAATTGCCTGAACCACAAAGCTCTTGGGATCTGTGTGCCGGGCAGGCGCGTGATCAGCCGCAGTTTGTTCGCGTGTCACTGCTGACACCTCAAACGGTCTCACGCTTGATATGACTTCGGATATCCTCGCGCATGTCCATGGCCAGCTGATGCTCCAGCCCTGGCAGCGTAACGGATGAATTGTGATTGCCCGCCGTGTGCAGGGTCAGCGTGGCAATACCAAAAAACCGTTCCAGCGGGCCCTGATCGACATCGATATGCTGAACCCTGCCAAACGGCACGATAGTATCGGCGCGGAACAATATTCCGCGCACCACGCGCAGCCTGTCAGCCGCCATGGCATAGCCTCGCGCGGCAAATCGGCGGGATGGCAAGCGAATAATGGCAACCAAGGCCACGATGGCGATGGGCAGGGCAATGACGCCGGGCGGCAGGACGGACGTCTCTTCCAAAATCAGCGAACCGATGATGAAGGGGATCGCGGTCAATATGACCTGCACCCGCAGCGCTTGCCGATAATTGGGATGCAGCCGGGTGAGGTCCTCGTCACCATCCGCATCGTTCACCCCATTTGTCGCCACCGCCTGATCAGCCCGAATTTCGGGCGCAGTATCGGCAGAGGTTGGCGGAGGGGCAGCAGAAGCGGCTTCAGGCTTGGTTTTGTCCATCACAATGTCATGCGCAACGCGCCGCCCCCGGGCAAGCGAGAAATCAGGTCCGCTGATTGAACCGGCGCCCGATGAGAGCGGCTGCAATATTGGTTTTCTGCACGTCAATCGCACCGCCTGCGATGCCCCATGCGTAGGAATCGCGCAGGCGCTGTTCCATTCCGTAATCCTTGTGATAGCCATATCCGCCCATCACCTGCATGCCCAGCGCGGTGACCTCGCGCACGATTTCATTGGCATAACACTTTGCAAGGCTGCTTTCATAAACGGTGGGCAGGCCATCATCCTGCGTATCAGCATTGGCTGCCGCACGGTGGATCAGCAGGCGAGCCGAATCGACCTTCATCGCCATTTCGGCCAGTTTCAGCTGCACCGCCTGAAAATCGACAATCGGTTTGCCGAATGCCTCGCGCTCCTGCGTATAGGCCAACGCTTGTTCCAGCGCCGCTGCCGCCACGCCCAGAGCCTGTGTCGCATTGCCGCAGCGCTCCAGTCCGAAAGCGCTCATCAATTTGCCAAAGCCACCTTCGCCCACAATCACATTGCTGGCCGGCGCGCGCACATCTTCAATCGCGTAGTCAGCCGTTGGAATACCGCGAAACCCCATCAGCTGTTCGCGTTTGCCAAAGGTCATCCCGTCCATGTCCTTTTCCAGCAGGATCGCACCAATGCCTTTTGCGGCCGGCGCATCGGAAAAGCGGCAATAGGTCACGTAGTAATCGGAATGCCCGCCGCCGCTGGTCCAGCGCTTATATCCACTGACGATGAAGTCATCTCCATCCGCCACGGCTTTGGTCTTCAGGTCGGTGAGCGCTGTTCCCGCGTCAGGTTCCGACATGGAAACCGCGACAATTTTCTCGCCTTTGATGACTTCTGGCAGGATCCGCGCCTTCATCTCTGCAGAGCCAAAGCGGTCGATCGTGCGCACCGGCCCCGTCAGAGCCTCAAACACCGGGAAGGCCACCGCGTTGGAGATTTGCGCGAATTCTTCCAGCACCAGCAAAGCCTCGACATGGCCCAGCCCCAAGCCGCCATATTCCTCCGGCAGATTGATGCCCAGAAAGCCCAGCTCGCCATATTTGCGGAGCATGTCATGCGGGACAGGATAATCCTTCTCCTCCATGTCACGCGCCAGCTCGGGCAATTCGGCACGAGCAAATTTGCGCGCTGCATCCTGCAGTTCGCGCTGGTCTTCTGTCAGGCTGAAATCCATCATCTATCCTCTCAAAAGATCTGTCGCGCCATTCTCTAGCGCATCAGGTCAACCAATTGCCTAGCGCATTTGTGAGGGGAGGTGCAGGCAATGCCTCGCATAAGGATAGAGCACAACACAGTGCCCCCGATGAGGAGAGAGATCATGACCACACTCCATTCCAGCCTTGGCCCCAATCCGCGCCTGGTGCGTATGTTCCTGGTGGAAAAGGGAATAGGGGAGGATCAGGTCAATCGCGTTCACTACGACATCATCACGGGCGAAAACCGTCAGGACGAGGCATATCTCAAGAAGAACCCGCTGGGCACCATCCCAACACTGGAACTGGATGATGGAACCTGCCTGACCGAAAGCTGGCCCATCTGCGAATATCTGGAGGAAGTGCACCCCGAACCCAATCTATTCGGCGAGACTGCAATCGAACGGGCCGAAGTGCGCAAATGGGCACGCCTTTTCGATCAGGAAGTGGTCGTGCCGATGACTATGGGCTTTCGTGCCGGTGGAGGGCGCCCGATGTTCGAACCACGCATGGCCGTTGTCTCACCCGAAGCGGGGGCAGAATTGTCGGCTATGTCCGATGAAAAATGGCGCATGTTTGATGGCATGCTGGGTGACGGCAATCACTTCGCCCTGGACCGCTTCACCTTTGCCGATCTGATAATTTTCTGTTTTGCCAATTTCGGTTTCACTGTCGGCTGGAAACTGCCCGAAGGCACAGACAATCTCGCCCGCTTCATCGAAACGCATAACCAGCGTGAGAGCGCAGGCATCTGGCAACAGGCCGAATAATGCCTGACCTTTCCGGCAAGGTCGCAATCGTTACCGGTTGCGCCAGCGGAATTGGTGCGGCCACAGTTCGACGCTTGGTGGCTGATGCGGCTCGAGTCTTAGGGACGGATATTGACGAAGCTGGCGGCCGGGCTCTGTGCGAAGATGCGGGCGCCAGCTTTGCTGCGCAAGACATATCCGACCGCTCGCTTTGGGACGCAATAGTGGTGCAGGCCGTCAACGACCTCGGTCGGCTCGATATACTGGTCAACAATGCCGGGATGATTTCGGGCGCATCAATCGGCGAGGTGGATGATGATCTATGGGACCGGGTCATTGCGGTAAACCTGACCGGCACCATGGCCGGATGCCGCGCAGCGATCCGCGCCATGCGCGACAATCCGGGCGGGTCGAAAGGCTCAATCATCAATATCGCCTCGACCACGGCTATCGCACCCTTACCCACTGATGTTGGCTATTCGGCAAGCAAGGCTGGTGTGCGGATCATGAGCAAGTCCATTGCGACCTATTGCGCGCAGCAGGGGCTCGACATTCGCTGCAACACTGTGATTCCAGGAGCCACGGAAACCGGCATCCTCAACAAGGCTGAGGAAACCGCGCCCGGCCTTAAAGCTGCCGTTGCCGCGACATCACCGATGAACCGGCTCGCCGATCCGGCGGAAACAGCAGCGGCCATCGCATTTCTCGCCAGCGACGACTGCCCGTATATGACCGGCGCGGAAATGCTGGTCGATGGCGCGATGATGGCGCTGCATCCCGGCTTCTAAACGGGCCGGTTTCTAAACGGGCGACAATTTCGCCTCCACATCGCGGATGGCGCTGGCAGCCCACATGTAGAACCCGAACGCCAGCACTCCTGCAATCAGACAGATGCCCAGCACCGCGTAATTCAAGGCCGCATTGCCATAGGTCGGCTGGAACGTGTCGCTGAGAAAACCGATGATGGCAGGACCGACCGCCTGGCCAAGCAAATTGTTGATCAGAAGCGCAAAAGCAAAAGCCATCGCTCGCTCACCCGATGTGGTGTAAGTCTGAATGATCGAAATGCTTGGTCCGTTCTGCAGCAGAAAAAACAGGTATCCCACAGCGAAAAAGCCCAGAAACGCCGGGAGCGATCCTGCTGTCAGACAGAGGTAGTAGAACGGCAGGCAGGCCAGCGCGGAAATTGCCGGAATCCAGCTGCGCCAGCGCGGATCGAACCGGGTCAGCTTGTCGACCAGATAACCGCCAAGCAGTGGCCCGGGGATTCCACCTGCAATGAAAGTCAGGCCCAGGATCAGGCCCACATTGGCCGTATCCAGCTCGAAATTGCGGAGCATGATTGGCGCCAGCCAGATTGCCATCGCATAACCGATTGTCGTCACCAGAGCCCAGGCGATGCAAGCCCGCATCAGGACCGCATTGCCCATAAAGGACCGCGCGGTTTGGAGAAGGCTGGTCTGCTCTTGATTGATTTCAGGCGGGGAATAGCGGCCACGCGGCGGCTCGCGCAGGGTGAAATAAATAACCAGGCCAAGGATGATGCCGGGAATGCCCAGAATGACGAACGCCATGCGCCAGCCGAACATCGAGGCCAAGACCCCCCCGGCAATCAATCCACCACCGGTGCCGATGGTGGCACCCAAAGTGTGCACGCTCATCGCTCGGGCAAGTTCGTGCTTTTTGAAATAGTCGGCCAGGATCGAGACCGCTGGCGGCCCGCTTCCTCCCTCGCCAATCCCCACACCCATGCGGGCCAGAAAGAGGGACCAGAACCCAACCGCAGCGCCACACAGGGCTGTCATCCCACTGTAGAATGCAAGGGCAACCGCCACGATATTCTTGCGATTGGCTCTATCAGCCAGTCGCGCGACTGGGAAACCAACGGTGACGTAAAAGAAGGAAAACGCAAGACCTGTCAGCAGGCCCAATTGAGTATCGCTGAGCGCAAATTCTGCCTTGATATCCTCCAGAAGGATCGAAAGCACCAGCCGGTCAGCGATCGAGAATGTCGCGGCAATCGTCAGCAGCGCCAGAACGTAATAGCGGTAGTTTGAACCCTCGTCCGGGTCTGCAATGCCATGCACTTGCGGCACGTCTTCTCCGGTGGAGGGCGCCATTACCTACCCTACCGTTCAGGCCGGGCGATTAGGCCGTTGTCGACTGGGTATTCATTACCAGTGAGGAACCGTGCCTCGTCAGAAGCAAGGAACAGCACGACATTGGCGACATCGCTGGGGTGCCCCAAAGATTCCTTTGGCAATACGCCTTCAGGAATTTCCATCGGTTTTTCGCCAGCACGCCCGGAAATGCCCATAACCATCGGCGTTTCAATCCCGCCAGGCATCAGAACATTGACACGAATCTTGTTGTTTTCATCCTGGCAATACATCGCAATCGACTTTGTCATTGATCGGATCGCGCCCTTTGCGGCGCTGTAAGCAGGAATATTGCCATACCCGACCAATGATGCAGTCGACGCCATGTTGATGATGGAGCCGCCGCCTGATTTGGCCATCAGTGGAATGGCTTTCTGGCAGCCGAGAAAGGTGCCTTCGACATGGATTGCCAGATGCAGGCGAAAGTGATCGAGAGAACATTCAAGAATGTCCTCGAAAATCACGTTGCCGGCATTGTTGACCAGAATATCAAGACCGCCATGGCGTTCTTCGATTGCATGGACCACATCGATCCATTGTTGTTCGTCAGTGACATCAAGAGCCATCGCATCGCCGCCGATCTGTTCAGCGACCTTATGGGCCAGTTCAACCTCGCGGTCGGTGACCACCACCCGCGCACCCTCGGCTGCCAGCCGTTGGCAATCGGCCTTGCCCAACCCCATCGCCCCACCGGTGACCAGGGCAATCTTGCCCTCAACCCGTCCTGCCATTGTCTTCTCCCAAACGTATTTGTCTTTTAGATTTTCGCCCGAACCTATCGTCAGCGGGCTGCGATACCACTGACTAAAGCGATGGGTGATGACCGGCTTGATGATCGATCAATTGGTTTCGCCAATCAATTTGGCAGTCGCGCTAAACAGGGATCACTCTAGGCTGAAATCAGGAGGAGTTGAGAGATGGATCAGGCAGAGGTCGACCAACTTAAGCAGCTGATGGAGTGGGAGGCGTCTCGGACCAGCCCACCTCAACAGTTTCCGACTCTGCCAGACATGCCTGCCGCACGATACACATCTGCAGAATATTACGAGCTGGAGCGCGAACATGTGTTCGGCAAAAGCTGGCTGTTTGCTGGTCATATTGATGAAATTCCGGAACCCGGCTGCTACATGCGTTGGCACAATGCCGGCGACCCGATCGTGATTGTGCATGGCATGGATGGGTTGGTGCGCGCCTTCTACAACACCTGCCGCCATCGCGGCGCACCCGTCGTGGCCGAAGATTTTGGCAAATCGAGCCGATTGATGTGCGGTTACCACAATTGGACCTACAAGACGGATGGCACTCTGATCGGCGTGCCTGAACGGCAGGACTTTCCGCCCGATTTCGATTTATCCTGTCGCAGCCTGATTCCCGTCCGATGCGAAATGTTTGGCAATGTCATCTTCGTCAATTTCGATGCCGATGCGCCATCACTAATCGACTATATGGGGCCACTGGCGCAAGAGTGGGAAGAGTTCGGCTTTGGCAATTTGCGGCTTGCATCGCGTTACAGCTTTGACCTCGAGTGCAATTGGAAAGTCGCGATGGAGGCGAATATGGAGGTCTATCATGTGCCCTTCATTCACCCTGAAACCGTGGCGCCACTGGTCGATCCCAAGCGCAATCTTAACACGTTCTATCCCAATGGCCATGCGCGCATGCTGGCACCCGCGCCCCGGAACACGGATCGCGCGCATGTTCGCGCCGTTGATTCACCGCCGGAATGGCAAGAAATCGATACGGTGGGTGAATTGGGCCGCACGGCGACACAAAGCTACACCTTGTTTCCCAACTGGGTTTCCCCCTTGTCGAATTACTTTGTGCCGCCGCTCGTGTTCTGGCCCACCTCGCTTACCACCACGCGGCTTGAACTGGTCACCATGGCGCCTGATTGGGGCGATGGGCCCGCACCGGATCTGTGGACTGTACCCGACGAAACTCAACCAAACGGCCGCGGCATGAGCGCGATCATTCTGGAAGACACACAATTTGGCGAGGCCATTCAGCAATCCATGCAAAGCGAGGCGTTCCGCAGCGTGCCGTTAAGTTATCAGGAAGCGCGCATTTACAGCTTCCACCAGCAACTTGACCGGATAATCGGTGCCAATCGGGTACCCGCCTCGCTTCGGGTTGAGCCGGTGATTGGTGAAGAATGGGTTTGGCCCAATGACCCCCGCGTGGCCCAGATGCGGGCAGAAGATCGCTAAATCGGCGGCGTAAGGGTTTTCGCCGCCTGCCGATAACCGGGCCTGTTTGCGCGATCTGTTGCACAATGGCCTCAGTATTTGGCCGACACTATCGTTTTTGCCAAATGTACCTCGCACCAGCGCACCATAAACAACAACCAAGCCCCGATTACGTTACGTCTAAGGGGCAAGGGACGATTGACACGGGATAGTAATACAGCCCGGTCAGCATGGGAGAGAGCTAGCATGAAAACGTTGTACACTCGCAATCCGTCTACGCTTCGTAATGCGTTGATGGGTACAGCCGCAATTGTGGCGATGGCCGGGATGGCCGGCACCGCACAGGCCCAAGAGGCGGATAGCGCGCCCCAAGCAGAAGCTGATAGCGACGCTACAGACAACGTGATCATCGTTCAGGCCCGGCGGCAGAATGAAACACTTCAAGAAGTACCGGTGACGGTGACTGCCATCAGCGGCGAAATCCTGGATAAATACGGGGTTGATCAGGTCGCTGACGTTGTTAGTCGCGTTCCAACGTTGAACGTTCAGGTGGGTGGCTCAGGTTCTGGTGGCCAGCTTAGCCTGCGCGGCGTTGGCTCATCCAATATTTCGTCATCTTTCGACTCCGCAGTCGCCTTCGACTTCGATGGCGTTCAGGTATCAAGCATGCGGCTTGTGCAAGCAGGCTTCTTTGACACAGCACAGATCGACGTTCTTAAAGGTCCGCAATCGCTGTTCTTTGGTAAATCTGCGTCCGCCGGTGTTTTTGCGATCCGTTCAGCAGATCCAACCTCGACTTGGGAGATTGGTGGCAAGGCACAGTACGAATTCGAAGAGCAGGGTTATACTGTCGGTGGATACATTTCAGGCCCGATCAGTGACACGCTCGGTATTCGTGTAGCTGCACAATACAACGACATTGACGATTTCATCGATTTGCAGCCGGGCACGCCAGCGGCCAATGGCGACACACGCAGCGCCAAGAATTTTGTCGGCCGGGTTACGCTTGATTGGGAGCCGACGGACAATTTCGACGCCAATCTGAAGCTGCAATATGTTCGCAACGAGAATGATGGCGCCATCAGCCATGGCGACATTTTCTGCGGTGCCAATGGCGTGGCCGATCCGATTGTCCTGTTTGGCGGCGCAATCTCGGTTGACCCAGGTTATGATTGTAACGCGTTTGATCAACGCCAATTCCTCCCCGATGCTGCCGCGGCAGTATCGGCATCCATCCCGACACCATCCTTGGCTGTGGGCCGCAATGGCGTTCCCTTTGGCGAAACCGAAACACTGTTTGGTCGCCTGCGCTTCGATGTCGGGCTGAGTGACGCGCTAACCCTGACGTCTGTGACCGGGTATCTTGATCTCGATTCGACCGATTACGATTGCTATTCCTATGGTGGTCAGGTGCCAGATGGCAGCGGGGGGTTCGCTCCGTTTGGTGTGGGGTGTTCCGATCCAAACAACCAACTTGAACAGTACAGCCAGGAATTGCGCCTGACTTCAGATTTCGATGGTCCGCTCAACTTCATGGTTGGTGCGTTCTATGAGTCGCGCGAATTCGTGTTCGATACTGCTGAATTGGCCGCAAACATCGCCATCCTGTTTGGCCCTGACCCGATCACTGGCTTCACCACCGATTATGATCGTCGCCATGAGACCGGCACTGACGCATATTCGATTTTCGGCAGCGTGATTTTTGACATCACCGACCAGCTCGAACTGTCGGGCGGCGTGCGCTACACCGACGAAAGCAAGACCAACACGATTAGCATCCCGTTCGTGCACTCGTTCCTTTCGGCCAGCGGGGCGTTCTTGACCTCGGGCTTCTTCTCGGGACCGATCGAGTTTGATGATGACAATATCTCGCCAGAGGTAACTCTGCGGTATCAGGCCACGGATGATATTAATGTCTTCGCATCGTATAAAACCGGCTTCAAGTCAGGCGGCATCGACAATTCGGCACTTCCAACGGCCAGTCTTGCAGCAGCAGCTGCAGCAAATGACTTTGGTGCGTTGGTTTTCGAATCTGAAACCGCAGAAGGCGGCGAGATCGGGATCAAATCGCAATTCAACGATCGCACGCTGACCTTGAACGCGACCGCATATTATTACGTCTTTGATGATCTGCAGGTGCAAAACTTTGACGCAGTGGCAATCCAGTTCTCCACCCTGAATGCCGGTGAAGTCACAACTGCCGGTGTCGATCTTGAATGGCGTTGGGCGACCCCGCTTCAAGGTCTCGACCTGTCGGGCAACATCTCCTACCTCGATGCCGAATTCAGCGATACATTTGTAACCGAACAAGGGTTCGATCTGGATGGGCGCCAGGCTTCGCGGGCGCCGGAATGGTCAGGCAACATTGCATTTGACTGGTTCATCCCGGTCAGCAATTCGCTTGAGTTCGGCGTCAGCGGCAACGCGATTTATTCCGACAGTTACTTCACTGACGAATCAACGCCGACCGATTTCCGCCAGGACAGCTATGTCACTTTCGATGCATCCGTTTCGGTCGGTGATGCCGACGGCAAATGGAAACTTGCATTGGTCGGCACCAATCTGGCTGACGAGATTTGGGTCAACACCTCTGGTGGCCGTCCATTCCTGCCCGTTGGTGGTGATGACCTGGTCTTGACGCAGAACCGTGGCCGCCAAGTCTATGTGGAAGCCAGCTTCAACTTCTAAACCAATACAGCTGATACATGTTCGAGGGGCGGGCCATGACGGTCCGCCCTTTCTTTTTCACCCGCCAACCCTTCCAAAAGTGATGATTGCCGAATGCAGTATGGCGGCCCAAAACGGTGATCCGAACTAAAGCTTTTTCGCTGATAAACGCAGGACACCACGATATGTCACACCAGCAACTGATCGACATGACACGCAACCTGATCGCCCACGGTGAAGCGGATACGATGGAGTATGCAGACGATGTCCTGCGCGTGCCGGCATCTGCTTACACAGATCCTGAACTGTTCGAACTTGAGAAAAAGCGCATTTTCCGTCGCTTGCCATTGATGGTCGCGCCATCTTGCGAGTTGCCCAAGCCAGGCGATTTCAAGGCGATGACAATTTGCGGTGTACCGCTCCTGTTGACCCGCCAGAAAGACGGCAGCGTTGCTGCGTTCCTCAACATGTGCACCCACCGCGGCAATCCTGTGGCCAGTGGCACCGGCAATGCCAGCCGGTTTACCTGCGGATATCACGGGTGGACCTTCAAGAATGATGGCGGACTGATCGGCGTTGCCAGCCCGCAGGATTTTGGTGCCATAGACAAGGCCGCGCATTGCCTGACCCGCTTCCCAGTCTACGAAAATGCAGGACTGATCTGGGCCACGCTCGACCCTGATTCAAAGCTCGATATTTCCGACTATCTGTGCGGTTATGACGAGCTTCTCAAAGCGTTCGGTTTTGATGGCTGGCATTTGTTCAGCACACGCGAGTTGACCGGCCCGAACTGGAAGACAGCCTATGATGGCTATCTTGACTTCTACCACTTGCCAGTTCTGCACAAAGACACATTCGGCGCCGATTTCTACAACCGCGCAAACTTCTTCGAATTTGGCCCGCACCAACGGCTGTCGACGCCGAGCAAATATGCCATCAAGGTTTCCAGCGATGATGATCAGCAGCTCGACCTGACCGAGCTCTCCGATGACGACCTGCCCTATGAGGCATTGGTCCAGGGTGTCTGGACCATCTTTCCGCATATCTCCATCGCCAGCTTTTACGGTGGCGGCTTACGCGGCGCCTTGATCAGCCAGCTGTTTCCAGGCGAAAAGGTGGGGGAAAGCATCACGACCCAGTTTTACGTCATGGAAAAAGAACCGACAGATGAGGCTTCCATCAAGGCCGCTCACGAGCAGTTCGACTTCCTTGAAATTGTAGTACGCGACGAGGATTACGCGACTGGCAAACGCCAGCATGATGCCTTGCAGTCAGGCTTGCTGAAAGAGGTTCTGTTTGGTCGCAACGAGCGCGGCGGACAAAATTTCCACCGCTGGATTGATCGCCTGACCAAGGCAAGCGACGATGAATTGGCGCAAATCTTCGCCGCAGACCAGCGCGCTCAGGCAGCCGAGTAGGCGGCTTACTGCGCGGTATAGCCCCCATCGACGACAAATTCCGCACCCATCACATAGCTCGCCTCGTCTGAAGCGAGAAACAGCACGCAATTGGCAATATCCCGGGGTTCACCCAATTCTCCTGCGGGTATCGAGGCCACGATAGCATCGTAATTGGCAGAGTTATCATCCACCGCGGCGCTTTGCATATTCGTGCGGATAATGCCCGGATGAACCGTGTTGATCCGGATCCCTTCGGCTGCCGTTTCCAGCGCCGCTGATTTGCTCATCAGCTTCACTGCGCCTTTGGTCGCGGCATAGGTAGCGCTGCCCCTGAAGCCCACCAGACCCGCGACTGACGATACATTGATGATCGATCCGCAGTGCCCGCCATTGCGCATGGCTTTCACCGCTGCTTGCGTGCCCATGAGACAGCCTGCGACGTTGACATCAAACTGCCGTTGGAGAGCTGAAGCTGCTGTCTCGTCAGCGATTTGCCCAACCACCAGTATACCGGCATTGTTGACCAGAATATCCAACCGTCCGTGCTCTTCGACCACGGCATTGATGACAGCGTCCCAATCACCTTGCGAGGTCACATCCTGCGCCATCGCCGTAGCAGACAGATCGCGTGCGCGGATACCCTCAGCGGTTTGCTCTACACCAGCTAAGTCCACATCAGTCACAATGACGATTGCACCTTCTTCGGCCAATCGCTCTGCAATGGAAGCGCCCAGACCGGGCCGCGATGCACCACCTGTTACAAGGGCGATTTTGCCCTCTACACGCCCTTTCATACGGCCCTCGTCAACCAAAGGCCGGGCGGAAATTGCTTTCACCCCAATCCTGTTTCGGCGCCCATTCTTCCATGGGTTCCAGCTTGCCTTCCAGTTCGGGGAAGCGTTCGTAGACATGGTCCATATCGACCTTGAACGGCTCCGTATCAGCATTGTTGTTGTATTCGTAAAACGCGGCAATCCCGGCTTCCAGTTCGTCGCGCATTTCCTCGGGCACGCCGTCACCACCAGCATTCACCAGCAACTTGCCGAATTCGGCCGGTGTGCAAGGATCATATTTGATGTCTTTGCCCAGAGAATCCGACAAAACCTGAGCCACTTCTGGCCCGACCATTCTGCGCGGGCCGCCGATATTGAGCCAAGCGCCTTCCATGTCGGGCCGATCGAGGCTGGCGATCATGAACTTGGCAACATCATCCAAACTGATCCAGTTCGCTTCCAGTGTGGGCTTATGCGGATAGACGTAGCGGCCTTCGTTGACGATGAAGGGCCGCGCCCAATTGGTCAGCAAATTGTCCATGAACAGGACCGAGCCGAAAACGGTCCCTGGCGCTCCTGATCGCCACAGCGCGTTGATCCCCGCAGTATTGCCGGCATAGGTGAAGGCATCACCCGGACGATCCGGTATCCAGCTCGATGTGTTCCAGACCACTCGTTTCACATCCAGTTCCGCCGCGGCATTGCCCACGTCGCCAACCAGCACCGCACGGTCCGCGCGCGCCTGCAGCGGATGGGTGTAAAAGATGTAGTCGCTACCCTCCAATGCATCGCGATAGGTTGCCGTGTCATAAAGGTCCATCGGCCGGGTTTCGACCCGCTCAGCGCCTTCGATCTTGGCACCGGCGAAAGGATCTTTCTGACGCGAGATTGCACGCACATCATAGCCCGCGGCCAGAGCTTGCTTGACCTGGGCCATACCTTGCCTGCCCGATGCGCCGATTACGGTGATAAGTGCCATACCGAATTCTCCCACAATGAATATGGCAGCAGACTAGGAGTGTCAGGGGCGATACGCGCCGCTGTATTTTGATAGCCCGAAATAGATAGCTGGAGAGCCCGATACCCTAGCGAAAACACACCTTGCCCTGCACGGATCTAGGGCCAAGACTTGGCGTCATGAAAAACCGCTTTTGGCAAATTGACGCGCGCCCGCAAGGCAATGACTTTGGCACCGCACTTTCGCTCGTAGAGCAACCGCTGGTCGAGGCAGGGCAAAGCGAGATTACCATCCGCAATCATATGCTTTCGATGGATGCAGGCACACGCATGTGGCTCACCGATAGAGAGGATGGCTATCAGCCGCCGCTTCCGACCGGTGCGCCGATGACCGGTCTGGTAGTGGGCGAAATCGTCCAGTCGCGCCATCCAGCCTTTGCCGAAGGCGAATTGGTGCGCGCGTTTGGAGTTTGGGGCGAATTTTCCACTGTCGATCCCATCATGGCCGGGACTGTCAAGCTTGATCCGTCAGTGGAAGACAAGCGATCCTGGTTTGGGCCGCTAGGTATGAACGGCTGGACGGCGCTGTGGGGCATCACCGAAACGGGCGCCGCAAAATCGGGCGAAACCGTGCTGGTATCGGCGGCGGCTGGCGCAACCGGCATTCTGGCCATTCAGATCGCCAAATTGCTTGGCTGTACAACCGCAGGGATCGTGGGCGGACCGGACAAATGCCGCTATTTGACCGATACGATCGGCGTTGATTACGCGCTCAATTACAAATCCGGCAATCTGGCAGAACAGCTAGATAAGTTGGGCGGAGTGGATGTCTATTTTGACAATGTCGGCGGACCAATTCTCGATCAGGTTCTGACGCGGATGAACCATTATGGCCGGATTGCCGTGTGCGGACTGGTGTCGGATTACACTTCGGGCAGTCGCACGACTCCATCCGAATTTGACCAGATTCTGATGCGCCGACTGAGGGTGGAAGGCTTTTTCTCGCCTGATTTCATGGACCAGGGCGAACAGCTGACCGCCCAGTTGCGCAAATGGCACGAGGCAGGCGACCTGATCATGCCCTATGATGTGACCCGCGGTCTTGAAAACACCCTGAACGCCTATGCAAAACTGTTTACTGGCGGCAATACCGGCAAGGTGATTGTGGAGCTGGATCAATGACTTTGAATATCGAAGCGCGCGAAGCCATTCGCGATGTCATCACCGCTTATGCGCACGCCATCGATCGACGGCGTTGGCAGATGATGCAGCACCTGTTTCACGACGATGCCGAATTTGCTTTTGGTACACTGGTTGGCGGTTGGCAAAGTTTCGTCGAGCAGGCGCGCGCCGTGATTGAGCCCTGCATCGCGACCCAGCATCAACTCGGCCAAACCCTTTTCGGCTTTGAAAGCGGCGCTGTTTGCCACACCGAGACATACATGACGGCAATGCACACCGTTCCATCAGGCCATCCCGCCACCGATCTCTTCCCTGATAAGGGGGAGACATATTCAGCAGTGATTGCGGGGCGTTACGTCGACAGGTTCGAATTGCGCGGTGACGAATGGCGCATCGCAAAGCGAACCGGGCTATACGATTGGAGAGAATTCCGTGTGGTTGACGGGATCGACCTGTCAAACGTACCTGCCGAGGCACGCGGGTTTCATGATGAACGGGACCCCTCGACTCCAGCCGCCGCGCGATGGCTGGGATAAGTTGGTGCAATCAGGCTTCGGGCCGGATCGCAAAAACACCGCTCATCGTGGCGATCACAGTTTGGCCGCAGTGAATCGCGCCGCTGACGTAGGCTGTCCGCCTGGCAACCCGGTCGAGCGCAACTTCAGCCTCGAGCCAGTCCCCCAATCGCGCTGGTGCCAAAAAATTTGTGGTCAAAGTGATCGTGGAGGGGAGCAGTCGTGGGCGCTGTGCATCGTACACCGCATGGCTGAGCGCGACATCGGCCAGCGTTGATATGACCCCGCCGTGCGCGGCATTCTGGTAATTGATGTGATGCGTCATGACGTGCAGTCCAACGATTCCGGGCGCGCCATCGCTTCCTGGTTTCAGATAATAGGGTCCCCCATGATCGAGAAATCCGGGCGAGAATTCGGCAGGGACAAAATCGGGAGGAATGTCAGTCTGATCCATGATGATGCAGCTTAGCTGATACGCGCACTTGTGATGCTATGAAATCTGCCAATGGTGTGCTTTCGTGCGCCCCCTAAACCGATTCCTACACCATTAGTTCCACCGGGAGAGAACCGCATCATGGCAGACCTCGACGCGCTGATCGAGACAGCTGAGACTGTCACAGATATCGTCCGCCTTCGCGCTGAACATGGCGGTCAGGACAGCGCTTTCACATTCGGCGATGAAAGCATGACCTTCTCTGAATTTGATGCCGGCACGAACCGCGCGGCGCAGGCTCTGGCCGCGATGGGCGCGAAGAAGGGCGATCGCGTCGCCTATCTCGGCAAAAATCACCATTTGTATTTTGAAGCGTTTTTGGGTGCGGCCAAACTGGGTGCCGTCATGACGCCGGTCAATTGGCGGCTGGCCCCACCTGAAGTTGTCTACATCCTCGACAATTGCGAGGCCGAGGTTGTGTTCTTCGGTCCGGGATTTGAGGACGTCATCGCCAAGGTCAGCGCGCAATGTCCGAGGGTCAAACACCTCATCGGCATAGATGCAGCGCTTGATGGTGCCAGCGATTACCGCACCTGGCGCGACGAACATCCGGCACAGGACCCCGCTGTATCTCTAAGCGAGGGTGACGAGTTTCTGCAGCTTTACACCTCCGGCACCACTGGCCGGCCCAAGGGCGCAATCATGACCCATGGTTCAATCCTTGCCTCGGGCCTGTCGCAGAGCGGGGACGGGCCGACCCGCGAATGGCAGGAACGGATTGAAAATGATGTCAGCCTGGTCGCCATGCCTTGCTTCCATATTAGTGGCACCGGCAATGGGTTGGCCAATATCGTTTCCGGTACGCATTCCATTGTCCTGCCCGAGTATGACCCGACACAGGCGCTGGAACTGATCGAGAAATATCCGATCTCCAAACTGTTTCTTGTGCCCGCGGCAATCCAGATTTTGCTCAACCACCCCCGTGCCAATGAGGTTGATTTTTCAACTCTGCGCTACATCACCTATGGCGCCTCGCCGATCCCGCTTGAGCTGATGAAAGAGGCAATGGACGTGCTCGGCTGCGGTTTTGTCCAGATGTACGGGATGACCGAGACATCAGGGACAATCACGGCCCTTGATCCCAAAGATCACGTCCCCGAAGGCAGCCCAAAAATGCGCTCGGTCGGGACCGCACTCAACGGGGTTGAGCTCAAGATAATTGATGGTGATGGCAATGATCTGCCGCCCGGCACTATCGGTGAAATTGCGACGCGATCGGGCAAGAACATGGCTGGCTATTGGCGAAAACCCGAAGCGAGCGCAGAAACCATTGATGAAGACGGGTGGCTCAGAACCGGAGATGCCGGCTATCTTGATGAAGATGGCTACCTCTACATTCAGGACCGGGTGAAGGACATGATCATCTCGGGAGGGGAAAATATCTACCCGGCAGAGGTTGAAAATGCACTCTACGCTCATCCGCAAATCGGCGATGTCGCCGTGATCGGGATCCCGAGCGAGAAATGGGGCGAGGAAGTGAAAGCCTGCGTTGTGCTGAAGGATGGAGCGGAGCTGAGCGAGGCCGATGTCATCGCTCATGCTCGCGAGCATATCGCTGGTTACAAATGCCCCAAATCCATCGACTTCATCGATGCCTTGCCGCGCAACCCATCGGGTAAGATCCTGCGCAAGGATCTTCGCGCGCCCTACTGGGAAGGCAAGGAAAAGGCGGTCAATTGAGATGGCTGGTCTGCCAGACCTTCCTGTCCGGCAACTGGCCTATTTCGTGCCCGATATCGACGTGGCAGCCCGCAAGCACAGCGCGGTGTTCGGATCGGGTCCCTACTTCACGCTTCGCCACGTGCCACTGACCAGCAGTGTGCATCGCGGCGTCGAGCGCCCGTTTGATCACTCCAGCGCCTATGGCCAATGGGGCGATGTGATGGTGGAGTTTCTCCAGCAGCACAATAATGATCCCAGTGCTTGCCATGATCTTTATCCGGCTAGGTCTGGCCAATACGGCCTACACCATACGGCCGTCTGGGTTGAGGATTTACACGCAGCCATCGCTCGGTTTGACGCGGACGGCATGCCTCTCGCGCAGCTTTCAACCACCAGTTTCGGAACCGAATTTGCATTTGCCGACGCTAGCGACAGTCTCGGCCATATGATCGAGCTTTACGAAGGCAATGAGAATCTGCGCGGTTTTTATGCCATGGTGCGCGATGCGGCACGAGATTGGGATGGATCCGACCCGATCAGAGACCTGGGTTAAGCCTGCCTCGCCAGAGCTGGCAGATCGACCATTGCCGCGCGGCATTCTGCGTCCGCCAAGGCGGCCACCACTGAAAGCGCGACATAGCCGGGTTCGCCAATCGCGTCGATCACTTCGGCCGCTTCTGCATCGGTGATTGCGGTATGTTCAAACGGCATACGCCGGGCGTAGGCGACACACAGCTCCGCTGATTTGTCATCCGGCATTGCGGGAGGGGCAGTGTCACCCAGCGCTTGATCCAGACCATGCACCTGCGCAACGGCCTGGCGCACTTGCGCGGTCAGATCGTCTCCCAGCGCATGGTGCGCAGTGTTGCGAAAATTGGTGTATTGCCGCGCAAATTCAGGATTGCCCGCAACGGCTTGTGCGACCGGGCCGTTCATTCTGTGGCCTCCCTTTGGACAGGCTCTGGTGTGGGAAGGACCGTGCGCTCCATCGTTTCCGGTTCAAGGCCCATCGTAATCAGGGCCTTTGCCAGAGCAAGAAACAAAGTGATGCCCATTCCAAGCTCTGCAATTTGTTCAGCGCTAAGGTGCTTCTGCAGAGCCACGCGGGCATCGCCTGTCAGCAAATCGGGATCAAATATCAGAGCATCGGTGAATTTCAGCACCGCCTTTTCCGCATCGGTCAACTTGCCGGACGTCTCATAGCCATCCGTTATGTCGTCGAGGACATCTTCGCCAAGCCCTTCGCCCACCGCCTTTTCGAACCGGACATTGCGGCAAAACCCGCATTCGGTGACTCGCGCATTGCGCATCCGGGCGATTTCCTTGAGCCGGGCGGACAACACATCAGACCCCCAGAATGTGCCGTAAAGATCCATAAACTGACTGGCGAGTTCGGGATGGTGGGCAAGCACCGAACCCAGGTGTGCCGGTTCACCTGGAATTGCCGAAGATGCGCGCGGGGTCGTTGACATGGGTTTTCTCCTGTCCGGACAGGATAGCCCAAGGTGCGGTAAACAGGTCCTCGCGAATTTCGCAGGGGCGCAGATTGGCACAATCACGCCATAATCACCCCTCAGCAGCAGCAGCGGGAGCAAGTGATGGCAGGTCAGGCGCAACAGGTGATCGAGACTTTCTGGCGCATTCAAGATGATGGCGATTACACGAAGCTTGCTCCGTTATTTGCGCCCGACGCGATACTGGAAGACCCGATCTGGGGCCGATATGAAGGGCGCGAGGCAATCCTGGGGTTTATGACCACAATGGCGAAGGAGATGGGCGACGGCAAAATTACCTTCACCGTAGACGAAATCTGCGGGGACGATCACACCGCCTGGGCGCGCTGGACCATGCATACTGATGACGCAGATGCTGCGCCACGCAGCGGTGTGGGCATCTACAAGGTGCGCGAGGGCATGCTCACCTATTATCGCGATTACATGGACCCCGACACCGAGAGCTAAAGCTTGCGATACTCCTGATGACCTGCTGCATCGACCTTGAGTGTCGGCAACGGAAAATCTGGATCGGGTTCGAACATCGGTTGGTCGGTGATCGGGGTTTTCCAGTCCAGCACATATTTGCGCGCACTGATGCGCCATTCGGAGTTAGCTTCGTCTGAGCGTTTTTCCCATTCATCAAGATAACGCCCACCCATCAGATCGCCTGCAATCGTCCCATCATGCTGCATCCGGCCGCCACCAAAGATGCCGTAGCTTTCGCTGCTTGCAGATCGTTCGGAATGAAACCGGATCAACGGGGTTGAAAGCATGTGCCATCGGCGCGCAAGGCTAGCCTCTGTTGCCATGACAACCGGGAGAAAGTCTTCAGCAGTCCCGTCGAAGAAACCGTATTCGATATGCGCGTCAGGCCAGTAGCAGCTCGCCTGACCATCGCCATCGAGCCAATCCAGAGTGCGGCAATACCGCTGAATGACATCCGCAATTTCCTGCCGATCAATCAGTTGCTGCAATTTCGCGTCCATCGCCATTCCTCCTCAATTGACCAGTTGTCGCCCTGCACTATCGAACCGATCCTGCCTCCAAAGCCATAAGCAGTTTCGGGAGGGCCCCTTGACCAATCAGCCGCACGTCAATTTGTTCGATCCCGAAGTTCAGCAATGCCCGTATGACGCATACGAGCAACTGCGCAACGAGGCTCCTGTCTATCAAATTCCCGGCACGCAGATGTGGGTGGTGACCCGCTATAACCATGTGCGCGAGGTTTTGATGGATCCGGTGCGGTTTCGCAGCACGGCGATGGACCAGAGCACGCGCAATTCCCCGATCGATGTGGACCGAGGCAACAAGATCACGCAGCGGTTTGCGGCAAAAGGGTGGGTACCGGCCCCGGCACTGGCGGCGCGTGACGATCCCAATCACAAGCAAATGCGCGCAATGTTCAATCAAGCGTTCAAGCCGAGCAGGATCAAGGAAATCGATCCGCAGGTCGAAGGACTTGCCTATCAGTTGATCGATGAATTTGTGGGCGATGGCCATTGCGACTGGGTCAAGCAGTTTTGCATCCCGCTGCCGCTGTTCATCATCGGTGAGCAAATGGGCGCAAAGCGCGAGGACATGTGGAAGATCAAAGGGTGGACCGACGCCTTCTTCCACCGGATCTCAATGATGCTGCCCGAAGATCAGCACATGGAAATGATTGATCGCGAAATTGAGGCGCAGCATTATTTCCAGCCGATTTTTGAAAGGCTGCGCAACAATCCTGATGACAGTTTGATCAGCGTGCTGGTCAACACCGTGATCGAAGAATGGGGGCGCCCGCTCAATGACAATGAGCTCCATGCAGAAATGATGGCGGACACTTTCGTTGGCGGATCGGAAACCACGACCAATGCGCTGGCCGCAGGGATGAAGCTGCTGATCGAAAACAAGGATGTCTGGACGCAGCTGAAAAGCGATCCGGACAAGTATATGAAGACCTTTGTCGAGGAAGTGGTGCGGCTGGAGAGCCCGGTTCAGTCGCTGATGCGCTTCACTCACGAGGATGTGGAACTGGCGGGAGAAACAATCCCAGCAGGCGCAGTCATCAATGTGCGCTATGCCGCTGCAAATCGCGACGAGCGAGCATTTGAATGTCCCGAAAAGCTTGATCTCAATCGACCCAAAGCGGGCAGCCACATGGGCTTTGGTTCAGGCGTGCATCACTGCCTCGGCGCGCCGCTTGCCCGGCGCGAGCTGGCCTGGGGCTTCACCGCTGTCGTTGATCGTTTCGAGGACATGTGGTTTGCCGATGGCAAGAATGATTTTACCTATCATCCGCATTTCCTGCTGCGCAGCCTGAAAGAACTGCACATCGAATTCGAGGCCAAGAAGCTGTAATTCAGGCGTTTGCGCGCGCCGCGCTACGTCCGGCGATGTAGCCAAAGGTCAGCGCCGGGCCCAACGTGCCGCCTGCTCCAGCATAAATGCCGCCAGTGGGGCAAGCGATCGCATTGCCCGCCCCGTACAATCCCGAGATAGGCTGGCCGTCATGGCCCAGAATGCGCGCCGAGCCATCGGTGCGTGCACCGCCATTGGTGCCGAGCAAGCCCATCCGGATTTCGACCGCATAAAATGGGGCTCGCTCGATTTCTCCCAACGTTACCGCCGACCCTTCGCGGCTGCGGTCACCGTAAAAGTGGTCATAGGCAGACTTGCCTCGTTCAAAGTCAGGATCAACACCCTTCTTGGCATGGCCATTGAAGCGCGCAACTGTGGCGCCAAGCTTTGCGGCAGGGACATCAAGCTTGCTGGCAAGCTCCTCCAGACTGTCAGCCCGGATTACCCAATCGGGTACCGGCTGCCCGGGCAAACGCGGGCCAATCGGGTAGCGCTCAACATAATTCTCATCGAAAATCAGCCAGGCGGGCAGATTGGGATATTCATAGGTCTGCGGATCAAATTGGTGGAAGGCACCGGCAAGCGCTGAATAATTCGCAGCCTCATTGCAGAACCGCTCTGCTTTGCTGTTGACCAGCAGCGAATGCGGCACGGTCCGCTCAATCAACACCGGTTGCGCGCGTTGTTCACCATTGGGCCAAGGCATGTCGGGCGTGACCAGCGTTGGCGCCCACCAGGCTTGAGTCATATTGCCCAGTCGCGCGCCTGCCGCCATTGCCAGGTCAAGCCCCTCGCCGCGCGCGGTAGGCGGGCTGGCCGGCGCATCCATTGGACCGCGTAAGAAAGTTTGCCGCTTGTCCTCGTCCCATTCAAACCCGCCAGTTGATATGATGACCCCTGACCGCGCATTAAGCGAAAATTCCTCGCCAGCGCGTGCCCCTTCGATACCGGTCACCCGTCCATTGTCCCGCAACAGTTTGCGCGTTTCGACATTCAATATCGGCTCGATACCGCGTTCCAGACACGCTTTCAGCAATCGCGCGACCATCGCCTGACCAAACCCGCGTTCATTATTGCCCATGCGGCGCTGCAATTCTTCCGGCGCAACCACGCCTGACCCGCCACCCAGTGGCGTCTCGCGCAGCATCATAGGTTTGGGTTCTTCAATGGCGGTAATGCGCCCTGCCCATTCGCCCAGATCACCCAGCGCAAACAGGTCATGATCCAGCGCACGCCCGCCCTCGGCTTTGGCGCCAGGACGGTCGAGGTAATAGTCGGGATATCCCTCCAGCAAAGCCACCTTCAGCGCACCTGTGTCTTCCAGAAAGCCCAGCGCCTCTGGCCCCTGGTCTACGAAGGCTTCCAGCGTTTCATCAACCAAATCGCCATGGTCGAGCGCCTTGAAATAGGCCAGCGCCTCCTCCCGGCTGTCTGCCATTCCCGCGGCACGCTGGCGCGGATTATCCGGCACCCAGATTACGCCGCCCGATATCGCAGCGGTTCCGCCAATGCGGTCAAACCGTTCGATCAAGGCAACGCTGGCGCCTGCTTCATGCGCGGCGAGCGCTGCGGTCATACCCGCAGCTCCGCATCCCAGAACTATCACATCAACTGTTTCCATGAGCTGCATCAAGGACTGCCTTGCGCCAACCGGCAACCCTTCATTTTGGCGAGGTGCAGTCTTGGCAGGCACAGGCTACTTCTTCAGGAAACATGGGAGACAACCTGATGAAACTTGAAGGCAAAGTGGCAGCGATTACCGGCGGCACTGCAGGACTGGGGCGCGGTATCGCCGAGAGCTTTCTTGCAGAGGGTGCCAAAGTGGCGCTGTTTGCGCGTAACCCGGCCAAGGGCGCGAAGGTTCTGGACGAGCTTGATGTCGGTGATCGCGCGATTTTCGTGCCCGGGGACGTTATGCAGCAGGCCGATGTAGAGGGGTTTGTCGATCAGGCGGTCTCCAGCTTCGGGACGATCGATATTCTGGTCAACAATGCAGGCGGCGCAGGCGATCTTCAGCCGATGGTTGACCTGTCGGACGAAGCCTTTGACGAGGCGATGAAGTGGAACGTTTATTCCACTTTCTGGGCCAGCCGCCGAGCGCTCAAAACCATGATCCCCAACAAGACCGGGCGCATCATCAATATGTCGTCGATGGAAGGCAAGCATGGCAAGCCGGTCTTCACTGCCTACACTGCTGCCAAACATGCGGTGAACGGGATGACCAAAAGCCTGGCCCGCGAAGTGGGCGAATTGGGCATCACGGCCAACTGCATCTGCCCTGGTCTGGTAGTGACCGACATCATCAAGAACAACGGCCCCGCCACTGCCAAAGCCATGGGCATGGAATTTGACGAGATGATCAACATGTTCGCTGCCGAAGCTGCGATCAAGCGGCCCAACACCGTGGCAGAAATTGCCGCAGTCGCATTGCTGCTAGCCTCGAACGAAGGCGGCGGCATAACGGGTGCAGCCATCAGTGTAGACGGCGGCACCGCGCAGTATTGAGCGAGTGGTCAAGTCGGCGGGCGGCGCTTAGCCCTCTGCCGCCTTGGCCATCGCTGCCCCGACCGAGCGTTCAATATCGACCGCTTGCGGATTGCCCCTCAAGATCAGCCCGCCATTGGGCTGGATATTCTGTCCAGTGACGAATGCGGCATCGCTGCACAGCCACAGACAAGCCTGAGCCACGTCATCACTCGTATTGAGGCGACCAAGCGGATATTTGGGCAGGAATGCGTCAACCAGACCTGGCACCTGAAAGCTGTCCGACGTCATCGGGCTTTCAGTAAATGCCGGTGAAACTGTGTTCGCCTTGATGCCATATTGACCGAAATCATTGGCGACGCAGCGCATCAGTGCCTCGCTCCCCGTTTTTGTGCCGATATAGGCGGCGTGATTGTTGATCAGCGCCTTGGTCGTGGCGGAGGAAAGCGAGATAAGTGAGCCACCTTGGGGATCCTGATCCTTCATCTGCCCGACAAACGCTTGAAGGAAATGGTGCACGCCCTTGAATTGCAGGGCGCAGATCTGATCCAGCTGCTCCTCGGTCGTCTCCAGCAGATTGGCGAGCAATCCCCAGCCGCTGGAATTGATGGCTGCATCCACGCGGCCCATCTTCTCGGCTGCACTGGCAGCCAAGGCATGGACCTGTCCGTGATCGGTAATGTCGCAAACGCCGACATGGCCGCCGATTTCCTTGGCCAGTTCCTGAAGCGGTTCCTGATTGCGGCCGGCAACCATGACTTCGGCCCCTTCGCTGGCGAATAGGCGGGCAATCGTCTGCCCCATATTGTCCTTCGATGCTGCGCCCAGAATAACGGCTTTTTTACCGGCAAGCTGTCCCATTACATTATCCTCTTCATGGTGCTGTGTGATTGCGTGATAGTCTCACACACCAACAATTGCCCTTCCCAAAAGTGTCCATTGCCTGCGCTCGTCTATACGTAGCATTGCAGTCACCAACAAAAGGGAGACTGTGCCGATGTTCTCAGGACCAATGGAAGACCGACTCGCCATTCGCGAGCTGAACGATATGTATCTTGATGCTGTATTGCGTTTCGACCCTGAAGATTGGGGCAAGACCTGGGCGGAAGACGCCAAGTGGGACCTGATGGGGCATGCGGTTGACGGGCGCGAGGCTATTGTTGCCATGTGGCAAGGCGCCATGGGTGGCCTGGATGCAGTGTGCATGATGTGCACGCCGGTGTCGATCGAAGTGGATGGCGACACCGCGACATCGCGCGCCGTTACGCAAGAATTTCTCAAGCCCAAGGATGGCCCCACTCGCGCGATCGGTGGGGCCTATGATGATGAATTGGCCAAGATTGACGGGAAGTGGGTCTTTACCAAGCGCACCTTCCGGATCGTTGCCGAGTATGGCGTGGAAGGGGGCTGAGGATATGGCCAAGATAGTAATTTGCGCCCAGATCGACCTGCCGGCAGACAAGCGCGAAGAAGCGCTCAAGACCGCGCAACCCTTCATTGACGGCGCCTTGTCGCAGGATGGCTGCATCCATTATGACTGGGGTGCGGATTTGAACAATCCGACCCGGATCAATGTCTACGAAGAATGGGAAAGCGAAGAGGCACTTTCCAGCCATTTTGCCAATAAGCATTACGCCGGGATGCTGGGCCACTTGTCATCATTCGGGATCGACAATGCAGTGTCCAAAAAGTTTCGCGTCGATGCGGAAGGCCCGGTATATGGAGCAGATGGCAACCCAACTGCACAATTTGGCTAGACCAAGATGAGCCTGCTGGGCGCGATTTTGGCTGGAGGTAAAGCGCAGCGGTTTGGCAGCGACAAGGCACACGCGCTTTATCAAGGCGAGCGATTGATTGACCGGGTGGGCGCAAGCCTGTCCGGTCAATGCAATTCTGTAATCATATGTGGGCGCGACGAACCGGGGAATTTCTGTATTGCCGATCGACCTGCTGCAGATCTGGGACCCTTGGGCGGGCTCAACGCAGCCCTGCATCATGCACAAACCCAAGGCTACAGCCATGTTTTGAGCGCGGGATGCGATGTGCCCAATTTGCCTGATGACCTGGCCCAGTCGCTGGCCGGAGAAGGCGCGGCCATTGTGCGCAGCCAGCCGGTTGTCGGGCTATGGCCAGCTCACCTTGCTCCTGACCTGGAACGCTACCTCAACGCGGGCGGACGAGCTCTCTACGGGTTTGCCGAGAGTGTTTCTGCCCGCCAGATCGCATTCGATCCGCCGTTGCTGAATGTAAATCAGCCCAGCGATCTCCCGGGCGATCTGCCCAAGGAGTGAGCAGCTAGAGCTTGAGCATCTGTTTGCCACGGTTCTTACCCACGAACAGGCGTTTCAACGTCTCCGGTGCGTTTTCAAACCCTTCCTGAACATCCTCCTGATAGCGCAGGCTGCCATCCTGCACGAAACCTTCGAGGCGTTTTCGGATTTGTGGAAACTCGCTTGCCCAATCCAGCACGATGAAGCCAGCCATGCTGGCTCGGCGAAAAATCAGGTTGAAGTAATTGCCCGGTCCAACGGGCTTTCCACCTGATTCATAGCGGCTGATACCTCCGCATATGACGACACGCGCGCCAGTGGCAATGTTAGCCAACATGTCGTCTAGAATCTTCCCCCCGACATTGTCGAAAATCACATCGACACCGCGTGGGCACTCTTGCTTGATCTGGCCTTTGACATTGTCTGCCTTGTAATCGATCGCTGCATCATAACCGGCCTCTTCGACCAACCATTTGCACTTGTCCGGCCCACCCGCAATACCGACCACGCGGCATCCGGCGATCTTGGCCAATTGGCCAACGACCGATCCGGTCGCACCAGCTGCGCCCGATACGAGTACGGTGTCGCCCGCCACAGGCTTGCCCACTTTGAAAAGACCGCAATACGCCGTGACTCCGGTGGTGCCCAAAACCGAAAGCACCGCCGTTGGCGACAACTCGGTTTCAACTTTGGTCAGGTCCTTGCCATCGGTGACCAGATGCTCTGTCCAGCCGGTCGTGCCGAACACCATATCGCCTTTGGCGAAGCGCCCGCCATTGCTTTCAATAACTTCGCAAATGCCGCTCCCGCGCATGACATCACCGATATTCATCGGCGCGACGTAATCAGCAATGTTTTCCATCCACCCTTTTTGTGCAGGATCAAAACCGAGATAACGCGTTGCCAGCAACATCTCGCCCTCGGCCGGATCATCAAGCTGGGTGTCGACCAGTTTGAAATCGCCATCTTCAATCCCGCGTCCTCGCGGATGTCCGTTCAAGAGCCATTGGCGTGTGGTGGTCGGCATGTCTGATCTCCTGTGAAGGCATTCGTGCCAGCCTAATGCGGATTAGCCTGCGCGGCCGCCACGGACAAAAGTGTCAGTCGTTCGACCTTCGCGATCTGGTATCTTGCCAGCAGTGATCGAAAGGACCGAATATCATGGGCGTTGAAACTCACCGTAGCTTCTGCCGATTCTGCCATGCCAATTGCGCGATGCTGGTCGATATCGAGGATGGAAAGGTCAAAGCTGTCCGCGGCGATCCGGACGATCCTGAATATGGTGGTTACACTTGCATGAAAGGTCGAGAACTTCCCGATTCGCACAATTCGGAACGACGGTTGCACCATTCTTTGGTACGCGATGCCAATGGCGATTTTCAGGAAGCGGCCATGCCGGACGCGCTGGACCATGTCGGCAGCGAATTGCGGCGCATCATCGATAAATACGGGCCGGATAGCGTTGCCCTGTTCATGGGATCGGGCGGCTATCAGAACAGCTCTGCCATGATGGCCACCATGAGCCTGGCCCAAGCCATCGGGACCAAGCATTTCTTCACTTCTGTCACACTGGACCAGCCAGCCAAGGTGTTCACTACCGAACGCTATGGCAAATGGGTGGGCGGGGTGAACACCTTCTCCGAATCCGACGTCGCTTTGTTCATTGGCAACAACCCGATCGTTTCGCATTATTCACCAGTAGGCGGGGTGCCGCCCTTCTCCCCTTCCAAGCGTATTCGCGAGCGTAAGAAGGAGGGCATGAAGCTAATCGTGGCTGATCCGCGTTTGGCAGAAGTTGGCCAACTGGCTGATATCTATCTTCCGGTGAAGCCGGGTGAGGATCCTGCGCTGATTGCAGGCATGCTCAATGTGATTTTCGAAGAAGAATTGTATGACCGCAATTTCGTCTCGGCCCATGTCGACGGGCTCGATGAATTGAAGGATGCTGTATCCAGCTTCACGCCCGATGTTGCTGCCGAGCGTGCCGGTATTGAAAAAGATCAGCTGGTCGCAGCTGCCCGCATGTTTGCCAACGCATCCAGGGGTTGTGCAGTGACCGGAACTGGTCCGGAAATGGCGGGCAACGGGACGCTGACCGAATATCTTGTTACTTGCCTCAATACCGTTTGCGCGCGGTTCAGGCAGGAAGGCGAGAAGTGCAGCGTGCCTGGCGTTTTCACCATCCAGCAGGGTGAGAAACGCGCGCAGGTTGCCCCGCCCGCCCCGATGTTCGGAGTTGAAGGCATGGCCAAATCGCGTTTCCGTGGGCTGGGACAGCTTCTGTTCGAAATGCCATGCAACATTATGGCTGACGAAATCCTCACACCCGGCGAAGGGCAAATTCGCGCCTTAATCTCGGTTGGAGGCAATCCCGAAGTCGGCTTTCCCAACCAGCTGAAAATGCGCCGGGCGCTTGATGATCTGGAATTGTTTGTACAGATCGATCCCTGGATGAGCGCGAGTGCAAAGCGTGCCGATGTTGTCCTTGCTCCCAAGCAGTGTCTTGAGCGCGAGGACATCACCAATCTTTCCGAATGGTGGCACGAACGCGCCTATGCTCGCTACACCGAAGCACTGGCCGACGCGCCGGGTGATGTTATCGACGAATACGAAATGATGTGGCACATCGGCAAATATCTCGGTGTCCAGATGCAATTGCCGGGTGGCGATGTCCCTATGGACACCTGCCCCAGCAAGCAGGAATTTCTCGATTTGATGGTATCTGGTGCATTGGTCGCCCCCAGCAAGGTGCGAGAAGATGCCCGCAAAGCGGATGGTGCGGCGATAATCTATGACGATTTGCATCCGGTTATCGAGGCGGCCGATGCTGACGAACATCACCGCTTTCAGTTGGCGGCCGGTGACATGCCCAAGCAAGTAGAGAAATATGCCGCTGATGACGCGCGAGCAGCCGGATTTGATTTCCGCCTGATTTCGCGCCGGTCCAAGCATCGGTTCAATTCCATTGGCCAGCCGCTCGAAAAGCTGGGCAGAAAGGTCACCACCAATCCGGCCTATATCCATCCCGATGATATGGCGGCGCAGGGTCTGGCCGATGGCGATGTGATTGAAATCAGCTCCGCACATGCTTCAATTCATGGCGTTGCTAAAGGAAGCGACCGGGTCCGTCGCGGCCTGATTTCCATGGCGCATGCCTTTGGCGACAGCGAGGCGGGAAAGCACAATGTGAGCGAAATGGGCGGATCGACCAATCGCCTCACCAGCGATGAAGTGGATTACGATCCGATCACGGGTCAAGCTTTGCAAAGTGCTATTCCGGTCAAAATCGCCGCAACCTGACCATCTATTGTGAATGTTGATTATTGCACCAGCTGCTGCTGGTGAAACGGAGTACAAGTATGCCTGATAACCGACGCTTTTTGCTGCAACGCCGCCCTGACGGCGCCCCCGTGCAAGAAGATTTTGAACTTGTGACTGAACCAACAGCCGAACTGGCCGAGGGCCAGTTTCTGATCCGTAACCACTATGCGTCACTCGATCCCGCCATGCGCGGCTGGATGGATGCTGGAGGCAATTACATGCCGCCCATCCCGCTTGGCGATCCGGTACGTGCAAGCACAATCGGAGTGGTCGAAGAAAGCCGGGCCGAAGGGTTTGAAAAAGGCCAATGGGTCATGGGCCTCAACGCGCTGGAGGATTATTCGATCAGCCAGATCGGAGGGTTTACCCAGCCAATTGATCCCAATCTGGTGCCGAGCATTACCAATTATCTGTCGATATTCGGCGCGGTCGGGATGACCGCCTATTTCGGCTTTCTGGAAGTGTGCGAGCCCAAGCAAGGCGACACAGTGCTGGTATCCGGCGCCGCAGGGGCGGTTGGATCGCTGGTGGGGCAGCTGGCAAAAATACACGGATGCCGCGCGGTCGGCATCGCAGGCGGCCCTGAAAAGTGCGCTCGGCTGACCGCAAAATACGGTTATGATGCTGCGATCGATTATCGCGGCAAGGACGAAGCCGCTTTGACCGCCGCCATTGCCGAGGCAGCCCCGGACGGCGTCGATGTGATCTTCGAAAATGTTGGCGGTGAGATTCTCGATGCCGGTTTGATGAACCTGAACCTCTACGCCCGCGTCGGTCTGTGCGGTCTCATCAGCGAATACAACACCGATCCTCGCGGCGCGCGCAATTTGTGGAACCTGATCGTTACGCGTTCATCAATCCGTGGCTTGCTGGTCATGGATTTTGTAGAGCGCTTCCCCGAAGGCGGGGCGAAAATGGGCGAGTGGGCCGCAGCCGGCAAACTCTCCATAGACGAACATGTCGACGAAGGTCTGGAAAACGCCTTTGACAGCTTCATGCGTCTGTTTGCCGGGACCAATGACGGCAAAATGATCCTGAAGATCGCCTGATCGGATGCGCAAACTGCTCGTCCTGTCTGGTGGTCATGCCTATGAGAGGGAGCCCTTTGCCGAATTGCTGGCATCTTTGCGTGAGTGGGACATCACGCACCTGATGCATCCCGAGGCCGAAGAAGCGGTCGCCAATGGAGCCGCCAAGGCGGCGGATGCGGTCCTGTTCTACGATATGGGCGGCTATCACTTCGCCGATGACTGGGTGACCTCGCGCCCACCTAGCGAAGGTTTCCGACGCGCCGTGGTGGAACGCTTTGCTTCAGGCCGCGGTGCAGTTGCCATGCATCACGCACTCGCAGGCTGGGCCGACTGGCCCGAATGGCACGAGATGCTGGGCGGACGCTTTCTTTACACGCCGGGCAAAGTGCGCGGCGCAGAAGTGCTCGATTCCGGTTATCGTCATGACGTTGAATACACTGCCAGAATCTCTGTTGACCACCCCGTAACGCGAGGTGTTCCTGCCGAATTCGGCGTGACGGACGAACTTTATCTGGCTCAGGTCTTTGAAGACGATGTCACACCACTGGTCCGGTCCGATTTTGAGTTCACGCGCGAGAATTTCTATTCCGCCGCGCTTGGAATATCCGGTACGCTATATTCGCGCGAAGGTTGGGACCATCCCCCCGGCTCCAATCTGGTCGCTTGGCACAAGACCGTTGGTCCAGGAAATGCTCCGCTGGTCTATCTGCAGTTCGGTGACAGTCCTCAAACCTATCAAAACCCCCATGTCCGGCGCATGTTGGCCAATGCCGTTGAATTTATCGCAGGAGGAACTCCATGACCCCGATCGAAACCATCACCGCGTTTATCGCCGCCTGGGACGAATATGATCTTGAAAAGATCTATTCTTACATGGCCGACGATATCGTATGGGAAGATGTACCCCTTTCGACAGTGACCGGCATAGACCAGGTTCGCGCCAAGATGGACGGATTCCCCGGTGTCGAGGCGTGCGGTTTCGACACGCACCATATTGCTGCCAATGGCAATACCGTGCTGACCGAGCGAACCGACTGGTTCGAGATGAAGGGCAAGCGCCGCACCATCAGAGTGATGGGCACATTCGAGCTGAACGACGTTGGAAAAATTGCGAAATGGCGCGATTACTTCGATATCGCTGAATTCCAGCGCGAGTTTGGCGATCTGGCCGAGGGTTAGTCCACTTCTCTGATCAATTTTGTCAGGTCAGAAAGCATGAATCTGGTTGCTCCCTAACACTTTCAACCATCGCCTCTGCGGCATGGCAGGGTCTAGGCTCCCTCGGCCAATTGAAGAGGGATACGCGCGCGATGAATAAGCCGCAAAGCAATATGTTTGCTCCGGAAACTTTGATCGATCCGTTCGAGCATTATCGCCAGATCCACGAAGCTGGGATCAAGATCGAGCATCTGCCCGAAATGAACACTTTTGTCGTTTACAGCTATGATCTGTGTTCAGAAGCAACTGGTCGTCCCGAGGTGTTCTCCAACGATTTCACTTCGGTGATGGGGGCTGAGGATGAAGAGATAAAGGAAATCCTGTCCGAAGGCTGGGACAATCCGCCCACTTTGTTGACTGCGGACCACCCGGTGCACACGCGCAATCGCAAGCTTGTAAATCTCGCCTTTTCTGCGCCTCGCGTGAACGCCATCGAGGAGGATATGCGGGTCAAGTCCATCGAGCTGATCGAGCAAATGGCTGGCAAGGGCGAGTGCGAATTTGTCGAAGCCTTTGCGATTCCGCTGCCGGTCGCCATGATTGCCCAGCAGATTGGTCTCGATAATGACCCCAAGCAGGTCAAGGCATGGTCCGATGCCGCAGTCGATCGGTTCAGCCAGATGGTTGACCGCGAGCGTCAGTTGGAATGCGCACACAGCTTCGTTTCTTTCCAGAAATACATGATGGGACTGATCGCGGATCGAAGGGCCAATGGCGGCGATGATTTGCTGACCGATCTGGTCGAGGCCCGCGTCGAAGGCGAAACCCCGCTGACCAATGAAGAAATCATTTCAATCATGCAGCAATTCATGGTGGCCGGTAACGAGACGACGACCAGCACCATCGCTGGAGGATTGCTGCAGCTGATCCGCAATCCGGACCAGATGGAGAAGGCGAAGGCGGCAGCCGGTGGTCGCGACCCCAAATTGATTGGCAATCTGGTGGAAGAATCGCTGCGTTATGAAACCCCGACAGCGGGCATGTGGCGCCTTGTGAAGGAAGACACAGCACTGGGCGGGATGGACATCCCGGCGGGTGCGATGGTGCAATTGCGCTATGCCGCCGCCAATCGCGATCCTGCGAAGTTCGAAAATCCCGACGCATTCGACATCGAGCGTAAGAACGCGCGCGCTCATCTTGCCTTTGGCAAGGGGCCGCATATGTGCGTAGGCAATATGTTGAGTCGCAAGGAAATGCTGGTCGCCTTTGACGAGCTTCTGGAACGGCTGGATGGCTTTCAGGTTGCAGATGAAGGTGGCATCGCAATCTTGCCGAACATCCTGTTGCGCGGTGTGACCAGGCTGCCCATTACCTACAAGGTTGCGGCATGAACTTTGACCTATCCGAAGAGCAGGAGCTGTTCACGTCGACCGTTGAACGCTTTACCAGCCCCATTGACGTAGAGGCGCGGCACCGCCTGCGCGGCCGGCCTGGCGGTTATGACATGGCCCGCTGGAGCGAATTGGCACAATTGGGGTTGGTGGCCCTGGGCGCCGATGAAGATCATGGCGGAATGGGTGGCTCGCCGCTTGACCTGGCTTTGGTGGCCGAGGCTTTGGGCCGCAATATTGCGCCAGACCCCTGGCTGGAAAACGGCATCATCCCGGCTCGGATTTTGGCGGCTGCAAATGCGGATGCGGCGCTCGAAACGGTGCTGTCCGGAGAGCAATTCATCGCCTTTGCCTGGGCGGAACGGTCCCAGCGATACAGTCTGCGCGCAAAACAGGCGAAGCTTTCCGGCGGCAAGATCAATGGCGAGAAGAGCTTTGTCATGGGCGCGGGTTTGGCCGACGCCTTCCTTGTTACAGTTGATGACGGCAGCAAGAATGCAATGGTTCTGCTGCCCAAGGATACGCCAGGCCTCGACGTCCGCCAGTACCGCCTGTCCGACGGCAGTATCGCCGGGGAACTGCGGTTCAATGCGGTAACCTTGCAAGACGGGAACCAGCTCGAAATCAGTGATGGTCAACTTGAGGCCATCGTGAGCGAGGCCCGCCTGCTGGCTGCGGCCGAGCTGGTTGGTCTGGGTCAACGCCTGCTCGATGACACCAATAACTACGTCAAGGAGCGCGAACAGTTCGGCGTTGCAATCGGCAGTTTTCAAGCGCTGCAACACCGGCTGGTCGATTGTTACGCGAAGGTCGAGCAGGCACGATCAATGTTGTATCGCGCGGCGCTGGAAGATCGCACCGATGGCAGCAATTGGCAGCGCGCTGCTGCCGGAGCCAAGGCCTATATTGGCGAGGCTGTCGATCACGTCGCGCGCGAGGCTGTGCAGCTTCATGGCGGCATGGGTGTGACCGATGAATTGGCGATCGGCCATGCGATGAAGCGCGTTTTGCTGCTCAATCGACTGTTTGGTGACATCGACACATCGCTCGGCATTTATGCCGAAGCAGCCTGACCGCAAGAAAACGGAGGAAGTACGCGATGAACGCCCCGAGCACAGCATTGGCGCCAATTGATCCGCAACTTTGGAGCCCGGGCGAGCCACCGCATTTGATGGGCGGAAAATTGCCTTCTGGCGAGATCGTGTTCCCTATGCCGCAAGGCGATGCTGCCAATGACGTAGAGCCGCACAAGCTCGCCAGGCAAGGCACTTTGTGGTCGTGGACCAGTCAGGATTTCCTGCCCAAGGACCCCTATGAAGGTCCCGGTTCCGGCGAAAATGAGGGACCGCCAGACTTCGAGCCGTTCCTGATCGGTTATGTGGAGCTTCCCGGCCAGGTCATCGTCGAAAGCCGCATTGTCGATGCCACGCTTGGTGATCTGAAGCTGGGTATGCCGATGGAATTCTGCATTGTTCCCTTCAACCGGTCGCACAGCACCTATGCCTTCCGACCCGTGCAACAGGCGGAGAAAAGCGCATGAGCGAGAATGTCTACATCATCGGCGCAGGGATCCATCCCTTTGGCAGGACAGATGGGCGTTCGGGCCGCGAGCAAGGTGTTTATGCAGTGCGCGAGGCGCTGGCTGATGCAGGGCTTGAGTGGCCTGATATTGAGTGTGCTTATGGCGGATCGGCTGCTGCCGGCAGTGCGGACATCATGGTCAACGAGCTGGGACTGACCAGCCTTCCTTTTACCAATGTGGCCAATGGTTGCGCGACCGGCGGAAGTGCGCTCGTCTCAGCGCAGATGGCCATTGCCAGCGGTATGTATGATCTGGCTCTGGCAACAGGTTTTGACAAACATCCGCGCGGCGCCTTCAACGCCAAGCCATCCGATTACGGCCTGCCCGAATGGTATGGTCAGACCGGGATGATGCTGACCACGCAATTCTTCGCCATGAAGATCCAGCGTTATATGCAATTGCACGGTATTAGCCGAACCACACTGGGCCGGGTTGCAGAAAAGGCGTTCCGCAATGGCACCAAAACGCCGCACGCATGGCGGCGCAGCCCGATTGATCTCGATACGATCATGAACGCGCCGATGATCAACGATCCGCTGACCAAATACATGTTCTGCAGCCCATCCGAAGGCGGTGTGGCGTTGATCCTGGCAAGCGAAAAGAAAGCGAAAGAGCTGGGAGCCTTGCACAATGGTGGCGCGGTTAAGATTGCCAAGGTCGCGGTCAAGACCCGGCCACCGGGCAGCTTTGAGGTGTTTCAGGCCGGCGTCAGCGTAGAAGAAGGCGGCAAACCGACGGTACTCGCCAGTCAGGCAGCATTTGAAGGCGCGGGAATTGGCCCGGACGAAATCGATGTAGCGCAATTGCAAGATACCGAAAGCGGGGCAGAAATCATGCATATGGCCGAAAACGGCTTTTGCAAGGATGGAGATCAGGAAGAATGGCTGGCCAATGGCTGGTCAGAGCATGGCGGCAAACTGCCAATCAACACTGACGGCGGTTGCATCGCTTGCGGTGAGCCGATTGGCGCGTCCGGCCTTCGCCAGGTTTACGAGAATGTCGAACAATTGCGCGGCCGTGCTGGAGAGCGTCAGGTTGCAGGACGCGACGGTAACGGCCCCAAAACCGGCTACAGCCACGTCTATGGCGCACCCGGCATGTCTGCCGTCGCGATCTTGGAACGGTAGGAGCCAGCGCGATGGGCACATCTATGGGTCGTATGGAAGGCAAGGTAGCGCTGGTTACCGGCGGTGCAGAAGGCATCGGCGCGACCGTGGGTCGGATGATCGTGGAGCAGGGCGGCAGCGTCATGCTGTGCGATGTCCAGATCGACAAGGCCAAGGCATTGGCAGACGAGCTGGGCGATAGCGCCGATGCCTGTCAGCTCGACGTGCGCGATCTTGACCAGTGGCATGCCGCCGTAAAGGCAACCACTGATCGGTTCGGCAAGATCAATGTGCTTTGCAACATCGCCGGTATTTCTGAACCCGGCAATGTCGTGGACGGCGCGCTCGACGTGTGGGAACGCACCATCGATATCAACCTCAACGGCCCCTATTACGGATGCCGCGCAGCACTGCCTGCGATGGAGACCAATGGAGAGCCAGGTGCCATCGTCAATATCGGTTCCATGATTGCAATGCGCGCGGCCTCCTTCGTCGCTGCCTATAGTGCCTCCAAAGCCGGCTTGTTGGGCCTGACCCGCTCCATCGCGCTGGATTGCGCCGAACGCGGGGTTCCGATCCGGGCCAATATGGTCCACCCCGGTGCGATCCGGACACCGATGTATAATCGCTACAAATTTTCAGGTGCGGACGAGCCCGAAAATATCGAACGTGACTTTGCCGCAACCCATCCCATGAACCGCATCGGTGAACCCGCAGAAGTGGCCAAGGCGGTCGTCTTCCTGGCCAGTGACGACGCAAGTTTTACCACCGGTGTCGACTTTACCGTCGATGGCGGCGGATCGATCAGGAGTTAAACCGATGGGACACCAACCAGCACAACGCATCGACGCGCATTTCGTGGCGGCGGGCAAGTATCATGACATCGATTATGCCCGGCTTGAGCTGCTCAAACTGCTGCTGGAGCACCCGCACATCCGCACCACAGTGGCGGCGGACTATTCCGGACTTGAGCGGCTCGACCAATGCCGGTTCCTTATAACGTACACCTGTGATCTGGTTCCCACTCCCGAACAGGCGAAGCAAATCAAGGCCTGGCTGGAAGCTGGCGGCAAATGGCTCGCTTTGCACGGGACCAACTCGATCCTTGTCTTCACAGAGGAAGGATTGGTCGATGCCCCTGATGACAGGCCGGATTTCATGGAGCTGGTCGGGACACAGTTCAAGGCGCACCCACCAATCGGACAATTCGAGGTCGAGGTCATCAACAAGACCCACGAATTGACCAAGGGAATCGATGATTTCGAAATCGTCGACGAGCTTTATCTGTCCAACACCACAGCGCCGATCGAAACCTTGATGCAAACGACATTCGAAGGGGAAGCGACCGGCTTTGTACAGGCGGATTGGGAAAAGACTGTCGTACCGATCCTGTACACCCGCGACATTGGCAAAGGCCGGATCGTGTACAATGCGCTGGGCCATTGCCGGGGCCATTATGACTTGCCCGGAATGCAGGATTTCTACCCGCACAAGGAAATGTGCGCGTGGAATTACGATGTCTATTACGATTTGCTTCGCCGGGGCATCGCCTGGGCCATGAGAGATTAAAGAGAAGGGACCAAGACCATGGATATGGACTTCTCCGCAGAAGACCTTGCGTTTCGTGACGAGGTTCGCACGTTTCTGGCTGAAAACCTGCCTGATCGCCTAAGGGATGGCGCGCGCCGCACTCCCGGCGTTTTTGTCGAACCCGACATTGGCATGGAATGGCACCGCATTCTCTACAAGAAGGGGTGGGTGGCGTATCACTGGCCCAAAGAGGACGGCGGGACCGGTTGGACCCCGACCCAGAAATTCATCTTCGAAAAAGAATGCGCGCTGGCGGGTGCACCGTCGATCTCCATCCTGGGATTGCGCTTGGTTGGCCCGGTAATCTGCGCTTTTGGCACACCGGAACAAAAGGCCCGCTTCCTGCCCCGCATACTGTCCGGCGAGGATTACTGGTGCCAGGGCTATTCCGAACCAGGCAGTGGCTCTGACCTTGCCTCGTTGAAGACCAGCGCGAAGCTGGACGGGGACACCTACACCGTCAACGGATCCAAAATCTGGACCACGCATGCCCATCACGCGAACTGGATTTTTGCGCTGGTGCGGACCAACACCGAAGTCAAAAAGCAACAAGGTATCACTTTCCTACTGCTGCCAATGGACCAGCCGGGTGTCGAGGTGACGCCGATCATGTCAATGTCCGGCGATCACGAGGTCAATCAGGTGTTCTTCTCCGACGCCACCACTGGTGTCGAAAACCGGATTGGCAAAGAAGGTCAAGGTTGGACGATTGCCAAATACCTGCTCGAGAACGAGCGCGGCGGATCGTGTTATGCGCCCCGATTGATCCAGTCCCTCGAACGGTTGCAGGATCTGGCCGAGACTCAGCCATCAGGCGTCAATGGAGCAATCGCCCATGACACAAGGTTCCGCGACCGCTTGTCCCGAGCCAAGCTTGAAGCCGAAGCGCTGGAAGTGACCGAACTGCGCATTCTTGCAGAACTCGCCCAGGGCCGCCAACCCGGCCCACAGACATCGCTGGTCAAGCTGCTCGGCTCCAATTTGGGGCAGCAGGTCGACACATTGCGGCTGGAACTGCTTGGTCTCGATGCTCTGCAATTGCCGCTAGACCGGCCGCTTTACGGCAATGAAGCGCCTGAACCGGTTGGCAGCGACATCGCGCAGGTCGCCATGGGCAAATATCTCAACAATCGCGCTGCAACCATCTTTGGCGGTTCGGACGAGGTGCAGAAGAACATCATCGCCAAGACCGTACTGGGTCTTTGATCTCTCTCTCCTGACTGAGGAAACACAATGGACGTCTCAAAACTGATGTATCGCGACGGACTGATGGATGGCGAGCGCATTCTGGTGACAGGCGGCGGCACGGGCCTGGGCCGGGAGATGACAGAGGGTTTCCTCAAGCTGGGAGCCACCGTCTATATCTGCGGTCGGCGCCAGAACAAGCTGGACGAGACAGCAGCTGAGCTGATGGCGGCCCATGGCGGCAAGGTTGTTGGCATTGCCTGTGATATTCGCGATCCCGATGCAATCCACGCGATGGTCGATACAATCTGGGCCGATGGCGGCGCGCTGACTGGCGTGGTCAACAATGCGGCAGGCAATTTCATCAGCAGAACAGAAGATCTCTCGGTGAACGGCTTCAACGCTATTGCCGACATCGTCTTTCGCGGAACCTTTTATGTCACGCTGGACGTCGGCAAGCGCCTGATTGCAGAGGGCAAGAAAGCCAGCTTCCTCTCCATCCTGACCACTTGGGTATGGACCGGCAGCGCCTTTGTCGTGCCCAGTGCCATGTCCAAGACCGCGATCAATTCCATGACGCAGAGCCTGTCGACCGAATGGGGTCGCTATGGCTTGCGTTTCAACGCGATTGCCCCTGGCTTGTTCCCCACCAAGGGCATGAGCGCACGTCTCTCACCTGGAGGGCAAGGAGGCAATTCAAAGAATGACCTCAACCCCATGGGCCGGGCAGGTGAGATGCACGAGCTGGCCAATCTGGCAGTGTTCCTGATGGGACCGGGCGCGGAGTATGTGAACGGCCAGACGATTGCGATTGATGGTGCAGGCGCGCTTGCCAATGGCGGCACATTTTATCCTGTGCTGCAGGGTCTGGGCGATGCGGAATGGGATCAGATGCGGGCGATGATCAAAGGCACCAATGCGAAAGATCAGGCGCAACGGGCGACCGAGTAAC
>CALBWA010000006.1 GCA_937969505.1 uncultured Erythrobacter sp. | reverse complement strand
CGGCTCGCCCAAAACCGGCTTCATGCAGGCAGGCGATACCGTGCGCATCGAAATGCGCGACAAGGACAACCATTCCATCTTCGGCGCCATCGAACAAAACGTGGTCAAGGCCTGAAAACCACAAAAACTCAATGCATGGCTATGGACTTCTAGCTGCCTTCGTGAACGGTCTTGGAAACCATGCAAGACAGGACGCCCTCGGCCCCATCTTCCAATCCATCACCTGACCACTGCACTCCGCCAAATGGAGCGTCTGCAGCGCTGACAGAGCCCGCGTTGATGGCGATCATGCCTGCTTCAACTTCTTCTGCCAGTTTCATCCGGATTTTGGGATCATTGGTCCAGGCATAAGCGGCAAGACCATAAGGCAAGCGATTGGCTTCCTCGACCATGTCATCATATCCTTTCATGGGATTGATTATCGCAACGGGGCCAAACGGTTCCTCGTTCATGATCTCGGCATCAATGGGCACCTCGCTCAAGACAGTGGGCTGGTGATAAAAGCCCTGATTACCGATCCGCTCTCCTCCGGTAAGCACTTTTGCGCCTTTCGCCTTGGCATCAACAATCTTGGACTGAATACCCTCCGGCCCACGTTCGCTGGCCATTGGCCCCATCTTCACATCATCATCAAAACCGTTGCCAACTTTAAGCGCTTTGGCGCGTTCGACAAATCCCTCGCGAAACGGTTCGAACACATCCTCCTGAACCAGAAAGCGTGTCGGGCTGACGCAAACCTGCCCTGCATTGCGGTATTTGTTTGCGGCCATGACCTTGACCGCTTTGTCGATATCAGCGTCGCTGAACACCAGGACCGGCCCGTGGCCGCCCAGTTCCATCGTGGTTCGCTTCAGATCTTCAGCCGCAAGCTTGGACAGATGCTTGCCCACCGCCGTTGACCCGGTGAAAGTGACTTTGCGGATGATGGAGGAGCCGAGCAGGTGGCGGCTAACGTCGTCCGGAACTCCAAATACCACCTGGCAGGCATCACCCGGAACGCCTGCATCCAAAAGGCACTGGACAATCGCCAGACCAGCGGCTGGCGTTTCTTCAGACGGCTTTACAATCACAGAACATCCCGCTGCCAGCGGTCCGCCGATTTTGCGCATCACATTGAGAGCTGGAAAATTCCAGGCCGAAAAGCCGGCAACCGGTCCAATAGGCTCATAACGAACCTCAACCCGCTCGCCAGCAGGGCGGACCAGTGTGCGACCGTACAGTCGCTTGCATTCGCCAGCGTAAAATTCGAGTAGCATGGCGCAATAGACGACTTCGCCTGTGGCTTCGCTAAGGGGCTTGCCCTGCTCGCGCGTCAGCATGGCACCGATGTCCTTGGCTCGCTCGCGGATCATCGATGCCCCTTTGCGCAAGATCGCCTCGCGTTTGTCTGCCGGAGTTCGCCGCCACTCCTTGAACCCGCAGGCTGCATGGCCGAGTGCCTTGTCGAGGTCTTCCTTGCTGGCCATTGGCAGGGCGGCAATGACCTCTTCCGTTGCTGGATTGATAACATCCATTGTGCCGCGGCCGGACCGTCCCAACTTTTCGCCGCCAATCAACAGGTTCAGTTCGGGGTAATCGCTCATCAAATATGCCTTTCGGTTGACTCATGCGCTGCAACATCAGGGCTCCAGCGATCATTCTGTGAAACTAACGCGCGCCAACACAGATCGTTGCACCACAGTCACAAAGCACAAAGCGCCGTAGATGTATGCGACCACTACGAAGTGCTGAGGCAGCAGGCACATCAGCACGAAAGCGATGATTGTTTCTGTCCCTTCGGCAAGGCCGGTGCTGTAGAAGAAACTCTTTTTACCATGGGCATCGGTTTCATCACCGCGTTGACCGGCAACAGCAGCAAAGGCCAGAAAGCTGATGCCCGTTAGCGTAAAACTTGCGACCAGAACCAAGGCCGGAAGCTGATTGTGCTGGGCAGCAAATCCAAACCCCACCGGTACGCTTACGTAGAAGATGAAGTCCGCAACAATATCGAGATAACCTCCGAAATCGCTGCTGCCTGATGCGCGTGCCACTGCACCGTCCAGCCCGTCCAGCAACCGATTAGCCAATATCAGTGCCAGGCCCCAGCCATAGGCTTGCTGAGCAATAGCCCACCCGGCCGCCATGCCCAGCATGGCGCCAACCACTGTCACCACATTCGCGGTGATACCCATGGCTGCCATCGCTCGACCCGCGGCGTTCAGCGGCGGATCGATCAGAGGCCGCAGGCGGGCATCAAACATCAGCTGTCCACTTCAGTTCCATGTTACCAAGCCTATCACGGCTCCCGTCATTAAGGAGGCCAAATTGCCTGCCAACCAGCTTTTCATGCCGAGCGAGGCGACCTCTGCCCGTCTGGCCGGACAGAGTGCGCCAATGGTCGATACAATCAAACCAACGCTGGCCAGGTTGGCAAACCCGCTCAGTGCGTAGGTCAATATCACCAGACTGCGTGGATCAAGAGTGCCTGGCGCGATCGAAGCCAGGTCGAGAAAAGCGACATATTCATTGAGGATGGTTTTGGTGCCCATGAAGCTGCCGGCTTCCATAGCCTCGGCCCAAGGGATACCGATGACCCACATCAAGGGGGCAAACAGCCAACCAAAAATGCGACGCAGAGTCATCGGCTCACCTTCGATCAACGGCAGCAGCGCCAAAACCTGATCGACCAGATTGACCAGAGCGAAGACGACAATGATCACACCGATCACCGCCAGCACCAGCTGCACGCCTTCGGTGGTTCCGCGGATAATCGCGTCCATACTGCCATTATAAGAGAGTGCTTCCCCGGCCGTTTCAGAGCTCTTTCCAGCCGTGTTTTCGTCTGCTTCAGCGCGACCGTGTGCGTCATTCGTCGTTGGAGGCACCATTAGACGGGCAAGCAAAATGGCTGCGGGCAAAGAAATGAGCGAAGCGACGATCATGTGGCCAACAGCATTAGGCACGACCTCGCGCAATGTGGTGGCATACAGCACCAGCGTGGCGCCGGAGATGGTCGACATGATGATGACCATAATCGCGAACAGGTCTGCCCGGCTCATCCGGTCAAACCATGCTTTCAGAACCAGCGGCGTTTCAACCACGCCCAGAAAGATGGAAGACCCCGCCCCCAACCCAACCGTACCACTTACCCCCAATGTCTTGCGCAGCGCCCATGACAGGCCTTTTACAAGTGCAGTCAATATGCCCCAGTGCCACAAGAGAGCAGCCAAAGCGGAAAAGACAATGATCAGCGGCAGGATTTGAAAGGCCACAACAACCGGTTCGCTTTGACCCGGTTTGAGCAGGAACGGGATCGGAGCGCCGCCGGTATACCCGAATATGTAAGACGATCCGACCAGCGTTGCCTGCTCGATCGCAGCCACCCCGGAATTGGCATAACCCACAATGGTCCATACGAATGGCACCCTGGTAACGATCAGGGCGATTGCGATCTGCATCGCAAGAGCACCGCCGATCCAACGCAGGGTTGGCCGGGCGGACCGGTTTTCCGATAGACCCCAGGCCAGCAACACGATCAGCGCCAAACCGATCAGGCCGCGTGTCTGGTCAAATATCTCCAAGCTGCATCCCCCCGAAGGTCAGACTAGCCGCGCCGCCAGTTGTGGTATTTTTCAACGAATTCGAGCAGCTTTTCCGGCTTGTTGGCTTTCTTCCACTCGCCAGCCGCAAATTTATTGGCTTCTGCCATGGTTGGATAGGGATGAATGGTGCCGAGGATTTTGTTGAGGCCAAGGCCATGCTTCATCGCCAGCGTATATTCGGCTAACAGTTCGCCAGCATGTGCGCCAACAATGGTGACGCCCAAAATCTTGTCTTTACCCGGAGGGGTCAGGACCTTCACGAAGCCCTTAGTCTCGCTTTCGGCAATTGCCCGGTCCAGATCATCGAGGCCGTAAGTCGTGACCTCATAAGCGATGCCCTGTTCGCGTGCTTCCTGCTCGTTGATGCCGACGCGGGCAATTTCCGGATCAACGAACGTGACCCATGGAATGACCCGGTAATCCACCTTGAATTTCTTGAATTGGCCGAACAGCGCATTCACGCTGGCAAACCACGCCTGATGGGATGCAGTGTGCGTGAATTGATACGGTCCCGCCACATCGCCAGCGGCAAAGATGTTGGGAAACACCGTTGCCAGATAATCATCTGTCATAACCGTGCGATTGGTATCGATGCCAAGGTCTTCCAATCCATATCCGGTCAAGCGCGCCTTGCGCCCCACCGCCATGATCAGTGCGTCATACGGGATTGCGATTTCCCGGCCATCATGCTCGACAATCAGGCTTTTCTCGTCGCCGGACACCTCGATCCGTTTCGCATCGTGCCCGGTCAGGACCTTCACGCCCGAAGCTTCCTGTGATGCCTTGGCAAGTGCGGAAACGTCATCATCCTCGCGTTGTAAGATCTGATCGTCGCGCTCGATCTGACTGACATCCGCACCCAGCCGTGCGAAAGCTTGCGACAATTCGCTACCGATGGGGCCACCGCCCAAGACAGCAATGCGCTTAGGCATGGTGTCGAGCTTGGCGAACTCGTCCCACATGGTATCGCTGGTAACATATCCGCTTTGCTCTAACCCTTCGATTGCGGGAACGAAGGGTTCAGCACCCGCAGCAATAACGATTGCTCGTGTCGTGAGTCGAACCGTGCTGCCATCATTCTTGGCAATCTCTACCGTCCACGGATCAATGATCTTGGCATAACCCTTGATCACATCGACGCCGAGCTGGGTATATCGCTCAACACTGTCATGCGGCTCAATGGCTGCAATGATATCATGCACTCGCTGCATGACTGCCTTGAAACTGAATTTTACTTCGCTTTGCTGCAGCCCGTAATTGTCCGCCTTGCGCATTTGCTGAGCGACCTTGGCGCTTTTGATCAGCGCCTTGGACGGGACGCAGCCATAATTCAGGCAATCGCCACCCATTTTCGAAGCTTCAACCAGGGTGACTTTGGCCTTCACCGTTGCCGCAATGTAGGACGATACGAGACCAGCAGCACCAGCACCGATAACGATCAGATTGCGGTCGTATTTGGCCGGGCGCTTGAACCCGGCGTAGGCACGGCGACGCTTGATCAGCCCGAGCACCCATTTTGCAATCCATGGCACAAGTCCGAGCGCAGCAAAGGATGCGAGCAGACCAGGCGAGGCAATGTCGCCGACACTTTCAATTCCGGCAAGCTGGGTGCCCGCATTCACGAAAACCGCGGTGGCGAGCAGCATGCCAACCTGGCTGACCCAATAATACGTCCACGTCTTGATCGACGTCAGCCCCATCAGCAAATTGACAATGAAGAACGGAAACGCTGGCACCAGACGCAGGGTAAACAGGTAAAACCCTCCATCCTTTTCAATCCCTTGATTAACGGGCTTGAGCCGATCTCCGAACTTGCTCTGAACCCAATCTCGGAACAGATAACGCGATCCGAGGAAGGCAAGTGTGGCGCCGATGGCAGATGCGAAAGAGACGACCACAGTACCAACCAGCAACCCGAATAACGCACCAGCAGCCACAGTCATTATCGAAGCACCAGGTATCGAGGCAGCGGCCATCAGCACATAAACAATGAAGAAAACACCGATCACCAGCAGAGGTTGTTCCTGATAGATCGCATCGATTTCCGCCTGGCGAGCCTTGAGGTTCTCAAGGGTAAGCTGACTGCCAAGGTCGAAATAGAAAAACGCGCCAACAACGAGTGCTAGAACCAACAGGATGAGCAGTTTCTTCACGGGTGAAATTCCCTAATTTTATGGTTACAGCGCGCCTGACCGACATTGCGCCGTTGTTTCCCATTCGCTCGCTCGGCCCAAATGGTTACTTTCAAAATCCCGCGAGTTCATTGCGACAAGCGGGCGTAGCGGTCAACAAATCCGGTATCGATCCATTCCTTCAGCCACCAGGGCGACCGGCCGGAATATGCAATCGGTCCCCACGACATGATGGCTTTTCGATCACCGGTCGAAAGCAGATACAACGTTGTGCAACGCGGATCGTAACGCTGCAACGTACGACCATCGGCAAATGCTGCAAGGTTGTGTGCCAGTACCGGCCCGGACTTGACCGCATGAACGCCCGACCGATCAAGCTGCCGGTCGGCTCTTTCTATAATGTCGCCAGCTGCGAATATGTGGGAGTGCGAGAGGCTCTGCATAGTGGGGCCCACACGCACATAGCCCTCATGCGTGCACTCCAGTCCAGATTTTGCCAGCCATGGTTGAGGCTTGCTGCCAGTCGCCAAGATGATTGTATCCGGATGCAGCAAAGTGCCATCACCGACCTTCAAATGCCCCTCGCCGGCCTTAGCCGTAGCCCAGACAATTTCTATTGATCTGCGAATGAGCGCGGACAGCGCAAGCTCCTTCACCTTCGCGGAATGGCCGGCCAGAAAGCCTTGCTGCGGAGTTATCAGACACACGCGCGCAGTGGGATTGACATGTTGCATTCGGGCGCGCGCAGCAAAAGCCAGTTCGACACCCCCTGCCCCTCCCCCGATGATGGCCACAAGCGGGGCCTCGATCTGCGCGGCACTGTTGCTGAAAGCAGCCCAATCCTGCACGAAATTTTCGACCGGACGAATTGTCAGGACACAGGACGCTGCCTGATCAAAATCACTGCGAGGCACTTCGCCACCCGTCGCAATGGACAGCAGATCGAAGCTCAACGTCTCTCCATTGGAAAGAACAAGCGAACTCCCGTCACCGTCGAGGCCGGTTACCGACTCCAAAATTACCTGCACCCCTGCCTTGCGCGCCAGATTTGCCACAGGGATGAATACGGCATTTTGCGGATACTGTCCTGCCATCCAGCCTGGCAGCATGCCTGAATAGGCGGAGTTTTCCGTTGGCATGATCAGGATCCGCTGCTCACGCGCAGACGGCGCTTGCAGCCAGCTTTCCAACACCTTCAAATGGGCGTGTCCACCGCCAGCCAGAACAATTCGCTTGGTCATGAGCCGCCGCCTTACCCCGTGCCTGCGAAGCCTGCAACGCGCGCCAGCTTCTGCTGCAAAGGCCACCATAGAACGAACACTGCAGTTGACCAGATGGAGCAATCCTGCTCACTCTGGAGCATATTCAACAAGGGGCAATTCATGGCTGAAGGCAAGTGGACGGGCAGAGCAGGAAAACTATCGCGTGCTCTGGCGATTGTGGCTCTGGTGATCGCAGGTTTTGGGCTGACTCTCGCGCGGTATGATGTGATCGCCAAAATGGATGGCTTTTACGCTATGCTGATTGGCGCTCTGATTGGCGCTGTTGCGGTCTTGATCGCTGTTGTGAGCCTGCTGATGTCACTGCGCAACAAGGGTGCCAGCCGCGCGCCTGCCGTCATAGCGCTGGTGCTCACAGTGCCATTCGTCGCTTTCATTGCAACGCGTCCTGCTGCCGCTGATGGTGCGCCGCCGATCCACGACATTACCACCGATCTGGCTTCTCCACCCGCGTTCTCGGCTCTGACAATTCGCGACGACAATCTGGCGGGCGTTGACACCGTGGAAAAATGGCAGGAAATGCATGCCGGGGCGTATTCCGACATCCAGCCCCTACTTCTCAACCGACCAGTTTCTGTCGCGACCCAGCAAGCCTTTGAACTGGCTCAGGACCGGGGATGGGAAATCGCCAGTTTTAACAAGGATACAGGCAGGATCGAGGCAACTGATTACGTGTCTTACATCCGGTTTGAAGACATCGTTGTGATTGAGGTCACGCCTTCTCAGGACAACAGCGGTAGTGTCGTGAACATGCGTTCCGTCAGCCAGTTCGGAGTCAGCGATCTCGGGGTCAATGCCAAGCGGATCCGCAGCTTCCTGGCCGACCTTGAAGCGCTTTAGGGCAAAGGCCTGACCGCAAATGAAAGACCACGACTCTACCCCTCTGACCGATTTTACCGAATTGCCGCCATCGCAGATGCTGGACCGGGCGCAGGAATTTCTTGCTGAGATGAAAACCAGGCACAGTATCCGACACTTTTCGGATCGCCCGGTCGATCAGGCAGTCATTGCTGCTGCCATTGCTGCTGCTGGACGCGCGCCCAGCGGTGCCAATCATCAGCCGTGGCATTTTTGCGCAATTGGCAGTGCCGAAAAGAAAAAACGACTGCGTGAACTGGCGGAAAGGGAAGAGCGCGCCTTTTATGACGGCAAAGCCAGCGAAGAATGGCTTGATGCTTTGAGCCCGCTGGGAACAGATGCAGACAAACCATATCTGGAACATGCCCCATGGATCATTGCCATATTCGGCCAGCGCAAGGGCGGTATGTACGACGATGGCGAGCAACAAAACTATTACGTTCCAGAATCCGTCGGTATCGCGATGGGAATGCTGATTACTGCGCTACACCGTTCGGGCCTATGCATGCTGACCCACACTCCCAAGCCGATGAGTTTTCTGCACGATCTTTGTGACCGGCCAAAGACAGAGAAGCCATATCTGCTACTGGTGGTGGGCTATCCTGCGGACAATGCAACGGTCCCCTTGCATTCGCTCAAGAAAAAATCGCTCGATCAGATCGCATCATTCATCTGACCGCGCCAGATTTGGCCTGCGCATGTGCCGAACGGGATACAATCGATGAACGATGATCTTGCAGAGATATTGGTGGTCTCGTTGGAGCAAGCTGTTGCCGCTCCTTATGCCTCCATGCGGCTGGCTGATGCCGGTGCCCGGGTTATCAAGATAGAACGGCCAGAAGGCGATTTTGCCCGCACGTATGACTCGATGATCAATGGCGAGAGCGCCTATTTCGTCTGGCTCAACCGCGGGAAACAGTCGCTCTGTCTGGATTTACGGGATAAGTCTGATCGGCAATTGCTGCGCCGGATGATTACTCGAGCCGACGTGTTGATCCAGAACCTTAAACCCGGGGCCATGGCCAAGTTTGGCCTTGCGATGAATGATCTGGCAAACGACCATCCTCGCTTGATAGGTTGTTCGATGTCCGGATTTGGCGAGGAAGGTCCCTATTCCAAACTCAAAGCCTATGACCTGATCGTACAAGCTGAAAGCGGTCTTTGCTCGATAACCGGAACAGCAGAAAGCCAAGCCAGAGTTGGCGTATCTGTATGTGATATTGCCGCCGGAATGACCGCCCATGCCGCTATTCTGCAAGCCCTGTACCGACGCGAACGCAGCGGCGCCGGCGCCACCATTGAGGTATCGCTGTTCGATGCCTTGGCAGACTGGATGAATGTACCATTCTTGCAGCATCAGCATGCGGAGTTCGAGACAAAGCGTAATGGCGTCAATCACCCTTCTCTCGCTCCTTATGGTGCCTACAGTACCGGCGATGGCCGCCAGATAGTTTTTTCGGTCCAGAACCAGCGCGAATGGCAGGCATTCTGTCTCCATGTGTTGGGTGATCACAGCTTTGCCGACCAGCCAAGGTTTTTGACCAATATGGACCGCTTGAGACACCGCAATGCATTGGACGAAGTGATAACAGATCGTTTCGCAGCGCTTAATCAGACTGCAGTCATCACTTTGCTGGAGAAGGCAGGTATTGCCTATGGACGGCTAAACTCCATCGGTGAACTTGCCGATCACGCGCATCTGCGCACGATTTCAGTCGCGACACCATCGGGCGAGGCTCACGTCATTTGTCCCGGAGCAATGTTCAGCCACGACACCAAGCGTCAGACAAAAGTGCCAGCCGTCGGGTCACATTCGAACCAGATCAGGCGCGAATTTGCGGTGCGACCAGACTAGTCATCAGACGTTTTCTCTAGGCACTCTGTGCGAACACCGGCTCGGCAAGGGGGCCGTCAGCGCTATAATAATTACAGTGAAAACCGCTCGGTATCCGGTAGGGGACGATGACTCTCGCGACCGGTCCAGCAGCCACATCCATTGACCGGAAAATAGCCAGCTCTGTCTGATGCGAATTCGCAGGATGCACCAGCGTCATGGCGTATCCATCTGCCTCTCCTTTTGCGCCGACCCGCGGGGCAAAAACCAGCTCTCCACAGCCTGCACCATTGCCGAAATGGAAAATGTCTTCCGCACCGGTCTTGGTGTCGAAATGAATGACTGAATCCATACCGTCCACTCTGCCATCGACCGAATTGAGGTTGGAATTTGCAAAGCCGTGGCGGGTTTGCCGGGTCATGAAGCGATCATCGGGACGGGGAAACTGAATATCCCTGTCCGACAGCGTCTCTTCTTTGATCTCATTCGTCTTGCCGGTCAGGTCAATGGTCCAGCGACGCAGTTCCAGGGTGGTGTCACCATGGGTGTTCATAGTGCCATCATCGTTGGGAAACAGCGCTGTGCCATTGGCAGCGGCGACATCGGCAATCAGCTTACCGTCTTCTTCCCATGCGTTAAGTTCATGAAACATATGCCGACCTGGCATTTCCAGCCAGCGAATGTCCGGCACAGAGCCGTGCCGCGGGAACAGGGCAAATTTGCTGTTCCGTCCTTTGACCCAAGCATTCATCGGCCCTCCCTTCATCGCTCGTTCGAGGCTCACTTCAAGAGGATTGAACGGAACGAGTACCCAGTTTTCCGTGGCCAGCACGGTATGCACCATGCTCATAAAGGGTGCTTCGAAAGTGAATTGATTGATAATCTGGCCATTCCTGTCGATCACTTCGTATCGGAAGTCTGGTCTGCCAGCCGGCCCGTTGATCATCCAGCCATAGCTGATCATCTCGCCCGTGTTGAGATCGACAGTTGGATGTGCTGAAAACGGACCAGTGACTGCTCCTCCATAATCGAGGTATTCCCTCGTATCGAGGCTTCGCGGATCCATTTCGATGGCCGGACATCCCTCCATCAGAGCCATCAATTTGCCATTGTGGAGGATAATATTGGTATTGCCGGTGTTGTATCGCACACCTTGGACACTTGGATCGCTTGTCGAGGGGTCGCCAAACACCCCGAACAGGCGCTTGCCTGCAGCCAATTCTGCTTCGAACTTTTCCGTTCGCACCCATTTGTTGCGCATGGAAACCCGGCCATCTTCAAAGAAGAAGCCATACACCATGCCATCACCATCAAACCAATGGTAACCCTCTGGTGGATCATACAGTGGTTCCGATCCGGTCCGGTAAAAGACGCCGTTCAGATCGTCGGGCAATTCACCTTCGACAATAAGGTCCGGTGCGAACGCTTCAAATCGCATCGGCTGGTGGTGGCCGGTTAGATAGGGGTGATCGCTAAAAGGTTGCGCCATATGCGTTATTCCTTCTTTATAACTGCCTTTATTTGCTCCGGAATTCCATCGCTAAAGCCCGCTCATCAAAGCATATTTAAGTTCAAGATATTCATCGAGGCCGTGCCGTGATCCTTCGCGACCCAATCCCGATTGTTTGATACCGCCAAATGGAGCGACCTCAGTCGAGATAACGCCGTCGTTAACCCCGACCATGCCAAATTCGAGCGCTTCCATGACGCGCCAGACGCGCCCCACATCCCGTGCGTAGAAATATGCAGCGAGGCCAAAGGGGGTATCGTTGGCAATACGGATCGCTTCAGTCTCGTCATGGAATGAAATGACAGGTGCGACCGGCCCGAATATCTCTTTGCTTGCGATTGTCATGTCACTCGTCACGCCGGTAAGAACGGTCGGCTGATAGAAATTGTCACCATTGCTGGCCCGCGCTCCACCCGTTGCGATCTTGGCTCCTTTTGCGACGGCATCGTCCACCAGAGACTGGACCTTGGAAAATCCGGCCCGATTGATCAGCGGGCCAATCTGCACCCCATCTTCGCGCCCCGCCCCAACCTGGAGATCGGCCACTCTGGCAGAAAGCTTGGAAACAAATTCCTCTGCGATGCCGTCCTGCACAAGGAAGCGATTGGCGCAGACGCAGGTTTGTCCAGCATTGCGGAATTTCGATGCAATCGCGCCTTCGACCGCGGCATCCAAATCTGCATCATCGAATACAATGAAGGGGGCATTACCGCCGAGTTCAAGGCTGACTTTCATCACATTCTGGGCAGCCTGCTCCATCAATTTTTTGCCGACCGCAGTTGACCCGGTAAAGCTCAGTTTGCGGATGCGCGTATCGCTACAAAACAGTTTGCCAATCGGTGCCGGATCAGTCGCAGGCGTGACACGAAAAATGGCACTTGGCACGCCGGCCTCAACCGCCAATTGCTCCAGCGCGAGCGCTGACAAAGGTGTCGCCTCGGCTGGCTTCACGATTATCGAACAGCCTGCAGCCAATGCGGGTGCAACCTTTCGTGTCACCATCGCAACCGGAAAATTCCACGGGGTTATCGCCGCGCAGGTGCCGACCGGTTGCTTGATGGTCAGAACCCTCTTGTCTGGTGCCATTGAGGGAACTGTTTCACCGTAAGCGCGCCTGCCCTCTTCTGCGAACCAGTCGATAAAGGCCGCGCCATAGGCGACCTCGCCCATGGATTCTGCAATTGGCTTGCCACATTCTGCTGTGATAAGCTGCGCCAGTTCCGCTTGGTTTGCCATGACCAGATTGAACCAATTGCGTAGAATACTGGCCCGATCCTTTGCCGGACGCCGTGCCCAGACAGACTGTCCCGCCCAAGCGGCATCAATGATTGGATCAATCTCTCCAGGACTATACGTCTTCACCTTCGCGATGATGCGGCCGGTGGCGGGGTCATCCACTGAAAGCTTGCCAGCTTCGTCGTGAAACGCGTCGAGGAATTTTTGCATTATTCGGGCCCCACTATATCTTGAAAAGTTCGGTCGGAGCCTCGGGTCCGTTATCCTTCAAAAACAAGCTGATCATGGCGTTGGTGAATTTTTCGATTTGCTCTTCTTCAAATACATCGACCCCGAAATTGTGCTTGATGTGGGGGGCGAGGAGAAAGATTGAATTCGACGCATGGGTAACGATGAAGTGCAGATGGATTGCCGATACTTCATCGGAATAGACACCTTCCTGCTGCGCCAGAGATACCCATTCCATCGATTTCTTTGAGAACAAGGACAGCTTCTGCTGGTTGAGCCAATCCAGCATCTCGCCACCGTGAATAGTCTCAAACAGTGTCATGCGATGCAGTTCGGGATGACGGGCGCAAAACCTGATGTAATTGCGCATGGTGTTGGTGACACGCTCATAAGGTGTCATTTCACGCCACAACGCTTCGTCTTTGAAAATGGCGTCGATCAGTCGGTTCTGCAGGTGAACAAACACCGCCTGCCAAAGCTCTTTCTTCGAGCCGAAATGGTAATTGACCGCCGCGATATTTGTCCCGGCCAGCTCGGCGATTTGGCGCAGTGAACCACCGGAAAAGCCGTGATTGCTGAAAACAGTCTTGCCCGCCTGCAGCAATTTCGACCGTGTTGTCAGTTCCAGATCAGCTTCCATCAGTTTCCTATTTCGAAAATGAGAGAAGGCAGGCGTCGCGCAGACACCTGCCTTCCCAATATTGTAATTCAGCTTTAGAATTCGATACCGAATTCAACACCATAGCGGCGTGTCGGTGTACCCACGCCAAAATAGAATACGCCGACGTCCAGTGTTGAGGCAAGCCTGCCATCCCTATTGTCCGTCACATCATTGGCATATGCACTGATGCTCCAATTCAATCCATTGGGATTGGTGCTGCGAATACCGAAGGCCAGATCAAGTGAGGATTCCGGTTGGATCAAATCCCGATCCAGACCGCTAGCATCACGGATCAGGTCTACAGCGTTTTCATCCTGAAAACTCCAGTCGATTCCTGCAAACATATCCAGATTATTCGTGATCGGACGATCATAGGAAAGACCCGCCGAAACTGTCCAATCCGGGGCACGGCGAATTTGGCGCGCTTCGGACACGTCGATTGGCGGCCCACCAGGATTTGCCAGGTCTGGGATCAGGAACTCATCAAAATCGGCATTCAGATAACCAATCGCCAGACGGAAATCGAGTGCATCTGTCAGACGCGCCGAGGCTTCAACCTCCACACCCCAGATTGTGGAGCTGGCGGCGTTTTGCACGATGGTTTCAGGTATCCCGCCTGGAGACGGTTGCGACACCTCAACCTGCTGGTCATCGTACTGAGTGTAAAATGCCGTGGGGTTCAAACGGACGCGGCCATTGGCAAATTCCATCCGCAAGCCAGCCTCGAAATTGTCGACTGTTTCAGAATCATACGGACCAGCAACGTTGATGCTTGCCGCCCGTCCATTAAAACCACCACTTCTGAAGCCGCGAGACCAGCCACCGAAAGCCATCACATCGTCAGTGAACTGGTATTGCAGGATCAACCGCCCGGTTAGCGCGTCGAAGTCCGCCGATGGCGTGGCTGATGTACCAGCCGCTGGACCTTGGAAAAACGCCAGACGAAAGTCTTTTTCTTCGTAACTGTAACGCACACCCGCAGACAGTGTCAGCTTTTCAGTCAGGTCAAGCGAACCATCGGCAAACACCGCATAAGCTGTAGTGTCCTGTCCAGCAGTGAATTCACCGGCTGGCCCGCCGAGAATGAAGACAGTTCCGAAACCCTGCCCGCCCGGTCCAGGTCCACCGACGAGGTCGTACGTTGTGTCGAGATAAAAAACACCGGTTACAAATTCCAGATTGTCTCCGATAGAACCTGCCAACCTCAATTCCTGGCTGAACTGGTCTTGGTCAACGGTCCGCACGGCGAAGAAAATCGGCACCTGGATCGGGGCAACCGCCAGGGTCACTGCGGGCGCACCCAGATTGTCAGTGCGCAGCGTTTCGTCAGACTCGCGATAGCCAGTGACCGAAGTCAGCGTCAGATTATCATTGATGGTCCAATTGATATTGCTGGTGATCGAGAATCCGTCGGTCGTGTTGATGTTGGTCAATGGCCTTATGTGCGTCGAGAAATCCGATTCCTGAGCCGGTGTGAAGGATGCATCGATACAGCCAGCACCGAACGATTGAGGCGCAACGATGGGATCAACGCCAGGAATACCTGCCGGGATGGATGTCAGTTGGCAAAACAACGCGTCCCCCAGAGAGAGGTTGTAGGTCGGTTGTTGGCCTGAATTGTCATCAAATACGTCAACTGAAATCAAGGCATCGAAGTCTGCGCTCGGTTCAATCGATAATGCCCCGCCATAGGACCAGTTGTCGTCGAGCTTGTCCGGAGTGCCGGTGACAAGATTGGTGGAATATGTTTCGCTATTGGTATTGAAGACATAACCCTTCAGGGCGAAGGGGCCAAACCGGCCCGTGTTTACAACTGCCAGGTAATCTTCGCGGCCATTGTTGCCGAGGCGAACCTTGCCCTTGAAACCGAACTCCTCCTTGGGTTTGGTGCGCGTCACATTGATCACGCCACCCACGGTATTGCGCCCAAAGAGGGTGCCTTGAGGGCCACGCAGAACCTCAACCGATTCTATATCGAAGGCATCAATTGATGCACCGCCACTGGTGCCGAGGAAAACGCCGTCAATCGAGAAACCAACGGCTGGCTCGAAGCTCTTTTCAACATCGGCAAAACCAACGCCGCGAATGGTTGCGTTAAGCTGGCGGCCGCCGAATGGATTGTCGGCCAGTTCCACGTTCGGAGTGAACTGTTCGACTTCGGAAACTGTTTGAAAAAATGACCGTTCCAGCTCCGCCTCGCTGATGGCGGTCACTGCGAGTGGCACCTCTTGCAACGACTCAGCGCGCTTGCGGGCAGTCACGATGATGACATTGTCATCTGGATCTGCCTCCGCTTGCGGTTCAGCGTCGGCGGTTGCTGCGGTTTGCGCCAGGGCCGGGCTGGCCGCTGTGGCGATCAAGGCTGATGCGACCACAGCCAATGATGACTGGGTCCAAAGACTGCCCCTGCTATTTCCTGTTGTCATAACTCTCCCCTCAGATCGATGCCCTTCGGGACCCAAGAGAAACTTCGCTGAATGCGACGCACCTACTCAAGTGGGGCATCTTTATCGTCGATGATTGGCTAGGAAGTGATCGCATCAAACACTACTCATAAAATTGATATGATCGTTTGAATAGGGTTCATTGCCAGCTTAAAATGCTATGCGATCCGAGTTATTCAAAGCCCCCTGCCAGAAAGAGAAGGAAGTCGAACATGGCGAGCAAAGCGGTTGAAACCCCTTTCTGGATGTCCGGCAATTTTCGGCCGGTTGACACGATAACTGATGCAACCAAACTCAGAGTTTCTGGTGAGATTCCGGCAGATCTCAATGGTCGTTATTTTCGCAACGGTCCCAATCCCAAGGCACATCCCAGTGCCGACTGGTTCTTGGGGGAAGGCATGATCCATGGCGTGGAAATCAGCAATGGTCAGGCCAATTGGTATCGCAACCGATATGTTGAGACACCGCTGCTTGATCTCGATGTCATAACCAATGAAAACAGGATGGTGCGGGGCAATTCACTCGCCAATACGCATATCGTGGGTCATGCGGGCAAGATCCTTGCCTTGCAGGAAACTCAGGTGCCAATCGAGATGACGACTGACCTTGAAACCGTTGGCCCTTATGATTTCGGCGGCGCACTGGAACGCAACATGACCGCCCACCCAAAAATTTGCCCGAAGACGGGAGAGATGCTGTTTTTCGGTTACGGCATCATGCCTCCGTTTCTGACGTATCATCGAGTGTCGGCCACCGGTGATCTGGTGCAGACAGAAATCATCGATGTAAAAGCCGCAACCATGGTCCATGATTTCGCGATTACAGAAAATTACGTCCTGTTTCTGGACCTTCCCATGCTGTGGGATTTGAAGAAGCTGAGCCAGCCCGGCATCCCGATCAGCTATGACGAGAGCTATGGTGCACGGATCGGAGTAATGCCGCGGACTGGCAACAGTGACGATGTGCGGTGGTTCGAAATTGAACCATGCTACATCTACCATACGATGAGCGCGTTTGAGCAAGGCAATCAGGTAATCTTCAACGCCCCCAAACTTGTGGGATACACGTCAGTTGGGATGAAAAATCCGCCCATACCGAAATTGCACCGCTGGACACTCGACCTGGACAGCGGAACAGTCAGAGAAGAGCAGATTGATGATCTGGGCGTTGATTTTCCCGTCACCTCACCCACTTTCGCCGGGTTGCCACACAAGCATGGCTATGCGGCTGAATTCGACACCAGTGGAATGCCCTACATTCTGGGTTTTCATAAGTATGACATCGAAAGCGGTCAGCGCACCTGTCATCGCTTTGCAGACGGCAGGACCGGAAGCGAGGCGAGTTTCATTCCCGCCAAAAATGGCAAGGATGAAGATGACGGCTATTTGATGACCTTTGTTTATGATGCATCAGAAGACCAAAGTGAGCTGGTGATACTCAATGCCAAGGAAATGGCTGACGAACCCCTCGCCCGAATCCATTTGCCGGTGCGCGTACCGACTGGTTTCCATGGCAGTTGGATCGCCGACTGACCGCGCCACCTTACCCCTGCAACTATCGGTGCAATCAGCCGCTTTAAGGGCCGCCAGATCTCGCAAGTGATCAATTTCGCGCTATTACAATCACGAATTCTTGTTTAGGTTTGCTATTGATCGCCAGACATGTGCTGGTGAACAGGGCCGTAAAGCTTAAGGGCATCGTATGCGCGGATGAAAAATCTACCAACGTTCAACCTGATGGCTTGGATTTTCGCCCTGATCTTCGCGCTTTCAGGATGCGCGGGGCTAGGTGATAGTTCGGTAAATCAGCGGGCAACCGGTGAATTGGGCGAAACCCTGAGCGCGCCGAAACGCGCTTCGACGGCTCCCTTAACCAAGCCCAATATCGTCTTCTACCTGGCAGATGATCAGGATGTGACCGATTACGGGGTCTACGGGAACGAACTGGTCCATACGCCAGCTGTTGATCGCCTTGCGCAAGAGGGCATGGTGTTTGACGCTGCCTTTACAGGCCAGGCCATTTGCGCGCCCAGCCGCACCCAGCTTTTTACAGGCAAATATCCGCTAAAGAATGGTGCTTTTGCCAATCACACACCGACCCGCCCCGATGTTACTTCGGTGACGCAGCACATGCGTGATCTGGGCTATAATGTTGTGCTGGCGGGCAAGAGCCATGTGAAACCCGCCAGAGTGTATGACTGGGATGCCGAATGGCAGCCTGTGGCGAAAGAAGGCGTGCCACGCGAATATATCCCGCTTGCCGATATTGAGAGCTATTTTGAAACGGCGCGTGAGCCGTTTGTCATGTTTATCGCCTCGAAATATCCGCATGGAAAATACTTCGACATTGAGCATCCCGATGCTGATGCGCTGAAGTTTCATCCCTTTGATGTGCATCTGCAAGGGGATGCAGGATATATCAAAAAGCGGGCAGGCTATTATCGCAGCATTGAGGAGGACAATCGCCAGCTTGAGCATGTGCTGGATATGGTCGATGCGCATCTGGGCGCAAACACGCTGTTTATCTACAGCGCCGATCATGGTGTCTCGGGAAAGTTCACCCTCAAGGACATCGGGCTAAGGGTGCCTTTTGTCGCGCGTTGGCCCGGCATGATCGAGGCAGGCGCGCGCTCTGAACAGCTTGTCCATTATACCGATGTGCTGCCCACGCTGATGGATATTGCAGGCGGCGATGCAGACCCCTCGATGGATGGGAAGAGCCTGTTGCCGCTGTTGCTGGGGCGCGATCAGGCGATCCATGACTATGTCTATGGCGTCCGGACCAACCAGAATATCATCAACGCGCATGTCTTCCCCTCGCGCATGATACGCGACAAGCGGTACAAATATATTCGCAACTTCAACGCCCTGGAAGTTTTGGCCCGGAACCTTGGCGACAATGAAGCGATCAATGTGTTCCTGCGCAAAGGCGCGCAGCTGCATCCCGATGAGGCCTATGAAGAATTGTACGATCTTCACGCCGATCCGTTCGAACAGAACAATATCGCAGACCAGCCTGAAATGGTTGGGGTGAAGGCACGGCTTTCAAACCAGATGATTGTCTGGATGCGGGAGCAGGGCGATTTTCTGGAGAATCGTTTTGGCAATGTCCCGATCATCACCGCACCGGCCTTCAAGCTCGATCAGAACTCGGCCTATCGCACCATCGCGCCTGAGCTGCAAAACACGCTGGCGCCTGAAGACTACCTCGTGATTGAACATTGGGAACGCGAGCGCACCGCGCCTTAAGCATTGTCAAGGCGCGTAGGCCTCGCTTTGCGCGATAAAGGCGTGCAGCCGCTGTGACAAGCGAGCCACATCTGCCTGATGGGCAGGATCGGCGGCGAGGTTTGTCGTTTCCCCCGGATCATTGCGCAGATCAAACAGCATGGACGCCTCTTCGCCGTCGGAAGAGCGATACTGCGTATATATCATATCATCGCTGACGATCGTATCGGCCTGTTTGAAGCGTGTGTAGATATAGTCCTTATGCTGCGAATTGGGGGAAGAAAGTACAGGCGCAAAGCTCTTTCCGACCATTTGCGATTGCAGCGCTGCATCAGCTTTGAGGCCTGCTAGGTCGAGCATTGTGGGAAACATATCCACCAGACTGACCAAAGCGTTGGACGCAATGCCAGCTTGCGATCCCGGCGCATCAATGATGAGCGGAATATGCAGTGCGTTGGTAAGCGTGTTGTGCTTGCCCCAGAAGTTAAACTCGCCCAGATGAAACCCGTGATCGCTGGTCAGAACAATGATCGTATCCTCGCGCAGGCCAAGCGCATCCAGTTTCGCGACAATCTCGCCCACCTGCTGATCAATAAAGCTGACGGCGGCATAATATCCCAGCAGGGACTGGCGATGAAACTCGTCTGAGTTGTAGGCCTCTTCCTTGAAATGGTAGAGATGGATCTCTCCCGACCCCCTCAAAACCTCTGGTGCGCCCGCAGGAGGATCGCGCTGGGCAGAGGGCTGGAAATCAGTGCCGTCATAAAGGTCGAAATACTTTTGCGGCGCATTGAAAGGCAGATGCGGGCGGCGAAACCCTGCGGCAAGGAAGAAAGGCTCATCGCGCGCGGCAAGCCGCTCCAGATCGGCCACGGTTTTGGCTTTCACCTGGCCATCATAATACACCTCGTCAGGCTGCTCTGCGCCTTCATACCAAGGGCCTCTATCGCCAAACCTCTCCGAGGATTTGACGTAATTCTCCGACTCTTTTGCGAAATAGGCAGGGCCAGGCACATCAGGTTCCCATGCAGGCTCGCTCCAGCTTTCCTCGTCGGAGTCACGCGGATCATGGAACACTTTTCCGTTGGAAACGGTGTGATAACCGGCCGCCTTGAAGATGGAAGGCAAGGTTGCTGCGCCCGGCACTTCGCGCTCCGCGTTTGCGAGAAAATCAACAAAACGCGCTTTGTGAGGGTAGACACTGGTCATCAAGCTGGCGCGAGAGGCCCCGCACACCGGTACATTGGCATAGGCACGATGAAACAGCATGCCTTGCGAGGCCAGCGCATCGATATTTGGCGTGATCGCATGAGGATCACCCATCGCACCCATCGCCGTGCGGTAATCATCCACCAGGATCAAAAGGACATTATTCGGCTTTTGTGCCTCTGCCTGGACTGCGCTTGATGTGTCGGCAGTCTGGCAACTCGTCAGAGCAAAACCGAGGATAAGAACCGGCAGGTCTCGAGCGAAGCGGGCCAGAGTGTGCATTGCGCGTTTGTGAGCCTTCATGAGCCAAATTGAGCACATGACGCTATCGGCGTGCACAGATGATGTAAAGCGCCGCGCTTATCCGCGCTTTGCTGGTTCATCTGCCATGTTTGCCAAGCAACTGTCAGTCTGTCCAGGCGCCAGCTTCGGTGATTGCCGCGGCGGCTTCCCAGTTCTTCCCGCCAACCCATTCGCCGGCTGCGGGGATGAATTCAAACCAGCGCACTTTGGCGTAGATGCCAGCTGCGTGATAAGGATCATCTGTCAAAAGTTTCTCCGCAGCTTCAAGCGTTTCAGCCTTATAGATAAAGCAGCTGGCCCCGATCCCGACCGTGCCCACTTCGCGCAAGGGGCCCGCCACCTGAAACTGGTCTAGCACCGTTTCAACATAGGCAAGATGGGGTTCAAGTTGCGTCTGCCTGAGTTCTTCTACACCTCTGCCATCTTCGCACAGCGCCATAAAACTTTTCATGCAAATCCTCACTTACAGGTACCGGCGAGCCTAACAATAAATGCATATATGTAAATAAAGACTTCACATATACGAACTGTGCCATGTGGATGAGTAGCAACGCCTAATGCAATGGATGGTTCGCTTTTCGACTTGCAGCTCACAAAACTCCGCCCACATCGCATCCTGTACGCCCAAGCTAGTCTGCCAGATTCCGGCAGGTGAAGTCCGCCATTTTGGCAGTTGTCTTGACCTTCGGAAAAGGTCATCCCCAAACAGAAATTTTTCGTGGTAGAGAACATGATCTCGAAAGACTCCCTCCAGCATATCGAAGAGTTACACGCCCCGATTGCCAAGCAATTGAAAACTCTTATCAGTGTGGCTGAAGATCAGATCGATCCTGACCTGCTCCGCCTGACTGTGGAGCGTGTTGACGCCGAACTTTTGTTGAAATCGAGAGAAACGGACAGCCACCTTCTTACCGGCAAGGAAAAAGCGTGGGCTGAGTTTGCCGACCAGTTTGTGATCTCGGTCAGCGCAATCAACGATTCTCATGTCAAAGCAATTTCCGGAGATATGACGGCTGACGAAATGTATGTCTTGGCCCACGCTCTCTACGTTATTGATATGTCCCGGCGGCTGGACATGGTTCTCGAGAAGGTTCTCAAATGACAAATCCGTCAGCGAAACCCCGGATTGATGTTTCTTGTTTGAACGAAGGCAAATCCCTGGGAGGGCCGCTTGATCAGAGCATAGCAGAATTTGCGTCTTCCGTTGTAAAGACCAAGACAGTCGACCCGATCACCACCGAATTTGTGCGGCTGCGCTGTGCCCAAATTCATGATTGCCGAATTTGTGGCTCACTCAGGAATGAAGAAGCCCTAAACGAAGGTTTCGATGAAAAGATGCAGCGCAAAATAGCAAGGTATGAAACCAGCGATCTTGCGCCTGAACATATTGCCGCCTTAAGATTGTGTGATGCGATGATCCTGAGCCCTGAATTGGCAGACCCCTCATTGAGCGACGAACTTCACCGGCATTTTTCGCGCGAGCAAATTGCTGAGATTTGTCTCGACGTGATGAAATGGAGCCAACAGAAGGCGCTGGTGGCTTTGAAGTTGGAAGCCCCCTCGTGGAAAAACCTCAATACACTGTCATTCGATGATGATGGCAACCCGGTGATTGGCACTCCAGTCAGGTAGACATTAAGCTAAGCCCATTCGGGACTGACGATCTGATGCCGCGCATCTCGATCAGCCAAATAGCTCGAAACCACCCATTTGCGGCAAACACATCGCGCTAGCCAGGAACGTGTGACAATCCTCGTCAGGAATTTTTGGACGCGCCTTTTTTGAATTGATGTATCGCCTAAGAAAAGGGGCCCTCACTGCCGTTGCAAACCCTTTCTGCTGCGACAGCTTTGACATTGAACAGTCAGCCTCCACAGTACTGACATTTATCTGCGACTGGTGTGAAATACTTCTATGCCAATGGTTCGTTAGTGCTGACGGGACCCCGGAATCGATCCGCCTGCGCAAGGCGCTGCTGTGCCCGCATGAACGCAAGAAGGCAAAACGCAGCAAGGGGGGGGTGATTTTTCACTCACCGTCATCCTGAACTTGTTTCAGGATAAAATTCTGCCCGCACTAACCCGTCATACTGAACTTGTTTCAGGATAACATTGCCCACACTCACCCACCGCACTGAACCAGCTTCAACACGATGCCAAGTTACGCGCAGGGATCACGCGAGAGGGGCGGGCTCAGGGCCGATAGGAATTGCATCGCCACAATCTATAATTCGGGATGCGCGGGCAATTGCGCACCCGGGTGATCCACAGGTCAAAGATACGTGGTTCATTCAGGCTGAGCAGCATGCCCACGCCATGCACCGCCAGCGCAATCAACAGCACCCACCATGCGCGAAAAATCAGGAACAGCTCAACTGCTATCACCGCATTGATGATAAAGAATGTATAGGTGACGCCTGCGAACATTTGCGGCCGCGTGAGCGCGACGAACAGAGTATCCCGATGCAGTTCTTCTGAAATGAATTCTCAGCCACCCCGTCACGATTACTTGAGTGGAGAAGTTTCAACTATCCAACAAAAAATGCAAGCTCTAATTTATTGTTTTATGGCTAATTTTTAGTTAATTGCTAGTCTTATCGACTAACTCAACGGTACGGATCAGTGTGCACTACAGATCCTACAAAATGGAACACATGGAACAGGGTTCTGGAGTAAAAATTTGCGAGGGGCTCGAGCCGGGGTAAAAGGGGCGAGGAGACGCGGCCATTGAGGATGCGGCGAAGTGAGGGGATGGAGCGGCGGACTCATGGTCCCTGCCTATCGCACTGCAAGGTAGGTAGGAAAGCGCGCCGACGCGGATTCATCGGCGAATCAACCGGATAGTTCAGTGAGGGAGATTGGCAGGCCAATTCGAGAAGCTAAGAGGACGCGATAACCCAGCCATCACATGACGTCCCGTGGAACTTGAGGATGGCATTCAATCGGTTCTGCTCGGCCAGAAGCAATTCATGATCCGGAAGCATCATAATGCTCGCATAGACTGACACATCTCCGGTCACAGTAGCGCCATCGTCGGCGAAGACAGTGCTCCGATAACCGTAGGATACTAAGTCCTCGACGATATTCTCGCCGGCCCTTTGGTTGCCAGCCCAACATGTAAACTCGATCTCTCTTTTTGCGGTTAGATCGACACCTTTATTTGCCAGACGATAGAGAACGTCTCCGTCATCATCATTAGCAAGGTCACCTCTACTGACCATCAATCGATCTCTCCATCCTCACGACGCATGCGCTCCATCTTAATGGATGGAATCGCTTTCTTCAAAAGTTTCCAGCCCTTCTATTCGGCTTCGCGCTTCTTTTTCTGCAGCGACAGGTGTGTCGTATATTCCACAGGCTGGGCCCAGTTCTCCGTAAGCCCCGATTTCATCAACCCACCATCTCTTGGCGAATGAGAAGTTACCGGTCGCAGTCCTGTAAATGACAATCTGCTGCTTTTCGCGAGGAACCGACAATATCTTAATGATCTGCATACTAATCCTTCGTCGCTCCTAACTCCTAGGACGTCCCTCTGGATTTCCTTTCGGCCTTCTAGAATGCTCTTGTTTTGGATTAACGTTCCTTTGTCCTTCCGGGTGAGGTGTACGCTCGCGTGCCTTGTGGCCACCCTGATCGGAACCTGCGCCTCGGTCAGGAATTGGCGAATCGGGATCGTTACTTGAAGAGCCTTCCTGCTTACGTGTTTCTGTGCGCCGTTTGTCAACCGCTCTAGGATTGTATGGGCTATCCTTGAGCGCAGGGCTCGGGGTTTGATTGCAATTATGGACCAGCACGCGCTGTTCGCCAACAAAGTAGGTCTCGAATTCGGCAACGGTCAAGTTGTAGGTGGCATCAGTGCGTTCAGTTTCTTCAACTGAATTGAGCACCATGCCGCGACCGTCTCGTGTAACAACGGCCATGCCAGCAACAAGTTCTTCCGTCTTTTTCCAGCCTTGCCCCGCTATCCACCAAGGGTGGTCGTCGGTTGTTTCGAAGCTCTCGACTTCACCATCAGAACCGGTAAGCGATACCTGCCAAATGACGCGTTCATGGCGCTGAATGAGATCGGTGACTGGCCTAAGGGCAGTTTCGCCTGTGGCTTCATCCCGCGCCCAGACCCTATCGCCGATTTCAATCTGTTCAATTGGCCTGAGTCCATCCTCAGTATCGACAAGCGTTCCAGCCACAAAACAGCATGCCTCTTTCGCTGCCTTCTTACCAGCCTGCTTTAGTCCTTGCCGCCCAGCAGCGAATGCGGCCCCCTCCCCAGATGGAACAGTCGCAACATCTACGCCAATTGCTATGACATCCAAGACAATTCCCGGATCCTCGGCAATCGCATCAGATATCGCTGGGGTGATCATATCGACGAACTGATTCCAAGCATCTTTGAGGCTTGTTGGCATCGAGTCTTCACTAGTCGGATCAATCCCATTAATCGGATCGTTGCCGACGTAGGCGTAGAGGTTGAACTGGTCCTCATAGCCGATCGGGTCGGTTTGCATAATGGAGGAGACGCGATCATCCGGGGGATGATTGCAAGCGACGACACCCATCGTCGGCGAGTAGATGCGGGCCCTTCGACTGCCTGCCAAGGCAGACGCTCAGGACAGGCCTTGTAGTAATACATGCCCAGCTCTGGCAGCCACGCCTGCCCGGTGTAGCGGAAACGCCCTTTGGTGGCGATATCATCGCCTGAGGCGGTGTCAGGCACGCCATATTGTCCTCGCTGCGCTCATTCAGCTGCGCTTCCGTCATAGCTGTTTGTCGCCAACGAATAGCCCTGGAAATTGGCCACAGCAACGATTGAGCCGCGCGGGTCGGAATGGACATAGCGCCGTGCAGAGCTGTTGGTGGTCGGCCCTTCATACCAGATCAATGGATCATCTGCCTCAACGTTGGAGCCATGAACATAGCGCCGCAGCATCGCACCCTGGCTGTTATATTCTGCGACCAGTGCGTTTCCATCATGCACGAAGTATGTCGAACCTTGCGAGACGTTGTTCACATAATCGATGACTTCATACAGCCGCCCCTGCGGATCATACCATAGTTGAGCCATGAGATTGCCGGTGTAGGCCAGATTGTCGCAGGCGGTCGCAGGATTGGTTGTGCACGTATGCTCGGTTGTGGCGGCTTGAAATTGGCTGACGAACTTCAATCCGGCACCCCTCAAAAGAGCGACAGAGAAAAAAGGCGCATTACAGGCCACGTGCTCTCCACAAAGCGCTCTCCGTGGTACCGTTCCAGGCGCGAAACCCCGCAGAACTGCGCGGTTTTAGGCGCGCAGTTCGGGGTGGTTCTCTGATACTAAGACTAGGTGGCGGAGAGGGTGGGATTCGAACCCACGGTACCCATAAGGCACAACAGTTTTCGAGACTGCCCCGTTCGACCACTCCGGCACCTCTCCGCGAGGACGCAAAAAAAGGGCGCAGTAACGCCCCGGTCGCGACAGGAGCGAGCCGGTTAGCCCAACTGCCCCCACTTGCCAAGCCATTAAGCGTCCCGATGCCAACAAAACCGTGGGTAGGCACAACGCCGACCTTGTTTCGCGCCGACAAAGGGCCATATTCACCCTCGCAATGGACCGTTCCGTATTCTTTTCAGCCCAGGCAGGCCGCGATATCGAAGTGCCCCGCCATGCCCGGGCTCGGTTCGGAATTGGCGATGTCGTGAAGCACCGCATGTTCGACTTTCGCGGCGTCGTGTTCGATATCGACCCGGTCTTCGCCAATAGCGAGGAATGGTATTCCTCAATCCCAGAACACATGCGCCCGCGCCGCGAACAGCCATTTTACCACCTGCTGGCAGAGAATGAGGAATCCTCCTACGTCGCCTATGTCAGCCAGCAAAATCTGCTGTCAGATGCCGAAGGTGGACCAGTAGACCATCCGCAAGTCGATGAGTTGTTTGAACAATTCAAGGACGGGCGGTATCGCCTGCGCCAATCGCTCACTCATTGATATCGAACTTTCTGATCAATCCTTGAGTTTCCAGCCTGACTTCAGAACCCGATAAGTCACCACCGCCATAATCAGGTTCAGCACCAGCAGACCCGCGCCAGCATAAATCACGGGAGCCGCACCGTTGCCGATGTCGCTGTCGCCCAAAAAGCCATAGCGAAAGCCCGAGATCACGTAGAAAAACGGGTTCGCGCGGCTGATCGTCTGAAACAGCGGGGCCAGATTGTCGATCACGTAAAATGTGCCTGAAAGCAGCGACAGCGGGGCGATGATGAAATTGGTAATCGCAGCATTGTGATCAAACTTTTCAGCCCAGATCGACGTCAACAGACCAAGCAAGGCCAGCATGACTGATCCCATCAGGCCGAACCAGATCACTGCCCACCAATGGGCCACGCCTAGCGAAACGCCGGGATAGAAGGCCATTGCCAGTGCCACGGCAAAGCCGACCATGATCGACCGGGTGACAGCCGCAGCGACAATCCCGCCCATCAACTCCCCTTCGGACAGGGGCGGCATCAGCAGATCGATGATGGTGCCCTGGATCTTGCCCGACAGGAGCGAGAACGAGGAATTTGCAAAGGCGTTTTGCATCATTCCCATCACGATCAAGCCCGGTGCGACAAAAGTTGAAAACGGCACGCCGAGCACTTCGCGCCCAGCTCGGCCCAGCGCGACGGAGAAAATCACCAGAAACAGCAGAGTTGTGACCGCCGGGGCCCAGATAGTCTGCGTCTGCACCTTGAGAAATCGGCGAACTTCCTTATTATAGAGGCTGTACAATCCAATGCGATTGATGCCGGTGATTATCGGCACGCCGCGCGGCGGAAACCCAGCACCTTTGCCGGCAGGAGCATCACGGTTCGATGTGTCCGCAGGGGGAGCAGCATTTGCTTGATCGGCCATGCAGGCGCGGTTAGGCGCAACTGCCCCGCTTTGGCAAGCGTGCGGGGTGTGTAAGAACAGGATAGAACGAGCATGAGTTGGACTGACGAGCGGATCGCGACGCTGCAGAAAATGTGGGAAGGCGGATCGACCGCCAGCCAGATCGCAGAGGAGCTGGGCGGTGTGAGCCGCAACGCCGTTATTGGCAAGGCACACCGTCTGGGTCTGAAATCGCGCCCTTCCCCGGTGAAGGCCAACGACAAGAAGAAAAAGGCTGAGACGAAAAAGCCAGCCACCAAAAAGGCAGCGCCGGCAAAACCCGCAGTTGCTCCCAAATCTGCGGCGTCGGCGCAAGCTTCGGCCAAACCTGCCGCAAAGGTTGCATCGCCAGCCGAAGGTGGAGGAGCGACAAATGCTGGCGGCAGTGTGCCATCGCAGCCTGTCCCCAATCCCAAGCCCGACCTGCCCAAGATCGTGTCTGTCGGCCCCGGTGGCTTTTTGCGGCAGGGTCCCGGTGATCAGCAACCGCCGATCCCCCCTGCTCCGCCACGGCGGCTTGTTCCAGCCAAGCCGAGCCCGGAAATCGCCGACAAGACCAGTCTGCTTGATCTTTCCGACAAGGTTTGCCGCTGGCCTATGGGTCACCCTGGTGAAGCGGACTTCCATTTCTGCGGTGAAGCGGTGAACCCAGGTTTTCCCTATTGTGTGGAACATTGCGGTCGGGCCTATCAGGCGCAGCTGCCGCGCGGCGCGCGCCGACCCCCTCCACCTTTGCCGTTTGGCGGGCCGCGAGTTCGCTAAACCATTCAGCTTGCTAAAACGAGATGACGCCGCCTCCACTCCGGAGTGCGGCGTTTTCTTTTGCAAGATCGGTGCAAGAAGCCGGATTTGTTGGTTACACATGTTACACAGTCCTGAAGGACAAATTCCTGCCCTCGCATGTCGCCCGTTGCTCAGCCCGCCAGGCAGCACGGCACAGACTGACTGACGGTGCGTTGGATCGGCAGCGGGACAGGCGAGAAAGACACAGGGGGGATTGATTGCTCACTCGTCTTGCATGCCCAACAAAGCACCGCGTAGGAAAGCACAAACGCCAATCAATGGAGCACCCATGCCCTTTACCCTCTACGAAGCTTTCGTTCCAAACTGCCAGCAGATCCTCACCGGGCTGGATGGTTTGATCAGCAAGGGCGAGGCGCATGTGCGCGAGCATGGGCTGGACGATGCGGCTCTGCTTGATGCGCGACTGTCAGAGACTATGTGGCCCCTGCCCTGGCATGTCCGGGCATGCTGGATGCATTCAGCCTATCCCTTCGATCAACTTCCCGATGGGGAATTCACGCCCGACCTTACCATCGTGCCCAACAGCTGGTCCACGATGCACGATTTGGTCGCAATCGCGCAGGACCGCCTTGCTAAGGTCACCATCGAGGAGGTGGATGATCTGGCCGACAAGACAATCGGGTTCGTGTTGGGCGGAAAGCGTTTGATGGAATTCAAGGGATCGGATTTTCTGCTGAGTTTCAACCAACCCAATTTCTATTTCCATGCAGCCACATTTTACGACATCTTGCGCGCGCAAGGGGTTGCGCTGGGCAAACGGGACTTTATCGGTCCTGCCCGCATGCTATCCAACTAAGCAGGATCACTTGATGCCTCCTACCGTCCCGAATTTTCGCGCTGACTATGCTGCGGCATTGGCTGCGGCATCCCTGATGATGGCGCCGACAAGCGCGCAAGCAGCTCTGCCAGACCCGGTCCGCGCAATGATTGAAGCAGCGATCGCCCAGGGTGATCCTGATCTGGTGGCAGATGTCGCCGCGCTGGCACTGCAAACCAACCCCGATGATGGTGCAGAAATTGACGGCATGGTTGAAGCCTTCAACGCGCAGCAAGCAGAGCTGGCTGCGCAAGAAGCAGCCGCGAAGGAAGAAGCAATCCGCACTGCCGGCCTCTTGGAAAACTGGAGCGGCAAGGGAGAATTCGGTGCGTTCCGCGCAACCGGCAATTCCTCCAATTCTGGCGTCACAGCGGGCCTGGCGCTAACTCGAAAGGGCATCGACTGGACCCACAAACTGCGAGCGAGGACCGAATATCAGCGCAACAATGGCGTGACATCCCGAGAGCGCATTTCGTTCACCTACGAACCCAATTACAGATTGTCCGAGCGATTGTTCATCTTTGCCTTGGCGCAATATGAGCGTGATCGCTTCCAGGGTTTTTCTAATCGTTACGCAGTTTCAGGCGGTGTCGGATACCAGATCATCGATGAGGCTGACCTGCAGCTGTCTGCTAAGGCAGGTCCTGCCTATCGTGTCACCGATTTCATTACAGGTGAGAGTGAAAGCAGGATTGCAGGCCTGGTCGGATTGGATTTTGACTGGAACATCACCGAACGCTTAAAACTGACGCATGACACAAATGCAGTGGCCGAAACGGGCGGGACAGCAACGGTGATCGTCGATTCCAGCAACACCAGCATTGATCTGGTAACAGGGCTGAATGCCAAGGTCAGCGATGCGTTGACTGCACGTCTTTCCTACGCAATCGAATATGACACCAACCCACCCGAGGGTTCAGTTGGCACGGACACACTTAGCCGGGTGACCCTGATCTATGATTTTTGATCGCGCGGCTATATCGCCTTGCGAGCGAACCAGATGATGTGATGCGCGCCTTTGTTGTTGGGGCGCGACCTGACGGACCACTCCTCCACATCCAGCTTCACATCCTGCATGCGTTTGCGAAAGGCGTGATCGGGCGCCGCTGACCATACCGACAGGATACCGCCCGGCTTCAAAGCATCGCGCGCCTTGGCAAGGCCTGTGCGCGAATAGATGCGATTGTTGGCATCGCGGACCATGCCGTCCGGACCATTGTCCACATCGAGCAGGATTGCATCGAATTTGGCGCAGGTGCCATCATTGGCATCGTCAATCAGCGCTGCGACATCGCAGATTTTCAGGTCGAGCCGAGGGTCGGACAAGCAATTCCCGGTAAGTTCTGCCATTGGCCCCTTGGCCCACTCGACGATCTTGTCGGAAATCTCGGCGACCACAGCCTGGCCCTTGCCGCCCATCCGCGCGAGCGCTGCCCGCAGGGTGAAGCCCATACCGTAACCGCCGATCAGAATTCGTGGATTGTCCTTGCCCAAGCGGTCAAAGGTGAGATCAGCCAATTGTTCTTCGGAAAAGCGCATACGCGTGCTCATCAGCTCATTATGGCCCAGCACAATCATGTAATCGCGACCATGGCGATAGAGCTCCAGCTCCTCGCCATCGGGAATTTGCAGAGTGTCGATCAGTTCACGTTTCAGCATCACATAATCTCGTCTTCATCGAACAGAGGATCATCAAGCGCGGCCTCCTCGATCCGGCCAAGCCGTTCGTCAACCGTATGCGGTTTCTCCACCCTTGCGATATGCATCAGGGCGTCGCCCTGATTGACCACGGGCATATTGCTGCGCCCGATAATCAGGCCCCGCAATGGTGACAAAACCGGGGTGTCGCTGTCACCGAAGGGATCGCCGATGGTGCCCAGCTGATCCCCTTCATCGACGAAATCACCAGTGGTCTTGAGCGAGCGGAAAATCCCGCCCTCTTCGGCGCGAACCCAGCGGCTTGATTGGCTGACGGCAGATGATGCACCAGCGGCGGGCTGCTTGCGCACACCCATACCCAGATGATGCATTACGCGCAGGATACCACGCACACCAATCCGGACGGCAAATTCATCAAACCGCAGCGCTTCGCCCGCTTCCATCAGCAGCATGGTGCAACCATGCTCGTCGGCGGTCTGGCGCAATGACCCCTCGCGCAAAGGGGAGGCAATGATGGCAGGTGCGCCAAACACGGCTGCCAGCTCTGCCGCCCTGACATTATCGGGGCTGTGCCTGATCTGGGGCAGGTTTTCGCGATGCTGGCCAGCAGTGTGCAAATCAATGCCATAGTCGCTGCGGGTCAGGATCTGCTCGGTAAAGACATGCGCCAGCTGCGATGCGAGCGAACCCTTCCGGCTGCCGGGAAAGGTCCGGTTGAGATCGCGCCCGTCAGGCAGATAGCGATCATGCGAGGTAAAGCCGTATGCGTTCACGATGGGAATGCACAGCAGCGTGCCGTGCAATCTCTTGACCGAGATAATCTTCAGCAGACGCCGGATGATCTCCACGCCAAGGATTTCATTGCCATGGACAGCGGCGCTGACGAACAACACCGGTCCCAGCTTGGCCCCATGCATGACGCGCACCGGCATGTTGATTTCAGTCCCGGTCGACAAGCGACTGATCGGCAGGACAACCGTTGCGCATTGCCCCGCCTCAATCAGCTCCTCGCCAAGCTGGAATGGCGGGCGTTTTTCAGCCTTTGCCACGCGTCTTGGTCTTTCCCTGCGCCGCATTGGCAGCGATGAAGTCGATGATCTGGCCGGCAATGTCTTTGCCGGTGGCGGTTTCGATCCCTTCCAGACCGGGTGAGGAATTGACCTCCATGATGACCGGTCCGTGGTTGGAGCGCAGCAAGTCGACACCGCACACGTTCAAACCCATGACCTTGGCCGCGCGCACCGCCGTGCTGCGTTCCTCGGGCGTGATCTTGATCAGCTGGGCACTGCCACCCCGGTGCAGATTGCTGCGAAACTCGCCTTCGGCCCCCTGCCGCTTCATGGCTGCAACAACCTTGCCGCCCACAACAAGACAGCGAATGTCTGATCCACCGGCTTCCTTGATGAATTCCTGCACCATGATGGCAATATTTGCGCCGCGAAACGCCTCAATGATCGACGCGCCGCCCTTCAGTGTTTCAGCCAGCACCACGCCGATGCCCTGCGTGCCTTCGAGCAGTTTGATGACCACCGGCGGCCCGTTGACTGCCTTGATGATTTCTTCTGCCTGCTTGGGATCGTTGGCGTAGGCGGTGAGCGGCAGACCGAGCCCATATTTCGCCATGATCTGGGTCGAGCGCAATTTGTCCCGACTGCGCCCGATGGCAACGCTTTCATTAAGCGACCAGACCCCGCCCATTTCAAACTGGCGCAGAACGGCCAGACCATAGGCCGTGATCGAGGCACCAATGCGCGGAATGACCGCTTCATAACCGCTCAGCGTTTCGCCCTTGTAAGTCACCGTGGGACGGTGGCTGGCGATGCTGACCGTGCAACGCGTGGTGTTGAGAATATCGAGCGTATGGCCGCGTTGCTCCGCCGCATCGACCAGACGCTTGTGCGAATAGAGGTTGGGATTGCGGGCAAGCATGGCAATTTTCATTCAGCTTCTCCTGAAGCATTGAGATCAGTGTGAACCAGCAATTCTGCATCGCGGGTACCATGGATAAAGGATTCGCCGGGATGGATGGCAAAACGGCCGCGCATGGCGCTGCGCCCGACCAACACTGGATAGCGCATGGAGCCCCGGTTGGTTAGTGTAAAAGCAGACTTGATTGTCCTGCCACCCAGCACCAGCGCAGTGCGGATGAAGGGCCGCTCTTCATAATCGCCATTGCTGCTCATCACCCGCTTGACGCCCGCCACCGGCATGTCGAGCTGAACCTGTTCAGGTTCCTCTTCCGGATTATGGCGCACACGAAAGGCAAGGCGCACCATCGGCTCACCCGCTTCATCCTCATGCAATTCTATCGTGTCGACATGCAAGGCGCTGGTCCGCGCACCGGTATCGATCTTGGCTGGCACATGCGCCAGGGCAAGGTCAGGCAGGTCGACATATTCACGCCAGCCTATGGTAGTAACGGGCTTGTCAGCCATATCCGTGAGAAGCCTTGTTCGAACTGTGGGACCAGCCAGTGGTACGCCCATCGCACGCCCTGAGCAAAGGAAAAGCCGGTGGCAAAGAAAAAGGCCGCCCGGATCGCTCCGAACGGCCAATTCTCTTGAGGCTGAGGGACTTAGTCCTTCAGGAAGTCAGGAATGTGGCCGTCGCCGCCGCCATCATTCTTGCCACCTTCGTTTCCGCCATCACGGCGTCCGCCGCGATCACCACCGCGTGAGCGGTTGCCACGTGGACCACGACGATCGCCGCCACGGCCACCTTCGCGCTTGTCACCGCGTGGTTCGCGTGGAGGACGGGTGTCTTCCAGCTCTTCCCCGGTTTCCTGATCAACAACTCGCATCGACAGGCGAACCTTGCCGCGCTGATCGATCTCGAGGACCTTGACCTTGACCTCCTGGCCTTCGGAAACAACATCGGTTGGCTTTTCAACCCGCTCGTTCTTCATTTCAGAAACATGGACGAGACCGTCCTTGCCGCCCATGAAGTTCACAAATGCGCCGAAGTCCACGATGTTGACGACCTTGCCGTTGTAGATCTTGCCGACTTCGGCTTCTTCCACAATGCCTTCGATCCAGGCCTTGGCAGCAGCGATCTGATCGCCGTCGCTGGACGAGATCTTGATGACACCTTCATCATCAATGTCGACCTTGGCACCGGTTTCGGCGACGATTTCACGGATGACCTTGCCGCCCGTTCCGATAACGTCGCGGATCTTCGACTTGTCGATCTGCATCGTTTCGATACGCGGTGCGTGCTTGGAAACACCCGAACGCGCCGAACCCAGAGCCTTGGTCATTTCACCCAGGATGTGCGAGCGGCCAGCTTTCGCCTGCTCCATGGCGGTCTTCATGATTTCCGGCGTAATTCCGGCAACCTTGATGTCCATCTGCAGCGAAGTGATACCGCTTTCCGAACCGGCCACCTTAAAGTCCATGTCACCAAGGTGATCTTCGTCACCCAGAATGTCGGACAGAACGGTGAATTCGTCACCTTCCAGGATCAGACCCATGGCGATACCGGATACCGGACGCTCGATCGGAACGCCTGCATCCATCATCGACAGACAGCCACCGCAGACAGTCGCCATTGAAGACGAGCCGTTTGACTCGGTGATGTCGGACAGGATGCGGATCGTGTAAGGGAATTCCTCATGGTCGGGCAGCACAGGGTGCAGCGCACGCCATGCCAGCTTACCATGGCCGGTCTCGCGGCGGCTGGTAAAGCCAAAGCGACCCACTTCGCCGACCGAATAGGGCGGGAAGTTGTAGTGCAACATGAAGTGGTTGTAGGACAGACCTTCCAACCCATCGATCATCTGCTCGGCATCCTTGGTGCCCAGCGTGGTGGTGCAGATTGCCTGCGTCTCACCGCGCGTAAACAGCGCCGAACCGTGGGTGCGTGGCAGCAAGCCGACCATCGCCTCAATCGGTCGAACTTCGTCGGTCTTACGACCATCGATGCGCTGACCGTCCTTCAGGATGGCACCGCGAACGATGTCCGCTTCCAGCTTCTTCACGGCCTTGCCGGCAACCATTTGCGTCTGACCATCTTCGTCAGCGAAAGCTTCCTTGGCCTTCTCGCGGACCGCATTCAGCGCGTCGGAACGCTCTGATTTGTCGGTCAGCTTGTAAGCAGCGGCAATATCATCGCCAACCATGCCGCGCAGCTTTTCCTTGATTGCCGAAGTATCGTCGGACGTATCAACATCCCACGGATCCTTGGCAGCCTGTTCAGCCAGATCGACAATCGCGCCGATGACCTTGCGGCTTTCATCATGAGCGAACATGATCGCGCCGAGCATTTCTTCCTCGGTCAGTTCTTTCGCTTCACTTTCAACCATCATCACTGCGTCTTGCGTTGCAGCGACAACCAGATCCAGACGACCTTCGTCGAAGATCGTGTTGACGGCCGGGTTGAGGACATATTCGCCATCAACAAAGCCAACACGTGCTGCACCGATCGGGCCCATGAAGGGCACGCCGGAAATGGTCAGCGCAGCAGAGGCTGCAACCATGGCAACAATATCCGGCTCGGTTTCGCCGTCATAGGACAGCACCTGAGCGATGACGTTGATTTCGTTGTAGAACCCTTCCGGGAACAACGGACGACACGGACGGTCGATCAAACGTGAGGTGAGCGTTTCCTTCTCGGTCGCGCGACCTTCGCGCTTGAAGAAGCCGCCGGGGATGCGGCCCGCAGCGGAGAATTTTTCCTGATAGTGGACGGTCAGCGGGAAGAAGTCCTGGCCTTCACGAACACTTTTGGCGGCGGTCACGGCGCAAAGCACCACGGTTTCGCCATAGGTGGCCAGGACCGCGCCATCAGCCTGACGGGCGATCTGACCGGTTTCGAGGGTGAGGGTTTTGCCGCCCCACTCAATCGATACGGTTTTCTTGTCGAACATGTATTTTCCTTAACGAACCCGCGCCGCCATATTGCGCCCGCGGGGCCTGCATTTTCCGGTCTAGACTGGCCCGGATCAGTATGGGGTCATGTACCCCTCGCTTCCCCTCACCGAATTGTGACGAAAAGCTGTTTTGGTTGGTCGTATCGCGGGCGCAAAAACCGGCAAACCACTTCTTGCTGCGATACTTCCTGTCCCGGGTATTCCGTCCCGGTCCGGTATGGGGCTTTGTCTCGCCCCGTAGGCCCCTCCACCGAATTGTGAAGGATGCCATTTGTGCTGCCATACCCGCGTTGCGAGCCTGGCACATGCGAAAAGCGGCCCCGTTTGGAGCCGCTTCCCAAATTCTTATTTACGAAGACCCAGCTTCTGGATCAGTGCGTTGTAGCGTTCCACGTCGATCTTCTTGAGATAGGCGAGGAGGCTGCGGCGCTTGTTGACCATGGTCAGCAGGCCGCGACGCGAGTGGTTGTCCTTGTGGTTGGCATCAAAGTGGCTCTGCAAATTGCGGATCCGCTGGGTCAGGATGGCCACCTGGACTTCTGGACTGCCCGTGTCATTGGCTTCGCGGGCGTTGTCTTTGATAATCTTTGCTTTTTCTTCGGCAGTAACCGACATAGTATTCTCTCTTACTCAGCGACATCGGGAAGGTTGAACCCGCGGACGATCTTCGTCGTCCCACCATCGAGTTCGACCAATGCCACCGGAACATTCCGGTATGTGGCACAGTAGAGCCCATTGGCTTGGGGCTGTCCGGTCAAGATGCGACCCTGGCGGATCGCTGCTGCCTGATCGGACGTGAGGGTAAGAGCCGGGATGTCGACCAGCCCTGCCTCCACAGGCAGCATTACATCTTCAAGTCGCGCGCCTCTACCGATTTCATTGAGTTTGTCCAGCGAAATCGCTCGGCTTTCGGGGAAAGGTCCCGCCTTGATCCGCCTAAGATAGGTAACATGACCATAGGTTCCAAGGGCGCGGGCGATGTCCCGTGCCAGAGAGCGGATATAGGTGCCTTTGGATACGTGAGCGCGAAGGGTGACGCTGTCGGCCAGCATCAGGGGCGATGCCGGGTCAAACGGGTCTGGCCTCCCCGAGGTTGTGGCAAAGGACGATGTAAGCTCGGTTTGCGGTTCATAGTCAGACGCAAAGCTCAGGGAGTGGATCGTCACACGCCGTGTCATCATTTTCACGAACTCGCCCGAACGCGCCCTGTGGTAAGCCCGTTTCCCATCCACCTTGATCGCAGAATATGCAGGTGGCTCTTGCTCAATCTCACCCGTGAAATGTTCGAGCACCGCGGCGACTGCCGCCATCGGCGGACGGTGATCCGAGCGCGCGATGACTTCGCCTTCAGTATCGAGCGTGTCAGTCTCTTCGCCGAATGCAATCGTGAATTCGTAGCTCTTGCTCGCATCCAGCATCCGCCCGCAAAGCTTGGTCGCTTCGCCCAGCGCAATCGGAAGCACGCCTTCCGCCAGAGGATCAAGCGTCCCGCCATGGCCAACCTTGGTCTTCGGCAGGCCCGCTTCGCGCAAGTTTCGCTTCACTGCGGCGACCGCCTGCGTCGAGCCAAGCCCGCGCGGCTTGTCGAGGATCAGCCAGCCGTGTGGGGGAAGAGTTTTATCGCTCATGCCTCATCAAGCTGGGGTGACGGCTTGCCCAGCGCAAGGCTTGCCCGATTGCCGAACACCACGCGATTGGTGAGCAACGCCACTGCCACCGAACTGAACAACACGAAGACCATCACATCAATGTAATGCACCCATGGCAGGCCGATGGTCGCATACCAAGTCATCCCGCCAAAGTTGTCCGGCACGTAGAGATAGAATGTGTGGAGGGCGTAGATGCTAAAGCCCCAGACCAACCCCGCGACCGCTGCGCGGGCATCCATATTGCGGAACAGCAGCGCCGCGATAAAGGCGGACAGGATCGGCATGGACAAAAGCCCGTTCAGTTCCTGCAGCAGATTGATGATGCTTTCTGCGCCTGCATAAACCGGCACCAGAGCGACAGAGGCGATCATGGCGATGATCCCAACCGTGCGGTTCAATTTGCGCACATCAACGTCCGGCTTGATGAAGCGGCGATGGAAATCGACCGACCACAAGGTGATCGTCGCGTTCATGACTGCCGAGTAAGTCGTCAGGACGGCCGCTGCGATCATTGCGGCAAACATGCCGCTGGTCCAGTCGGGCAGCACCTCTGCCACCACCATTCCATAGGCTCGGTCATCAACATCGCCGAACAGCTTGAAGGCAACAATGCCTGGTATCACGACGATGGGCGGCACGATCAGCACGCGGATGATCGCGGCAGCGACCACGCCTTTCTGCGCCTCTTTCACATTGGGGGCGGCCAGCGCCTTTTGCGTGATGTTCTGATTGGTCGACCAGTAGAAGATCTGGATGAACAGCATCCCGGTGAACAGCGTGTGGAAGGGGATCGGGCTGTCGAGCGAACCGATCATGGTCAGGCGTTCTTCTGGCACGCCGGTCGTCATGTCCCAGCCGATCGCTTGCATAGCGAGGAAAACCACCACCAAAGCCAGCGCCAGAATGCCTATGCCGGCATAGGTGTCGAGCACCGCAACCGCGCGCAAACCGCCGAGAATGGCAAAGCCAGCGCCAACTACTGCAAAAACCGCCGCGATCGCGACAATAGATGCCTCGATCCCAAACAGCGTCTGCATAAACAGCGCGCCTGAATAGATCACCGCCGGCAGATAGATGAACAGATTGCCGAACAGGAACAGGGCAGAGATCACCGTGCGAATGCTCGCCCCGTCGTATCGTTTTTCCAGCAATTGGGTGATCGTGGTGCAATTGTTCTTGTAATAAATCGGCACAAAAACAAACGCTAACAGCAGCAATCCGATAAATCCGGCCAGTTCCCACCAGGCCAGCAGCAACATCTGATTGCCATTCATCCCAACCAATTGATCGGTCGAAAGATTGGTCAGTGTGATGGCGCCAGCAACGAAGAACCAGCTCAGCCCACCTCCCGCCAAAAATATCTCTTTATCGGCAGAGGCATGGCTGGCGGCACGCGCGGCCGCAACTTTGCGCCACGTCAATGCGGTCAGTGCCAGCATCAGACCTACAAACACTGCGACCTGGATATTCGCCATAAAAACCCCTCAATGCGACCGCGCTGGTGGCGGTTTAATATTGTGCTAGCCCATGCAGTGCCGCATGGCGAACTGCAATGAGTAAAACGCAGGCACACACAGACGGA
>CALBWA010000005.1 GCA_937969505.1 uncultured Erythrobacter sp. | reverse complement strand
AGCGGACATTCTGCGCAAGAAGAAAGCTGACACCTCCAAAACAAGGATCGGTTATGACATCGGCGAAGCACTGATGGATTTGTCGCGATATGAAAATGCCGTTTCTATCGATAAGGCCGTAAGCATACTCAATCAGAAGGCTTCGGCCGACCTGAACGTTGCGCAAGAGGATCTGGACAAAAGCAGCGCCGCACCTTCTTCGAGAAGCTCGGGTCCAGGCCTAGGCGGCCGCGTGGGTCTCTAAATTCGCAGCTCAGGAAAAATTAGGGCTTTGATCTAGACCTTGCGCTGCCTAGCGTTGCCGCATGACCAAAGATCAAATTTTCGAATTCTTCCGCCGTTTGGCAGACGACAACCCCGAGCCAGAAACCGAGCTGGAATATGACAATGCCTATCAGCTGGTGGTGGCGGTCGCATTGTCGGCGCAGGCCACCGATGTGGGCGTGAACAAGGCGACCCGCGCCCTGTTCGCCAAGGTAAAAACTCCGGAGCAGATGCTCGATCTGGGGCTGGAGGGATTGGTCGAGCACATCAAGACCATCGGCCTGTTCAATTCCAAGGCCAAGAATGTGATCGCGCTCAGTCAGCTGCTGGTCGACGAATATGACAGCCAGGTTCCTGACACGCGCGAGGATCTGGTGCGCCTGCCCGGCGTGGGCCGCAAAACCGCCAATGTTGTGCTGAATTGCTGGTTCAGGCAGGAAACCTTCGCTGTCGATACGCATATCTTGCGGGTCGGCAACCGGACCGGTCTGGCTAAGGGCAAAACCCCTGATCATGTCGAGGCAAAGCTGGAAAAGCGCGTTCCCCAACCATTCCGCCTTCACGCCCATCACTGGTTGATCTTGCATGGGCGCTACACCTGCAAAGCGCGGACGCCGGAATGCTGGCGCTGCGGATTGGTTGATCTGTGCAGCTTCAGAAAGAAAGTCTCGCAAAGGCCCAAGGGTAGGTAACGATCTTTAAGGCCACCAGAACTTGTGCAAAGCTAATTGCACCCTAGGATTGCCAATCGCGCCTTGGGTCCATTAGCCTTCATTCTCTTCAATTGATGCAAAGGTTGGGTGCGTATCATGACTGGGACCGATAGTGGTGCACAACAAGGCCCGCAGGCTGATGGCCAAGACGATACCGCCAAGCTGACCAGCTGGCGGATTCCGGACACCTTCGTGATCATGTTTGTGCTGGCGCTTTTGGCATGGGCTGCCACCTTTCTTTTTACACCTGGTCAGTTTGAGGTTGCAGGCGACCCAGCTCGCATTGTCCCGGGCAGCTTCCAGTCAGCAGCCGAAACAGCTCCTGCGCCCATAATGGGCGATGCCGACACCATCGGTTTCCTCGACTTTCTGTTTGCCGGGCTCATCAGCGGTGACCGATATTCTCCGACCATTGGCCTTATGGCGCTGCTGCTGGTGATTGGAGGGGCGTTCGGCATGATGATGCGCACCCGCGCAGTCGATGCCGCCATGTTGGCAGCGCTTCCCAATGGCAAGGCGCAGAACGAATGGCTGATTCTTAGCATATTTGCCGCGTGCTCACTGGGAGGTGCGACCATGGGCATGTCGGAGGAGTCAATCGCTCTGACGCTGGTTCTGGCACCGGCACTGGCTCGCGCCGGTTATGACGGGATGACCGCAATCCTCACCTGCTTTGTGGGGACTTCAATTGGCTTTGGAACCAGCTGGATGAACCCCTTCAATGTAATAATTGCGCAAAGCATCGCTGACTTGGCGCCCATGTCCGGTCTGGGCCTGAGACTGCCGATGTGGGCCGGATTCACTGTATTGGGCGGGCTGTTCTTGTGGCGCTATGCGAGAGCCGTCAGGTTGCGTCAGCGTCAACCCATCGGTCTAGCCCATGCCGATGAGGACGATATTCCCAATGGCAGTGACACTTTCAACTTGGCGCGCAAACTGATCTTGCTGACCTTGATTGTCGGAATCGGCTGGGTCGGCTGGGGCGTTGCCGCACAAGGGTACTATCTCGCGGAAATCACTGCGCAATTCTTTGCCATGGGCATTGCTTTTGCCATGATTGCGCGGATTGCCGGACTGGAGGGCTGCAGCCTTACCGGACTGATGGAAGCTTTCAGGGACGGGTCCGCCCAACTCCTTCCTGCTGTGATCATTGTGGCAGCTGCAAAAGGGGTCCTACTGCTGCTGGGTGGAGATTCCCCAACCAGCCTGTCCTTGCTCAACACCTTGCTCAACGCCCTTTCGTCGGTGACAGCACTGGTGCCGGACTGGTTTACGGCGGGCGCAATGTTCGCTGTTCAAAGCGTGATCAATTTCTTCATCACATCGGGCTCGGGACAGGCCGGGATCACTATGCCGATTATGGCACCACTTGCCGACTTGTCCGGGGTCAGCCGCCAGACTGCTGTGCTGGCCTTTCAATTGGGCGACGGCCTCACGAACCTTATCGTCCCTACCTCACCCGTCCTCATAGGCTGCCTCACCGCCGCTGGGATCCAGTTTGGGGAATGGTTGCGGTTTTTCTGGAAGCCAATGCTTGGTCTTATGGGAATTGCCCTGATACTGATCCTTGCAGCTCATGGCGCGGGTTTCTGACATCTGCTAGACAGAGCCGCTGTTGGCCTTGCGATCAAACGTCATCAGCACTGGCCAGCTCGTGCTTGTCCAGCTCGCCCAGCATGCTGGCCGTGGTGACGGTGACTGTCGCATCGCCGGTGACATTGGTTGCAGTGCGCATCATGTCCATGATCCGATCTACGCCGGCGACAAAGGCGATCGCTTCGAGCGGCACCTGAACCGCGACAAAGATACCACCCATCATCACCAGCCCGGCACCGGGAATGCCGGCTGCACCGATGGAGCCGAAAGTCGCAAGCAAGGCCACAATCAAATAGTCGCCCATGGTCAGGTCAACATTGAACATTTGCGCCGCAAACAAGGTGGCAAGACCAAGATACATCGCCGTGCCATCCATGTTGATCGTGCTGCCCAGAGACACCACAAAGCTGGATGTAGGCTTGCTCACGCCGAGATTGCGCTGGGTGCAGCGCAGCGTCACGGGCAAGGTTGCCGAGGAGCTGGCGGTGGAATAGGCCACAGCGATCGCATCCACCATCCCGCGGAAAAAGCCCGTGATCGAAACCTTTGCTACGAACTTCAGTATGCCAACATACATGATGCCGATGATCAGCAGGCAGCCCAAATAGTTCATCGCGACCAGCCGCGCGAGAGCGGCGACCGCATCAAGACCGAGTGTGCCGACCACCCAAGCCATCAAAGCGAACACTCCGAACGGGGTCAGTTCCATCACCAGGATTGTGATTTTCTGAAACAGCAGCGCACCGCCATCAAAAATGCGGGCAACCGTTGCAACTGCGCCTGAGCTCCCCTCGCCCTCGTCTTCCTCGCGCCGAGCCAAAAGAATTCCAATGCCGACCAAAACCGAAAAGACGATCAGAGGTAGAACGCGCACATCCGCCATAACCGCAACCGGACTAACCGGGATCATGGAGCGCAACATCGTGCGCCAATCAAACGCTTGGGGCTCTGATATTTCGGCAAGCGGCAGACCGCTGGTGTCGATCCCGACGCCGGGTTCGAACCATGTTCCCAATCCAAGCCCGAGCCAGACGGCGACTTGACCAGTCAGCACGAACAAAAGAATGGCGCGCCAGCCGACAGCTCCCAAACGGCCGACGTCGCCGATGGCAGCAATGCCTGAAACAACACTGAAAAAGATGAGCGGGACGATCAGCATCTTGATGAAATCGATGAAGACGTCACCAATGATCTTGATGCTTTCGGCGCCAGGACCCCAAATATACCCGACAATGACACCCAGAATGAGTGCAGCGATCACACGCTTCCAAAGCGGAATGGCAAACCAGGCTTTCATCGGTGTTCCCCCAATTATTCGTTTTCAGGCCAAGACCGCTCGCGCGATACGCGCGTAGATCCGGCTTAGCGTATGAAGATCCTCGACAGCGACAGCCTCATCACGTTTGTGCATTGTCGCATTGCACAGCCCGAATTCGATAACAGGACATACGGCGCGCAGGAATCGAGCGTCCGATGTGCCCCCAGTGGTCGACGCTTCTGGCGCAATGCCGGTTTCAGCCTCCACAGCGTCAGAAATTATCTGCGAAAATTCGCCAGGCGGCGTCAGAAAAGGCTCACCCGAAATGATCGGACGGGCGATGCCGCCATGCCTCTGTGCAATTGCATCGACTTTTTCTGACAGGCTTGCGCCAGAATGCTGATCGTTGAAGCGGATTGAAATGCGCGCCACGGCCTTGGCCGGAATGACATTATGCGCCGGATTGCCCACTTCGAGATCGGTAATTTCCAGATTGCTAGGTTGGAACCAATCGGTCCCTTCATCCAGCACCAGCGCATCCAGTTCTGCCAGAATTGCAACGAGCTTTGGCAATGGATTGTCAGCCAGATGGGGATAGGCCACATGGCCCTGCATCCCCTCAACCTCGATCCAGATATTGACCGAGCCGCGCCGCCCGATTTTCATCATGTCGCCCAGCCGGTTCACACTTGTCGGCTCGCCAACAAGACACAGATCGGGCTGAATGCCTTCACCGTTCATGTAATCAATCAACGCGCGAGTCCCGTGTAGCGCTGGTCCTTCTTCATCGCCTGTAATGATGAAGCTGAGAGTGCCTGCATCAGCCGGGATATCGGCAACCGCTGCCACCATGGAGGCAATTGCCCCCTTCATGTCCACAGCACCGCGGCCATACAATAGCTCGCCACGCTCCTCTGGGAGGAAGGGGTCACTGGTCCAGTCGTTGCCCGGAGGTACCACGTCCAAATGACCAGCAAAGGCCAGATGCTTACTGCCGACAGGGCCCGGGCGAATGGCGAACAGATTTTCAACCGGCGCCTCATCTGTGCCAGCTTCTCCGTCACCGCGGATAAACCGATGAACCACAAAGCCCTGGGGCGCCAGCATCGCCTCCATCGTGTCGAAAACTGATCCTGTCGCTGGAGTTACGCTTTCAGCAGCGATCAGCTGTTTGGCGAATCCGAGCGAAGCGTTCATCGCCGCATCCTTTCGTTATTGTCAGCCAAGGGGCCGGGTGCAAAAGCACTTTCCAGCAACTCAGCGATACGGATGCCCGCTTGCTGCATCCGCCGCCGCGCGACGGGAACTGCTGCCACGATATCTTCCTGTGTGAGCGCCGTACTGTCCGGTAAATCATTCTCGCAAGCCGCCTCGTCAAATGCGTTGGGATAGACAAAATCTCGCGCTATTTGCCAGCTCTCACGCCCCCAATCGGTTGCATCACCTCCGCCAAGATCAACGCGTTCAGCCGCACTGTAGGGCCTGACAATGGGCCGCTTTCCCGTGGTGGCTGCGCGTTCAGCAAGCGGCCCATCCCAGATTGAGTGGAGGTTGCGACCTGGCACAATGCCATAAGCGGCCTCGCGGTCATTACCACCGCGATCCCCCTTATCGCCAGAATGCAGGGGCATATGAATGTCGCCAGCAAAGTGAACCATGAAGGCTAGAGCCTGCAAGCGGATTGGCGCGGGCAGGCTTTCATCAGCAAGCAGGCGATGATTGCGAACGATCTGGCCGGTGACACAATTTCCGCCGCTGCAATTGGCCCATGGGTCATAGGCCTCGCAAATGGGTGTCGTGCGATAGTGCCAAGGCGCAGTATGGCCCCAGCGCCACCGGGTTCGTCGGACACAATCGGCCCAGGTCGAAGCCTCGCGAATGTTGCGAATGCGGCATTCAGGCGTCCCCAATTGCGCATCGTTGGCCATCAACCGGTTAATTTTGCGGCGAGTGCTGACCGAAACATTGGCCATAGCAATTTCGCCCGTAATCCCATGCGCATAAAAACCCCAGGCCCTGACCGGCGAAGGTGCCATTGCTACACATAAGGCAGCTAGCGCTGCTGCAACCGCCAGAAAGGCTGATTTGCTGCCCTTGGCTGCCATAGGCGCTGCGGCAAGCTGATCAGCCGGGCATGGCTTCGTATTGCTCAATGACCCATTCCTCATCTTCGGACGCAGCGATCCATTGCTGCATCCATTCATGTTCCCAGATGGCTTCCATGTAGGTCGCTGCGAAACCTGGGACCTTGACCTGATAGCTGATAAAACGGCTGACCACAGGGGCGTAAAAAATATCTGCTGCGCCGAAGGTGCCGAACAGGAAGGGGCCACCTTGGCCGAAGCGGGCTCTAGCTTCTGCCCAGAGCCCCAAAACACGGACGATATCATCCTTGCAATCCTGTGAGAATTGCGCCCCATCGAAGCGCCTGCGAATATTCATTGGGCATTCGCTGCGCAAAGCTGGATAACTGCTGTGCATCTCGGCAACCATGGCTCTCGCCATTCCTCGCGCTGCCTCGTCCTTCGGCCAAAACCGGTCGCGCCCAACCCGATCAGCGAAATATTCCATGATGGCGAGGCTATCCCAGATAACGTTATCACCATCCCACAAGATGGGAACCTTACCCCAGGACGGCTGCAGTGTGTCCTTGTTACGCCGTTGATCCCACTCCTCGCCGAAAAGCGGCGCAATTAATTCCTCAAAATGCAACCCAGACTGCTTGGCCGCCAACCAGCCACGCAGCGACCAGCTAGAATAGTTCTTGTTTCCAATGATCAATTTCATAATCTGGCGCAGTCCAATATGCTGGTGAGTTAACGAGCCCTAGTTATTCATTGTTTCGCTGTCGAGGCTGAACGGGTTACGATGGTTACCGCCTTTTTTCGATGAGGAATAAGATTGATGACCCTGCGCCCCTTTCACCTTGCCTTTCCAGTCGACGATCTGGCGACAGCGCGCGAATTCTATGGAACGGTGCTTGGGTGCAATGAAGGACGCAGTTCGCCTTACTGGATCGATTTCGATTTCTTTGGGCACCAGATTGTCGCTCACATGGCTCCTGAAGAGACCGGGGATCGCGCCAATAACCATGTCGACGGTCATGGGGTACCCATCCCTCACTTCGGATTGGTGTTGGCCATGAATGACTGGTCCTCGCTGGCTGAGCGTTTGCAAGAATTCGGCACAAAATTCATTATTGAACCCACAGTCCGTTTCAAAGGAAAGCCTGGGGAACAAGCCACGATGTTTCTGCGTGATCCAGCGGGAAATGCGCTGGAATTCAAGGCTTTTGCTGACGATACGAGCTTGTTCGAGACCTGACGCGCATGCCGTCGCGCGAGCATTGCAGTCGGTGAAAACGTCCCAGTCAGCGCTCCAGCTTTATACCGGCATCTGAAACCACCGCAGCGCGCAAGGCGGCAATACCCATACTCTTTTCGCTGCTGGTGATATGCAACTGCGGGTAGGCGGCGACATGTTTGCGGATTTCATCAGCAACTTTCTGCGCCGTAGCATCGAGCGAGCTGGCCTTGATCTTGTCAGCTTTGGTCAAGACCACTCGGTAGCTCACAGCCGCTTCGTCCAGCATTGTCATCATTTCACGGTCGACATCTTTCAGACCATGGCGGCTATCGACCAGCAATAACGTGCGGTTAAGAACGACCCGTCCCCTGAGATAGGTGCGCACCAGCTTTTTCCAATTGTCGACCACTTTTGGCGGTGCTTTGGCAAAACCGTACCCGGGCATGTCAACCAAACGGAATGCCGTAGGTTCTCCCACTTCAAAGATGTTGAGTTCCTGCGTTCGCCCCGGCGTGACTGAAGCCCGAGCAATAGAGCGTCGTCCGGTGAGTGCATTTAAAAGCGAGCTCTTACCCACATTGCTGCGACCACAAAATGCGATCTCAGGCACCGTTGGATCGGGCAAGAATTTCAGCTGCGGGGCTGACAGCAAAAAGTCGACACGTCCCGACAGAAGCTTGGCAGCCGCTTTTTCCGAATAGGCCTGAATAACTTCGTCTAAGGGTTCGGGCTGATCCACGCTCAAGAACTTTCTTCGCGTTTCTTGGCCAGTTCCTTTTCCGCCTTTTCCTTTTCAGCTGCAGCGCGCAACTGAGGATGTTTGGAATAGAGGTAGCTTTGCTGCGCCAGCGTCAAAACGTTGGAGGTTACCCAGTAAAGCAGAAGGCCTGCAGCAAACGGTGCCATCACAAACATCAGCACCCATGGCATGAAGTTGAAGATTTGCTGCTGCATCGGATCCATTGCGGACGGGTTTAGTTTGAACGTCAGCCACATGGTGACGCCGAGCAGGATTGCCAGCACGCCAATCCCCAAGAAGCCGGCCGGTTCGAACGGTAGAAGGCCAAACAGATTGAGAATTTTGGCAGGGTCGGGCGCTGACAAATCTTCAATCCACAAGACGAAGGGCTTGTGACGCATCTCGATCGCCAGGATCAGAGCCTTGTAGAGCGCAAAGAAGATCGGAATCTGGACCAGGAGCGGTAAACAACCGGCCAGCGGATTAACCCCCTCTTTCTTATAGAGAGCCATGATCTCTTGCTGCTGCTTCTGCTTGTCGTCCTTATATCGCTCTTGGATCGCCTTCATTTTAGGCTGAACCGCTTTCATCCCAGCCATGCTGGCGAATTGCTTTTGGGCGATCGGGAACAGCGCGCCGCGAATAATGATTGTCAGCAGGATGATGGCAACACCGAAGTTGCCGGCAAATTCGTACAAGGTGCGCAGCAGCCAGACCATCGGTTTGACGAACCATTCAAACCAGCCCCAATCGATTGCTTTGCCGAACTTGTCGATACCCAGGCTGTCACGATATTGATCCAGCACCACCGTTTCCTTGGCGCCGGCGAACAGCAGCGCGGAATGGGTCGCTGTCGCACCTGCTGGTACGGTCTCAGGTGCGTATATCATGTCGGTACGAAAGACATCATTGCCGAGCGCGCGAAAAGTCGATGTTGCCTCGGAATTGTCCTGTGGGATCAGGGCTGAAAGCCAGTAAATATCGCTGAAACCAGTCCAGTGAACCCGGCCATTATCAGAGGTGTATGTCCCACTCTCTGCCAGGTCTTCGTAATCGAGGCTGTAATCAACCGAGTCGCCGAAAGAGCCAATCGGTCCTGAATGCGCGTTAAACGTGCTTGGGCTGGCATTGATGGTGTTGCGGTTGATCAAACCATACGGCTGTACCACCACAGGACCGGCGCCATTGTTTGTAACCGATTGTTCTGCGGTGACCATGTAATTCTCATCGATCGAGAATCGGATTGCGAAGGTTTGTCCTTCACCATTGTTATAGGTCAGCGTGACGGGCTGATTCTCAGTCAGGACTTCGGCATCTGCCTCCCAAATGGTCTGAGCCGTGGGCAGAGATACGCCGGTGCCAATCCAGCCAAACTGGGCGAAGTACTGACCAGGTGTGCCCAGCGGAGCAAACAATTGCACGGGCCCGCTATCATCATCGATGGTTTCGCGGTGATCCTTGAGTTCGATATCGTCGACCCTCGCGCCGATCAGATTGATCGACCCTTCAACCCGTGGTGCATCAATTCGGATGCGCTCAGGTGAGGCCAGCGCTTGGGCGAGATCCACCGGCCCTGAAGCTTCAGCACCGAGCTGGCTACTGCCTCCCGGAGGTGAGCCAACATCACCTGTTGCAGCACCCTGAGCATCAGCACCGGTGGAGGCTGTTTGCGGTGCCGATTGCGCTTGGTCTGCCTGCGGATAGAAATATTTGACGCCTGCATCCCATCCCAGGATGAGCAGACCGCAAAGCACGACGGCAAGAAGAAGATTACGCTGATTGTCCAAGATAAAATCCTGTGCGTCTGATTATAGGTACTGTGTTATATAGATGCTACACCGCATGAAGCTAGGGCACAGGGTCATATCCATGCCCACCCCATGGATGGCAGCGCAATATCCGCTTTAGAGCCATCCATCCACCCTTGATCGCACCGTATTTCCCCAGCGCTTCGATGGCGAATTGAGAGCATGATGGTGAAAACCGACACGTGGGCGGCAAAATGCGGCTGGGTCCAACCTGCCACAGGCGGGCGATCGCGATCATAATCTGCTTCATTGCCCCGCCCCTGCATGACGTTTTTTGCCCGCGCCTCGGAAGTTGTTTCTGCGCGGTCTGTCACCCTTGCCTGCCGCAGCACGACCGAGCGCTTCGGCCAAATCCACATTAAGATGATCGAATGCCCGTTCAACTCCGCCATCGCGCCCGATCAGGATATGATCGTGATCAGGTAGGCCGAGCTCGGGTAGATGCGCTCGAAGCAATTCGCGGAAACGGCGTTTCATCCGATTGCGCACCACGGCATTGCCAACCTTTTTGGTGATCGTGATCCCGTAACGCTTGCCCTGCCCGCCATTGGGCTTGGCCAAAAGCACGAAACCGGGGCGTGCAATGCGCAGGCCCCGGTTCGCAGCAAGAAAATCGGCGCGGCGCGTCAGCACCGCGATCTTCTGAGTGTTACCGTTTGTACTTAAGCACAAAGGTTCTTGCGGCCACGGCGACGGCGAGCGCGCAAAACCTTGCGACCACCGACGGTTTTCTTACGCGCGAAGAACCCGTGGCGACGGGCACGCACGAGATTGCTGGGCTGGAATGTCCGCTTCATATCGTCCTCAAAAATCAAAAGTGATGCAGCAGGCGCACTAGGGCACAAACGCACCAATAAAAAGGGCCGCCCGGAACAGGCGACCGCCTCATTGGGCGCGCGGTTAGGACAAGGGGTACCTTGAGTCAAGCGGCAACCACATTTTGCGGCACGCAATTGGCTCATTCCGAGCCGGCTGTGCAAGCTTCGTGAAAGCCACCGGCTAACCCGTTCAACCTTTCTGCGCCGATGCGAGTTCATCAACTATTGCGCAGGTTAAAATCCTTTAATTTGCCCGCTCTTGGCCAACATGATGAGGCTACCCGATCCGGCTGGATAATGGGGAATTTGCGTGGTCGCCTTGGTCAAAACGGTCGCCTATCTAGGGCTCGAGGCGCGCGCGGTCGAAGTGCAATGCCAATTGGCATCCGGCTTGCCGCGCTTTGCCATCGTCGGCCTGCCTGACAAGGCGGTGGGCGAAAGCCGTGAACGCGTTCAGTCTGCACTGTCCTCGATGGGACTTGCCTTGCCGCCCAAGCGCATCACGATCAATCTTTCACCTGCTGACTTGCCCAAGGAGGGCTCTCATTTCGACCTTCCGATCGCGCTGGCACTGCTGGGGGCAATGGGCGTTTGCGATGCTGAGCAATTGGGCGAATGGCTGGCAGTTGGCGAATTGTCGCTCGATGGCAGGATAGCAGCATCTCCGGGTGTTTTGCTGGCCGCATTGCATGCCAGCGAACAGGAAGTCGGCCTGATCTGCCCAGCGCTCCAGGGTTCAGAAGCGCGCTGGGCCAGCGGCGTGCCTGTGCTTGCTGCGCCTGATCTTGTCAGTCTGCTGAACCACCTGAAAGGCACGCAAATACTGCCTGAGCCTGCACGTGGAGATATCGAAACTCCTGTGCCAATGGCGGACCTTAAGCAGGTAAAGGGGCAGGAAGTAGCCAAACGCGCACTCGAAATTGCCGCCGCTGGCGGGCACAATCTGCTGCTGAATGGGCCGCCGGGTGCGGGCAAGAGTCTACTGGCATCTTGTCTTCCCGGCATCCTGCCTGAACTGACTGCGGCAGAGGCCCTGGAAGTGTCCATGGTCCAATCAGTGGCTGGCTTATTGGAAGGGGGAAAGATCAGCAGGGCCAGGCCGTTTCGTGCGCCTCATCATTCTGCAAGCATGGCAGCGCTTACCGGGGGTGGCCTGAAGGTGCGTCCCGGAGAGGTAAGCCTGGCACATCTTGGAGTGCTGTTTCTGGATGAACTTCCTGAATTCCAGCGCCCGGTCCTCGATTCGCTTCGCCAGCCTTTGGAAACCGGATCAATCGATATCGCCCGGGCCAATGCGCATGTCACATTCCCGGCCCGGGTCCAGCTGATCGCAGCGATGAACCCTTGTCGCTGCGGTCATCTGGGTGATCCGGCCCTGGCCTGCTCGCGCGCACCGCGCTGCGCCGCCGATTATCAAAGCAAGGTATCTGGTCCAATGCTCGACAGAATCGATCTGCACGTGGAGGTCGATCCCGTCAGTGCTGCAGACCTAGGCCTGCCACCTGCTGCCGAAGGCTCCAGCGAGGTTGCCGCCAGAGTGACCGTTGCCCGCCAACGGCAGATATCTCGTCACAAAGAAACCGGGGCGCGCAGCAATGCAGAACTAGACGGGGATGCCCTAGAGCGATTTGCAACACCTGATGATGCTGGCCGGGCCCTGTTGCTACAAGCCGCTGACGCTATGCGGCTATCTGCACGCTCCTATACTAGGATGCTGCGAGTGGCGCGAACAATCGCAGATCTTGCCGGCAGGCAACAGGTTGCAAGGGTGCATATCGCCGAAGCGCTGAGCTATCGCCGGCAGGCACCGCGGGCGTAGGGGAATCCACAAATTCACCTCGCGGCAAGGTGGTTGTGTGTTATCGCTCTGGTTGGCAGTTGATTCGGCCGCCAACCCTCTATGCCAAGAGTAATACGCCATAGCGCACACCCATGACGCCGTGATTGATGCTGAGCCGGGCGGCTTTCTTGTCCAGGGCGCCAATCGCCCGTTCAAGCGCCGCATTGTCGGTCTATCAATTGCACTGGCGATCGAAGCACTCTTGCTATTGCTGTTGATTTCAATCGGGTATGGGATCGGTTCGGATGATAATGATGGTGATGCGCTTGTGACCTTCAGCGCGCAGGACTTTGCTGAGGACACGCCTGCTGATGAGCCCGACCCAGCACCAACCGAAACCGAACCGGTAAATGCAGTGCCGCCTATCCAACCGCTGCCAGAGTCTGTCGAGCCAGCTATCGAACCCATACCCGATCTTGTCACTCCGACAATAATAGTTCCAGTTCCAGTACCATTGCCCGATCTGGCAGCAGCCCCCCAGCCTGTCCAGCCAGCGCCGCCCCGGGCAGCCTCTCCGCCGCGCAATTATGGACCGCCCGGTGGCGGCAGCTCAGGACCACGCGATAGCCGCCGCGTAGGTACGGCCAGCAATGGTGAACCGCTTTACGCCGCACGCTGGTTTCGTGAGCCAACCGACCAAGAATTGGCCGGTTATCTTTCGACAGCAAGCGGACCAGGGTCGGCACTGATCGAATGCAGGACCGTGCCGGATTTTCGTGTGGAAGATTGCAATTTGCTTGGCGAGGTTCCGCAAGGCTCGCAGATCGGGCGCGCGGTGCTGGCTGCAGCCTGGCAGTTCAGGGTAAGGCCAGCTCGTGTCGGGGGACGTTCTCAAATTGGATCATGGGTGCGGATCAGGATCGATTATACACGCACACCGCAACCAAGGTAACTTCGCTAACTAGCCACTGCCTGCCGCTTTGCGGATTTCGTCAAGCTCGACCACATCTCCGCGATTGAGAACCTTTCTTGCTGTGGCCTTGCTACCGTCAGACCGCTTGCCGATGTCGGCGCGGTCAACAAGACGCAAATCCTCATGCGCCAGCAGACGTCCATCATGCGCCAGGATCGAAACCGGACCGATTGGCAAGCGATCTAGGTCGTCGACCAGAACGGGGTTTTCTTGGAACTCGGCGCCGTATTTCTGTCCCCATTGTCTCAATGCGAGCATTGCCGGCAGCAGGTCGAAGCCTTTATCGGTAAGACGATATTCAATCTTGCGGCGGTCATCGGGACAAGGTTCGCGCTTCAAAATTCCGTGTTCGACCAGCTTAGCCAGCCGGTTCGACAAGATGTTGCGGGCAATGCCCAGTTCGCTCAAAAATTCCTCGAAATGGTGCAAGCCATTGAAACTGGCGCGCAAGATCATGAACGACCATCGCTCTCCCATAACTTCCAGTGCTTGCGGAAGGCCGCATTCGATCAACTCGCGCAGCGGTTCGCGTATATCGCCCATTTCAGTCCTTTCCCTGCAACCTAAATAGCGCGCTTTTCAAAACTTGCCAAATTTATGCAATTTTTAGTTGCAACTCGCAACCTAACTATGTAAGTCGCTAATTGCAACTGGTCTTGAATTGCAACCTATGGTAGCCAGTTGCTCGAAAAAGGACAACGCTATGAACCTCTCCTCTCCCGCATCTAACCGCGCAGGTGTCTTTGCACTCGCGCTGATCTATACCAGCTTCACCTTTGGTTTTGCGATCAATCCAGCCCCGGCTTTGGCCAATTCGGGTGCGTATTACACTGCCGAATTGGTAGCCCCGGCCAAAGACGACCGATTGGTCGCATCCGGCGTCGCCTGGAAATGCCAAGGCACAACCTGTCACGCAGCCAAGGGCACATCCCGCCCCTTGCGCATCTGTCGTGGGCTTGCTCGTAAATTCGGCGAAGTCTCGAGCTTCACCTCAAAGGGAGAAGCACTGGCCGAGGATCGCCTCGCAAAGTGCAATGGCAAGTAATCAGTCAATTGCTTGTCTGAAATTCTGCCCGTCCGTGCCGACTGTCCTCGATCGCGCGTGATGGCAAACTACCCCCGGTGCCGCCCCCAAGTTTATGGTGCCGGGGGTTATTGTTTCTGCAAGAAACCGAACTCAACCAACTGCGTTCGCAGCGCTGGCGCACCCGTAAAGAGCTCAGCATTCCAGCCCAGTGCGCGAGCTGCTGCAATATTTTCAACGTTGTCATCGGTAAAGAACAATGCTTCGCCGCTAATCCCGCTGCGGCTCTCGACAATCCGATAGATTTGAGCATCAGGTTTCGCGATGCGCTCCTCGCCCGACACAATGATGTCATCAAAGCAATCGAACACAGGCTGTGTCTTGCGAAAAGCAGCGAACAATTCGCCGCCGAAATTGGTCAGGCAATAAAGGGGAATGCCCGCCTCGTGCAGTTCGCGCACCAATTCAAGAGTCCCTTCAACCGGGCCGGGGACCGTTTCATTGAAGCGCGCTGCATAGGCTGCAATGCGTAGCGCCTGATCAGGAAATTCTTGTATGCGCGCTGGCAGCATATCAGCCAGCATCACGCCGCGATCATGCTGAAAATGCCATTGCTCGGTCACGACATTTTCGAGGAACCAGTCGAGTTCGCCTTCATCCTCAATCAGCTTTTCGAACAATGCACGCAATTGCCACTGGAACATTACGCGGCCCACATCGAAAACTACCGCTTGCGGTGCGTTCATGGTGGGTTCCTCATGTTTTTGCTTTGGCCATCCGACTTCCGGACTGACTGACGCCTGCCTTCAAACAGCAACGGCCCGCTCTCCTGTCTGGAGGCGGGCCGATCACTTTGCACGGTCGCCGTCAAGGCAACCAGCCACTGCCGCAATTAGCCCTGACGAGCCTTGAAACGACGGTTGGTCTTGTTAATGACATAGGTGCGACCGCGGCGACGGATCACACGGCAATCGCGATGGCGGTTTTTCAGCGACTTAAGGCTGTTGCGGATCTTCATGGTTTTTTCCTGCAAAAAATATCGGCACCGAGGCAACCCCGATGCCGCAAATTCAAGGCGCGCAGCTAGGGCACGGCAGACGCCAAGTCAAGGCCTGTGGTGCGCTCGACGTTAGCTATATGTGCGCCGGCATGGCACGTTTCAACCGCGGATTTCCGATAGTTTACGCTCCCAATTCAACGCGTGCTGGATAATGGTATCAAGATCAGCATGCTTTGGGGCCCATGGCAGAGTGGCTCGAATACGCGTTGGGTCGGACACCAGCGAATCAGGGTCGCCCGCACGCCGGGCTTCCTGACGGCGATCAAGCTTTTGATTGGTAACGCGGTCGACTGCGTCGAGTACCTGCAAGACAGAAAAGCCCTGCCCATAACCGCAATTCATCGTCATCGAACGGTCCGGCTGCTCGATCAACGCTTCGAGCGCAAGAACATGAGCTGCCGCGAGATCGCTGACATGAATGTAATCGCGCACTCCAGTTCCATCTGGCGTATCGTAATCATCACCAAAGACGCTGACATGATCACGCTTGCCCAAGGCCGCCTCTACCGCAACCTTGATCAGATGGGTTGCCCCTGCGGTGGATTGACCGCTGCGAGCCTGGGGATCAGCCCCGGCCACGTTGAAATAGCGCAGTGCGCAGAAATTGAGATCATGCGCAGCGCAAACATCCGCCAACATTTGTTCCGTCATCAGCTTGGACCAGCCATAAGGATTGATCGGCTGTCGGGGCAAATCTTCGCTCACTGGAGAACATGCCGGAATCCCATAGGTGGCAGCGGTCGATGAAAAAATGAAATGCGGTATCGCTCCAGCAACGGCTGCATCAATCAACGCGCGGCTTTTGACAGTGTTGTTGTGATAATATTTGAGCGGGTTCTCAACGGACTCAGGCACAATAATCGAGCCAGCAAAGTGCATGATAGCGCCAATTTTTTTGTCGGCGAAAATCCGGGCAAGCAAGTCGCCATCAGCTATATCGCCTTCGTAGAAGGCAACATCATTGGGTACCGCAAAGCGAAAGCCAGTCGTCAGATTGTCAATGACTGCAACTTGCCAGCCGCGATCCTTCAATGCCAACACGGCATGGCTACCGATATATCCGGCACCGCCCGTTACCAGCACGGCAGGTTTTTGCTTTTCGTTCATGAACTGTGGGCTAGCAAACTTTCGATTGAATACGATACGCAAATCTCGGCTGATCAACAGCAATTTTGGCTAGTATGGTGCAGAACTGGATGTTTGTGCGTTGTCAGTTGTAGAAAGCTCGGCAAAAGGAAACCGCTATGAAACACGCTAACAGATTTATCGGATGCGCCCTTGGCGCGGCTATGTTGGCTGCTTGCGCCAGCACTCCGTCGGCAGGGCCAGTCGAAGTCACCCGTTTTCATGACGCATCCGCACTTGCCAGCGTGGGCACTGGCACTGTTTTTGTCGAGACAGCACCCGGCGATGAAAATACCGCTTTGGCTATCGGGGTCTACAAAACCGAAGTTCTGGGCGAGCTTGTGGCACTTGGATACCGCGAAACATCGCGAGATGAAGCGGACCACATCGCTCAGGTCGGAGTTGAGCAATTTGTTGTCGGAGCCAATACAGGGAACAGCGGACCAGTGAGTGTCGGTGTGGGTGGATCAACCGGTTCCTATGGCTCAGGCGTCGGTGTCGGCATTGGCATCAATTTGGGCGGCGGCCGACCAAAGGAGCGTTCTGGAACGCAGTTATCTGTCGTCATCCGCGAAGCACAGACCAATCAGTCGATCTGGGAAGGACGCGCGGCCCTGGAGGTTGAGCGCGGCTCGCCCTTCGAAGTGCCAGCCGTCAATGCAGATGCAATCGCCAGCGCATTGTTTCGTGAATTTCCCGGCAATGATGGCGAAACCGTAGAAGTGAAGGTGGGCGAGTGACAACAATTGCAATCGATGCGGGCTTTGACAGCGGCAATATCGAAGTCCTTGGCATTGACGGAACCACTGCGCGACTTGCGATCCCCAAGGACCGCATGGCCGAGTTTGCGCAATGGTATCATTTCCGCGTGACCGCAGAACCTGGCGAGGAACTGACACTTAAGCTAACCGGCCTGAATGCCAGTGCCTATCCAGGCGGCTGGCCCAATTATGATTCTTGCGTTTCGGAAGACCGGGAATACTGGATCCGCGCCGCCAGCACATTCGACAAGGATGAGGACGCAGGCACGCTCACGGTCCGTTATACCCCTGCCTCCGGAATAGCCTATTTTGCCTACTTTGCCCCCTATTCAATGGAGCGACATCACGATCTTGTGGCGGAGGCAGCTGCAAGCGAGGGGGTCGATGTTGAACGGCTTGGCACCACGCTGGATGGTCAGACAATTGATTACCTGACGCTGGGCGATGGCCCCAGACAAGTCTGGCTGTATGCGCGCCAGCACCCTGGCGAAACGCAGGCGGAATGGTGGATGGAGGGGGCACTGGAGTGCCTCACCGACACCAGCGACCCGGTCGCGCGCGCGCTGCGTCAGCAATGCACGTTTCACATTGTGCCCAACTGCAACCCGGACGGATCACGTCGAGGGCATTTGCGGACCAATGCGGTCGGCACGAACCTCAACCGCGAGTGGCACGAACCCTCGGCTGAAAAATCCCCTGAAGTGCTCGCTATCCGGAACAAGATGGATGAGACCGGAGTGGACTTCGCGATGGATGTTCATGGGGACGAAGCGATCCCTGCGGTCTTTCTGGCAGGCTTTGAAGGCATCCCGTCATGGAGCGACGAGCTGGGTGAGACCTTCTACCGCTACGAGCGCATTCTTGACCGGCGCACGCCAGATTTTCAAACCGAATTGGGCTATCCCAAGACGCCTGCTGGCCGCGCAAACCTGGCCATCAGCACCAACCAGATGGCAGAACGGTTCGGTTGTACCGCGATGACGTTGGAGATGCCCTACAAGGACCTGGCTTCTGCGCCTGAGCCGGAACAGGGTTGGTCGCCCGAACGCTGCAAGTTGCTGGCGCGGGACTGTCTTGCTGCCCTGCTGGAATGGTTGGAAGAAGCTTAGAGCGCTGTTTGCATCAATCTAGATGCGCGGGGCCAAAGGCATGCGGTAACAATTGCGACAGTCGGACTTCGCGAACATCATCATTGCCAACACAGAAAATCAGCGGATCGGTCCCGCCCAATGCAGCAAGTTCGTTCAGAACCTGACGGCATCTGCCGCACGGAGTGATCGGGGCGCCATCGCCGCGATCGGTTGGCCCGGTTACTGCGACTGCCTCCAACCCGCCACGGACGCCGTCGGCCATCGCTTTTGATACCGCGACAGTTTCAGCACAAAGGGCCAAGCCATAGCTTGCATTTTCTATATTTGTCCCGGTCACGATGCTGCCATCGGCAAAGCGCAAGGCTGCACCGACCGGGTATTTGGAATAGGGTGAATAGCTTTGCTGCGCAGCTTTGCGGGCAGCAGCGATCAGATCATTGTCCATTGTTGGCCTTTCTCATGGCTGCACCACAACCCATTCCAGCGGTTGCTCAGCGGCCTCGCTATCAAGCGCGCGATTTGCGCTCCATAGCAGCCATGGCCGACCTGTATAACGTGGTACGAAACGGTCGCGCGAAAGCCAGAGGTCACGTTCGATCAGCGTCGACACTCCGAACTGTTCTTCGAATGGTTTGGAAACCTTCAGGATCACCGGTTTACCGACATGCATCTCGATCTGATTGATCAAGGTCATCAATTCGCTTTCCATAGCAGCCTTGCTGACCTTGTCTGGACACGAATCAGGAAACTTCTGCAACGCGATGGCGGTAGGCAGCAAAGCCTTATCGCGTGACACCATAGTTACGAAATTGGCAGACTGCCGATCGGCGGTCGCACATGGATCGAACCGGTGGACCGCACCCACCTTAAGCCCGGCGGCGCGGGCTGCGGCCAAATTGCGCACAAATTGCGGGTCGATGCTGGTCGCCCCGGCGCTGGCCTCGACATAGGCAAACTTCCCTCCTAGCGCCCGGACTGTCTCAAACCCAACAAGTCCGCTGTTGTGCGACACGGAGACGCCCTGATCTGGATAAGTGTTTTCGTCAGGAACCCAGCGCTGAATGTCCCACCAGTACCAGATGGCACCAGCAAGCCCTGCCAGCACCATGGCCGCAATGGCATAGAGCCACCACCGGCGGCTGTTCGATTTGCGCTTACGAGCCATTAGTACTTTGCCTGTGTCATCCCTTGATATGCAACACGCAGATCAGTGTGAACAAGCGCCGCGCGGTCGCGAAATCGGTCTCAATCTTGCCCTCGAGCCGTTCCAGCAGCAATTCGGCTGCGTGATCGTGAATTCCCCGCCGAGCCATATCGATGGTTTCAATCTCGCTGGGGGTCGCTTTACGAATGGCCTGGTAGTAGCTGTCGCAAATCGCGAAATATTCGCGAATCGGTCGGCGAAACCGCGCCAGGCCAATCAACAATGTCTCAAGCAGATTGCTGCTCGCATCGCTGATAGTCAGGCTGAGTCTGCCGTCTATCACAGCCAAAGTCAGATGGTAGGGGCCATGCGCCCCGCGCTCAGCGCTACGCACGGGTTTGAACGTATTTTCGTCGATCAGATCGAAGATCGCCACGCGCCGCTCTTGCTCGACATCGGCATTACGCCACAGGATGGTTTCTTCATCCAGCTCGATGTTTGCGATGCGGTAATCGGGCCGCGAAGAGGGGGGCGAGTCTGACATCCAGTTTTGCGCTCTCGCAGAGATTGGGTGGCAGGTTCAAGCCTTTCGGTAATCCATCCCCGCTATCCACAGCCATGTGCGACCATTATGCCATGCAAAACCCTTGCACTGAGGGGGCATGGGAGCGCAATAAGCGACCATGTCCGAAAGCGATCTTCTCGTCCGCAGCGATGATGCTGCCACTCCGGTGCGTGCCCTGCCTTCCAATATCGAGGCCGAAGCTGCCTTTCTGGGTGCGGTCCTGATCGACAACCGTGTGCTGGAGGAATTGCGGACGCCGTTGCGCTCTGAACATTTCTTTGAGCCGCTGCACGAACGTATTTTCGAGCGGATCCTCACCTTGGTGGACCGCAATGCAACCGCCAGTCCGGTGACGCTCAAACCCTATTTCGAAAGTGATGAGGCGCTCAAGCAGCTGGGCGGAACAACCTATCTCGCCCAACTGACAGCAGATGGTCAGGGCTTGCTCGCGACTGGCGAGCTGGCGGAACAGATTTATGATCTGGCTCTGCTGCGCGAGCTGGTCAGCGTTGGCCGTGGACTGGTCGACGGCGCTCTGGATACGTCTGAAGATGTTGCTCCAATGGAAAAGATTGCGCTGGCCGAGGCCGATCTGTTCCGCGTCGCCGAAGGGGCGACCACGGGAAGCGAAGCCACGGGCTTCAAGGATGCCGCGATGACGGCAATCAAGATGGCCGAGGCAGCAATGAATTCGGGCGGTGGTTTGTCAGGCAAGACGACCGGTCTTGATTCGATCGACCAAAAGACAGCTGGCCTGCACAATTCAGACCTCGTCATTCTTGCCGGTCGCCCGGGCATGGGCAAAACCTCACTGGCCACGAACATCGCGTTTAACTGTGCCGAGGAACATCTCAATTGGCAGCGCGATGGGGGAGAGTTCAATTATGGCTCGCCGGTTGCCTTCTTCAGTCTGGAAATGAGCGCTGACCAGCTGGCAACGCGTATTTTGGCTGAGCAGGCTGAAATTTCGTCCGAAAGCCTGCGCATGGGTAAGCTCAGTCGGGAAGAATTCCAGAAACTGTCTTTTGCCAGCCAGCGGCTTGCTGAACTGCCACTTTATATTGACGACACGCCTGCGCTGACAATTGCAGGTCTGCGGACCCGCGCACGCCGGCTCAAGCGACGTCATGACATTGGCCTGATCGTGGTCGATTATCTGCAATTGCTGCAAGGGTCGGGGCGAGCCAACGACAATCGCGTGAATGAAATTTCAGAGATCAGCCGGGGATTGAAGACACTGGCGAAGGAACTGAGTGTACCGGTGATCGCGCTTTCACAACTCAGCCGTGCGGTTGAGCAGCGCGAGGACAAGCGACCTATGCTTTCCGATCTACGCGAGTCCGGCTCGATTGAGCAGGATGCCGACATGGTCTGGTTCATTTTCCGCGCGGATTATTATCACGAGGCTACGCGCCCGGATGTCCCGACCGAAACCAGCGCTGCCGATGCTCAGGAAAAATACCGCATCTGGGAAGAACGTTATCTCGAGCTGCGCAACAAGGCGACGCTGATCGTGGCCAAGCAACGTCATGGCTCAACCGGCAATGTCCCGCTGCATTTCCAAGCGGAAATTACCAAATTTACCTCGCCCAATATGAAAGATTACTCTGAATACGGTTACGAGTGAGTTCCCGGACCATCCCGCTGTCCGCTCAGACTTTCAGGTTAAGCCTGCGCGTGACGGTGTAATCGACGCCCGACACGATAAATTTGCCAATCTTCCATCGCAGCCGATTGTACCAGGTGGCATGGGTATCCAACCAGTCCTTTGTAATTGGTTCTGAGGCTTCTTCCATGTGGTCAATCATCTTGCGGAGCCGATCCGCAAGCCCTGCATCTTCAACGCGCACCATCAATTCAAGATTGAGACGAATGGAGCGGTGATCGAAATTTGCGCTACCGAAATACACTACATCGCCGATAATCATCAGCTTCATGTGCAGCTTGCACGGCTGAAACTCGTACACTTTCACGCCGGATCTAAGCATTCGGCGGTACAAGCTGCGCGCTGCGGCGATCGTTGTGGCATTGTCCGATTTGCCAGCCATGATAACGCGCGCTGTGCCCCTTTCTGCCAAGCGGTTCATTACCTGACGAAAGCTGCGCGGCGGCGAAAAATAGGCCATTACCATGTCCAGCCGATTGGCCTGCGCCATGTCATACTTGGTGCAAACAGACCATTTGCCGACCGATTTGCCAGGTCCGCCGACAAGCAGGCGGACAGGGCCATCGCCCCCATCCCAATCGCGCACCATGTGCCGGATTAACCGGAAATCGGAAGATTTGTCCTCGATCCATTCCTTGAGCCGGTCGAACCAAGCGCAAAACTTTTCCGTTACAGGCCCTTCGATATAGACCCCTAGATCACACCAGCCGTTGTTCGGCGGATCCGCAAAATAATGATCTGAAATATTGAAGCCTCCCGCCATCACTCGTTCGCGGTCAGCAATCGCCATTTTTTGATGGTTGCGGATAAGATAGCGGACACTCAACCGCGGCGAAAACAACTCGAACCGCCCACCGGCTTCCAGTAGCGGATCGAAGAAACTTGCCGGCGCGTCAGTGCCAAAATCATCAACCATCAATTCGACTTCAACACCTCGCTGGGCCGCCGCGACCAGAGCGTCCAGCACTCTCTGGCCTGCATCATCATCTTGAAACATGAAGTAGAACATCTGCATGCACTCTTGCGCGCTGTCGATGTGTTCGATCAGTCGCTCCAGCCGCTCGCATCCATCGGGATAGAACACGAATCGGTGATCCTGCGCATCGACTTCAAAGGAAACCGCGTGACGGTATGCATCGCTGTTACCCTTGTACGAGGCAGGATCTTCAAGTTCAGCACGTGCCATAGTCACAATTTTCCCATTCCCAGAGGCGCCAGCAAGGAGCATTTCCTTGACTCAACAGGTCCCCATCCTTAGGTGCAACGCCTTTCCTACACACAAGTTTCACATGGAGTGCCCCTATGGCGCGCGTTACAGTCGAAGATTGCGTCGACAAGGTTTCCAATCGTTTCGATCTCGTCCTGCTTGCTGCACAGCGTGCGCGGGAGATTTCGGGCGGATCTGAGCTCACTTTGGAGCGTGACCGGGACAAGAACCCTGTCGTCGCCCTGCGTGAAATTGCCGAGCAGACGATCAAGCCCAAGGAACTGCACGAGAGTGTCGTGACAGGTCTGCAGAAAATCCTGCCAGACGATGAAGACGAAGCTGATGAAATCGGCTCACTGTCGCAATCAGCAGAGGCCCTGCGGATTACTGCTTCAGCTCCTACACGTTCGACATCAATCGGTGCCGATTACGAAGGCTGATACAAAACGGCCTTGAGGCGGTTTTGAAACACCTCATGATCAGGTCATTTTAAAAAGAGCCGTCCCTCCGGGCGGCTTTTTTGTTGCGTTATGTGACAATGGGCTGACTGGATTCGACTCCGTGGCTGGAGCCTGTATCGCCAACCAACCAGTCTTCGGCGTCGGTTTTCAAAGGCAAGACAGTACATTCCATGGCTTCTATCGCGATATATTCCATCAAGGGCGGCGTGGGAAAGACCACGATTGCTGCCAACCTTGCATGGTGCGCGGCGACCATTTCGCGCCGTCAGACGCTGCTCTGGGATCTCGATGCAGCCAATGGATCGGGTTTCCTATTAGATGTGGAGCCCAAGAAGAAAGAGCAAGCGAGCGACATTCTCAGACTGATGCGCAATCCGGCCAAGCTGATCCGCAAAAGCCAGTATGACAATCTGCACTTGCTGCCGGCCGATGAAAGTCTTCGCCTGCTCGACCGCGAACTGGCCCAGATCGGCAAGCCCAAGCGCCTGGCCAAGATCACCAAACAGTTGTCGAAGGACTATGACCGGGTCATCTTTGATTGCCCACCGGTTCTTAACGAAGTGACCGAACAAGTCGTTCGTGCTGCGGACCTTATCATCGTCCCCTTGCCTCCGTCGCCACTGTCGGCAAGGGCCTTTGAGCAGGTGGTCGAGATCGTCAAAGGTTCGGGCAAGAAGCACCCGCCTATCCTGCCAGTGCTCTCGATGATGGATATGCGCCGAACGCTGCATCGTGAAACACGCGCTGCCAACCCCAAATGGCCAGCCATTCCGGCTGCCAGCGCGGTTGAGCAATGCGCTGTTCAACAAAAACCGGTTGGCGCGATCGCGTCGCGCTCGCCAGCAGCACTTGCTTTCGCCAGGTTGTGGACCGCAATCGAGCGCAAACTGGCAAAAATCTGAAAGCATTAGTGTGATGGGCGGGCCATGTGACAGCATCCTTCCCACACGCAACACAGATGGTTATGCTTTGCAGCGAACGGATGAGCTTAAAGCTGGCTTGCGGGAGCAGGCATTGGTGGGATTGTAATGGGTGACATCGGCGACGGGTTGGGTGGTGCCATCGAGGGCGCGCTGACCGGGAATGCGGTTGAACGCGAAGGCGGCATGCCTGGCGCGGGGGTTCCATCAAAGCGCATGGTGCACGACCTTAGTAATGGCGGTTCAGATGTCGAATGCCGCAATTGCGGGGCAATGCCACAAGGTCAATTCTGCCAGAATTGCGGGCAGAAAGTGGGCCTGCACAGAAGCATCGCTGCCATCGGCCACGATCTGATGCATGGCGTACTGCATCTGGATGGGAAGCTGTGGCGTACGCTACCTCTTTTGGCGCTGAAACCAGGCAAGCTTACCCGTCGCTACATTGATGGTGAGCGTGCAAAATTCGTCTCACCTATGGCGATGTTCCTGTTCAGCGTGTTCCTGATGTTTGCTGTCTTTCAGGCCGCAGGGCTGACCACCCCGACCAATCTCAACCCGGCAAGCGTCACGGCCGAACAACTTGCTCAAGCGAAAATCCAAACATCAGAAGACAAGGATCGGTTGCAAGCAGAATTGGCAGAGTTGTCCGACGGAAGCGAACGCGCTTCGGCCATCCGGGCTGAATTGGATGATATCAGCCGTGCAGAAGCGTTTCTGCAAGGTGCAAAGACATTCGCAGGCGGCGAAACGCAGGCAAATGCAGCCGGTGTCGGCGACTTGGAGGAAAGCGAAGACACCTCGCCTGGCCGAATTACCTTCGAAGGAGAAGGTTTCGAATGGCTGGAGACAAATCTGGTCGGGAAATGGCGCGATAACCCCAGCCTGATGCTCTACAAATTACAAACGAATGCCTACAAATTCAGCTGGTTGCTGATTCCGTTATCGATACCCTTCGTCTGGATCATGTTTTTCTGGCGACGCCGGTTCAAAGCTTATGACCACGCCATTTTCGTGACATACTCGATTGCATTCATGTCACTGCTTTTCATCACAGTCTCTGCGCTTGCGCTGATCGGTGCGCCAACAGCAGTGTTGGTTTTGATGTCGCTCGGCATCCCGCCGATCCATATCTACAAGCAATTGCGCGGCACCTATGAGCTGCGACGGTTTCCAGCACTTGTGCGGACACTGGCTCTTCTCTCCATGATTGTGTTTTGCGTGGCGTCCCTGTTCTTGTGGATCATGATCGTCCTAGGGACATTTTGACAGAAAGCTGGCGCTTTGACTGAGGCAGTGGTGCCTCGTTATTCAAGATTATCTGTCGCTCCAGCATCACAAGATGCTTCGCGGCCGAGCACAAGCAATGGGCGCCGGAATTGCTCCCGACGCCCTCCATTCAAATTTTCGCTGGGCCTGTGTGTGGTCAGGCTCCCGCCGGTGAGGCTCCGCCTTGTCCGCCAAATTTCTTGCCCGCCTTCGGGATGGCAGAACCGTGGGTCGGCTGAACAGTGACCGGGCCCACCGGTTTGTCAGGCCGATCCATCTTACCGGTTTCAAGCAGCTGCGTGATTTCGTCGCCCGTCAGCGTCTCATATTCGAGCATCGCCTGAGCAAGCAGGTGCAGTTGGTCTTCATGCTTTTTCAGCAATTGCGTTGCGCGTTTATGCGCCCCTTCAACCAGACCCTTAATCTCTGCATCAATCAGCTTGTTAGTCTCTGCCCCTGCCATAGTGCGCGCGGTCTGACCCATGCCGAGATAGCCTTCCTGGCTTTCTTCGTACTGGAGCGGACCAAGCTTTTCCGACATGCCCCACTTGGTCACCATATTGCGAGCAAGGTCGGTGGCGTATTGAATATCTGACGAAGCACCCGAAGACACTTTATCGTGCCCAAAGATGATTTCTTCAGCCACACGGCCACCCATGCTAACCGACAAGTTCGCATGCATCTTGTCGCGATGGTAGGAATAGCTGTCGCGTTCAGGCAGGCGCATCACCATACCCAATGCGCGGCCGCGCGGGATGATCGTCGCCTTGTGGATCGGGTCGGACGCCTTTTCATGAACGCTGACGATCGCATGACCGGCTTCATGATAAGCAGTCATTTTCTTCTCATCCTCGGTCATGACCATGCTGCGGCGCTCTGCGCCCATCATGACCTTGTCCTTGGCGTCTTCAAACTCCTGCATCGCAACGAGACGCTTGTTACGGCGCGCCGCCAGCAGGGCTGCCTCGTTCACCAGATTGGCAAGGTCAGCGCCTGAAAAGCCGGGCGTGCCGCGAGCAATCACACGAGGGTTCACATCGGGGGCCAGCGGCACCTTCTTCATGTGAACCGCCAGAATTTTTTCCCGACCATCAATATCGGGAACAGGAACAACCACCTGACGGTCGAAGCGACCAGGACGCAGAAGCGCCGGATCAAGCACGTCGGGGCGATTGGTTGCCGCGATGATAATGATGCCTTCGTTAGCCTCGAACCCGTCCATCTCAACCAGCAATTGGTTGAGCGTTTGTTCGCGTTCATCATTGGAATTGCCCAGCCCATGCCCGCGCGAACGGCCAACAGCGTCAATTTCGTCGATGAACAGAATGCACGGTGCGTTTTTTTTCGCCTGTTCGAACATGTCGCGCACGCGGCTTGCACCTACACCCACGAACATCTCGACAAAGTCAGAGCCTGAAATGGTGAAGAAAGGAACGCCTGCCTCACCGGCGATTGCGCGAGCCAGCAGGGTCTTACCGGTACCCGGTGAACCGACCAGCAATGCGCCCTTGGGAATCTGGCCGCCAAGCTTGGAAAAGCGTGAGGGGTCTTTCAGAAATTCTACAATTTCTTCCAGCTCTTCGCGCGCCTCGTCAATGCCGGCAACGTCTTCAAACGTCACCTTGCCCTGTCGCTCGGTCAGCATCTTGGCCTTGGACTTGCCAAAGCCCATGGCCCCGCCACCGCCGCCCTTTTGCACCTGGCGCAACGCGAAAAATGCAATGCCCAAGATCAGGATGAACGGCAATGCCTGGATCAGAATGACCATCAGCATGCTCATCCGTTCAGCTTCAACGCCAGAGAACTGGACGTTGTTCTCCTCCAGAAGTTTGGGCAATTCGGTATCGTTTGGCACTGGAACGGTGCTGAAGGGCGTATCGCCATTCTTCATGGTGCCAGTGATCAGTTCCGGACCGATCTGGACGTCCTTGACCGAGCCTTCGGCCACCTTGTCGCGGAAATCGGAGTAAGCGATCTGCGTTCCGGTTGGCTGGCTTGAACCGCCGAACATGGTGGCCACAAGCAACAGCGCAAGAAACACGCCGCCCCATATCATCAGGCTTTTCACCCAGGGATTGGGTCCCTCAGGATTGGGGCCTTGCTGGTTGGGATCGCGCGGATCGTTTTGGTCACTCATCGGGGTAATGGTCCTTTGCTACATCAACAATGTAGGCGTGCAGGGATGAATCGCAAGATAATGCGGGTGCTGGCAAGCACAGGAATCATGATCACCGCAATCGCATTTGTGGTTCTATGGCTTAAATATCGGTTCGATCAGCGGCGTAGGCGGTCAAAAACACTTCCACTGCGCCGCAAATACGCGCAGCGTTATCAGCTTCATCCGGCACTGCACTGAAACGGCGTTCCAGATCGCCCATTCCCTTGCACAAGGAGACGAACTGTTCCGCTGCCAGCATCGGATCAGCGATCGACAGCTCACCTCTGCCGGAAGCGCTCTCAAGAAACGCAGCGAACTGGCGTTTCATTGCCCATGGTCCGGCAGTGAGAAAGGCCATACCAAGTTCAGGCTCGTGCTCGGTTTCCGCTGCAATTCTGCGCTCGAACTGGACCATCTCAGGCCGCGCCAGAAACGCCACCATTGCCTCGCCGATGACTGTCATTTTGTCGCGAAACGACCCACCAGCCTGCGAATCGATGGCAAACAGGCCGCTCATGCGCGAACATTCCTGCTCTACAGCAGCCACAAACAGCGCGCGCTTGTCGCCGAATTGGTTGTAGATAGTAACCTTCGAAACGCCAGCATCAGCGGCGATCTGTTCGATAGTGCTGGCCGCATAGCCGACATCGAAGAATGATTTAACCGCTGCTTTAACAATGGCTTGTCGCTTAGCAGTATCGACAGGACGACCGCGAGACTGACCCCGCTCACCTTTGCCGGATTGCGCGGGAGAATGGCCCGTGGATGAACTCGACAAGTGATCCTCGCTTGACAAAATGAACCGCTCCGTTCAATTAAACGACCACGTTCATTATTGGCGCTGCGTTCCCCCGACGCAACCCCTTAACCCCCGGCCTGCGAAAAGGTGCCCGACAGATGCTTTGGATCGCCATCCGGATGCTCACCGGCGACAAGCAGAAATTCTATGGTTTGCTGTTCGGAATTGCCTTTTCGACCCTGCTGATAACCCAGCAGCTGACGATCTTTGTTAATCTGGTCGAGCGCGGAGCGAGCGGTGTTTATAATGCTCCCGAGGCTGAGATCTGGGTGATGGACCCCGTCAGCAGGACCACCGACGTGACCTTTGCGATGCCATCCACAGCGCTTGACGAAGTGAGGTCTGTACCCGGCGTGAAATGGGCCGTGCCGCATTTGCGCGCTGTCGCATCCGTTCGCACGCGCTCGGGCGATCTGGAAGGTGTCGGTATCATCGGGGTGGATGATGCAACACTGATCGGCATGCCCGAGACCATGCTCGAAGGGAGCAAATCGGTCCTGTCGCAGCCTGGCTCGGTCATCATCGACGATGGCGGCGTGACCAATCTGTTTGAAGCAGGTGCAGATCCTATCGGTGAACGCCTTGAACTGAACGATCAGCGCGCTGTGATCCGCGGCATTGCAGATGCGATTCCCAGCTTCACCAGTCAGGTGGTGCTTTATACCAAATACAGCCAGGCGCTCAATTACGTGCCCGGAACGCGCAATCGGCTGACCTTTGTTCTGGCTGGCGCTGAAGATGGCAGCTCGCCCGCAGAGATTGCCTCCCGGATCGAAGATCAGACCGGCCTCAAGGCTGAAACGCGTGATGAATTTGCTCAAGCCGGCGTCGACTTCATCGTTCAGAACACCGGTATTCCGACCAATTTCGGGATCACGGTGGTGCTTGGCTTTGTTGTTGGTGTAGCCATCGTTGGACTGACCTTCAGCCTGTTTATTCGCGACAACATCAAGCAATTTGGCGCGTTGAAGGCGATCGGGGTGACTAATTCCAAGATTGTGAGGATGGTTGCAGCACAAGCCGCCATGGTGGGCGCAATCGGGTACTCTCTGGGAGTGCTTGGAACAGCTGTCTTCATCTACAGTTTTGGGGCCAATCCCTTCTTCAAGGGATTTTATATCCCGTGGCAGATTCCGCTGATAAGTCTGATCGCAGTCATCATCATTCTTGCAATCACCGGGTTCATCGCGTTGCGCAGTGTACTGAGCACCGAACCCGCTGCCGTGTTCAGATAGTATCATGACCAGCAAACCCAATATCATCGACACCAGTGAAATCGGCGGATGCTCACCTGAAGCTGCAATATGCGCGCGCGGCATTATTCGCGATTTTCAAGCAGGCCAATCCACCATTCGCGTGCTGCATGGGATCGACACCGACATTCACTCCGGCGAGATGACTTATGTGGTCGGCGAAAGCGGTTCGGGCAAGACCACACTGATTTCAATCATGTGCGGCATCTTGTGGCCGACCGAGGGCGAGGTCCGCGTGTTTGGCACCGACATCTATAATCTGTCGGATAGCGATCTGGTGAAATTCAGGCTCAACAACATCGGTTTCATTTTCCAGCAGTACAATCTGATTCCCTCGATCGACGCAGCAGCCAATGCTGCTGTTCCCCTGATCGCGCAGGGTATGGATGTGCCCGAGGCGCGCGAGAAAGCCAAAGTCCTGCTGGAGGCGCTCAATATTGCTGACCAGGCAGACAAATTGCCCAATCAACTGTCCGGCGGGCAGCAACAGCGCGTCGCCATAGCTCGGGCTCTCGTTCACGAACCAAGGCTGGTCGTATGCGACGAGCCGACCGCAGCACTCGATGCTGCATCTGGCCGGCGCGTTATGGACCTGCTGCGCGAAGTGGCCGTCGCAGAAGACCGCGCCTGCATTATCGTCACTCATGACAACCGCATTTTCGACATGGCCGACCGCATCCTTGTGCTTGAGGATGGCAAAGTCACTCATGATGGCCCGGACATGCCTGATGACCATTGATCACATCCCCCTTCCCCATCCGACAGAGACACATCATGGCTTTGCTTCCCTCTAATCTCAGCTTTCCGCGCACGATCCTGCCGATCCTGGCCGGGCTTGGTCTGCTTTTGGCGATCTATTTCATTGCCTCCAGTCAACCAGACAGAACAACGGCCGATCCAGAGCAACAGCCACCCAGCGCACAAGGAGCCCTGGCCAATAAAGCGCGCGTTGCAGGCGCGGGAATTGTCGAACCCTCAAGCGAACTGATATCTGTCGGTAGTGCGTTGTCTGGGCTGGTCACTTCGGTCCGGGTTGCGCCCGGCCAGTTTGTGTCTCAAGGCGAGCCCCTGTTCACCGTGGATGATCGCGCCGTGCAGGCCCGGCTGCGCGAAGCCAATGCCAATATTGCTGAAGCCCGCGCCTCCATCACCAGCGCACAAACCCAGCGCGATACAGCACGTCGTCAGCTTGCCCTGTACGCCGGACTGGATGACCCAGCCGCTGTAAGCCAGGCCGAAGTGATCCGTGCCGAGGGCGATGCCGCTGCTGCCCAATCGCAATTGCAGGTCGCTCAGGCACGCTTGTCGGCAGCACAGGCCGCTGCATCCAGTGCTCGCACCGAATTGGGCCGACTGACTGTGCGCGCGCCAATCAGCGGTGAAATCCTTGCAGTCAATATTCACCCCGGTGAATTCGTCTCGACGCAGGGCGGAAGCGGCAACTTCATCGAAATGGGCGAAACGCGGCCCTTGCACGTCCGGATTGATATCGACGAGAATGAAATTGCCCGCGTCAACCAAGGCGCGACCGCCTATGTCAGCCCAAGAGGCGATGCGGCCAGCCAGGTTGCTGCCCGCTATGTAAGGACTGAGCCACTGGTCGTACCCAAGCGCTCGCTGACCAATTCTGCCGCAGAGCGCGTAGATGTTCGGGTGCTGCAACTGATCTATGCTTTGCCCCAAGATGCGCGCGCGCGATTTTCCGTTGGGCAGCAGGTCGATGCCTTCATCCCGGCAAAAGGTGCTTCCGAGCCAAACAGTGCGGAAACTGTCGCAGACGAAGACGCAGGCGACGGAGCGCAATGATGCGGGCGGGTCGAAAGCGCGGGCTTGGTCTGTTTGCCGCCATGCTGCTTGCCGGACTATTGACCGGTTGCGTCGCCGGTCCAGCGCCTGACATCGCCACATCGCCACCCGTATTGCCGGGCAATTTCTATTATGCGCCTGATGCCGGGGCCAGTGGTGATCTTGAAACTCTTTTGCCGGTTCAGGATCCGGCCTTCGCTGATCTCAGTGCCGCAGCCATTGCCGATGGTCCCAGCCTTGCCGAAGCGCTTGCCCGGGTCGAAGCTGCCCGCGCTGGCGCCGACCGCGCAGGCGCAGCACGTCTGCCGGAAATCCGCTCAGATGCCTCGGTCAATACCTCACGGATCAACCCGAGCCAGTTCAGCGAAGGCGGACAAGGTTTCATAGATCCATCCCAGACCAGCTATGGCGCGAATGTAACCGCCAGCTGGAATGCCGATCTGTTCGGCGTGCTGAAGGCCCAGGAACGCGCTGCGCTGGCCCGAATTGATGCTGCAACCGCATCTGCCGAGGCCGTCCGAATTGCACTGATCGCGGAGATAGCCAGCAGCGTGATCGACTGGCGCACGCTCGACCGGCGCGAAGAAGCGCTGGAGCGTGATCTGGCTGCGGCACAGCAATTGGCGCAATTGTCGCGCACGCGCGAAGAGGCGGGCCTTTCGCCCGGATTTGACCGGGTCAGGGCCGAAGCATCGGCCAGCCAGTCGCGAGCGCGGATCGCCGCCCTTGCCAATGCCCGTGCCAGCCTCATGGGTCGGCTTGTCACTCTGACTGGCCAGCCGGCGGCAAATGTCGTTGCGCTGCTTGACCAGAGTTACACCCGCACTGATCTGCCCGATGCTGTGCCAAGCTTGCCATCCTTGCTTCTGGCGAACCGGCCCGACGTGGTCGCAGCTGCGGCCAATCTGGCTGCCCGCGATGCCGATCTGGCAGCCGCTGCGCGGCGCCGGTTTCCGCAGCTCTCGCTATCGGGCGCACTGGGCCTGTTGTCCTTCGATCTGGGCGGATTGTTCGACGATGACGCAGTGGTCTATTCCGGAACGGCGGGCCTGCTGGCTCCACTGGTCGACTTTGGTCGCATTCAGGCCGATATTGATGCAAGCGCCGCTGAAAAGCGCGCCTCCTTTGCACAATATCGCGGCGCCGTCTTCACGGCCTTGGGCGATGCAGAATCCGCCTATGCCCTGGTGGCAGCGGCTGATGCAGAAGTCTCGGCAAGCGTGCAGCAGGCAGAGGAATTGGATCGTGCAGCAGCGCTGGCCAACACTCGCTATCGCGCTGGCCTGGCAGATTTTCTGACGGTTCTGGATGCGCAGCGCGCAGCCGACACCAGTGGCGAGAATGCAGCCGCCGCCTTGGGCCGAGCAAGCCGTGCACGGGTAATCTTGTGGCAAGCCTTAGGTGGTGACAGTTTTACCACCCTAGTATCCGATCAATCAGCCAATAGCTCGCAATGATGCCAATCCCATAGGCACTGGCCCGGATGATCTGTGGCTCAATCATCGGAAGGTAACGTCGGACAAGCGAGCGTGCTGCCAACACGCAGACAATCACGGCAATTTGGCCTGCCTCAACTCCAAGATTGAAGGCCAGTAGTGCCGCGGGCACTTCGCCTTGCGGCAAACCGATTTCGGCCAGCGCCCCGGCAAAACCAAATCCGTGCAGCAGACCAAATCCGAAAGCAATGATTGCCGGCCAGCGGCGGGTCAAGGTTGCCTGCCCATCGCGCAGCAATTCTAGCGCCAGAAACACAATCGACATTGCAATCAAGGCCTCGACCGCTGCTTGGTTCACCCCTGCAAAACCGAGCACGCTTGCCGCCAGAGTAATCGAATGAGCCGCTGTGAATGCCGTTGCTGCCGCCACAACCGGCCATCCGCGCTGAACAAGCAGAACCAGCGCGATGACGAACAAAAGATGGTCCCAGCCCATGATGATATGTTCGGCCCCGATAATTAGGTAGGTTTGAAAGACCTGCCATGTCCCAGGCTGCTGCAATATTGTCGCCTCGGGCTGGCTTGCGGTCAGGCGCACGCTTTGGACAGGCCCGTCCGAGGGTTCGACACGCAGCAGGGCATCGCTCTTGCCCGGCAGTTGCGCCAACTGCGGGACCCTGACGGTTTGCCCGCCCAGCGGTCCAACGCATTGCAGCATCACCGACCCCAGAAAGGCAGCGCTACCTTGCCGGATCACCGGCTGGGCAGTGGTTGTGCAATTTGCCGGAGGAACCGGCTCAATCGCAAGAAAATTGCGCCCTGCAACCGGTTGCTTCCAGTGCATTTGCCATAAGTCGTCACGCTGCTGCGTCAGTTCGATCACGATCGGGCGTATTTCGTCGGCATGGGCCGGAGTGACAGCAAACACGGCGAGCAAGCCGCTGACCGCGATCCAAAGAATGCCCAGAAATCCGTGGAGCCTGCCCCGCTGCAGCCTCACCGATCGATCTCGATCGAATAGGCATCACGCAGCGTCTGATAGGCCTGCGCCTTTCGCTCGGCAGAAGTGTTCAAACGCCAATCGTCTTCGACCTGTTGCCGAACGTCGTTAAGCGCGGGCAACTTTCCGGGCGAGACCTTTGTCAATTTCACCAGATGCCAGCCCAGGCCTGATGGGATCGGCCCTTGCCATTCCTCGCTCACCGCGAGGTGTTCGAGCTCGGCCAAAAATTGTTGGCCGAAACGGGCCGATAATTCTCTTTCAGTCATCGCTGAAACGCGCGCGGGAATGTCTCTGTTTTTGGCCGAGGTCTCGAGTTTTGCTGCGAGGTCTTGCGATTGAAGTGCCAGGTCTGCCGGTGATCTCTCAGCGAAAAAAATCTGGTCAAATGTATAGGCTGCCTGCTCAGAAAACCGCGCCGGATGCGCCTCCAGCCAACCCTGTAAATCAGTCTCGCTCGGGATGGCCAGCTGCGCGCTAGCCCCGGCAATCAAATCCATTTTCTGGGCGAGGCGGCGGCGTACCACCGCATCATCCTGATCCAGACCCAGGCGCAAAGCTTCGCGATACAGCACCTCTTCGCGAACCGCAGCGTCAATCAGCCTATCCAGCTCCTGATCGGTGGGTGCCCGGCCCGTCTGCTGGGCAAAACCCGCTGCAATTCCAGCCACTTCATCCCGATTCATCGTGATAGACCGGCCTGCCGGGTCAGCCTCACCGCCCTGCCAGACAAACCAGCCGAACAGCGCCGCGCCGCCAATCAGGAAATGGACCAGCGGTTCGCGCGCCAGCCTGCGTGCCCAATCCGGCAAACTCACGGCTTCTCCATAATCGCGGGAGGTGCAGCGCGCAGCCAGATCGGGGAAGTGTAGGCCCTCTCCTGAGCGACGGCATCCTGCATTGCATCATCCGACAATGTTATCCCAAAGCGAACCGCATCGAACAGCGGCCAGCGCGGTGTCGGTATCTCCATAACACGCAGATAGTAGAATGCGTTTTGCCCTTCACGATAGTCCGGATCGCTCCAGACCGTTCGCAATTCAGCTGCGCCGATGCTGTTGGTGTAAGTTGCCTTTGCCCGGTCAACAGTGTCGCCAATTGGCGGCAATTTACCACCTGCCAGCTTTCGATTATCACTATCTGCCCAAGCAATCTCGTAGATCGTCTCTTGAGCGTTTCCGCTGTCGTCAACCCAGCCCTTTATCATCTGAACACGGTCGAGATTGGCCCCATCAGGGTCCTTACGCGCTGAAATCATGAAGGTCGGAACAGCGCCGCGATCCTCCAGCGTGCCGCCCATCGGGACACCCCGACCATAGCCGGCGCGGACCCAATCCTCGTCCCAGTCAGCCTCGGAAAAATCAAACCCGCCAAACATGCGGACCGTCATCCGCGGACCGGTTGTGGCATAGACTTCGCGACGTTTGAAAGCATCGAAAATCTCGGCCCGAGTGTTGCTTCTGGCCCAAGCCGCAGCGTACCCGCCGGCCAGATAATGCCATCCGAACCGGCCCACCCGCGTGCCCAGATTCTGGGGTTGCAGAGCGCGCTGCTGATTGGCCTGTTCATTGCCGGTATGCTTGCCCCAGAAATTATCTTCATCCCCGGTCGCCAGCGACGTGTGGCTGTCGGTCGAGCCGATCATGCCGAAGGCGTAGGGGTTGACCCCCAGCCGTTGCTCCAGCGAAATCCCGCGCTTCAAGGCCTCGCGGATATAATTTCCGGCCAACATATCATCGGTCGTCTTGCGGCTGAGTGGCAAATTGCCAAGCTCCCACCCCATATCGCCAAAGCCTGCAAATTCGTCATTGGGAGACAGGAAGCTATGTGTTTCGCTGTCGCCCTTGATCTGGGTCACTTCCACCACGGGCTCGGCCCCTGCGCGCTTGCGCGCATAGTCGGCAGTCATGGGGCTGCCATCAGGCATGGTCGTTTCAAACATCAGCCCGTTCGAAAGGTTGGAATTGTGCGGAATGGCGAGCGCCTGTCCACCGGTTTTCTGCGCGTAATCCGCCATGTAATCCCACAATCCCTCGGGCGATGTGGTCAGTCCGGGATAGGGCAACACTTGCAAGGTCCGGTCGCTGCCGTCACGAAACATCACCACCCGATGCAGATTGTTTCCATCAGGCATCAATGTGTATTCGAACCCGGCAAATGCAGTGAAGACTCCAGGCTCGTTGAACTGATCCAGCGTGGTTAGATGAGTCCCCCAGATGTCCTTAGTCGCATCAGCCTGGCGCTCCGGATCGGCCAGAGCCTCTGGCAGGTTGCCCTCGCCTGCCGCCGTAATCAGTTCAGCAATCGCCAACTGCGACTGCTCGGGACTTTCATGCATCATGTCATACCAGCGCAGCAGCGTGTCATCACCCATGGCAACGATGCCCAGCCGCGGCGCATCATACAGTCGACGTGTAGCGCCCAGACCATCGGAATGGTCCGCGATGACCAAAAAATCGAGAGGGCGCGCAAGCTGCGCCTTACCCCCGGTGGTCGCAGTCACTTCTTCTCCACGGGCAAATCGCAAGGCGGCTTCGGGCCCGAGGCGAACCCCGAAGCCAAAGGCATCGACCGAATTGTCTGTGTGGAGATGGGTATCGCCCCAATAGGGCCGGTCGGGAAATTCGGCGAGCTCGATCGTATCTTCGCCGTCGCCGCTCTGGTTGTCCGACACTGGCTGATTGCATGCTGCCAACGTCGTCGCCAGAGCCACAGCAACAACCGCAGACACGCATGATCGCGCCGTTTGAAGCCGCATATCCCGTCCCTCTCCCATTTATCGTTGTGCCTTTTGTGCTCCACAAAACGCGGCAGGGTCAAGCCAAGGTCTGACAGGAGGGGTCAGGCTGGCGTGCGGTTGAGCAAGGCGGAACGCTCGCACACACAAACAACTTCGTCGCGCTGGTTCAGCATTTCGTGTGTGAAAGTCACGATGCCCGCCTCTGGCCGCGAGCCACTGTCGCGCAGCGCTTTGACTTTACTGCGTGCACGCAAGGTATCGCCAATGAAAACCGGATTCGGCGTCTTGACCTTATCAAAGCCCAGATTGGCCACCAGCGTTCCCAGCGTCGTGTCTCCCACAGACAAGCCAACCAGAAGCGAAAAGGTGAAGGTCGAGTTGACCAAAATCTGTCCAAAGCCGCTGACCTTGGCAGCCTCTGCATCGATATGCAGCGGCTGCGGATTGTGAGTCATTGTCGAGAACAGCAGATTATCGGTTTCGGTCACGGTCCTGCGAATCTCGTGCTCGATCACATCGCCGATGGCCCATTCGTCAAAGAATTTTCCCGCCATGAGGGTCGCTCCCTTATTGTGTCCCGCCAGCCAACCATTGGTAGACAACATCGCTGCCGTCCATGTCGCTTTCACGAATGCTGCCAGGGGTCCGGCTAAAACGTGGTGCTGGGGCTGTGTGCCAAACGCCGTCACGTTCCTCGTACGATCCGCGAGCCTTCAGATGGGGATGGTGGCGGGCTTCATCCACTGGCAGAACCGGGGCGAAGCAGGCGTCGGAGCCTTCCAATATGGCGCACCATTCGTCTGCTGTCTTGGTCTTGAACAACTCGGCAAACTTCTGCGTGTAATCCTCGAAATTGCCCGGATCCTGTTGTCCTTGTGACAATTCCGCAGGCGCGCCGGCCTTTTCCAGCAATTCGGCATAGAATTGGGGCTCGATCGCTCCAACAGAGATTTCTCGCCCGTCCGCGCATTCGTAACAGCGATAGAAATGCGCAGCACCGCCAAGGATGCCTTTGCCGCGATCGGTCGACAAATGCGGCAAGTGACGCGCTCCGAAGAAAAAGCTCATCAGGCTGGTCGCACCATCGACGATGGCAGCATCCACCACCTGACCCTTGCCGCTGCGTTCGCGTTCAAACAGCGCGGCCAAAATGCCGACTGCGCAATACATGGACCCGCCGCCAAAATCGCCGACCAAGTTCTGCGGCGGCGTTGCTGTTTGCCCGGTCTTGCCCACAGCATCCAGCGCACCGGTGATGGCAATGTAATTGATATCGTGCCCAGCAGCCTTGGCCAGTGGCCCGTCCTGTCCCCAACCGGTCATCCGAGCATAGATCAGGCGCGGGTTCTCGTTGCACAAAACATCAGGGCCAAGGCCAAGCCGTTCCATCACACCGGGACGGAAGCCTTCAATCACCACATCAGCCTTGCTGATTGCTTTGATGCAGAATTCGCGCCCTTCATCGCTGCGAATGTCCACCGCGACCCGGTGCCGCGCCCGTTCGACCACCGGGTTGAGAGTATTGGCCCCATGGCGTTCAATGCGCACGACTTGTGCCCCAAGGTCGGCCAGCAACATAGTGGCATGCGGGCCAGGGCCAATGCCGACAAATTCGACCACTCTCAGTCCAGTCAGGGGACCAGTTGCTTGCGTCACTATTTACTCTCCCAAACTTGGACATCTGCATGGCGGTAGGCAGCATTGCTGGCAACCCCGGCTGAAATGTTCAGCAGAGCAGCGGAATCACGAACGTCTGCCTTTTTGCACGGGTTACAGCATTGTCATTCCGGCCAAGGCTCGCAATTGCGTAAAATGTGAATAAGGCTAGCTGTTTGGCAAGTGCCAGCGAGCCGGATGAGGAGCGAGACGTGAAAATCGCCATTTTTGGCCTCGGTTATGTTGGCTGCACTGCGGCAGGGTGCCTCGTCAGTCAGGGGCATCACGTGGTGGGCGTCGACATCAATCAGGCCAAAATTGATGCGCTGAATGATGGTCGCTCGCCGGTGCACGAACCCGGGTTGGAGGCACTGATTGCCACAGGGGCTGAAAATGGGTTGTTGAGCGCATCTGACGATGTGAAAGTAGCGCTGCGTAATGCAGACATGGCCATGGTGTGCGTCGGCACGCCCAGCAACAGCGATGGCGCGCATGACATGCGCCATATTATCGATGTGACGCGTGCGATTGCAAGCGGCTTTCCCGCCGACCGGTGCGATCCACTCACGCTCGTCTACCGTTCGACCATGAGGCCAGGCAGTTGCGAGAAGATCATCGCGCCCTTGCTCGAGGCGGAACTGGGCGAACAGGCGCAGGACCTTATCGAACTGGTGTACAATCCTGAATTTCTGCGCGAAGCCTGCGCTATTGCCGATTATTTCAATCCGCCCCGCATTGTTACCGGTACGCGGGATGGACAAGCCAGTGCGGCTATGAACACGCTTTATGAGGGTATCGATGCGCCGCGCTTTGCCACACAATTTGGCGAAGCTGAAATGACCAAGTTTGTCGACAACAGCTGGCATGCGGCCAAAGTGTCCTTCGCCAATGAAATCGGCCGTATCTGTCAGCAACTGGGCTTGTCGTCTGCCACCGTCAGCGAGATATTCCTTTCCGATACCACGCTCAACATTTCGCCCCATTATTTGCGGCCGGGGGGCGCATTTGGCGGGTCATGCCTGCCCAAGGATGTGCGCGCCTTGCAGCATTTGTCGTCCGATATCGGAACGCAGACGCATATGCTCGACGCTCTTATCCGCAGCAATGAAGCGCATAAGCATCACCAGTTCCAACTTGCCAGCGCGGGATTGAAACCTGGTGCGCGGGTTCTCGTCGTCGGTTTGGCGTTCAAGCCGGAAACCGATGATCTGCGCGAAAGCCCGGCGGTCGATCTGGTTCGTCGGATGCTGGATGCGGGTTTTGATGTTGATGTCTATGACCCGCAAATCCGGCCTGAAAACTTGATTGGCCAGAATTTGGGATATGCCCGGGCCGTGTTGCCGGCAATGGATGATCTGCTGGTCAGCAAATCTGCTGCGCAAAGCAATGATTACGACAGGATCATCGCTACCAATCGCCTGATTGATGATCTGACGATAGATCCCGGAAACTTCTTCGATCTGAGTGTGATGGATTGACCGACGTCATGGATCCCAGCCCCGAGCAAAAGGATATCGCCAGCACGATTGACGACCAGCCACTTGCAGGAAGGCATGTGTTGATGATCGTCGAAAACTTGCCGCTGCCATTCGATCGTCGGGTCTGGCAGGAAGCGCGCACGCTGCGTGCCGCTGGTGCGGATGTGTCGATCATCTGTCCCACAGGCAAAGGGTATGAAGCGCGCTTCGAGCAGATCGAAGGAATTGATATCCATCGCCATCCCCTGCCGCTGGAGGCCAGTGGCGCGCTCGGCTTTGTGGCGGAATACGGAGCAGCTTTGTGGTGGGAGATGCGGCTGGCGTGGCGCATTTACCGCAAGAAAAAATTCGATGTGATCCATGGCTGCAACCCGCCTGATCTCATCTTTCTGGTGGCTTTGCCGTTCCAGATGCTCGGCGCGAAATTCATATTTGACCACCACGATATCAATCCGGAATTGTACGAAGCGAAATTTGGCAAGCGAGGTTTCTTCTGGTCGTTGATGGTATGGTTGGAATTGCTCACCTTTCGCACTGCCCATGTCTCGATTGCCACTAACGAGAGCTATCGGGATATCGCGATCCAGCGCGGAGGCATGGATGCCAACCGGGTGCATGTGGTCCGGTCTGGCCCTGACCTCAGCCGGTTAAAGCCGGTCCCGGCCGAACCTGAATGGAAAAATGGGCGGGAACATATGGTCGGCTATGTCGGGGTGATGGGCGCACAAGAAGGTATCGATCTGCTGATTGATGCTGTCGGCCATATCGTGGAAAATCACCAACGCCACGATATTCAGTTCGTTCTGGTCGGAGGTGGCCCCTCGCTCGGAATGCTGCAAGACCGTGTCCGGGAGCGGTCGCTGAGCGATTATATTACATTTACCGGTCGCGCGCCTGACGAAGTCTTGTTCGGCGTGCTTTCAACCATGGATCTGGGGGTCAACCCGGACCGGGTCAATCCAATGAACGACAAATCTACCATGAACAAGGTCATGGAATATATGGCTTTTTCCAAGCCGATGGTACAGTTCGAGGTGACTGAAGGGCGATTTTCAGCTGGCGACTCATCACTGTATGCAAAGCCTAACGACCCGGTCGATCTCGCCGCCAAGATCGTGCAATTGATTGATGATCCGGAGACGCGGGCAACTATGGGCCTGGCCGGCTTCGAACGGGTAACAACTCAGCTGGGTTGGTCGCATCAGATCGAACCCCTGCTTGAAGCTTACAATCAGGCGTTGAACGATTGATGCAACGTGCTCGGGCAAAGGTCCTGCTGTGCTTTGGCACTCGGCCCGAGGCCATCAAGATGATCCCGGTAATCAAGGCGCTCAAGGCATTCGGCACGCTTGATGTCCGTATCGCTGTCACTGCTCAACATCGTGGCCTGCTTGACCAGATTCTGGCTGACGAAGACCTTATCCCCGATGTCGATCTTGATCTGATGCAAGAGAGTCAAAGCCTTGAGCATCTGGCAGCACGCATCCTGACTGGTTTCAGCGCTGTGATCGACACCGAAACGCCTGATCGCGTCGTTATTCACGGCGACACGCTGACGAGCACAATGGTCGCGCAGGCTTGCTATTTCAGACAAATCCCGGTGGCGCATATCGAAGCAGGTCTACGCAGTGGTGACATTTATGCGCCTTGGCCGGAAGAGGGAAATCGCAGGTTATCAGCAGTGATCGCAGACATGCATTTTGCCCCTACACAACGTGCCGCACAAGCTTTACTGGACGAGAACATTGCAGCTGATCGCGTGCATGTGACTGGAAACACAGCTATTGATGCCCTTCAAGCTGCGCAGCAGAAACTGTTAGATCATCCTGAACTCGCATCCCGATTTTCCGCGGTGCGCGACAAGACAAATGATTACCGCATTATCGCTGTCACTGCGCATAGGCGGGAGAATTTTGGTCTAGGCATGACCCAGATTGCGGATGCTCTGCGACAATTGGCAGGGCGCGGCGATGTCGCCATCATATATCCGCTCCACCCCAATCCACACGTATGTCAGCCCATGCGCGAGGCGCTGGCTGATTGCGCGAATGTCCATTTGATTGAGCCCATGGGACGCGCTGATTTTGTCGCCTTGCTGGAGGCCGCCAGCCTGATCCTGACTGATAGTGGCGGACTGCAGGAAGAGGCGCCCCACCTTGGCAAACCGGTTCTGGTCATGCGTGACACGACCGAGCGCCCAGAGGGGATTGAAGCTGGCACAGCGATGCTCGTTGGCGCAGATAGCGCTCGCATCGTGGACGCAGCGTCGCAATTGCTTGATGATCCAGCGGCCTATGCCGCGATGGCCAATGCCCATAACCCCTATGGAGATGGTAAAGCAGCACTGCGCATTGCCCGCATCATCGCCAATAATTGCTGACTGAGATGTTTCGATCACGGTCGCTTCTTGCAGCCAATCGTGCTGCTAGCACAGAACAGATCAGCACCGTAGTGCTCGCGCCCAAATCAATGATCCAGTTCAAGCGAACAGGCCCAAAAAAACCGCCAAAAAGCAAGGCATCGGTAACATGCAACGATGCTATCCTCAGCAGAACCAAGCCACCCATCACCACCATCGCCAGCCAGGTGAAGTTGCGCAGCCTGTCGTGATAACTTGCCCACCCTCTTCGCAGCACTATCGTCCGCCAAACCGCTACAGTCACAATGAGCAGAGCAATTGCGAACGTCATCGGAAGCTGAAAAACGCGGCGAAAGTCGCTCAGCCGATCTTGCCCGCCTGAACCGACTCCGCCGAGGATATGGCGCAAAGTGTCGCGAAGCCAGTCCTCTGCACCCGCAAATCGCATTGCAGCCAGCAGAAGAAAAAAGATTACAGCGATCTTCCAGACAGCATTGCCAGTCAACCATGTAGGTTTTTGGCCGGCCAGCACGCAAGCCGCCGCAACCACGATATAATACGTGGCCGCAACAATACTCAACACGGATGGCTCGTTAAACAACATTGCCCCCTTCTCAGCGAAAATTTCACACCATCACATCAAGCAGTTCAATTGATTCGCTTGTGTGAGTGTTTGTGTCAATTGCCCGCCCGCATCAGTTGCCGAGCGCACGATTGTGTGCCTTTCATGACCATTTCGTGTCCGCCATCGGGAAAAGGACGATCACAACTCCACTCATCTGTGGAGTTATGGGCTTTTAACCGATCAAACGTCTCTGCACTGATTGCATGACCCATAGGCGGCAGCTAGCTTTGTAGCTCTTTTTGGACGGAGCAGAGCGAACCTTGCCCAAAAGCGTTATCAGCCCCAGCATCAAAACCTCAGCGAGCCTGTTAATGCTTTGCCTTGTGTCCGCTTGCGCCTCCACGCCGGAGCCGGTGATCGGCCCAGTTGTTGCGGCTCCAGAGGCAGCTCTGGGCCAGTCTGGCTACGCACCCGCGCTTCAGGGTGTTTATGTCCTGCGCGGCGGGGATGTGGTGTCGGTAAATGTGTTTCGCGAACCCGACCTGTCGGTGCAGAACATTGCAATTGGTCCAGATGGCACGATTGCCTTACCGTTGGCCGGAACGCTGAGCGCTTCAGGACGGACGAATGATCAGCTCGCGGCAGAAATTGCTGAGCGACTTTACGCAGCAGGCCTCCGCAATCCAGACGTCAGCGTCAATGTCGCCGAATTCAACTCTCATCTCGTTACGGTTGAAGGCGGCGTGGCGGAACCGGGGGTTTACCCGTTCGCCCCTGGAGCAAAACTATCGTCAGCCCTCGCCCTGGCCAAGGGCCCCAGCCGCGTCGCCAAGCTTCGCGAAGTGGTGATCTTTCGAACAGCGGAGGCCGAGGTGTCGGTTGCCAAATTTGATTATCAGGCAGTCCGTCAGGGCACGATGATCGATCCCGTCCTGGAGCCCGGTGACCGCGTGGTGGTGGGGATTTCCGGCCTCAGTCAGGCTTGGCAAGATGCGATCCAGGCCATCCCCGTCTTTGCCCTGTTTACTCGGTTCTGATGGTAAGCGACATGGATCAAACACGATCAAATCAAGCCTCCTTTGACGATCAAAGCGATTGGCTGTCCCGGACAGCCGCCGGCACAACTCCCTCACACGCTGCTGGGCAGCCTGGCAATTATGGCCTGCCAGGTATGTTCGATCTGCCAACCTTGCGCGGCTTTGCCTTTCGCCAACGTTATATTTTGATCGCGACCATTGTTGTGGCACTGCTCGCAGCTTTGGTGCTAACCCTGCTAGCCACACCCATATTCGAGGCGCGTTCTTCTGTCCGGGTCGAACCGCAAGGCAACTACATTGTCGAAGGACAGGACCTCGCGCCAGCGATCACCAGTGGGCAAGTAACATCCTACCTCCAAACGCTGGGTGAAGTGATTGAAAGCCGCAAAATGGCCGAACTGGTCGTCGATGCCATGAAACTGCAGGAAAACGCTGCTTTCTTGGGCAAGGATATCGATGACAGTCGGCCACCAGGGATCGATGACCCGCAGTGGGAAGCGCAAAAGCGCGATCTGGCGATTATGAAGGCGCAAGCTGGTGTCGGCGCTGAGATTCCATTCGATAGCCGCATCCTAAAAATCAGGTTCACCAGCAACGAACCTGCAATCGCGGCATCGGTAGCCAACCAGTATGCCAAGACTTTTGTCGCAGATGACAATCGACGCACGCTTGAGAACAATGCTTATGCTCTGGAATATCTCGATGAACAGATTTCCGAAACGCGGCAGAGGCTGCAGGATGCGGAGCTGGAAGCCAATGCCTATGCCAAGCGCAATGGTATCGTCGGCCCCACCTCCGTCAATGCAGACAACAGCTATGGTGGTGAAGGGGGGCCCACAATCACTGCGCTCAACCTGGCTCAGATTAATTCTAGTTACACCGAGGCGCGAGCGAATCGTATCGCAGCAGAGCAGAAATGGCTGGCGGTCGCGAACACGCCTGCCGCCCAGATCCCCGAGGTGCAAAACAATGAGGTTTTGCGCGATCTGATTGGCCAACGTTCAATCCTTTCAGCAGAGCTGGCGGACCTGAAACAGAGGTATGATGACACTTATCCCTTAGTCGCCGAAAAAGATGCACGCCTTGCAGAATTAAACCGCCAGATCACCCGGACCGGGTCCGACATCAAGGCGGGTATTCGTAGCCAGTACCAAGTTGCGCGCCGTCAGGAGCAGGCGTTATCAGCCGAAGTGGGCAAGGTATCCCGCGATACTCTGGATGAACAGGACCGCCGGGTGCGTTACGGTTTGCTCGACCGAGAGGCGAGCGCGATCAGGGTTCAGCTAGCGACCCTGCTTGACCGCTACAATCAAATCGCCGCGGCTGAAAATGTGCAGACCGGTTCAATCACTCTTCTTGATCCAGCGCTCAAACCTGGCTCACCAGTATCACCCAACCTCACGCGCAACTTGCTTATAGCACTCGTTCTGGGCTCCGGTCTTGCACTTACTCTCGCGGTGATGCGCGAAGTGTTCGATGACCGTTTACGCTCGCTTTCAGATGCAGAAGACAAGTTTGGCGTGCCTCTGCTGGGTCATACCCCTTATGTGGCCGAGGATGAGATGGGCGAGCATGCGTCTGCCGGTGGCAATGCTTTGGACGAGGCCTATGCATCAATCGCCATCGCCATAGATCATGTTCTTCCTGGCGATACGAAAGTGCTCCAATTCACCAGCAGCCAGGCCTCTGAAGGCAAAACAACCTCGGCCATAGCCTTGGCGGAGAAATACGCGCGGCTGGGACACAGGACCTTGCTGGTCGATGCTGATTTGCGTCGGCCGGCGATGGCGAGCGCGCTTGGTATGGATCGGTCGCAGCAAGGACTGGTCGAAGTGCTCCAAGGAAAGATCGACTTTGACAATGTGGTGATGCGCGAGAAATCCAATGGGCTCGATATCCTGCCGCTTGGAACGATACCGCCTGATCCGGTCGAGCTGATGGCATCAGCCCTTGTGCGCAATTTTATCGTCCAGCACCGCGACAAATATGATCGGATCATTTTCGATTCTTCACCGGTAGTGGGTATCGCCGATGCTCCGATGTTGTCACGTCACGTCGATGCAACCATCTTCATAGTTGAGGCCAATCGGGTGCATTTCGGACAGGCCAAAGCCGCGCTGCGGCGACTTCGGGCTGCTGGCGCATCGATTCCCGGGCTCGTCCTGACAAAGTATCGTCCGCAGGAAGCGGGGCAGTCCTATGGCTACGAGTATCAATATTATTCCTACTCCAAGGATGGTTGATGACGCTGGGTGCAGCATCTCGCACCGCGGCCGTGGCAGACGCGGAGGTGGCGGCCGACTTCACACTGATTATCCCTGCGCATAACGAGGCGCAGGTGATTGAGCGATGTTTGCGCGGCATTATCGATACGGCTCCTTTGGGTATGACACCCGAGATCATTGTCGCTGCGAACGGTTGCAACGACGAAACCGTTGGATTGGCAAGAAAAGCAGCACCTTCTGCGACCGTCATTGACCTGAAGACACCTTCTAAGAGTGCCGCGATCAACAATGCGCATGCGATCGCCACTCGTTTCCCCACATTAATTATGGATGCCGATGTCGAATGCGATTTCCTTTCGCTCAGCAGCATAGCCAGTAAATTACGAGACGGATCTTGCCTTGTCGCCTCGCCAAGATTGCGCATCAACTTTCAAGGATGCAGCCGCTGGGTACGGTCCTATTATCGCATATGGTCGTCGCTTCCCTATGCAATGGACGGCCTGATCGGTGGCGGGGTTTATGGTGTCTCGGGTGACGGAGCAAAGCGGGTCTTTCCACTACCGGACGTCATTGGCGATGATCTGTACGTCCGCACTCGTTTTGCGCGTCATGAACGTTGCAACATCGCGCATGAGCCGAAGGGGCAGCATGCCATCTGGGTGACGATGTCCCCGCCACGCGGTTTGAAAGAATTGATTGCGATCGAAGCGCGCCGTCGCATGGGCAAGTACGAAGTTGACCGCAACTTTCCGACCGATGAAAGCGGGAGTATCAATCGCCGGTCTGATTTGCTTGCTGCCTTAAACAAGCCGCAAAGTTGGTGGGATCTGGTTGTTTACATCGGTGTCAAGCTGGCAGCCTTGGGATTGTTTCGTCTCAACTTGTTGCGCGGTCGCAAGCCGTGGCTCCGCGATACCTCTTCGAGGACAAATATTGCTACGAAGCAGGTGTCAGAGGTCGAATAATGGCGACTTTGGCTAATCCGAACAGCACAGAGCCTTCTGCATCGATATCAAAGGTCCGTAAAACCAGTATTCCGGTTCATCTCTGGCCCGCGATCATCGTAACCTATGCTGCCGTGTTACCGCAGGAACTGGCGATTAATCTGGCCGGCGCGGCGTTGTTTCCCTATCGGCTTTGCCTGCTCGTATCCATCCCGTGGCTATTGCAAAACTTCTTTTCCGGACGGCTTAGAGGTCATCCAGTCGATGCGTTGGCTGTTCTCGTGTCCGTTTGGCTCACCATTTCGATCTCGGTCCACGAGCCCATCGGCAAAGCCCTGGAATTTGGTCTGGCCAATGCAATCGACTTTGGGCTGGCCTATTTTGCTGGCCGGGTTTCGATCAGGAACACGAGCGATCTCAAAACCTATGTTCGGGCCATTCTGCCTCTGGCTGCCGGTTTGGCTGTCTTGCTGATGCTCGAATCTGTGCTCCAGCGGCACTTGCTGCGGCCTGCCCTGGCACAAGCCTTCGGTAACCCCCCACCTGCAATCCATCAGCAAACCAGGCTCGGGCTGTACCGCGCTGCAGGTCCTTTCCCTCATCCGATTTTAGGAGGAGTGTTTCTGGCATCATTGCTGCCTCTCGCCATCTTCGCGGCGCGCAAGATGGTATGGAGAATATTGGGCGTATTTGCTGCGTGCAGCATGATTTTTACCGTCAGCAGCACCGCTATTCTAACCTTTCTTCTGGGGCTCGCCCTGATCACGATACTGTGGTTTCAACGGGCCTCGAGGGGCCCAATAATCATCCTGTCCGTTATCGCCGCGACCACGGCTTTTGTTACAATATCGGTCGTGTCAGACAGCGGCCCATTTACGTTTGCAATTTATCGTTTCACCCTTGATCCTGCTTCTGGATACTGGCGATTGCTAATTTGGGAATATGCCGGGGCCGAGGCTTTAGCCAATCCGGTATTTGGTATCGGTTTGCGCGACTGGTTCCGCCCCCCTTTTATGATTACATCTTCAATCGATGCCCACTTTCTTCTTTGGGCAATGCGCTATGGCATGATTGCAGGGATTGGTTGCCTCGCCGTTTTTCTGGGGGCAGCCCTCTATTTGCTTTGGGGGTCCAGAGGGCAAACCAGCCAGGCGAGAAACGTTTCGATTGGCCTGTCGATCTGTCTGGTATGCCTCACTTTCAGTGGGTTTAGTGTGGCTTTCTGGGGCGGCCTTGCAGCATGGGCTTACATGCTATGCGGAGCTGCCATCAGCATCGGTACTCCAAAATTTGCTGTATTGTTGCCTCCACAACAAGCTTACTCGAAGATCGCCAATCCGACCCGGGCCGGGGCCGACTGATGAATCGTTTTGCTCTGGTCACCAAAACGTTCCGAGGCGACATGGCTGCCTTTATGGACCTGTGCGATAGCATCGATAACTTCATGCCTGAGACGGACCACTATGTCTTGGTGGATGATGCCGACGAACCCGTTTTTCTCGATTTCACGAGCCCACACCGGACCATCGTCAATGTTACGCAACTGTTGCCAGCGCTGCGCGAGATCAGCGTCATTGGCAAGCGCGTTTGGTGGGATGGACGAACCAGACTGATCCGCGGGTGGATTTATCAGCAAATGGCAAAAATTGCCTTTGTTGCTCAAATGGAAGAAGATGCTGCTGTCCACCTAGACAGCGATGTTTGCCTGCTTCAACCGATTGCTTATGACGACGTATTTGATGGGGATAAGGTTGTTCTGCGACATTCACCAGGCGGCGGGCAAAGCGAGCGCCACACCAAGTGGCATCGCTTGGCGCAAATTGATCTTGGCCTGCCAATCAGCGGCTATCAAGGACAGGACTATATCGGCCCCGCCACAATTTGGTCTGCGCCAGTTGCTCGCGCGATGATTGAGCGCCTGGAGCAGGTCAATAATCAGAGCTGGACGGAGACTTTGGCCAGGCATTGGCGATTTTCCGAGTATTTGCATTACGGCGTATTCTGCGATCAGGCGCCCGGTGATCAGCGCAGTTCGATCGTGCATCGCAAGACAGGCGATTGTCATGTTTGCTGGGGATATGAACTGGAGATCGCAAGCGAACGAGATCGTTTTGTGGGCGATCTGCGCGCGGACCATCGTTCTGTTCTGATTCAATCCAACCTCAAGCTCGCCGAACCTGTGCGAGCGCAATTGCTTGAACGTGTGCGAGCGCGATCAGCTCAGCTAGCGAAACCGAGACTTTGAGCGGGCTGGAAAAGAGCCAGGGGCAAGCTGCGCCACAATATGATCTCAGTATTATTATTGTGGGCTACAATTCGGCAAACTATCTGCCTGCTTGTCTGTCATCAATTGCCGATGCAGTTGGCGATTGCAGCTATGAAGTTCTGTTCGTCAACAATGGAACTGACTGCTCCGAGGCCCTGATCAATCGAGAATTTGACTGGGTCCAGGTCCTCCCAAGCCGAGGGAACATTGGTTTCGCCAAAGCCAACAATTATTGCGCCGGGCATGCGCAGGGCCAGCTTCTCATGCTGCTCAATCCCGACACCGAGGCCCGCTCCGGTTCGCTTGCGAATATGGTCGCAGTTGCGAAAGATTGGCCTGAGTTCGGTGTTCTTGGCGGGGTGACAGTGACTAGTCAGGATGGCCAGGCCGTATTTGGTCAGATGAAATTTCCCGGCTTGCGTTCGCTCGCGCGCGGAATGATCGGGGGCGCTGCTCGCCCGCCCAATCTAGAACATGGTCAACCAACCGGGCGACCTCATCGTGTAGACTGTGTCAGCGGAGGTTGCATGATGATCCGGCGCGAAGCGTGGGCCGATTTGGGTGGATTTGATGAACGCTATTTTCTCTATGCAGAAGACATTGATCTTTGCCGCAGAGCGAAGGATTGCGGCATTGAGACCGCCATGGTCAGCAATGCGGTGATCTACCACGATGTTGGAAGCGGCGATTATTTTGGATCACAACGCCTGCTTTATCAAATGCGTGGGAATGCCTTGTATTTCCGCTCTCACATGGGCGCAATCCATGCCCGACTTTGCCTTATCATGCTGTGGTTGTCCGCTTTAGTTCGCTGGTTGGGCGGCGCGTTCAAAGGACTGGAACAGGCCAAATACAAGCGCATGAGCCAAGGTTTTCGACCAATCGCAGTCAGGCCTTGGCGATGGTGGGGCGGATACTCGCCCTGATCATTGCGCATTATTCCCGATACAACCTATTTGGCACAAGATTGATTTTCAATTTTCCTACACGGTGTATGACTGTTAGCTGATCTTCCGTTTCCACAAACGGAGAAAAGTCATGCCAACCGATTCCTTCAGCACAACATCAGACAGTCCTATTGCCCCTGCACAGGACTGCTTCAACATTATCCCGGACGATAATGGAGAACTCGCCAAGGTCACCAAGGCGTTATACATCGGCACCGGCGGCGATGTAGTAGTACGCGCTTCACGAGCTGATACCGATGTGGTGTTTCGCAATGTTCCCTCGGGCTACATCCTCGACATCCGCGCCAGCGCTGTAAGAGCCAATGGCACTACGGCCACTGACCTGATCGGCCTAGCCTAATGCCCGGGTTTGGTTACGGCGTGACGCCGCATCACCATCGTTATGGGGCGCCGCACCGCGGCAGCACCGAAGTATCTATTCCGGTTATCCAACCGGCATCAGTATGGGATGGAACAGCGGGATCTGGCTTCGCCAGCACTCCAATTGACCCAGTGCGAACAATGGCTAAGCCGGCGGTACAACTAATGGTACCGCCCAATCAGCATTTTACTGACAAGTTGATCATTGGCGTTCTTGCGGGGGCCAACGATGGTGGGACGCTCTTCACCCGACTAGGTCTGGAAAGAGTTGACGTGCATTGTGAAGGGAACGTCCAAGCCATCACCGAGCCAACCCTTTACAGGTTCACAGACGTCAACGGTACCGCGCGATCCTATCTTGGTTGGTGGATTGAGCTTGAACACACAGGCATCAATGGCGAACTCGAAGTTTTTTTTGAGGCAATTCCGGACAACCCCAGCCTGCAAAACCGTGTGATAGGGCCATACAGCTTCTTCCCGCAGCGCTATGATGATGGGGCTGGAGGATGGACACCGCATGATCTATTTATCGAAGTCGCGCCATCCCAGCCCAAGATCACCAATCAGCGCTATCAAAGCCTGAGGGATGCAGGCAATATCTGCCGTAATCTTGCGGCGCAAAATCCTCTGATCACCATTACCGAATCAGGTACTTACACGATCGATCCAATCAATGGTGCCTACCAAGGCGACGGCTATGCGACGGTGGAAGCCACAGCCCAGGTCACGATTGCCAAAGCGGCCTACATTCCAGGCGATTCAACTTCAATGCGGTGGCGTTACGACGGGATGTGGCTGCGCGGCGGAAACATAACCGTCGACTTTGCTAACATTGGGAACATCTATCACGAAAACCCGGCCAACCGGCAGCATGTGTTCGAAGGGGTAAATTTTACTGATACGCGAGGTCGTGGTGCACTGTGGCTTAAGGGGCAGAAGCCAACGCCCTATATTGCCCGAGACAATCCCTATTTTCTCGAATGCACCGTCGAGTTGATACAGAACCCATGCCTTAACGCTTCGCTGGTCCGCGGCTGTTTCTTTAACAATTTGGCCTATGACGTGATGTCCTATGCACGCTGCATGGTAGGCAACATCGTGACCTCGTCCCATAATGTGGACTGGCGCACCCCCCTGCCTGCCTTGAGTGTGCAATACACTGGCGCAGCGTCTGCAGCGACCATTGAGCTTTCCGGGTCAAGCGACGCGAACAATCGGGTGCTGAAGCTGAGAACAGATGGATTGCCTGATCAGACATTCACGATCGGCAATCAAGTTGCCGATTATCAAGCCGACACGCACTATTCCGTTCAGAATGTTGTCGACTGGATCAACGCGAACGCAGGTTGGGCAGCGGTTTTGATCGATGACAGCCGTCGCGCCAGCGCATTGTCGCATGCCAATGCAGCCGGGCTCGGAGCAGGATTTTCAGCAATTGATGCGAAAACTTCCTCAGTTGACCTTCACACCGTATTCGACATCCATGGCGACATCTGGGCCATCAACCTGCAATCGTCTACCAACAGCATCATGTTTGGCAATACGTTCTATGGCAATGCTTTGCCTGCCATAACCCTCGGCTATGACGGGATGGAGGACTTGCTCATCATTAACAATGCCGCTGAATCAGATGAGGCGCTCAATCCTGATTTTTTGTCGCAGTTCAGCCAATGGTCCAAGCCTAGCAGCCACGTGGTTGTGGCCCACAACACTTTGGCGAATCAAATTCAATTGATCCGACCTTCTCAAGGCCTCACCGCAGACGAGCATTGCATGCTCGCCAATAATGCGATGCGCGGCATCGAATGGACCGGCACGCCCAATTCAGATCTAGAGGTTACCGATAACCATTTGTTCGGTGCGGCCACCAACCCGCAAGGAGCGAAGCGAACAACGATTTCAGGCACTAAAGCGGACAATTTCATTGATGCAGCCGGCGGCAATTTTGCTCCAGCTGGAGGGCTACTGACCAGTCCCAAACAGTCGGTTTTAGGGTTCGACAAAGGCGGGAATGTGCGTGGCACAACGGCCCCTGCCGGTGCCGTTCGGTAACTTTTTAGCTTATCGCGTAGGTGGGTCTGCGACCAAATAACTTCGCGGACCCACGGCGCGCGCCTGCAAGAGCATCTGCAGCTTCAATAGTATTTAACTTGCCTTGCGCAATTGAACCGACCTAACTCAGGTGTGTGTTTCGCGAGAGTTCAAGACCATGACCCCGGCTCTGGATAGAGTCACAGTTTCCATCGCTGCGCATTACGTGCCAGCAAGGATCCCCTTCCTCGCTCGCAGCCTTGAGGTGATGATCGATTGGCCAGTTGCTGACGCTGCCATCACAGTAGTAACCAATGACGCGGGCCTGCAGGATGAACCGGATTTCAAACGGGTCTCGAATGCCTTGCGTACAAAAGGCCATTCGATTGCAATCGATATAGTCAATGATCTGGCCCACCCTTGGCATCTGACATGGTGGCACAAGCGTCATCTGCGTTCCTGGATCAAGACCGCTCGTGATGGCGAGTTGTTTGTGTATATTGAGGATGACATTGCGATACCGGCTGAGGCCCTTGCTTACTTTCGAAAGCACGTCGAATCTGCGAAATCAAAGGGTCTCATCCCCGGCTTTCTACGGATTGAAAACGCTCCAGACGGTCGATCAATCGCGGCTGACTATCTCGGCCCGCAAACCGTTACTGAAAACGAGATAGTGACACTTGGAGGCACGCGATTTGTGGCACCAAAGTTTCCTTATTGGGCCGGATTTGTAATGGACAGCGACCTGGCAGGCGAATATCTCGCCTCGCCTTGGTCGGACAGGAAACTTGCTGACACCATGCCCCAGTCAAACGGACATTCATGCAGGGTGCAATCTGCATGGGGCCTTACCTACCACAAACTTCCTGAAGGCCTCTTTTCTCGTATGATCATCCCGGTCGACGACGACCTGCAACCGCTGGATAACTGCATGGTCTGGCACACAGCTAACAATTATTCGGTCAGCAAGAAGCACGGCTTCGGCACAGTGCCCGCAAAGGCGGTCTTCCAACGTCCTGGCGTAAACGCGCTCTTGCGTAGTGGACGATGGCAAACCTCGAATTTCATTCGCCGGCTTTCCGCACGGTTAAGGCGGTCCAGATTGTGAACATTGATCGTATCACAGACCTTGCCAAATTCTTCTATCTTCAACGAATAAAAGGCTTCGACATTCCCCCCGAACCTTGGTTTGATGATGAGACCAGAGCATGGTTTGACAAAGAGCTTGCGCAATCCTCGACCTATCTGGAATTTGGGTCCGGAGGGTCAACAAGACTGGTTGCCTCGAAAGATATCTCAGGTCTGAGCGTCGAATGTGATCGGTTTTTCGCAAACGAAGTGCGCAAGGTTCTTCCTGCACATTCCAATATCAGTGTGATTGATGCCTATATCGGCCTCACCGCTGGATGGGGAGTGCCTTTGCCTGGCTCACCCTCACCACGCAGGATACGGCGGTGGCGACGCTATGTTGAGGCTCCCTTTGACCTTTTGACGACAATGCCTGATTTGATCCTTGTCGATGGACGCTTCCGACGCGCTTGCACATTGCGCTGCGCGATGGCTGCCAAGGTGATGGCAAAGGCAGACATGAGCACCAGTGCCAAACTGCTTTTTGACGATTACTTCATGGATGGGCGATCAAATTATCACAGCATCGAGGGGCTGCTTGGCAAACCTGAGCGAATTGGCAGAGCTGCACATTTCTTGATCACGCCCGATAACAATGTTTCTCTTGATGATATCGAAGAAGCTTTACAGGATTATCGCTAAAGGCCGCTTGTCTGCGTATGAGCGCGAGCTGAGCTCCCGGTGAGCTGACGGATCTCCTGGCTTAAAGGGTGGCCAGACAGGGCAATACAAGCGCCCCAAGTGACGCCAGCCGCCGCAGCGGCGAAGATGACGAGAATTACCGCACCCGTCCCATCTCCGGCGAGATAGCGCACCGCTGTAACTGCGCCAACGCAGGCCAAAGCCACCGCCGCGCTTTTCCAAACGGCACTGACTGTCTCTCTGAAAGTCAAGCCAATCGAACGGTGCATGAACTTCAGGTGCACAATTTGAGATACTGCGATCACTGCAACCAGTCCCCAGGCCACAGCAACAGTGCTGACGAAGACTGTCGCGACAAGAACAACTAACCTGAGCATAGCAAGGCCTGCATCGCGCTTCATGAGTAAGGCTGTTTCGCCGAGGGCAGCATGGACCTGATGGCTGAGCGCCGAGGCGGCATAGACAATCGCTCCCAATGCGAGAATCTGACCCAATGGCACTGCTTGCCCCCACTGATCTCCAAACAGCACCAAAATTACTGCATCGGCGAGTACAATAAACACACCCAGCACCGGCCATGACAATCCAGTGAGCAAAGCAATCGCCCGCACATAGGCCCTTCTGATCTGATCCCTGTCCCCTTTGGCCGAGGCAAAATGTTGGAGGGCGATGGGCAACGTGGCTTGCTCAACTCCAGAACGGAAAGTTCGGACTACGCGATTGCCGCGATTGTAGAATGCGGTCATCGCAAGACCCTGCACGGCGCCAATCATGAGCGGCTCAAGCGCCGCAGCAAGCCGTGTTGCAAGCTGGGCTCCAGTCAATTGCACGCAGAAACGCAGCACATGGGAAAGGCCGCGCTTGGCGGGCCGAGCAAACGCCATGCGGCGATCGATAAAGGCGAGGCAAAGAAGTTCGCTTACCACTTCTGCCACCACGCCGATAGCCAGCGCTTCCGCACCCATCCCCTGCCAGATAAGGGCCAATGTGACTGTGGCACGAATTACAGCTGCTGTGATCTTCACGATAGCAAGAGGCCCATATCGTAGCTGGCGGGCCAGAAGTGCTTCTGCTGGCTGGGTCATTGGCCGGACAATGAATGTTAAAGTCAAAATCAAGAGGCACAGACCCGGCAGATTGGTGTCGTAGCTGGCGTAAAGAATGGCAGAACCGGCAAGACAAAGGCCCGCGCCCAGAGCTGCAGTTCCGAGCGCAACCATGCGCACAGAACGCATCTGAGCGAGCCCGAAGTCAGGTTCCACAATCACGAAAGATTTAAGCTCGAATTCCCGGATGGGGTCGATCAACATAATGACCGCGTAAGCGATCAGGAAGCCGCCGATTGCCGCCGGTTCAAGCAAACGCGAGACGACAATGACCAAACCCAGCGAAATGAACAGATTGGCGAAAGTTGCCACATTGGACAGAGCAAGAGACTTACGCAGCGAGGCCATTATTCGCCGACCAGCCATTGGCGCAGTTTTCTTCTGTCTGCCGCAGCTTTTGCGATCCGTGGATCGGAACGAAGCGCGCGATAGCGCATGCCCTTCTCGATCAGCCAAGCCGGATAACCAAGCCAGCGCCAGATGCTTTGTGAATGATGCCCAGACAATCGCGACAATTGGTTGGCGCTTGGCCGCAAAGCTCGCGCAATTGCCGCCCCGGCTGGCGCCGGGCGTCCATCATCTTCGCCAACCCGATTGGCCATGGCGACCTTCTGTCTGATCGAACCACGCTCGAACATGGCTAGGCAGGCGTTATCGACCAGTTCTTGGTTGATATCGTTGTCATTTATCCAGCCTTCAGGGACCCATTGCGCGCCATGCTGGCTGGCGATTTGCGCCAATAGCGCAAGGCCTTTGCCAAGTCCGAAGCGCGAAGCCTCGTCCCTCAAAGCTTGCCAGCACGGCAGACCGCCTTGCGCTAGATAGTGCAAATCAGACAATATTAGCGGACCATTTGCAAACAGATGATGCAGCGTTGCGTGTTCGATCAAGTGCAGAAAATTGCTTTCTGCATCCGGTACAAGAACCTGTTGGCCCAGCAGGTCCAAGGGCCGTGCGCCGTCACGCAGCTTGATGACAAGTTCCGGCTCATGCACCCAATCCCGGGCGTTGATCCGGTGATGCAGCTCGATCACAAGACCGCTCGGCTTATGTTCGATCTCTGGCAATTGGTGACTGTAGTCCAAGCCATATTTCGCTACGCCAAACCGCTGCTTATAATCGGGATGATCAAGCAGAATACGTTCAGCAGCCAAGGTCCCCTCTGGTTCCAGCAGAAGGTCTATGTCGCGAATGGGCCTCAGTGCCGGATCGGGATAATCGCGGAATGCTAGCGACAGTCCCTTGAGGGCAATCGGATGCAAGCTGTGCTCGGCCAATATCGCAAGAGTGCGCGCAGCAGCCTGCCCTTGACCCAAAGCCCCGACCGCATGCGCTGATGCCGTTGGCGCAATCTCGTTAGCAAAGGGCCGAAACAGCGGCGATTGTTCGTCGAGCGATGCTGCGCGCACAGTTCGCGCTACAAGAGACGCGGTTCGGGTGCTGGCCGCATAGTTTGCCAAGCGGCGGGCACTGACTTCGCCAAGATTCTGCAAGGCCAAGCTGTGATCGGCGTCGGGATTTGCGCAAATATCAAGCAATACAATTTGCGCTGCACCACGCGGTCCGGTGCGCTCTGTATTTGGGGAAGATGAAAGACCGGGCAGTTTCACAGTGCGTCCAGATCGATGGTGCGCTCGGCAATGGCCAGCATGGCAGGATCATGGCTTAGCAATAGCACCGTGTATTGCCCCTTGAGTGCCTCTAGTGATTGGTGAACGCCATCCTTGCTTTGGGCATCAAGGCCGGATGTCACCTCGTCCAAAATCAACAGATCGGGCTGGTGCAGCAATGCTCTGGCAAGCGCGATGCGTTGCTTTTCACCACCTGAAAACTGGCGCCCCCCTTCCCCCATCTGACTATCGAGGCCTTCAGGAAGTTCAAAAACGAAGTGGGCCAAGGCAGCCTTCAAGGCGGTTCTGACATCGTCATCGCTGGCAGTTTCCAATCCCCAGCGCACATTGTCACCAATGGTACCTTCGAAGAAAAACCCGGCCTGTTCGACATATGCGGTTTGCGACCGCCATTGGATAATCTGGCCAGCATCAAGCCTGCGCTCATCGATCACCAATCCGCCCTTGTCGGGTGCAAGCAGACCACAGACAAGATCGGCCAAAGTGCTCTTGCCGGCGCCAGATGCACCGTGCACTGCGACGATTTCTCCGTGGGTGATACGATAGGACAGGTCCGTGAAAACTGGTCCGTCGCGACCCGGATAGGCAAACGTCACATGATCTAAAACAAGCTCTTTTTTGAATTCAATCGCTTCACCGCGATCCGCAGCAGGCTCTGCATTGGCCTTTGCCATGTCAATCAGCTGGCGCAATTGATCGAGCGCGGTCACGTCATACCGCCATTGGTGCAGCGCTTGCTGTACGCGCAGCAGCATGGCCGCTGATCGGATCGCGATGGCAAGCAGGGGCACGAATACAACCAGTGCCACCTCTGCCCAGAAAAGCGCTGCATAAACAGCCACCGCAAGACAACCCGCCACGGCAATCTGAAATATGGCCTGCGCACGGTAAGTAGCGCGATAGTAATGCTGCTCGTGTTGCTGCAACAGTGCAGAATAACGTGCAAAATCCCGCTCCAGAACATGGGTCGCATTGGCAATCCTTGCACCGCGCAGATGCGACAATCCGTTCGAGACGAGGCCCTGTAATTCGCCGTAGACGTCGGAGTAAGCCTGCGCGTTGGCCGAAGTGCTTGCACGTATGATCAGCAGCGGAAGGCCCAGCACGATTCCTGCCACGATCATGATCGCCGTCAACGTTGGTGACAGAAGAGCACCCGCCAAAAGGAACACCGCTATGCTGATCGTGCTCGTAATCAGGCTGAGCGCATGGTCGACCAGACTGCCGGCCCTGACCGTCTCACCCATGATCAGAGCCGCATGGTCTGCGCTGTTCTGCTGGCTCAGCCAGCGCCAATTTGCTCGCAAAATCGCTTGATGCGTTTGTGTTCGCAGACGCCGGGACAATGACAGGGCAAGTGTGCGCCGCTTTTCATTGCTGATATAGACGATCACAGCCCGTAGCCCGACCAGAAATACGATCGTGCCAAGCAATAAAGATGGCGGCAGTTGTGCCAGCGGTTGCAGCCATGAGGATAGCGTTTCTGGCGCTGATTGCCCTGAAAGAACAAGCGTTACCGGGACCAGCATCAGCAGACCGATGCCCTCGGTCAGGCTGGACGCAAAAGTCAAAACCGCAAGCCCTGCAACGCGCGCATAACCGGCATGGCGAGCCAGAAATCCGAGGGCGTTGTAGTGGGCCTGAAGCTTATTGCTGGTCATTGCGCTTTTGCACATAGCGGACGAACCGGCCCGTAGATACGGCCCGACCCACGCCTGCATGAATTGCAAGTTTATTGACCCCGGCGCTGTCTTCCTCACCTGACCAGCTGCGCATGGTGATCAGCATTCGCTCAATGTCGATAGCCTTGGAAATGGTCGGGTCTGACGTCATACTTGATAGTTCATCGATAATCGCATTGCGATCAGAGGTAAAACGCATAGCCCAATCGGGGGACTGTCGGCCAAAACGCCGCTCGGTCCGGACAATCTCCGGAACACGATCTTTTAGCAAACGTCGGGCTAGCCAGCGATCTGTGCCGAGGCGTAGATATTGATCGTCGGGGATTCCGATGCACAGCTCGAGCAGTGGCCTGTACAATGTGGGATCGCGCGACGGCACTCCATGATGCAGCTGCAGCGCGAGATCAATTTCCGCCCCTTCTGATAAAGTGTCAGCAAGAACGCTCGCTCGCCATGCTCGCGCGTTGGCCCCATCGTGCAAGTCCCAGTCATGCCCGTTGCTAATAGCGCGGTCCAGCGCACCTGAACGGCGTGCGAATTCTGGATTGATCGCGCACCAGCTTTGCATGGGGTCGCTGTATTTACCGCGCATCTTGGCGATCGTTCGACGCAATTTTGGCGGCAAAAGTGGCATCACACTTAGAGAGACCGCTTTGCGCCTCAACGGCCGATCGTCAGGTGCCGCCTTTAATTCCCGGACCAGGTGTCCCCATTGCCCGGTTCTGAGCCAGGTCGAATAGCCGGTGGCTCCGTCATAACTGAAGCCGGTATTACCCGCAGCGCCAAAGACCAACGCATCGCAATTCGTATTGTTCGCGGCGCTATATATGCCGTGGATCCAGTGCATATTGCTCTCATTACGCATCGGCCAGGACCCCAGCACGTGCATCGCATCCAAATCCGCGGCGAAGGAGCGATCCTGAGCTGACAGAAAGTGCGGATCCAGTTGCGGATACATCTTCGCCAGAGCGCGCACATGCGCGCTTTCATCGCCAAAAGAGTAAGGCTTTGGTGGCGCGCTCCAACCGGGCTGAGGAACGGCTGTGAAGGTCGCGATCGCGCCAAAATCGGGCCGCTGTGTGCAGGCATAGCTTGCGACCGCTTGCGAATCCAAACCACCGGACAGGGCAATCCCGGGACGCTCAATGCCAGCAAAAGCATTATCTGTGGCCTTGGCAAATGCCTCATCCACCGCCCCGACATAGTCATCATCGTTTGAAAAGCGCACATGAGGCACTTTGTCGGCTGCCCAGAAGATATGTGTGCGAGCCCCCGAAGGATCGTGCGATTGAGAAGTGCCGCATGCAACACGGCCCGCCCCCTTGAACCAGCTAGCCCCGCCGTTGCGATAATTGAGCAGTAAGGCATCGCCCAGTCGGTTTTCATTGAGGCAGGGATCAAGACCGGCTGCGAACAGTACGCGAGGAATCGAACCCACCACAATACGGCTGCCGTGCCTCCAGACATGAAGCGGCCGGGTGCTGGTTGCTGAGCGGGCCAGCCTGACCCGCCGATCATCTGGAAACCATTGCACGACAGCATAATCACCATTGATCCAGCGATCACAATTTTCGCCATAGCGGGCATGCGCCTTCGCATAGAGCGCAGCATCATCCGCACCAGTGTCGCCCCCCAGCGCAAGACACAATTCTTCGCGATCCTGCAGCTGTCCAGCAAGGAGCGTGTAAGATCCGTCGCAGCCCTTGGACGGGACGAAACGGGCAATTTTTGGAGAAGAGGTCGTTGCGTTGACGATCAACCCAGATGCGGATTTCTCGCACCGGGCTGCAAGAAAGCTGGCGCCCAAGCTAGCATGTCGGATGGGCCCTGCCTTACCCAGGGCAAGCGTGCCGACAACTCGGTCGTGCGCCGCCATTTGCGCAGGAGATGCCTGCTCGACTTCTGAAAGTTCAAAGCAGCCCGCGATCAGCAGGTCCGCGCGCATCAACCTAGTCACCCGTCACCATCATCTTGCGAAAAGACAAGGACAGGTCGATAGTTCTGCCGTTCACAAAGACCAATCACCATCCGGTCGCCCAATTCAACCCAGGCGTGAAATGCATCGCTCGGTGCTTGGTCAATCCCGGCCGTTGCTGTGCTTCCCTGCCGCTCCATTGCAATGACCAGCCGCGACGGCAATTGTGCCTTTGCAAGCAGCCATTGAACGGCCATGGCTTGCGGGAGGCATTTGGGCTCAATCGGAAATCGACAGGACGCCCGCATAACCCGGCGTGACCAGGCCGAGGCCAATCTCTGATCGCACAGGCTGGTCTGGTCGCCGGTGCCGGAGGTTGAGGGTTCTGCCAGCTTCCCAAGACTGCCGCGCCACCGAGCCATCGGAACGAACCGGATCAAGCACTGGGCCTTGAGAATAAGCACAACGGCGCAAATGGTCTGCCAGCGCAAAGCCATATTGCCGGTATTGACGGAGCATTCTCCGCAGACTGGTTCGTCAGCACCAACGGGCAAAGCCGGCACCCACCAATTGGTTGGCAAAAGTTTCAACAGATGCCTCACACTCTTGCCGGGGCACATCATAGCTCAATTGAAGATTGTCGCAGATTTCTTCCAAATCCGCCTCATCCTCGAATGACTTCCAGATTTCAAATCCCACATCTTTAAGAGCGAAAAAACCACCCGTATCACCGTGAACCAATATCAGTTCACCATCAACTTCACTGGCAAGAAAAGACTGCGGCTCTTTTTTCAGGCGGGGCATGTGTTGTCGATCCCTGCACTATAAATACACATTCGAGCCACTGGTGTGGCCGACAGTTAGACGGAACCTAGCTTACGGCCCCATTTCCACGGAAATCAGTATTGCCGGCTCGCTTCTGACGAATGGCATCAAGGTCAATCGTCAGCTGTTCAAGCACTGGCGCGCGCCAAGTCTTGCGAGGCTTGCTTGATTTGGAAACAGGCACTGACTTTGCTCCGACAGATGGTTTACACGGCTCGATACTGCCATTCCCTTTATGAATTTGCTGTGAAGATAGCAATGGTCGGCACCGAGTTTCATCCTTGATCTGCGCCAAGTTCAGGCCTTCGTATGCGATCGTAAAAGGTTCGCAATTTCAGTTGTGGTTTCATCAAAAGAAACCGGATCAATAGGCCGGACGAGACGCCAGGACCGCACAGTTGAGGCTGCCATCACCATCAGTTGCGCGTGGTGATCCGGATCGTCGCGCGCCAAGTGTAGCGAGTTGCGATACATCGCCTGCGGAAATTGGTTCAGTTTGTCACCGCCGGTGATGGCCGTAAGGCTCGCACCCTCACCTGCTTCGAGATAAATCAAATCGGTCAACGGCAGTGGTTCTGCACACATTTGAGCTACACTTGCGTAATGCTTGCCCGGCACCGACGCCACTGCCTCTGCGCGCCTGGCATTAACGAGCGCAAAAGCATCGTCCCATAATTTAATCGGCTTGTTATCTGGAATGGCAAGCAACCCTTCACAACTTGGCGCGAGAATTAAGGTGTCGTCGCAGACGTGCCTCATGCCATCATCAACCAACGCAGCTGCCAATGTGGACTTGCCGGCGCCTGACTGCCCGGTAAAGGCTATCACCCGATCATTATCAGCGACTGCGCTCGCATGAAGCGGCAGTAAATCGTTGAGCCAAGCGACCGCGCCAAAAACACTGCCCCATTGAAACAGGCGAGCTTCGTCCGCACCACCATCAGGAATGAAAGCCATCAATTGTTTGCCCAGCTCATAACGGAACCGTGCGCCTCCAGGGCAACGGAACACAAAACCGCTACCCGTCATGGACATCATCTCGTCATCAAGCAGAACTGCGCCGACAAGTGGACGGCCGACTGTCTGAGCATCTGCATGCCGGACATCCATTGCTTTTCTTATTGTCGCCAATGCAGCAGCGCCGGCCTCTGCCGGGCCGGGAAAACTGTTCGTTAGTTGGGCTGACATGAGCAAGGATTTATCCAACATATGGCTGTAGTCACTAGCCGGTAACCTGCCGAAAACAAACCGTCTCAGCTGCGTATATCAAACCCGACCTGCCCTTTGGCTCACTGCAAAAGGGAACGCTGTGCAAGTGACAATGCGTTAATTCCGGTTGCCGCCGAGACTGCTGAAAGCTAATATGAGTGTTCGCACCCTAGCCGGATTGCCGGTTCGAAGTGGGAAAGGACAAACAGCGTGATGGCACATCTGGGCACGATCTTGGCAGCTTTGTCCGCTGTTTCCTTAGCAATGTCGTCAATTCCTGCCCTTGCCAATACGCGGGCCAGCGAGACCTCAACCTCCTATGTTCCTGCGCTTGGCAACACTCCATTTTCCCCGATGGAAGATGAAGACGATGACGAAGGGGGCGCACCAGTCTGGTTTTACCTTTTGGGTGGCGTAGGTCTGTGGGCCATCTTCGCAGCGACCCTGTCGGGAGGTTCAAGCGGTGATAGGCCGGTCATAGGTGGCAATCAGTCGAATGGCGCAAACTGAGCTCGCTCAGCAAGCTGCCTGATGCACGCAATCCGGGCCGTTCGATGACTGCCCCTAAAACTTCCAGCTTTTTCATTCTCCTTGCCGTCGCCATCCTGATCGGCGGCGGAGGCGTGGCCTATGGCTTTGCAAATCTGGCAGTTCAGCTAACCGCACTTGTTGTGCTCGCCTTCAATGGCAAAGCCGTTGCCAAATTCTGGAAAACAGCGCCACCAGCGATCCGGTTGCTGATCATTGCCACTGTCTTACTGCCCGCCTTCCATCTCATCCCGCTCCCGGTTGAGATGTGGGCCACACTGCCTGGCCGAGAATTGGCGGTTGATGCGCGTGCCACACTGGGATCTCTACAATGGCATCCGCTCTCGCTTGATCGTGCACGGACACTGGTGGCTCTCATCGGCCTGATCGTTCCGCTCGCGATCCTTGCTTTGGGCTGGACCTACTCGATGAGCACATTAGTAACGGCTGGCTGGGTTGTCGTGGCACTGGGGCTGGTCAATTTTGCGCTCGGCGTCCCGCAAGTTCTGACAGATGGTTCCGCCCTTATTCCTTATCCGGAAAACCCCATGCCCGGGGTTCTGTTTGGCACGTTTGCGAACCGCAATTCTGCAGGCGTTTTTTTGGTGATCTGCCTTACCCTTCTGCTCCATCTGCCAAGCCCGATACGAGGCAAGAAATCTCAACTCGTTCGCTGGGTAACCGGGATCCTTTTGTGCCTTGCAATCCTCTTGACCCAGTCGCGCAGCGCCATGGCGCTCAGTTTGCTGCCTTTGGTCAGTATAGTATGGCGCTGGATTGTTTCACCGCGCCTGCACTCCAACCCTGCTAAGTTTGGGAAACACGCCATTGTATCGGCCTTGATCGGAGTGGCGCTTGTTGGCGCCCTGCTCATCGCTGGAGACGGAACGCGGGTGCAAACCAGCATTGACCGCTTCGATGCAGGCAATGAAGCACGTGAGTTTATCTGGGAGGACGCGACCTATTCAGCGCAAAAATATTGGCCGGCAGGCGCTGGCATGGGCACTTTTGACGAAGTTTTCCAAGCCGACGAATCTCTTGAGAATCTTTCTGCAAAAAGAGCGGGCCGTGCTCACAATGATTATCTGGAATTGCTGATAGAAGCCGGACTGGCTGGAGCTTTGCTAATCCTGTGCTGGATTGTGCTCATCATGACGGCTGGTTGGCGCGCGCGTAATGCTGCTCAACCATGGGTTGCATGGTCAGGCGGAATGATTTTGGCGGTTTTGGCGCTACAGTCACTGGTCGACTACCCGCTGCGGTCACAGGCGGGTCTTGCCATTGCCGCATTCGCCCTTGTGCTGCTGATGCGCGGTGGTTCCCAACGGAGCGAGACTTGATGGGAAAGCTAAGTTGGTTCTTGTTTCTGGTCTGCTTGGGCGCAGTCGCCGTGCTCGCGCAGCTTGATCGACAGGCCCGTTACGATCCCGCGCTCGCGCCTTGGGTGCCGTCCATGTTCGCAGGATTTGCTCACAGCCATTTGGCGGAGGCTGCTATTCAGGCGGACGATCTCGATCGCGCCACAGGCCTGTCACGGCAACTGGTTTCGCAACGCCCAATCCCGGCAGAAAATCTGGTCATGTTGGCCCGTGCCCAATTGGCCTCGGGGCAAAGGTTGGATGCTGCCGGTTCGCTTCAATTGGCCGCGCGCGGCGGGTGGCGCGATTTGAATGGTCAGCAGGCCATGTTGGCACTGGCAATCAATGCAGGCGATGAAAGACAAGCTGGTCGCCATCTGGCCGCCCTCTGGGCACTCAGCCGGGATCGGGAGCTCTTGGCCGAGCTGTCACCCGCGATCCTGAGCGTGCCCGATGCGCGCGAAAGCTTTGCGAAAATCGTCGCTGGTGCCCGCTGGAAGAATGATTTTCCGGCGAAGGCAGCCTCTGTTTTACCGCCAAGCATCTTCGCATCGACCATCAGCTCAGCGATTGGCGCAGGAGCAGATTTTGATTGCTCAGTCTTGCGAGGTGCGGCCCAAACGATGATCATCAAGAACCCCTCCGCCTCTCCTCTGGTGAGCGAAGTTTTGATGCGCAACAACTGCAAAGACACAACGCAATGACGCCGCCTAAGTCAGGCCTGGAATGTCTGACCAAGCTTGAGACGGCAGCAAAGGAGGCACCGGACTGACAGCTCATGCGTCTGGCTTCACGAGATAAGATCGCGACCTGCCCGAAAGGCCCGCAAAGGCCTAATTGCTGCTAATTTTGCATCAAAAACATCAGAAAGAGAGTTCCTTTGACGCAGAAACTGCAGATAGTGTGGATCTACGTGAGTAGAATATTCGCCACCGTTTGTGGATCAAGCGAAGCGCCTCGCACGTGACAAATCTACCCACAGGCAGTAACATCCTCAGTGCCTAAATAAATTTGCCGCTATGCGGCTAAGCCGAAAATTGGAGCAGGACATACGCTTGAGCCTCGATTGCCTGCACAATATGTCCACGCGGACTGACCAATCGAACTTTTTACGCTTTCAGCGGATCGTCTTGGCCCTAGGAGGCCGTCGAATACCATTGTGGGCCGCCGACAAACGAATGGGACGACAATTGAGCAACCGCGAAGATCTGAAATCAATCGAACAACGGCTCTTGTGGCTCGCATGCTGGATTGTCCACAACGCAAACCACCTTCGCGACAAGGACGAGGGCGATGTCAAGGTCGGTGGGCATCAGGCTTCATGCGCGTCGATGGTGTCGATCATGACCGCACTCTATTTTCACGCGCTCAAACCTCAGGATCGCGTTGCGGTGAAACCTCATGCATCGCCCGTGTTTCACGCTATTCAATACCTGATGGGTAATGTGCCCGTCGAGCTGCTTAAGAACTTCAGAGGGTTTGGCGGGGTGCAATCCTATCCAAGCCGAACGAAGGATGTCGATGATGTCGATTTCTCGACCGGTTCCGTTGGCCTTGGCGTGGCTATCACCGCCTTCGCTTCGATAATTCAGGACTACCTGAGCGAGCGCGCCTGGATTGAGGAGGATCAGACAGGAAGAATGGTTGCCTTGGTCGGAGACGCTGAGCTCGACGAAGGGAATATCTACGAGTGCCTTCAAGAGGGTTGGAAACACAACCTGCGCAACACGTGGTGGATCATCGACTACAACCGGCAAAGCCTGGACGGCGTCGTTAGAGAAGGGCTTTGGGAAAAGATCGAAGCGATATTCGATGCGTTTGGCTGGAGGACTGTCGTGCTGCGCCATGGCGTTCTGCAGCGTGCCGCCTTTGATCAACCGGGCGGTGATGTTCTGAAACGATGGATACAGAATTGCCCGAACGTGGATTATTCGGCCCTGACGTTTCAAGGTGGCAAGGCCTGGCGAGAACGGCTGATGGACGATATCGGCGATCAGGGTGAAGTTACCGCACTGCTGGCCACGTACTCGGATGAAGAGCTTACCGACCTGATGAACAATCTGGGTGGACAGTGCATCCAGACGTTGTGCGACGCCTTCGACGCCGTGGATGATGACAGGCCCACCGTCTTTTTGGCCTATACGATCAAGGGTTGGGGAACGCCGCTGGCAGGGCACAAGGACAATCACGCTGGCCTGATGAACAAGGCGCAAATGCGTGAGTTCCAGAAGCGAATGGGCATTCCGGAAGGCAAGGAATGGGACAAGCAGGCCGGGCAGATTGACCCTGCAAAAACGCAGGCAGCGATGGACAGCGCTGAATTCTTCAAGGCTGGCTCTCGGCGACATTCGGCAGCAACCATCGCCAGCGAAGGCCCGATCTTTCTGGAAGACCGATTTGCGTCTACCCAGACAGGGTTCGGGAAAATCCTCGATGCCATCGCTAAAACGAAAGCACCGATTGCAGATCGGATTGTCACGACTTCGCCCGACGTGACGGTTTCAACCAATCTTGGCGCATGGGTGAATCGTCAGGGATTGTTCAGCCGGATCGGGATCGCAGACACTTTTCGCGATCAACGCATTCCTTCGGCTCAAAAATGGAAGTTCTCGCCGGACGGACAGCATATCGAGCTTGGCATTGCTGAAATGAACCTGTTCCTGTTGCTAGGCGCGGCGGGACTCTCCCATTCCCTGTTCGGGGAACGATTGCTGCCAATTGGAACGGTCTATGACCCGTTCGTGGCGCGCGGTCTCGATGCGCTCAACTACGCATGCTATCAGGATGCCCGCTTCATGATCGTCGGGACACCATCGGGTGTCACCCTGGCCCCTGAAGGCGGCGCGCATCAATCCATCGGTGCGCAATTGATCGGAATGAGCCAGGACGGGATCGTCAGTTTCGAGCCGGCTTATCTCGATGAGCTTTCCATCATCATGGATTGGTCGTTCGACTACATGCAGCGCGGCGGCGATGGGGATCCGGATGAGCGAACGTGGCTGCGCGATGAAACCGGTGGGTCAATCTATCTGCGCCTGACCACTCGCCAGATTGAACAAGTCCATGCCCATTCGCGGGACAACGAAGAATTTCGCCAGGGGGTTATTGATGGTGCCTACTGGCTGAGAGAGCCAAGCCCAAACACCGAAATCGTGATTGCCTATCAAGGGTGTGTCGCTCCCGAGGTGATCGAGGCCGCCGGGCGTATTGGCAACGATCGCCGCGATATCGCGGTGTTGGCTGTTACCAGTTCCGACAGACTAAATTCCGGCTGGACCGCGGCCCGCCGCGCAAGGGCACGTGGTCATGCAAGTGCAACCAGCCAGATAGAGCGGCTGCTCGAAACTGTTCCGCGCAATGCGACGATGATCACGGTGACGGACGGGCATCCCGCCACTCTTGCATGGATTGGCGGTGTACGAGGGCATGCCGTAGCACCGCTTGGCGTTGAACACTTCGGCCAGACCGGAACTATCGGCGACCTGTACAAGCATTTCATGATCGATGCGGATGCGATTGTGGGCGCCGCCAATCAACTGACTGCGGGGCGAAAGATTCATCTCGTCTGAAAACGCATTCTTACGGATCAATGATCACTGGCACCCTCGCCAAGGGGTAAGTGCGGTTTGGTGCAGATCAGTTGCACCGATTTACAAAATTGGCGAGCTCGTCATTGTACCTCTCAGCAGATTCATAGGAGGGGAAATGGCCAACCCCGTCAAACAGTGACAAGGTGGAATCGGATAGTGCTGCATCCAGCCGGTGTGCGCTCGGTACATCCATCCCGATGTCCTCGGTTCCCATTGAAATGAGCACAGGTAGGGTCAGTCGCTTTGGCAAATCCTTATTGTCGAGCGGCAGGTCATTGAACAAGCGCATCACATAAGCGGGCAGCATTATGGCACTG
>CALBWA010000004.1 GCA_937969505.1 uncultured Erythrobacter sp. | reverse complement strand
AAGCGAGCTTGCCCGCCCCGCTTTTGAGCGCGCGGGATATCTGGCAACCCATCGGCGCAATTTCGAAATCGAAGGCCCCGACGGTCCGGTAGCCATCCACAATTACGCGATGGAAAAGCTGCTCGATTGAACAGCCAAACTTAGATCAGATGAATTCGATCTTCTCGACCAGATAAAACTTGTCGCCGGACGGAACAGTCACTTCGATCTCGTCCTCCAGGCTCTTGCCGATCATGGCACGCGCCAAAGGCGAGCTGTAGGAAATGCGGCCACTGGCGGCATCTGCCTCGGTCTCGCCCACGATTTGATACTTTACTGGCTTGTCATCATCATCCAGCAGAGTGACGGTCGCGCCAAAGACGATTTTGTCGCCTGACAAGCTCGCTGGATCAATGATCTGCGCCCGGCTTACCTTGCTTTCGATATCGCCGATCATGGCCTCAACCTGGCCCTGGCGTTCCTTAGCAGCATGATATTCCGCATTTTCCGACAGATCGCCATGCGCGCGAGCTTCCTCAATCGCATCAACAATCTTTGGGCGCTCAGAGCGCAGCTCCTTCAAGTCGGCTGTCAGCCGCTCGTAGCCTTCCGCGAGCATTGGAACCTTATCCATCGTAGAAATCCCGTCTTTCTTAAGTCGCGAGCCACCCAAAAACTCCGAAATGAAGAGCCTTGCCGCTTCTTTCGAGGCGGCGCCTTCTCTTCGAAATGTCGGGAGGGACGCTAGATTTGTTTAGCTATAATAGTCTTGCAATGACCGGACTTCAAGCTGCGTTGCGTTTACAGACCCAATTGCCTTGGCTGCAGCCACAGATGCGGTGGCGGTTGTATAGTAGGGAACCTTTGCTTCCAACGCCGATGCTCGGATCGATTTGGAGTCGAGAAGGCTTTGCCATCCTTCGGTCGTATTGAAGATCAGCGCTACATCGCCATCGATAATTTTATCGACGATATGCGGTTGGCCCTCGGCCACCTTGTTGACCCGTTCAACCTTCAGGCCTTGCTCGGTCAAATAGGCTTGGGTGCCACCGGTTGCGATCACGTCAAAACCCTGATCAATCAGAGCTTTAACCGCTGGAACGATGATCGGTTTGTCGCCAGTTTTCACCGACACAAACACAGTCCCGCCTTCGGGCAGATTGGAACCAGCACCCAGCTGAGATTTCAGGAAAGCAGCGGCAAATGTGGTGTCGATGCCCATTACTTCACCGGTTGATTTCATCTCCGGTGTCAGCACCGGATCGCTGCCGGGGAAGCGGTTGAACGGGAACACCGCCTCTTTCACGGCCATGTAGGGCAAATCGCGCTTGAACGGTTCAAAATTGCTCAATTTTTCGCCCGCCATGACGCGCGCTGCGATTTTTGCGACCGGCTGTCCGATGGCCTTGGCGACAAAGGGAACAGTACGGCTGGCACGCGGATTGACCTCGATCAGATAGACCTCGCCATCTTTCACCGCGAACTGTATGTTCATCAGGCCGCGCACCTTCAGTGCAAAGGCCAGCGCCTCGGCCTGACGCTCCATTTCGGCGATGATATCATCGGGCAGAGAATATGGCGGCAGAGTACAGGCGCTGTCGCCCGAATGAACCCCTGCTTCCTCGATATGCTGCATCACGCCAGCGATGCGGACCTCGTCACCATCACACAGCGCATCGACATCGCATTCTGTGGCGTCGCGCAGATACTGGTCGATCAGCACCGGGCTGTCGCCCGACACATTGACCGCAGTGTTGATGTAATTGTCGAGCTGGGCCTCGCTATCGACGATTTCCATCGCGCGGCCGCCAAGCACATAGGACGGACGCAGCAGCACCGGATAGCCAATCCGGGCGGCGACCGCAGCGGCCTCGTCCCGGCTTTTGGCGATGCCATTCTCTGGTTGTTTAAGTTTCAACTTGTCGACCAGCTTGGCAAAGCGCTCGCGATCTTCGGCCAAATCAATCGCATCAGGCGAGGTGCCGAGGATCGGAATGCCGGCATCTTCGAGCGCCTGCGCCAATTTCAGCGGCGTTTGCCCGCCAAATTGCACAATCACGCCGACCAGCTCGCCAGTGGATTGTTCCACCCGCAGGATTTCGAGCACGTCTTCGGCAGTCAGCGGCTCAAAATACAGCCGGTCGGACGTATCATAATCGGTCGAGACGGTTTCCGGATTGCAATTGACCATGATGGTCTCGAACCCGGCTTCTTCCAGCGCGAAACAGGCATGGACGCAGCAATAATCGAACTCGATCCCCTGCCCGATCCTGTTGGGTCCGCCGCCCAGAATCACCACCTTGCGGCGTTCTGACGGCATCGCCTCGCATTCCGGCTCGCCAAAGCTGGGCGCTTCATAGGTCGAGTACATATAGGGCGTGATCGCCTCAAACTCGGCCGCGCAGCTATCGATCCGCTTGAACACAGGGCGCACACCCAGCTTGTCACGCAGCGCGCGCACTTCGTCTTCCGATGTCGCCCCGGCCATGGCTTGCAGAGCATCGTGCAGCAATCCGCTGCGACGCGCCTGCGTTTCGGCCAACCCGCCCGCCACACCGACCGAACGCACCGCCAGAGTGGCCAGCCGCTTGTCCGAAAAGCCCATCGATTTGAGCCTGCGCAAGGAGGCCGCATCCCCTGGCAATCCATTGGCAGAGACATCTGCTTCTGCAGCGATGATCTCTTCGATCTGGCGCAGGAACCACTTGTCATAGCCGGTAATCGGATGAATTTCGTCGACCGTCAGGCCCTCGCGGAACGCCTGGCCCACTTGCAACAGCCGGTCCGGCGTCCGCTTGGACAGAGCAGCCGTAATCACATCGCGATGCACGCCTTCCAGCTCTGGCACGCGGTTGAACCCGTCGAGGCCCGTTTCCAGACCGCGCAGCGCCTTTTGCATGCTTTCCTGGAAATTGCGGCCAATCGCCATCACTTCGCCGACCGATTTCATCGCGGTGGCCAATTCATTCTTGGCCCCCTTGAATTTCTCAAAGGCAAAACGCGGGATCTTGGTCACGACATAATCAATCGTGGGCTCAAAGCTGGCAGGCGTTGCGCCTGTAATTTCGTTGGTGATCTCGTCCAGAGTGTATCCCACCGCCAGTTTCGCCGCGACACGCGCAATCGGGAAGCCGGTCGCCTTCGATGCGAGCGCAGAGGAGCGCGACACACGCGGGTTCATCTCGATCACGATCAGGCGGCCATCCTTGGGATTGACCGCGAACTGCACATTGGACCCGCCCGTTTCGACGCCAATTTCGCGCAGTACATTGAGCGATGCGGTGCGCATGATCTGATATTCTTTATCGGTCAGCGTCAGCGCCGGTGCCACGGTGATGGAATCGCCCGTATGTATGCCCATTGCATCGACATTCTCGATCGAACAGATGATGATGCAATTGTCCTTTTTATCGCGGACAACCTCCATCTCATACTCTTTCCAACCAAGCAGCGATTCCTCGATCAGCACTTCATTGGTCGGGCTGGCATCAATGCCGCCGCGCACAATCGCTTCAAACTCGGCCTTGTTATAGGCGATCCCGCCGCCGGTGCCGCCCATCGTAAAGCTGGGGCGGATGATAGAGGGAAGACCGGTGCGTTCCAGCACAGCAAACGCCTCGTCAACCGTATGGGCGGTGCCGCTGCGCGCGCTTTCAAGGCCGATCTTGTCCATCGCATCGCGGAACCGCATGCGGTTTTCGGCCTTGTCGATCACATCGGCCTTCGCACCGATCATTTCGACGCCGAACTTTTCCAGCGTGCCGTCAGCATCCAAAGCCAGCGCGCAATTCAGCGCGGTTTGTCCGCCCATGGTTGGCAGCAAGGCATCAGGACGTTCTTTATCAATGATCTTGGCGACAATGTCGGGCGTGATCGGCTCGATATAGGTCGCATCGGCAAATTCAGGATCGGTCATGATCGTGGCCGGATTGGAATTGACCAGAATGACGCGATAGCCCTCCTCCTTCAGCGCCTTGATCGCCTGGGTGCCGGAGTAATCAAACTCGCACGCCTGACCGATGATGATCGGACCAGCGCCAATGACGAGGATGGAGGAGATGTCAGTTCTTTTGGGCATTAGATTCCTAGGGCTCCGCGAATTGTCGCTACAAAGACCGCGAGCGCGGCATAGGCTTTAAACTTTGGATTAGCTGTGATCATATCGATCAACGTCGGATCAGGTTCAGCCATTTTACACACAGAAGCTAATGCATCAGCCAATGCCTGGATGTCTTGTCGATCTTGTTCAGATTGAAAGTTTGTTGCTCGGCATTGGACCTGAAGCTCAATCACAGTTTTCTTGACTTGCAACCAAGTTTTAAGGTCGATCAAAATAGATTGAGGTCCCGTCCAACTGCTGGCATCAAATTCAACCGGTTTGATTGATGGCTGTTGTAAAACATATCCATCCAATCCTAGAACTGACTCATAGATGCCCTCTTCCGTCGCTCGGTACGAAGGCTCAAATGTATCATCTCGCCAATCTCTTTGTAGCAATCCATCGATGACCATCTGATCTAGAACAGTTTCTAGCTCCTTCTTGTCCACGACGCCCTCAATGTCACTGAAGAACGACTCTCTCCATTGAGCAGGACGGCTGATTTTATCGTACACAGTGGTGAGTGACTGAAATGTCCGCTCGTCGCCATCATCTTTGGCGAAAAAATCAAGCAACGCTCTCTCCATTTGTTCGGAGATAGTCACCCCAACCCTCCCACGAATTTTTCGAACAAATAGAAGCTGTCCTGCGGGCCGGGAGAGGCCTCGGGGTGGTATTGCACGCCAAAGGCATTCTTGCCCTTGATCGCAATGCCGCAATTGCTGCCATCGAACAGGCTGACATGGGTTTGCTCAACCCCATCGGGCAGGCTGTCACCATCGACTGCAAAGCCGTGGTTCATGCTGGTGATCTCCACCAGATCGCGCGTTTTGCCCCAAGTCTCGCCCACGCGCTGGACCGGGTGGTTTGCGCCGCGGTGCCCCTGATGCATTTTGGTGGTTTTGGCCCCCGCAGCCAGCGCCAGCATTTGGTGGCCGAGGCAAATACCGAACAGCGGCATATCCCGGTCAAGCAGCGCCTTGATCACCGGCACCGCATACTCGCCCGTTGCCGCGGGATCGCCCGGACCGTTGGACAGGAACACGCCATCGGGATTGTGGCTGAGGATATCCTCCAGCGAGGTTTGCGCTGGCACCACCGTAACCCGCGCACCGGCCTTCACCAGATTGCGGAAGATATTGTCCTTCGCCCCGTAGTCTATCGCGACGACATGGGGGCGATCTGCGCCCTCGCCCGAGGCAAATCCTTCACCCAAAGTCCATGAGCCAGCACCGCCGGGCATCTGGGCCCAGTCTTCCAGCTTCTCCCGCGTAACCCGCTCGGCCAGATCGAGCCCTTCGAGACCCGACCACTCCTGCGCCTGTTTCAGCAAAGCGGGAATGTCGAATTTGCCATCGGCATTATGCGCAATCACCGCATTGGGAGCGCCCGACTGGCGGATCCGGCGCGTCAAGGCGCGCGTATCAACGCCGGACAGGCCGATCTTGCCATTGGCCGCCATCCAGTCGGAAAATTCCTGCTCGCTGCGAAAATTGCTGGCCGGGGTCACCACTTCGCGCACGATACAGCCTACCGCGCTATCCACCCGGCTTTCCAGATCTTCGCTATTGGTGCCGACATTGCCGATATGCGGGAAGGTGAAGGTGACAATTTGCGCGGCATAGCTGGGGTCTGTCATCACTTCCTGATAACCAGTCATGGCTGTGTTGAAGCACACCTCTCCCAGCGCAGTGCCGCTTGCCCCAAACCCCTTGCCCCAGATGACTGTTCCATCGGCGAGAACAACGACTCCCGTCGCCTCTTTGGGTTGCGCAGGGGTAGAGGCAGAAGCCATTGAGGGCTCTCCAAGGTAAAGGGTTTTCCGGCGATGTCGCTAAGACACGTTCGCTAGGGCCGCCCCCGCCCCACGTCAACCTATCGCAATGGCGAAATGTGCGATAAGCCGCGCGCATAGCAGGTTCCATCCACAGGAAAGACGTATTCATGGCAGACGACACCCTCCGCGACACGATCAAGGCCGCCACCATCAGCGCGATGAAGGCTGGCGAGAAGGAGCGCACCGCAACGCTTCGCCAGATCTCGGCCAAGATCAAGGATCGCGACATTGAACAGCGCACCTCCAGCAAAACCGTGCCGGATGACGAGCTGGTTATCTCTGTTTTGCAAAAAATGGCCAAGCAAAGACGCGAATCGATAACCATGTATGTTGACGGTGGTCGCGAAGAGCTGGCCAACAATGAACGCGCAGAACTGGCGGTAATCGAGGGTTTCCTGCCGCAAATGATGAGCGAGGAAGACACCGCTGCTGCCATCGCGGACATCAAGGCAAGCATTGGCGCGGACAGCATTAAGGATATGGGCCGGATCATGGCGGAACTAAAGGCGCGCCACGGCGCTGTTCTGGATATGAGCAAGGCCAGTGCGCTGGTCAAAAACAGCTTCTGAAGGGGAGAACTATCGTGATCGTCCAGCCAAAGCCCACCGCAAAACTGTTTCCTGTCCTGCTGCCCATGGCGGCCATTGTCAGCTTGGCCGCTTGCGCGGAACCCATCGACCAGAACCGCACCGATCTGGATATCGCCGAGACCGAGGAAGAGGCAGAAGTGCTGGCAACCTCCTTCGAAGCGGGCGATTTCATGGACTTGGAACTCGGCGCAAAGATTGTCGGCCCGCAAGGCCCTGAGGTCAAAACGACGCTGAGCAACAAGGCCAGCGCCTTTGCCGATATTACTTCTTATGTGGCTTGCCCTGCCGGGATGGAGGAATGCGATCCTGCCACAGCGCCTGAAGGCACGATTTACACCTATGTCCACACTGTCTTCCCGGGTGAGGATAATGATGCGGAAACCGGCAGCGGCACCGGCAATGATTCGTCAGACATCGAAAGCGCGGTCTCTTTCCAGATGACCCAGCCCGCCCATGGCTTTACCGGCAATGCGGGATATTCTTTTGATGCCTTGCTGGCCGCTGTCGGCCCCAAGGCAGAAGCTGCCGTGACCTGTCTTGATGGCGGCATCGCGTGGATCATCAACGCTGGTGACGGCGGCAATCAATGGGAACAGGCCGAACCGATCACTTTCTACTGGCAGTCAACCCTGCCGCCAGCTGGCCCGGCCGACGCCTATGCCATTGATGCCGATTACACGGTGGCAACCGGCAGCGGCCCCTATCCAGCGGCCAGTGACAGCGCGACCAATGCCTGCATGGCCGAGCTGGAGGATGACGCAGCACCCGCGAACTGAATCGGGGACGCGGGCAAAAACGGCGCTTGAAGAAACTGGCCGGGCCGCGCAATGATGCAACATGGCACTTTCCCCGCAATGGCTGGACGAATTGCGCGCACGCGTGACGCTGTCGACCGTCATCATGCGGACCGACAAGCTGCAACGCGCCGGGCGCGAATGGAAAGCCTGTTGCCCATTCCATGACGAGAAATCGCCCAGCTTCACGGTCAATGACCAGAAGGGCTTTTACCACTGCTTTGGCTGCGGCGCGCATGGCGATGTGATCCGCTGGATGACCGACCAGCGAGGCATGGGTTTCATGGATGCGGTCAAGCAATTGGCTGAAGAGGCGGGACTTGAAATGCCCGCCCCCGATCCTCAGGCGGCCAGGCAAGCGGAAAAACGCGCCAGCCTGATCGACGTGACAGAAGCAGCCCAGCAATGGTTCTATGACACACTTCGTGGTGACAGCGGGGCGGATGCGCGCAATTACCTGACCAATCGCGGGTTCAGCCGCGCGATCATTCAGGAATTCGGTTTCGGCTATGCGCCAGACAGCAAGGTTGCGCTGAAAGGGGCGCTCTCCCAATTCGAACCTGATATGCTGGTCGAAGCCGGGATGCAGATATCGGTTGAGGACAAGGCTCCTTACGACCGCTTTCGTGATCGCCTGATGCTGCCGATCCAGGATGCTCGCGGCCGGGTGATTGCCTTTGGTGGCCGCATTCTGCAATCGGTCGATGGTGTTGCCAAATATCTCAATTCGCCCGACACGCCGCTGTTCGACAAGGGTCGCACGCTCTACAATCTGCATCGCGCCGGTCCTGCTTCGCGCAAGTCGGACCGCATCGTCGTCGTCGAAGGATATATGGACGTGATCGCGCTGGCCAATGCCGGCATTGATGATGCGGTGGCACCGCTCGGCACGGCGCTTACCGAAACGCAATTGCAGATGCTGTGGCGCATGGTCGATGTGCCGGTGTTGTGCTTTGACGGTGACAAGGCGGGCAAGCGAGCTGCCATGCGCGCGATCGAGCGGGCGCTGCCAATGCTGCAACCGGGCAAATCGCTGTCCATCGTACAATTGCCCAGCGGACTGGATCCGGACGATCTGATCAAGCAGCAGGGCAAGGGAGCGATGGACAAGCTTCTGCTTGATCCGACCAGCCTGCTCGACTTGTTGTGGCAGTTTGAACGCGATGCTCAAGTGCTCGACACGCCAGAGGACAAGGCCGGTCTGAAAGCCCGGCTGATGGCTCATGTCGATGCCATCGAGCATCCCGATATCAGCGCCCTATACCGGCGCGATCTGCTCGACCGGTTTTCCGCCTTCGCTTTTCCCAAGCGCGAATTTTCACCAAGAGGCGGCGGACAAAAGTCACGATGGAAGGGGCGCGATTACAAGCAGCCTATTCCGCAAATGTCGGGTGATGCCCTGGGCCGATTGCGGAAGGCGATTTCGGGCGGCTCTCGTGATGCTCTGATTTCTGCGGTTCTGGCAGGCCTTTTGCGCCATCCTGACCAGATCGCGCGGCACACCGAAGCGCTAGGCCAATTGTCCCGGCTTGATCCAAAAACCACAATTCTGGTGGAATCCCTGTTTGAAGTTGCAGAAATGCTTGATTTGGACACAGGAACAGCCATATCCAATGAGCAAGGCCTTCCCGACCCACCGGATCGAGAACGATATGCCTTCCTCAGAGAAGGCAGCACCCCGGTAGATGCGTGCGAGGAACTGGCCGAAGCTGTGACGTTGCTGGTTGAAAAACCGGCTTTGGAGGCTGCGATAGCTGCGTCCACTGCCCGGTTCGATCAGGACCCCGAAGGGGCTTTTGCCGAACAGGCAAGATTGCGTCAGCGGCTCAGCACCTTAAAAGAACGCTTGAAGAATTTTGGGCGCAAGAAGGCTGCTCTGGCAGCTGAAACAGAGATTAATCGCGAACCGGCGGATCAACCGGTCGACGACCTTGAAACGGATTGATTGAACATAATGGCTTCAAAAGCAAAATCTCCCGACAGCGAAGATGCTCCATTGATCGACCTCAACGAAGGCACGATCAAGAAGCTGATCACGAAGGCCAAGAAGAAAGGCTATGTGACTCTGGACGAGCTGAACGAGGCTCTGCCGGGAGACATGGGTTCCGACCAGATCGAGGACGTGCAGACTGCATTGTCCGAAATGGGCGTCCAGATCGTCGAGAATGACGAGGAAGCCGAGGCGGAGGCCGAACAAGAAGCCGAAGTCGAGGAAATCAGCGTCGGCGCGAAGAAAGACGCCAAGAAAGACGCCAAAGCCCCCGCCGCCAAGAAAGCCGCCACGGGCGAGCGTACCGATGATCCGGTGCGCATGTATCTGCGCGAAATGGGCGCGGTGGAATTGCTCAGCCGCGAAGGCGAAATTGCCATTGCCAAACGGATTGAATCCGGCCGGGACACGATGATCATCGGCTTGTGCCAGAGCCCGATCACGTTCCACGCCATCATCCAATGGTCAGAAGCGCTCAACAGCGAAGAAATGCAGCTGCGCGAAATCCTCGATCTTGATGCCATGCTGTCCAAGGAACCGCCGGCGGACAAGATGGAAGAGGGCGCCGAGGAAGACGACGACGGCGAGATCACCGAAGATTCCGCTGGCCCATCCATCCGTGACGATGATGAAGATGATAGCGACAGCGAAGATGTTGACGCTGAAGATGGCGAAGATGGCGAAGGCGGCAAGAAAAAGGACGAAGAGGAAGAAGAGGACAACACTCTTTCGCTCGCCCAGATGGAAGCCACTCTCAAGCCTGACGCGATTGAGCGCTTTGCCCGCATCACCAGCACCTTCAAGAAGTTCGAGAAACTTCAGGCCGAGCGCGTGGAAACGCTGGCCCGCGGTGACGTGCTGCCGACGGCCAAGGAAAATCGTTACGAGAAGCTGGGCGAAGAGCTCACCTCGGAAGTGGAAAGCATGCAGTTCCACGCGACCAAGATCGAATTTCTGGTCGACAATCTCTACGCCTTCAATCGCCGCCTGACCGCACTGGGCGGCCAGATGCTGCGTCTGGCAGAACGCCACAAGGTCAAGCGGATCGATTTCCTCAAAGTCTATATCGGCAACGAAATGGACGACAGCTGGCTGAAGGAAAAGGCGAAGAAGGACAAGAAGTGGGCTGCCTTTGCCGAGAAGGAGGCCGATTCGGTTGAGCGCATTCGTGCCGAAATTGCCGATATCGCCAGCCAGACCGGCATGAGCCTGGAAGAATTCCGTCGCATTGTGAACATGGTGCAAAAGGGCGAGCGCGAGGCGCGTATCGCCAAGAAGGAAATGGTCGAGGCGAACCTGCGTCTGGTTATTTCCATCGCCAAGAAATACACCAACCGCGGCCTGCAATTCCTTGATCTCATTCAGGAAGGCAACATTGGCCTGATGAAGGCGGTCGACAAGTTCGAATACCGCCGCGGTTACAAGTTCAGTACCTATGCGACCTGGTGGATCAGGCAGGCAATCACCCGCTCGATTGCCGATCAGGCTCGCACCATCCGTATTCCGGTCCACATGATCGAAACGATCAACAAGCTGGTCCGGACAAGCCGCCAGTTCCTGCACGAAGAAGGCCGCGAGCCGACCCCGGAAGAAATGGCAGCACGCCTGTCCATGCCGCTTGAAAAAGTGCGCAAGGTCATGAAAATCGCCAAGGAGCCGATCAGTCTCGAAACGCCGATTGGCGACGAGGAAGATTCGCATCTGGGCGACTTCATCGAAGACAAAAACGCGATCATTCCAGTGGATGCTGCAATTCAGGCAAACCTGAAGGAGACGGTCACCCGAGTCCTTGCCAGCCTGACCCCGCGCGAGGAACGCGTGTTGCGGATGCGCTTTGGTATCGGAATGAACACCGACCACACTCTCGAAGAGGTTGGCCAGCAGTTCAGCGTTACCCGCGAACGTATCCGTCAGATCGAGGCCAAGGCTCTGCGCAAGCTGAAGCATCCAAGCCGGTCGCGCAAAATGCGCTCGTTCCTGGATCAGTAAGACCCCGTTCAATTGTGGGCCCAATTGTGGGTAAGTCAGCTTTCGCCACTCAATCCGCTTTGCTATGGCTATTGTGCAGCGCAGCAAAGAGAGTTGAGTCATGCCGATTACCATAGCCATCGTCAGCCAGAAGGGCGGATCGGGCAAGACTACCCTTGCTGTCCATCTGGCGACGCGTGCCGCGCAGGCCAAGCACGAAAGCTGTGTGGTTGATACCGATCCGCAAGCGACCGCTGCTGCGTGGAGCGATTGGCGAGGTGATTTCCTGCCGGTAGTGGTCACCAGCCCCCCTGCCCGGCTTGGTCGGACCATTGAAGGCGCGCAGAAGAATGGCGTCGATTTTGTCGTGATCGATACGCCTCCGCATGCCGATGCGGCCGCGCGTGAGGCGATCAAGGCCGCCGATATTGTTCTGATCCCCAGCAAGCCGCGTGCTTTTGACCTCCATGCGCTGGAGCCGATTGCCGACCTTGTCAGCTTCGCCAAGACGCCCGCTTATGTGGTGCTCAATTCGGTCCCAGCAGGCGCGACTGTCCTCACCCGGGATGCCAAAAAGTCGGCCAAGACGATGGGGTTGAAGCTGTGTCCGGTGACTTTGGGCGACCGGGCAGCCTTTCACCGCTCCTCTGCAAAGGGCGAGACGGCGGCGGAAATCGCCCCCGCAGGCAAGGCTGCAAACGAGATTGATGCGCTGTGGAAGTGGTTGGGCAAGAAAATCCAGAAATTGTAGCATTTATTGCGGTCGAAAAAGCACCGCTTGGGGTAGTGTGAATCGCCTGGCCACACTATGTAGGCTCGCATGCGTATTGCGATAGCTTCAGATCACGCGGCCACCGATATGAAGGCCGAACTTGCCGAATGGCTGATGGACCAGGGACATGAGGTTGCAGACCTTGGCCCGGATGTTGGCGAAAGTGTCGATTATCCCGACTATGGATACAAACTCGCCGCTGTGATTGCCGATGGCACAGTGGAGCACGGAATCGCGCTGTGCGGCAGCGGGATAGGCATCTCGATAAGCGTGAACCGCCATCCGGCATTGCGCTGCGCGTTGGTTTCAGAGCCGCTGTCTGCAGCGCTGGCGCGCGAGCACAATGACGCCAATTGCATTGCCTTGGGCGCTAGACTGACCGGCATCGAAATGGCCAAATCCTGCGTTGCGACCTTCCTGGCGACCGAATTTGCCGATGCAGACGATTTCAAGGGCCGCCATCGCCGCCGGGTGGACAAACTTGGCCATCCACCTGACGGTTCGGATAATATCGAGCCATTGCAATAATTTCGGGCATCCATTTGGCCCAGCGATACAAATACTCAAAGGCCCTCGGGCCATCATGACAACGCCCCGCGAAAGAGCATCACAATGAGCACTGCCCCTTCCCAGACCTCTGACATCATGCACCACTTCTGGCACGACGATCTGGCAAGTGCCGATCCCGAAATTGCAGCAGCAATTGGCAAGGAACTGGCGCGCCAGCAGGACAAGATCGAACTGATCGCCAGCGAAAACATCGCGTCAAAGGCCGTGTTGGAAGCCACCGGCAGTGTCTTCACCAATAAATATGCCGAAGGCTATCCGGGCAAGCGGTATTACGGCGGCTGCGATTATGCCGATGTGGTCGAAACGCTGGCGATAGAACGGGCCAAGGAATTGTTCGGCTGCAATTTCGCCAATGTGCAGCCCAATTCGGGCAGCCAGATGAACCAGGCGGTGTTTCTTGCGCTGCTTCAGCCAGGCGACACCTTCATGGGGCTCGACCTCAATTCAGGTGGACACCTGACCCACGGATCGCCGGTCAACATGAGCGGCAAATGGTTCAATCCGGTCTCCTATGGCGTTCGCAAGGATGACGAGCTGATCGACATGGACGAGGTTGCGGCGACCGCTCGCGAGCACAAGCCCAAGCTGATCATTTGCGGCGGCACTGCCTATTCGCGCCTGTGGGACTTCAAGCGCTTTCGTGAAATCGCCGACGAAGTTGGCGCGTACTTGTTGTGCGATATGAGCCACATCTCTGGTCTGGTGGCAGGCGGCGCGCACCCCTCGCCCTTCCCCCACGCCCATGTTGTGACCAGCACAACGCACAAGAGCCTGCGCGGCCCGCGTTCGGGTATCATCCTTTGGAATGACGAGGAATTGACCAAGCCGTTCAACATGGCGGTCTTTCCCGGCCTGCAGGGTGGCCCGCTGATGCATGTGGTTGCCGCCAAGGCTGTTGCCTTCCGCGAAGCCCTGCGCCCCGATTTCAAGGCCTATGCCCATGCCGTGGTCGAAAATGCCCGCGCGCTTGCCGCAAGCCTTGAAGAGAACGGACTGCGGATCGTGTCAGGCGGAACGGACAATCACTCCATGCTGGTTGATCTGACCGCTATGGACGTGACCGGCAAATCGGCTGAGGCCGGCCTCGACCGCGCTTGGCTGACCTGCAACAAGAATGGTATCCCCTACGACACGCGCAGCCCGTTTGTGACCAGCGGCATCCGCTTGGGCACCCCTGCGGGTACGACCCGCGGCTTTGGTCCGGCCGAATTCCGCAAGGTCGGCGCGCTGATTGCAGAAGTTGTAACAGGTCTTTCCAAGAACGGGCCAGAGGGTGATGCGCAAATCGAAGAGAGCGTTCGCGGCAAGGTATCCGAGCTTTGCGCAGCATTCCCGGTCTATCCAGGAGCGTAAGGCATGACCGATAAATCTGACGGACCCGACTGGATCGAAGATACCAAAGAAGAACTGACCGGTATCGCCAAGCAAGGGATGAAGCATCCCGGCACCAAGCCCTTGCTGACCGGTGCCGCCATCGGCGCGGTTGGCGGCGCGATCCTGCCGATTGTCACATGGCCCATCGGCCTTGCCGCCGGGGCCGGTTATGTCCTCTACAGCCGGCTGAAAAAATAACGTGCGTTGTCCCTTCTGCGCCAATGAAGACAGCCAGGTAAAAGACAGTCGACCGACGGAGGACAACACATCCATCCGGCGGCGGCGGCAGTGCGCCAGTTGCGGTGCCCGCTTCACCACCTTTGAGCGCGTGCAATTGCGCGAAGTGACTGTCGTGAAGAGCGGCAATGCAGGCCAGGAAGCGCGCCGAGAGGCGTTTGACCGGACAAAGCTGGAAAAGTCGGTCAGCCTTGCCTGCCGCAAGCGTGGGGTAAGCCAGGAACGCATTGACCAATTGGTATCCGGCATTCAGCGCCAGGTGGAAACCGCTGGCGATCAGGAAGTCCCCTCTGAACGTATCGGCGAGATGGTGATGAGCGGTCTGCGTCAGATCGACAGCGTAGCCTATATCCGCTTTGCCAGCGTCTATCGCGATTTCTCCGAAGCGCGCGATTTTGAAGAATTTGCCAGCACGGTGCAGGAAGCAGCCCAGGGTGATGGAATCGGCGGGGTCGGTGGGGGCCTGACCAAAAAGACCGGCGGTTGACCGTGGCCTCTGATCACAACCAACCGATCATCGTGCTGGTGCGCCCCCAACTGGGTGAGAATATCGGCAAGGCCGCGCGAGCCATGCTCAATTTCGGGCTGACCGAGATGCGCATTGTCAATCCGCGCGATGGATGGCCAAACCCGTCAGCAGGGCCCGCTGCATCGGGTGCCGATCAGGTGCTCGATCAGGCGCAAATCTACGAAACGACGGCAGATGCTGTGGCTGATTGCGCCAATATCTATGCCACGACGGTGCGCAAACGCGGTGTGACAAAGCCGGTTGTCACACCTGAGAAAGCCGCGCGCGAAGTGGCCCTGCAGCCCGGACGCAGTGCGATCCTGTTCGGACGAGAAGCTTCTGGCCTTGAAACGGATGATGTTGCTCTCGCCCGCGCGATCCTGACCGTGCCGATCAATCCTGAATTCGGATCACTCAACCTCGCTCAAGCCGTCATCCTGTGCGCCTATGAATGGTCGAAGTCTCAGGATCTGGTGCAGCCAACGCTGGAGGATCATCTGCCCCCTGCTCCGCAAGAGGAGTTGGACGGGCTGGTCGGGCATCTGGAACGCATGCTTGAACCCAAGGGTTATTTTTACCCGCCAGACCGCGTTGAGGTCACCCGCCGCACCTTGCGCAATGTGCTGACCAAGCCGGGCTGGAATCATCTCGAGGTGCGTACCTTGCGCGGGGTGTTGACCCATCTCGACCGGGAAGACCGCGACCGCAGCTGATCCGCACGGTCAGGCGGCTTTGGTTGTGACCGTCAGCCCATGATCTTCCTTGATAAAGTCGGACGCACGCTCACCAATCATCATTGATGGCGCGTTGATATTGCCGCTGGGGATTTCCGGCATGATGCTGGCATCGGCCACACGCAAATTCTTGACCCCCATGACCCGCAAACGCTCGTCCACCACATCCCCCATGCGGCACGTGCAGCTGAGGTGATAGATCGTGTTGCCAAAATGCAGGGCGAAGTTCTCAAGCAAGGCATCACTGGGTTCATCACCCGGCTTGTAGCCGTGCTTTTCGGCCAGCATGGGCGGGATCAGCAATTCGCCCGGACCTTCTCCGGGAACATCTGTTGGCCAGTTCTTGGCAATTTCGAGTGACTTGCGCATCAGTGCGACCATCACCTTCAGATCATGCGAATCGGCGAAATAGTTGAAGTCGATCAGCGGAGCTTCTGCTGGATCGTTTGATTTGAGCACGATCTCTCCCTCGCTGCGCGGAACACAATTACTGGGCAGAAGGATTATGTTTTCCCGATCCGTGGCAAGCGCTGCTTCGGCATCACCGAACAGCATATCGACGTCCGTGTTGAGCCCAGTGCGGTAAAACTCGGCGGTGTTGGTCGCGGTCAGAAAACCGATCTGCCCGTCATGAGTAAACTCGTCTCCCAGCCCGGTTGAAAAGAAGCACACGCCATCATAGGTGCTGGACGCAGCAAGGCTGCTGCCCGTGGTGTCCCATTCAGCCAATTGCCGTTCCGCCTCGGCTTTTAGTGCCTTCTGCTCTTCATCAAGATTCACATCATCGGCGGGATCTACTGGCAAAGGTCCACCGGGACCGCGCAGCAATTCGGGCCCACAAGCTAGGCCGATCTCGGCAACGTTTTGCCCGATGCCGGGCGCGTGGAAGGTCATGCCGACCAGATAATGATCCTTCAAATGCTTGCCGACATGTGGTTGGTCCAGGCGACAGGCAACGCCCGCGTCTTCTAGTTCGCGTCGCGGGCCAATCCCCGACAGCATCAGCAAATGCGGCGAGCCCACTGCGCCGGCGGACAGGATCGTTTCGCGCGCGGCATGGACCTGATGCAGATTTCCGTCGGAATCACGATATTCCATTCCGCGTGCGGTCAAACCCTCTTGATCTTCATCAAGGATCAAGCCGCTGGCATGGGCATTGGTGATGATCGTCAGATTGGACCGGTTCTCGGCCGTATTTTCCAGATACCCGTGATAGCTGCTGGATCGCTTGCCGTCGCGCGTATTGGTTTGCACCAGAGATGACACGCCGCCTTCCTGAAAGCGGCCGCTGCCATTGTAATCACCTTCGGGCATACCGGTCCGCGTGGCGGCTGTCACAAATTGCCGCGCGCAGGGCAAAACGGGGGAGCGGATACCCACGCCAATCGGACCGGAGGTGCCCCGGCCCTGCCCATCGATAGCTGCCTCGTTGGACGGGCTGACCTGCTCCAGACGCTCGAAACAATGCTCTACATCGGCAAAGCTCCACCCGGCTGCGCCCTTGGCTTCCCAATTATCGAAATCGCCGGGATGGCCGCGCACAAACACCATGTAGTTCATGGCCGACGATCCACCCAGCATCTTGCCTCTGGGCACGGGAATTTGGCGATTGTACAAGCCGCGCCCGGCTTTTCCCGCCTCACCCTTGAACATCCAGTCGACCTCTGGATCGAGTTGCAGCGTCGCGCAGGCTGCCGGTATGCTTTCGCGCGCGGGAGGTTTTCCTCCCGCCTCCATCAAAGCTACTGTTACGCTTGGGTCCTCACTCAGTCGAGCTGCCAAGGCTGCTCCTGCCGAGCCGCCTCCCACAATCACAAAGTCATAAGTCGCAGCCATTCGTGCCTCTCCCAAAGCGTTTTATTGTCCGCGATGTTCTGCCCGCGTCGCTGGGCCCACTATACATGCGCACTTTGGCAGGACTAGCCCCTTGACCTGAGAGGCAATCATGCTAGTGCGCGCGCTCGCAATTGGCTCCGCATCCCGGTGAAGCGGTGGCCGCGTATGGCAAACAGGCCATGCGGTGCGATGCCGGGTTGAACGGTCACCAATGGGGTGATCCAGCAATTTGAAGGAAACGACATCATGTCGAAGCGTACACGCGCGAAGCATAAACTTGACCGCCGGATGGGTGAAAACATCTGGGGTCGTCCAAATTCTCCCGTAAACAAGCGTTCTTATGGTCCTGGCCAGCACGGTCAGCGCCGCAAGAGCAAGATGAGCGACTTCGGCCTGCAGCTGCGCGCCAAGCAGAAGCTCAAAGGCTATTACGGTGACGTAACCGAGAAGCAGTTCAAGCGCACCTACACCGATGCCACCAAGATGAAGGGTGACACCGGCCAGAACCTGATCGGTCTGCTCGAACGCCGTCTGGACATGATCGTTTATCGCGCCAAATTCGCGCCAACGATCTTTGCCGCGCGCCAGATCGTCAACCACGGTCACATCTATGTGAACGGTGTGAAGTGCAACATCCCTAGCCGCCGTATTGACGTTGGCGATGTGATCAGCCTGGGCAACAAGGCCAAGGACATGGCTCTCGTTATCGAAGCACAGAGCCTGCCTGAACGTGAAGTTCCTGACTATGTTGTGGCCGACGGCACCGACAAGGTTAGCTTCACCCGCGTGCCGAAGCTGGACGAAGTTCCTTATCCGGTGACAATGGAACCGAACTTGGTTGTCGAGTTCTACTCACGCTGATCTTACGATCAGCAACAAACAAAGGGGCGGCCTTGCGGGGCCGCCCTTTTTGTGTGTGCTTCATTTGGCCCTTTTGGAAAGTGTCCTTTTCTTTCTTGCGCTGGGAAGGCATTCACCCGTCCGCGAGGCGTAAGAGGAAAAGTCAATGAAGGTGCTTTTGATCGACGGACACCCGGACGAAGGGCGTTATTGTTCGCATTTGCTCGACATCTACGAGCAAGCATTACCCGCAACATGCGATGTCACCCGTGTGGCCGTTCGTGACCTCTCCTTCACGCCGGACCTTTCCCATGGTTACCGCAAGCGCACCGATTGGGAACCCGACATTGCAGCCTTGGCCGAGAACCTAGACGCGTGTGACCATGTCGTCTTTGTGTTTCCCATGTGGTGGGGTGCTGAACCGGCTTTGCTGAAGGGCTTGCTCGACCGGATAATGCTCCCCGGCTTCACTTTTGCCTATCATGACGAAGACACATGGTGGGACAAGAACATGGTTGGTCGTTCTGCCGATGCCATCATCACTATGGATACACCCCCGATTTTCCACCGGCTCGCGCATGGCAATGCAATCGTTCACCGCTGGAAGAGGCAGATTCTGGAGTTCTGCGGTTTCAAGCCTGCGCGAATTCTAGCTTTGGGACAGGTAAAATTTGGCGGAGCAGAGAAAAACGCTGCCAAATGGACGGCTAAGGTGGAAAAGCTGGCCCGGACGATCAAACAGGCGAAGCCCGATGCGAAAGAGCTCCGGTTGGCCAAATTCCTCGGCAAAACTCCGAAGTAAATCCGCCGATCAGTCTCTCAAACGGTCCCACTCAGCCAGTTCAAAGGCAATTGAGCCTTCGACCAAGCGCTCCCATATGTCGGCAACTACATCGGCAGGAATCCCTAGAGCGGTCGCTTCATCTTGGGCTGCCTTGATCACAGCCGCCTTGCGCGCTTCGTCACGTACTGCGCCACGCTCTTGCTTGATCCGGGCAGCTGCACGCATGTAGCCAAAGCGGCGGGCGAGCAGCACGATTAGCTCGCGGTCAGTGGCATCCACTCCGGCACGCACATCGGCCATGCTCTCACATTCCAGGGGGACTTTTCTCTCTTGCGACATGGCAAGGCCATTGGCCCGCCGGGGGCCAATTGTCGAGCCCAATTTCGTTACCTCAACCTGCCAATCAGTTGATATTGAGATGCCGACGCAGAAACGCATCTGCATCGCGCAGCATCTTGGCACGTTCGCGGCGGTCAGTGACGAAGTGATCTGTACCCTCAAACTCTGTGTACTGAACCGAGACGCCCGCGCTGCGCAGAGCATTGGCCATCTTGCGGCTGTGATCCACTTCGACATTCTGATCGAGATCGCCGTGAAACAGCAGAACAGGTGAACCGATCGAGCTGACATTCTGCAACGGCGAACCCTCACGGACATGTCGGCCATCGCCGACAAAATCCTTTACAATTCTCGCATTGGTATAAAGCCGCGACCGGGACTTGAGCAAAGCCAGGTCCGTCACGGGAGCAATTGCCACAGTTGCCTTGAACAGATTGTCTGAAATCACATGCGACTGGAGAGCCGCATAACCGCCATAGGACCAGCCAACGATGCCCAGCTTGCCTGGGTTGGCAATGCCTTCATTGAGCAGCCAGCGTCCCGCATCGGTCACATCACCGATAGATGTGCGCCACGATTGGAAGCCATTCTTCAGATACCAATCATCACCGTAACCGGCAGAGCCCCGGAAGTTGGGCTGCAAGACCGCAAAACCGCGCTGGGCAAAATATTGCGCCAACCAGTCAAAGCCCCATTCGTCTCGGGAAGACGGCCCACCATGCGGCATGACAATGGCAGGAATGTTCTTTCCATCAGAGCCCGGGGGAAGTGTCAGATAGGCCGGGATCATCGTTCCATCCGCTGCCGGATAGGATACCGGCTTCATCTGGCCCATGGGCATTTGCGCCAGATTGTCCCGAAGCCCCATGATCTGTTCGAGTTTCTTGGCATTCTTGTCATAGCGATAAATCATGCCGGGGTCGGTATCGCTTGATGCGATCAGCAAGAGCTTCGACTCATCTTCGCTCGAATCAACAATCGAAACCACCGGATCGCCGGGCAAAGCCTTGCGCATCGCCCGTGTAAGTCTGCCAAGTTCATCGTCGAAGAATTCGATCTCGCGGCGCTCCGTGGCATAACCGACGCCAATGACACGTCGTTTTTTGCCGATCCGCAACAGCCGGTCAATGTCGGCATCCGAACGCGACATCAGCAGGTTAACTGTCTGAGCCCCATCAAGCGAAATCGTATAGATCGCATCGAACCCGTCCTTTGTGCCGGAGGCGAAGGCCACATTTTGAGCGCTATCAACCGCGAAGGGGAACAACTCGCCAATCGCATCGAACTGGGTCCAGTCAGACTCGCCGGGCTTGCGATAGGAAAAGGCAACTGAATCGGTCCAATATCCGTCTTTCTTGCCACGCGTGCGCAACAATCGGACGTTGCCGTTTTCATCGGAGACATAGCTGGTTGCTGTTGAAAGCGGGCGTTCCACACCGCGCCGCTTCAGCGTGGTCAGATCAACTTTCTCAACCGCCAAACCATTGCGCCGGTTGTAGATCGCGGTTCCCATAGAGCTTTCTTTGGCAAAGGTACGGGTGACCAGGACGGAATTGGGTTCATCAGCCACGGACCAGGAAATAACGCTCCCGCCATTCTGCACATAAGACAGAGCATTGCTGTTGCCTTCCTGGGACAGCAATTCGGCATTTCTGCCGTCATTATCGACCACAATCATCCGATCATAGCCGAGCAGCACATCGGAATCTTCGGCCACTGCGTGAATCTTGCAAATCAATCGCGTTTCGCTTGCAAAATTGCACCAGCTTAAATCTGCCGCCTCCTTGTCATTGGACAAGATTGGCTTGGGTGCGGACATTGTTGTCAGATCGACAACATAGGCCGTTTCGTCATCATAGCCGGACGGAGCAACAAACACCATTTGGTTGCCCGATGGTGACAGTTGAGGGTTGAAAACTGACTGCCTCGTACCGAACAGATCGGCATAGTCATCACTTGCCTGCGCTGAAGCGGTGCTTGCTCCTAAGGCGCAGACTGCTGCACCAGCCAAAGCTGCGAATTTGACCAATTTAAACATACGCGATCCCAATTTCCCTCAAAAGTCCCTGAGGCAAAGTACTGAAGTGGCTGACAAAGTAAAGGCTTGTCGAAATGGTTTCGACTGCGTTGATCAGCCCAAGTAATCGCGGCGGAAATCGGCAGCAAATGTTGTAAACCGACCTCGCGATATCGTCTCCCGCATTGCAGCCATCAACTGCTGGTAAAACGACAGATTGTGCTCGGTCACGAGCATCGCCCCCAGAATTTCACCGGATTTCTGCAAATGGTGGAGGTATGCGCGCGAATAGGTTCCGCAGGTCGGACAAGTACACCGCTCATCCAATGGTCCGGTGTCCTCGGCAAAGCGGGCATTGCGCAAATTGAGCGGACCGTTCCATGTAAACGCCTGTCCGTTCCGGCCAGAGCGGGTCGGCAAAACGCAATCGAACATATCGACCCCGCGTTCAACCGCGCCAACCAGATCGTCAGGCTTGCCAACGCCCATCAGATACCGCGGGCGATCAGCGGGCAATTGCTCGGGTGCAAAGTCGAGCGTTGCGAACATCGCCTCCTGCCCCTCGCCCACCGCAAGGCCGCCGATGGCGTATCCGTCAAAACCAATCTCGGTCAATTTTTGAGCGCTGATGGCACGCAAATCTTCGTCCAAAGCCCCTTGCTGGATGCCAAACAATGCGGCGCAGTCAGCATCGTCACCGCCGCTGTCAAACCCGTCACGGCTACGCTTGGCCCAACGCATGGATAATTCCATGCTGGCAGCGATTTCGTCGCGCGGTTGGTCCGCGCGCGGGCACTCATCGAACGCCATGACAATATCAGAGCCCAGCAGTCGTTGGATTTCCATCGAACGTTCGGGGGTCAGCATGTGCCTTGACCCGTCAATGTGGCTGCGAAACTCCACACCCTCTTCGGTCAGCTTGCGCAATTCGGACAGGCTCATCACCTGATATCCGCCACTGTCGGTCAGGATCGGACGATCCCAATTCATGAAATTGTGCAAGCCGCCCAGACGCGCAACCCGCTCAGCCCCCGGACGAAGCATAAGATGATAAGTGTTGCCCAGAATGATGTCCGCACCGGTCTGGCGAACAGCTTCGGGCTTCATCGCTTTGACAGTGGCAGCTGTTCCGACAGGCATGAACGCAGGGGTGCGGATCTCGCCGCGCTGCATGCTGATTGTGCCTGTGCGGGCGCGGCCATCTGTCGCCGAAACAGAAAATGAAAAACGTTGTGTCATTGCCGAGTGCGCCTAGCCGTTGAACTGCCTCGCGACTAGTCCCGCAGCCGCCAACCGGTCTTGAAAATGATCGCGATCACAGTGATGCACAGCGCCAAAAAGCCCAGCGTTAAGCCAAAGGAAAGGCCAATCGATACGTCAGACGAGCCATAAAAGGTCCAGCGCAAGCCATTGACCAGATAGACGATCGGGTTGGCCAGCGCGATTGAATCCCACGGCTCTGGCAGCATATCGATGGAATAAAAGGTGCCTCCCAAAAACGTCAGCGGCATCAGGATCAACAGAGGAATGATGCCCAGCTTCTCGAAATTGTCCGCCCAGACGCCCAGAATAAATCCGAACAGCGAGAAGCTGGAGGCGACCAGCATGATGTAAAAGGCCGCCAGTATGGGATGCGCGATTGAATAATCGACAAACAGATTGGCGGTTGCAAGGATGATCGCCGCCAGGATCAGGCTCTTGGTCGCTGCGGCGCCGACAAACCCGACCAGCGTTTCAGCAACACCGACGGGGGCTGACAGAAGTTCGTAAATTGTCCCGGTGAAGCGCGGCATATAAATGCCGAAACTGGCATTGGAGGTGCTTTCGCTGAGCAGAGTAAGCAACAGCAGACCAGGCACAATAAACGCGCCGTATTCGACCCCGCCCAAATCAGGCATGCGGTCACCAATGGCAGAGCCGAACACAATGAAATAAAGCGATGTTGTCAGAACCGGGGACAGGATGGACTGGAAGGCGGTGCGCATGGCGCGCATCAATTCGCGCACATAAATCGACCATGCGCCGCGCAGGTTGAAATGCGTCATATTCCCTCCTGCCCGGCGACCAACCCGACGAAGATATCTTCAAGGCTCGATTCGCGCACATCAATCCCGACATAGTCGATGCCAGCTGCAATCAGCGCCTTGGTCAGTTCGGCGACCTCGGCCCTGCCCTTACCTGTGCCATCGCCGCCGCGATAAGCAAGCTCGCGCCCATCCTCGACCAACTCGATGGGAAAGTCCGACAGCCCGCTTGGGATCACATCCAATGGCTGTGCCAGAGTGATGCGTGCCTCTGTCCGGCCAAGCCTTGCCATCATGGCCGCCTTGTCATCGACCATCAGGATCCTGCCATTCCGGATCACGCCCACGCGGTCTGCCATTTCCTCGGCTTCTTCGATGTAGTGCGTGGTCAGAATGATTGTGGTGCCGCGCTGGCGCATCTGTTCAATCAGCGCCCACATGTCGCGGCGCAATTCCACATCGACACCGGCAGTGGGTTCATCAAGGAACAACAGGTCCGGTTCGTGCGACAGCGCCTTGGCAATCAACACGCGGCGCTTCATCCCGCCAGACAGTTCCATGATTTTCGCATCACGCTTGTCCCACAGGCTGAGACTGCGGAGCACTTCTTCGATCAGTGCTTTATCAGGCGGATAGCCGAACAGACCGCGCGAATAGGATACCGCGCGGATCACGGTCTCGAACATGTCTGTGGCAAGCTCTTGCGGGACCAGGCCGATGCGCGCCCGCGCCCGGCGCCAATCCGTGGCCATGTCATGCCCAAAGGCACAGATGCGACCAGCGCTGGGCCGGACCAGGCCGCACACCGCACCGATCAGCGTGGTCTTGCCCGCACCGTTAGGGCCCAGAAGAGCAAAGATTTCGCCCTGCCGAATGGCCAGATCCACATCGTCGAGAGCCTTGAGGCCGCCCGAATACACCTTGGTCAGGCCGGAGATGTCGAGAATGGGGTCGCTCATTCCTCTCCGCTAGGGCAGCAAAAGCGAACTGTCACCATAGGAATAGAACCGGTACTCATGCGCAATCGCATGGGCATAGGCCTCCTGCATTCGCTCTGTACCCATCAGCGCGCTGACCAGCATCATCAGAGTGGATTTTGGCAGGTGGAAATTTGTCATCAAACCGTCCACAGCGCGGAACCGATAGCCCGGCGTGATGAAAATCGATGTGTCATCGGCGAAGGGAGCAATCACACCGTCCTCGCGCGCTGCGCTTTCCAGCAAGCGCAAGGAAGTGGTGCCGACCGCGATGATGCGCCCACCAGCAGCACGAGCAGCATTGAGGCGATCTGCCACCTCGGGCTCTATCCGCCCCCACTCGGCATGCATCTGATGATCGTCGGTATCGTCCGCCTTGACGGGCAGGAATGTGCCCGCGCCGACATGCAGTGTCAGCGTCTCGCGGATGATGCCGGCTTCATCCAGCGCGTTGAGCAATTCCGGGGTGAAATGAAGCGCCGCCGTAGGGGCTGCCACTGCACCATCCTCACGCGCAAAGATGGTCTGGTAATCGGCCTTGTCCTGTTCGTCGGTTGCCCGCTTGCCTGCGATATACGGAGGCAGCGGCATGCGCCCTGCCCGCTCCAGCAGAACTTCGACCGGTTCATCGCCCGCAAAGGCCAGGGTGAAGCTGCCATCGGGATGGCGCTGCTCTGCAATTGCAGTCACGCCGCCGCCGAATTCTACAGTATCGCCTTCGCGCAAACGCTTGGCATTGCGAATGAATGCCTGCCAGCGGCGCAGATCAATCCGCTTGTGCAAGGTAGCGCCGATCTTGGCCTCACCATGTTCGGAGACCCGGCGGCCATCAAGCTGTGCGGGAATAACGCGGGTATCGTTGAACACCAGCACGTCCCCCGCGCGCAAACATTGCGGCAGATCGCGGACAGTCTTGTCGACCATGTCGCCACTGTCGGGCACGTACAGCATGCGCGCTGAATCGCGCGGCTTTACCGGACGCAGGGCAATGCGTTCTGGCGGCAATTCAAAATCGAACAGATCAACCTTCATCGCGCGCCTTTACGCAAAACAAGGCTGGCTATGCAAAGCCAAATGTCAGAGCGGCGCGTTCAGATCGTCAAGGGTGATTTCTTCTTCGACCTGAGGTGCAACCGGTGCTGGCACAGGCGCATTCTCGCTTGCCATCGATGCCTGGATGATGCGGGTCGGCTCCAACGGAGGCTCGCCCCGGTTGATCGCATCGACACCGGCCATATTGCTGATTACGCGGCCGAAATTGGTGTAGCGCTTGTCAAGCGAGAACCGCGGATAAAAAACGATGAAGAACTGGCTGTTGGCACTGTCTTCCTCTGCCGCGCGGGCCATGGCCAGACTGCCACGAACATGTGGCATCGGGTTAAATTCCTCTGCCAGATCAGGCAAAGCTGAACCGCCTTGCCCGGTGCCGGTGGGATCACCGCCCTGCGCCATGAAGCCATCAATCACACGGTGAAAAATGACACCGTCATAGAAATTGCGCGCGGTCAGCGTTTTGATCCGCTCAACATGGGCAGGTGCCCATTCCGGCATGAGGCGAATTTTGACCCGCTCCCCATTGGATAAATCCAACACCCAGATATTCTCCGGGTCTTCAGCAACGTTAAAGTTGACCGGCACATAGCGGCGCGGCGCCTGAACGGCATTGCCAGCTGATGGGTCGTCGACCGCCGGTGCTTCAGGCACAGGCGCTTCTGGTGCGGGCGCATCTGCATCCTGCGCAACTGCTGACTGGGGGACGGCAAGCAGGGAAATCGACGCTGCCAGCGAGAGAATGGTCTTGTTCATTGAGAGCCTTTGACTACCCGAAAACTGATGGATCGCGGTCTAGCCGCTGGCGTCTGTCACTTCAATGAATGATCCGGGGTGCTGCACAGCTAAGCATAGGCGGCGCAGTATCGCCGAACCTAATAATCGCCCAACTGGCCGATTTTCGCCACTCTTGCGACAACGTCCTCGCACACTTGCTTACTCACAAAGGGCGTGATGTCGCCGCCGAACAATGCGATTTCCTTGACAAGCTTCGACGCGATTGGCTGCAGCGAGACGTCTGCCATCAAAAACACCGTCTCGATTTCATCATCCAGCTGCTGATTCATGCCAGCCATTTGGTACTCATACTCAAAATCGGCCACGGCACGCAGTCCGCGGATCAGCACGCTTGCCCCCTCTTTCTGGGCGAATTTAACAAGCAGAGCGTTGAAACCGGTTACCACCACATTGTCGAGGCCCAGATTTTCAACTTCCCGCTCCACCATGGCGAAGCGTTCTTCGGTGCTGAACATCGGGTTTTTCGATGGATTGGTGGTGACGCCGATGATCAGCTTGTCGACCAGTTTGGCCCCGCGCCGGATGATATCGGCATGGCCCAGAGTGATCGGGTCAAAAGTCCCAGGATAAATTCCGACGCGTTGTGTCATGTGACATCAACCTCCCACAAAAGGTTTCCTGGCTTCAGGTCTTCGTTCAAATCGAAACTCAATTGCTCGGCAACACCGTCCACGATTGACCCACTCAACTCACCAGACTTACCTTGCTTGAACCCAAGCCGAACAGCGGACGCTTTCAAATCTCGCAAACATTCATCTGAAGCCTCGAAGCGTCGTTGGTGAAATACAGATCCGTCAGAGTTTATACGTCCTGCAAAACGCAGTTGCGCATCAATACAAGTCGCGACATCAAAACTGTCGACCAAGGAGTTTACCAACTGATCGACATTGGGTGTTGGGGCTAGCTCCACCTGCTTAGTCACGTTAGATTCGGCTTCTGACTGCTCTGCTGTACAGGCGCTCAACAAAAGCGCAGCAAGGCCGCCAGCAAGATGATAAACTCTCACCTGTCTCTCTCCACGATAAACCGCGCCAGTGCGCGCAGCATGTCCGCTTCTTCGCCGTGACTAACCAGATGCGCCACTGCCTGATCAACCAGTGCATGAGCTTGCTCGCGCGCTTTTTTCGCACCCATCAGGCTGACGAACGTCGCCTTGCCCTGGCCTTCATCCTTGCGCAGCGCCTTGCCAGCCTTTTCCTCGTCCCCTTCGAGATCGAGCAGATCATCGGCAATCTGAAACGCCAGACCAATATCACGGGCATAGGCACGCAGATGCGCCCGCCCTTCTGGTGCGACTTTACCGAGAATAGCGCCCATTTCGACTGATGCTGCCAGCAAAGCGCCGGTTTTCAATTGTTGGAGGCGGGTGATCGTGTGCAGGTCATAATCCGCATCTTCGGCCACCATATCCATGATCTGTCCGCCCGCCATGCCATCCTTGCCACTGGCTGTCGCCAATGTTGCGATCAGTTCGGCCCGCGTAAAGGGATCGCTGCTGGTCCCGGTGTCCGACAAAATCTCGAACGCCAGTGCATGCAGGGAATCGCCTGCGAGCACTGCGGTCGCTTCGTCAAAAGCCTTGTGCAGAGTGAGCTTGCCATGGCGCATGTCATCATCGTCCATGCACGGCAGATCATCATGGATCAGGGAATAGACATGGATTGCTTCCACTGCCGCCCCAGCGCGAAGCGCCGTCGTGCGATCGACCCCAAACAGTTCCGCCGTACTGACCAGGAGCAAAGGGCGCACCCGTTTGCCGCCGCCAATTGCGGCATATCGCATCGCTTCTACCAGACGCGCTCGTGAGTCGTCCGGCACCGTCAAAAAAGCATCAAAAACCGAGTCAATCTCGGCTTGGACCTGCTTCAACCCTGCGCCGAGGGTATCAGAAGGCACACTTTCCAGCGCCATTAATCGCCCCCGTCAAACGGCACTGTGCCGCTGGGCTGGCCTTGCACATCGGTCACGATCTTTTCAATGCGTGCCTGGGCTGTGTCGAGCCGCTTCTGGCAGGCTTTGCGCAATTGTTCGCCCCGCTCGTACAAAGAGATGGAATCGTCCAGCGGCACATCGCCGCGTTCCAATTGGGTCACAATCGCCTCAAGCGCACGAAGCGCCTCTTCAAAGCTCATCTGGGTGATATCAGCCGCGTTTGGCGCGGAACCATTTGCCTCGTCCATGCGCTAAAGCATTGGCCCGACCGCTTTGCCCGGTCAAGGCCAACAAACAACAATCGCCATCCAAATCGGTGGCCGCAATTTCTGGAAGTCTGTCATGACCAAATTTGTGATCGCTTATATTTGCGCTGCCATCGTGTTCGGCGTGATGGACGCCTTGTGGCTGCGCTGGGCTGGGCCCAACCTCTATCGCCCGGTAATCGGCGAGATTATGGCCAAGGATTTCAACGTGGCGGCCGCAGGCGTGTTTTACCTGATATATCTGGCTGGCATGGTCTGGTTCGCAATCCGCCCCGGCCTGGAAGCAGGATCGGTCATGACAGCACTCATCAACGGCGCATTGCTGGGTGCGCTATGCTATGCCACTTTCGATCTCACCAGCCAGGCGGTGTTCAAGGTCTGGGCGACCAAAATCTCGGTCATGGACATCATGTGGGGCGCTTTTGCCACCGGCACCACCAGCGCCATCGCCACCTGGATAAGCTTGCGCTTTACCAGCTAGCCATTTCGACATAGAGCCGCGGGCATGTTTATCGGACATTTTGCACCGGCCTTTGCCGCAGCAGCCATCAGCCCGCGAGCGCCCAAGCTGGGCACCTTATTCGTGGCAGCCCAGTTGGTCGATTGGGCGTTCTTCGTTTTCGCGCTCGTGGGTCTGGAGAAAATGCGGGTCGATGCCGATGCGACCGTGATGGTCCCGTTTGATCTCTATCACATGCCTTATACCCACAGCCTGTTGGGCACCGCTGTGTGGGCGGCGCTTTTTGCATTGTTCATCCGCAGCCGCGACCGCGATAGCGGGGCAGCTTTGCTCGCCGGGCTGGTCGTGGCATCACACTGGCTGCTTGATTTCCTGACACACCGCCCTGACCTGACCCTGGCTGGAGGTGAGGAGACCTATGGCCTGGCCCTGTGGAACCTCCCCTATGTCGCCATTCCCCTGGAGATCGGCATCACTCTGGCCGCTTTCGTCTGGTATCTGCGCCGGACGCGCGGCCCGATTGGCCCTCCGCTCATCCTGATGGCAGTGCTGCTGGTCTTTCAGGCCATCAATTGGTTTGGCCCCGCCCCGGTCGAGGCAAACTGGATGCTGTACCTTCAGGCGCTTCTCGCATTCGGCATTGCAACGCTGATCGCGCGCTGGGTTGGGAATAACCGTTGGCACAAACGCGCTCGGGGCTAGCGAGGTGCGCGCGCCACCGCTAAGGCGCGACTATGTCTAGCACCGCATCACAGATCACCCCGGAAATCGTCTCACAGCACGGGCTCAGCCCGGAAGAATATGAGCGCGTTCTGAGCGGATTGGGCCGCGAGCCCAATCTGGTCGAACTCGGCATTTTTTCGGTGATGTGGTCAGAGCATTGCAGCTACAAAAGTTCGCGCCTGCATTTGAAGAAGCTGCCGACCGAGGCTCCATGGGTGATCTGCGGACCGGGCGAGAATGCGGGCGTTATCGATATTGGTGACAATCAGGCGGCGATCTTCAAGATGGAGAGCCACAACCACCCCAGCTATATCGAACCCTATCAGGGCGCGGCGACGGGTGTCGGCGGCATTTTGCGCGATGTTTTCACCATGGGCGCACGACCTGTGGCCAATGCCAATGCGCTGCGCTTTGGCCGGCCTGATCACCCCAAGATGCAGCATCTGGTCAAGGGCGTGGTTGCCGGGATTGGCGGCTATGGCAATTGCGTCGGCGTGCCGACAGTCGCTGGCGAAACCAATTTCCACCCAGCCTATGACGGCAATATTCTGGTCAACGCCATGACCGTCGGCGTGGCTGACGCAGACAAGATATTCTACTCCGCTGCGACCGGTGTCGGCAATCCAATCGTCTATGTCGGGTCCAAGACCGGGCGTGACGGCATCCATGGCGCAACCATGGCCAGCGCGGATTTTGGCGAAGACACAGAAGCCAAGCGGCCCACTGTACAAGTCGGCGATCCCTTCACCGAAAAACTGCTGATCGAAGCATGCCTTGAACTCATGGCGACCGATGCGATTGTGGCCATTCAGGACATGGGTGCAGCGGGCCTCACCTCCTCCAGCGTTGAAATGGCCACCAATGGCAAGGCCGGTATCCGGCTCGACATGAACAAGGTGCCATGCCGCGAGGAAGGCATGACGCCTTACGAAATGATGCTGAGCGAAAGCCAGGAGCGCATGCTGATGGTGCTCAAGCCCGGTAAAGAGGCGATGGCTGCTGAAATATTCGAAAAGTGGGAGCTGGACTTTGCCGTCATCGGCGAAGTGACCGACACGCGCCATATGGTGCTCGAGTTTGATGGCGAGGTCGTTTGCGACATTCCCTTGGGGCCTCTCGCAGCCGACGCACCCGAGTATGACCGGCCATATCTGTCCAAAGAGGAATACAAGGCCTGGGCGCAAGTCAAACCGCTGCAAAGCGTTCCGGAAAGCACGGACATCGGCGCGGATCTGCTCAAGCTAATGGCCACACCCGCCCTCGCCTCAAGGCGCTGGATCTCCGAACAATATGACAGCCAGGTTGGCGCAGATACCTTGCAAACCGGCGGCGATGCCGGGGTTGTGCGCGTTCATGGCACGAAGAAGGCGCTGGCGATCACCACCGATTGCACGCCGCGCTATGTCTATGCCGACCCGTACGAAGGCGGCAAACAGGCAATCGCGGAGGCCTATCGCAACCTATGCGCGGTGGGCGCAAGGCCGCTGGCAGTCACGAACTGTTTGAACTTCGCCAATCCTCAGCGCCCCGAGATTATGGCGCAATTTGTCCATGCATTGGAAGGTATGGGCGAAGCTTGCCGGGCGCTCGATTTCCCCATCGTGTCCGGCAATGTCTCGCTCTATAACGAGAGCAAGGCGACCGGCGGCGGCTCCGCGATCCTCCCCACCCCTGCCATCGGCGGCGTCGGCCTGATCGACGATTATGCGAAAATGATGACGATGGGGTTCAAGAACGAAGGCGATGCCATCTATCTGCTTGCGCCGGAATTCTGGGCCAAGCCTGACCCGACACGCTCGCATCTGGGCAAGTCAGTATGGTTGAACGCAATCAAAGGCGTCGACGACGGTCGCGCTCCGCCGGTTGATCTGGTCGCCGAACGCGGTGCCGGACAGATCATCCATCGCTTGATCGGCGAAGGTCTGCTCAACGCGGTTCACGACCTGTCCGATGGCGGCTTGGCAGTGGCGCTTGCAGAAATGGCTCTGTCTGGCGGTGTTGGCGCCGAAACAGAAACGAACGAGAAATATTCCCCTGCGCAGTGGTGGTTCGGAGAAGATCAGGCACGCTATGTGCTGACGGTCTCACCTGACAATATCGACGCGTTCAACCGGATTGTGGCCGAAGGTCCAGAAGTGCCCGAGGCAGAAATGGTCGGTTTCCACCGCATCGGCACGGTGGGTGGCGACAGCATCCTTGGCGTGCCTCTGGCTGACCTGCACGAGGCTCACGCCAGCTTTTTCCGCGACTGGATGGAAGCATAGAGTTACTCCAATCCGTATTGCATTATAGCGGGCATTGGCTCGGACCGTTCCTGATTGGAGCAATCGTTTGGCGAGCGCGGTGGAAAGTGGCAGGCCTGGTTATTGCCAGCGCCAATCTAATCGATCTCGATCACCTTCTGGCTGATCCGATATTTGATCCGAACCGGTGTTCGATCGGCTTCCACCTTCTGCACGGATGGGAAGCTGCCCTTGCCTATGCGATAATGCTGGCAATTCCGCGCTGGTATGTCCGCGCCTTTGCCGTGGGTGCCCTGTGGCATCTTGTGGTCGACTATGGCGATTGTTTGATGCAAACCTGCTGAAATGACCGCCGGATATTCCGAAACACCGCTTGCGAAAAAGCTCACCTTGCGTGATGGGCACGTATGCTGGTTTGACGGCATGCCCGAGAACATCATCGACGAGATTGACGAATATGCGCTTGAATTGCGCTTTGTCGGCGAGCCGTTCGAGGGGCTGGATGCGGCCCATGTCTTTGTGACCGAGGAAAGCGATCTTGCCGAGAAGCTTGCCCTTTTGCGCGGTTTGATCGACAAAAAGGGCCAGATCTGGGTCAGCTGGCCCAGGAAGGGGTCGGGTCAGGAAACCGCATTGGATCAAGCTGCGGTTCAGCGGATCGGACTCGCAGCCGGACTTGTCGATACCAAGAAATGTGCAGTGGACGAGGTCTGGTCGGGCCTGAAATTCGTCATCCCGAAAGCTGATCGATGACCAGCCAGCAAGCGGGCAAAACATCTGCTTCCGGACGGCCCCAAACATCCACTTTGCTATTTGTCGCCTTTGTCCTGTTCATCGACATGGTTGGCATCGGTCTGATTATTCCGGTGATGCCGGCCTTGCTGGAAACCCTGACCGGCCAAGGGGTTGATCAGACGGCGGAAATCGGTGGCTGGCTGCTGTTTGCCTATGCGGTTATGCAATTCCTATTTGCACCGATCATCGGCGGCCTGTCCGATCGCTATGGCAGGCGGCCCATTCTGCTGTTCACCCTGTTCTTCCTTGGTGTGGATTACGCCATCATGGCCTGGGCACCTGATCTGTGGTGGCTGTTCGTCGGGCGATTGCTGTCGGGCATCATGGGGGCAAGCTGGGGTGCGGCCAACAGCTGCGTGGCCGATGTTGTCTCGCCGCAGGATCGCGGACGATATTTCGGCATTTTGGGCGGCGCAGGCGCCAGTGGTTTCGTCGTCGGACCTGCCATTGGCGGGGTCTTGGGCAGCGTGGATGAACGCCTACCTTTTATCGCCGCAGCCATCCTGTCGATCACTGTCGCGATGGTGGGTTGGTTTGTCCTGAAGGAAACTCTGCCGCCGGAAAAACGTCGCCGTTTCACCATCGGGCGCGCCAACCCGTTCGGGACAATCATTCAGATGGCGCAGACACCGATTGTGCTTGGCTTTCTGGGCATCATTTTCCTGATGCAGCTGGCGTCCCAATCAACCTTTACGGTCTGGGCCTATTACAATGTTCTCGCCTTTGGCTGGAACGAGCTGGAGATCGGGCTGAGCATTGCGCTGTACGGCCTGCTGCTGGCGATTGTTCAGGGTGGGCTGACCGGCCCTGCGATCGCAAAGTTTGGCGCCAAGACCACATGCGCGATCGGCTTTCTGTTTGCCGTTCCCGCTTACGTATTGTTCGCCTTTGCGCCGGGTAGCTGGGCAATGCTTGTCGGTATCGCCCTGGGGAGCCTGGCCGGCCTCAGTTTCCCTGCGATGCAGCAATTGATGACCGAGCGGATCAGCGACGATGCACAGGGCGAACTGCAAGGTGCCATTGCCTCTGTGATCAGCCTGACCAGCATCATCGGTCCTGTGGTCATGACCGGATTGTTCGGTGCCTTTGCCGATAGTCGCGGACTGTATTTCCCCGGCGCACCCTTTGCGCTGTCAGTGGTAATCCTGTTGATCGCCCTGGTGGTGCTGCGGTGGAACTTGGCTCGCATCCCCGCTCAACAATCAGGGTGAATGCCAGAGACGTTTTGCGTTAAATCAGCCGCGGACCCATTCCGTCTCAGGGATGTCGAGCAGCTTGAGGATCGAGGTCAGATCGCCATAGTCGACCCAGCCATTGGCTGCGGTGCGCGCAACAGGCTTGGCCCGATAGGCAAGGCCATAATCCGCCGACTGCAACATCGGGATATCATTGGCACCATCACCGGTCGCCAGCGAAATGGCATTTGCGCCCAATTGTTCGAGCTCTTCGTGCAAGACCTGCTTCTTCACACTGCTGTCCGTGATCGGTCCTGCCAAGGCACCGGTCAGCTTGCCATCTGCGACGTCCAGCCGGTTGCCAACCACCCGCTGGAACCCCAGCCGATCAGCGATCGGATCGGCAAAATGGTGAAATCCTCCCGTAACCAGCACTGTGCGGCAGCCCTTGGCGCGCAGCGTCCGGACCAGCGTTTGGGCACCGGGCATGGCGCGGATGCGATCAGCCAGACAGCGCTCAACCGCGTCTTCGTCCAGCCCGGCGAGCAGCGACACACGCTCGCGCAAGGCGTCTTCAAAATCGAGTTCACCCTGCATCGCGCGTTCGGTAATGACAGCGATCTTGTCCTTGATCCCGGCGTAGTCGGCCAGTTCATCGATGCATTCCTGACCGATCATGGTCGAATCCATATCCGAGACAAAAAGTCTGGGGACATCAATGTCGGAGCGAGAGACCAGCACATCCGAAGGAGCGAAATGGCTGTCGAGCACCTGCAAAAGCGTGCTTTCCTCGCCATCAGGCAGCGACAGATGCAGCGCGCCGCCGTGATGTTCCAGCATTCTGGCCATGGCGACGCGCATCCCACGCCCCTCAAGATCGGCAAGAGCTGCATCCAGAGACGTGTCCAGCGAGGCAGGGTCTGCTATCAGACGGGCAATGAGCAAGCGAGAATCTCCAAAATCTAAGCCAAATCGCAAAAGCGTCGCGCTCATTGCAGGCCCGACGGCCAGCGGCAAGAGCGCATTGGCGGTTGAACTGGCGCTTGCCCTTCAAAAACAAGGGCGCAGCAGCGCCATTATCAATGCCGACAGCGCGCAGGTCTATAACGATCTGCAAGTGCTCAGCGCGCGCCCTACGCCCGAAGAGATGAGCGGCATAGAACATCGTCTGTTTGGCACTTGGGAGGGGGCGCAGGCTTGCTCTGCTGCCGATTGGGCCGCCCGCGCCTCTGGCGAAATTGCCGCGCTTCATGCTCAGGACGCAGTGCCCATCCTGTGCGGCGGGACCGGAATGTACCTCAAGACGCTGCTCGAAGGTATCGCGCCCATACCGGAGATCGACGCCTCTATTCGCGAAACTGTGCGCAGTTTGCCCACTCAGGATGCCTATGATGCGCTGGCAACAGAGGACCCCAAGCGTCACGCAGCGCTTGCCCCGAATGACAGCCAGCGCATTGCTCGCGCTCTGGAAGTGATCCGTTCAACCGGCAAGACGATGGGATATTGGCAAAAACGCAAGGAAGGCGGGATCGCCGATGATATCACGCTCCACCCGCTGGTGCTGCTGCCGGATCGCGAGTGGCTGTACGAACGGTGTGACCGGCGCTTTATCCTGATGCTGGAACAGGGCGCGCTGGATGAGGTGGAGAGGCTGGTGGCACGGCAGCTTGACTCGGAGCTTCCCGTGATGCGCGCCATTGGAGTGCGCGAGATTGCCTCATATCTGCGCGCTTTATGCTCGCGCGAGGAAATGGTCGAGCAAGGCCAGCAGGCGACGCGCAATTACGCCAAGCGGCAATTTACCTGGTTCAGACGCCAAACGAGCGAGAGCTGGCCCAAAGTTGAATCCGTTAATTGCAATATTGAAACTCAATTCGCATTATTATTACGCAATTAACGGTTGACACGTTATAAATGAACGCATAGCGGATGTCTCATCGGCTCGGTGCACAATGGCTGCCCCGGGCCTCATTTATTGTTAGAAGCAGCTCGGGATTCGCGTCCCAAGGCTGATGGAAGGAACCACATCGTGTCACAGGAGCGCAGCGGCGCAGCTATCCTGGTTGAGTGCCTGATCGAACAGGGGGTCGAATATGTCTTCGGCTATCCTGGCGGTGCGGTGCTGCCCATTTATGACGAGCTGTTTGGCGATGAACGTCTGCGCCATATCCTTGTCCGCCATGAAGCCGGTGCGGCCCACGCTGCCGAGGGATATGCACGCTCAACCGGCAAGCCTGGCGTCGTACTGGTCACCTCTGGCCCGGGCGCAACCAATGCGGTGACCGGTATTGCCGATGCCTTCATGGATTCTATCCCGATGGTCGTCATCACCGGACAGGTGCCCACTGCATTGATCGGCACCGATGCCTTTCAGGAGGCCGATACGGTTGGCATCACCCGCCATTGTACCAAGCACAATTATCTGGTGAAGGACCCGGCAGAGCTGGAATCCACATTGCGCGAGGCTTTTCGCATCGCGACGAGCGGCCGCCCCGGCCCCGTTGTTGTCGACATTCCCAAGGATGTGCAAATAGCCATCCCGGAAGGCGGCAGCTCGTCCAAGGCGCCCGCATCGCATCGCTATCAGCCGCAAATGCGCGCCAAGGACGACAAGATTGCCGAAGCCATCGATCTGCTTGCCAATGCGCAACAGCCGATCTTCTACACTGGCGGAGGCGTGATCAATTCAGGGCCTGAAGCGAGCACCTTGTTGCGCCAGTTGCAGGACCTGACCGGTGCACCGGTAACCAGCACGCTGATGGGTCTGGGAGCTTTTCCCGCCGACCATCCTGATTGGCTAGGCATGCTGGGAATGCACGGTACGTTCGAGGCCAATATGGCGATGAACAAATGTGATGTGATGGTGTGCATTGGCGCGCGTTTTGACGACCGGGTGACCGGGCGACTGGATGCGTTTTCGCCAGGCTCCAAGAAAATCCACATCGATATTGATCGCGCCAGCATCAACAAGAATGTGCGGGTCGATCTGGGCATTGTCGGCGATTGCGGCACAGTGCTGGAGCAGTTGATTGCCGCCTGGGGGGATCGCCAGGCGCAGGATCTGGGCGAGTGGAAGGCGCGCATTGCCGGCTGGCGAGCACGTGAATGCCTCGCCTATCCCGAAAAATCGGCCAAGACACCTGATGCGATCATGCCGCAGAAGGCAGTCGAGCGTCTGTTCGAACTGACCAGGCAGCACAATCCGATCATCACCACAGAGGTCGGTCAGCACCAGATGTGGGCCGCGCAGTACTTCCATTTCTTCGACCCGAACAAATGGCTGACCTCCGGCGGTCTCGGCACGATGGGATACGGCCTGCCCGCAGCCATCGGCGCGCAATTGGGCAATCCTGATGATCTGGTGATCGACATTGCTGGTGAAGCCTCGATCCAGATGAATATCCAGGAATTGGGCACTGCCAGCCAGTATCGTCTGCCGGTCAAGATTTTCATTCTCAACAATGAATATATGGGCATGGTTCGCCAGTGGCAGGAACTGACCTATGAAAGCCGCTATTCCAATTCCTATTCCGACAGCCTGCCCGATTTCATCGCGCTGGCAGAAGCTTATGGCTGGAAAGGCATCCGGATTGAAGATGAGGCAAATCTTGACGCCGGGATCGAGGCTATGCTCGCGCATGACGGACCCGTCATCGTCGATTGTCTGGTGGCCAAGGACGCCAATTGCTTCCCGATGATTCCTTCGGGCGCAGCGCACACTGATATGTTGCTCTATGGCGATCAGGTGGATGGCACCATGGATGATGAAGCCAAGGCGCTGGTGTAAGGGGCACAGCAGATGAAAATTGAAAACGTTGCGTCGGAACGGCACGTTCTGACAGTCACGGTCGATAACGAGCCCGGCATTCTGGCCAAGATCACCGGCCTGTTCACCGCCCGCGGATACAATATCGACAGTCTGACCGTGGCGGACATCTCCGATGACCACGCGATCAGCCGCATCACCATCGTCACCAGCGGCCCGCCCGAAGTGATTGACCAGATTGAGGCCCAGCTGGAACGACTGGTGCCGGTCCACGGCGTGGTCGATCTGACCACTGCGGGCGAACATGTCGAGCGCGAGCTGGCGCTGGTCAAGGTGCAAGGTACGGGCGAGACGCGCGTCGAGGCGCTGCGCACTGCCGAGGTATTCCGTGCCAATGTGGTTGACACCACACCGGAAAGTTTCGTGTTCGAGCTGACCGGCTCGTCCCAGAAAATCGAGAGTTTTGTCGCTTTGATGCGCGGGCTCGGCCTGGTTGAGGTCGGACGTTCGGGCATTGTCGGAATGATGCGCGGCGCAGAAACGATCTGACGCCGGGCCACACTAATCAAGGGAATAATGATGAAGGTTTATTACGACGCAGACGCCGATCTTGGTCTGATCAAGGACAAGAAGATCGCCATCGTTGGTTATGGCAGCCAGGGCCATGCCCATGCCCAGAACCTGCGCGACAGCGGGGTCAAGGACGTGGCGATTGCTCTACGCGAAGGCTCTGCCACGGCCAGAAAGGCCGAAGATGCAGGCTTCAAGGTTCTGACCAACAAGGAGGCGGCCAGCTGGGCTGATATTTTGATGATCCTGGCGCCTGACGAACATCAGGCCGCGATCTGGGAAAACGATCTGAAGGGCAATATGAAGCCTGGTGCAGCGCTTGCGTTCGCTCACGGCCTCAACGTCCATTTCGGCCTGATCGAAGCTCCAGACAATATTGACGTCATCATGATCGCGCCCAAGGGCCCTGGCCACACGGTGCGCAGCGAATATCAGCGTGGCGGCGGCGTTCCTTGTCTGATTGCCATTCACCAGGATGCCAGCGGCGCTGCGCATGACGTTGCGCTTGCCTATGCATCGGGCGTTGGTGGTGGCCGTTCCGGCATTATCGAGACGAATTTCCGCGAGGAATGCGAAACCGATCTGTTCGGCGAGCAGGTCGTTCTGTGCGGCGGTATCACCCATCTGATCCAGGCCGGGTTCGAAACGCTGACCGAAGCGGGATATGCGCCGGAAATGGCTTATTTCGAGTGCCTTCACGAAACAAAGCTGATCGTCGATCTTCTGTATGAAGGCGGCATTGCCAATATGCGCTATTCGATCAGCAACACCGCTGAGTATGGTGACATCACCACTGGCCCCCGCATCATCACGTCTGAAACCAAGGCCGAAATGAAGCGCGTGCTGGACGATATTCAGTCGGGCCGTTTCGTGAAGGACTTTGTCCTCGACAACCGCGCCGGTCAGCCCGAACTGAAGGCTGCGCGCAAGCGGGCCGAGGCGCATCCGATCGAGAAGACCGGTGCCGAATTGCGCGCCATGATGCCATGGATCAGCGCGAACAAGCTGGTCGACAAGAACAAAAACTGATTGGATCGGGGCTTCGGCATGAAATTGCTTGGCGAAGCCCCGAATTCAACCAGGATCATATTTGCCCTGCTTGCCCTGGCATGGGTGGTCATCGTCGCGCGTTCCATCATGAACGCCAAAGGTCCCGAGGATTTTGTCGTGACGGTGACCACCGCCCAGGTGCAGGTCTTTGCCAAGGAACAACTGGCCAGCCTCCAAAAGCCATCCTTTGATGGGGATGTAGAACTGTGCCGCATCATCTTTGAAGACAGCGATGGCGAATTGGGCGTAACCCCCGTCATCGAAGGCGATCAGGCCAGCTGCGACATCATCTATTTTGACGAGCCCGGAATGGCCCCGGTTGCCAGCCTGCACACTCATGGGACCTATTCGCTCGATTACGATAGCGAAGTCCCCTCCCCGCAGGATATTGCCAGCGACATTCAGGGTGGAACCGATGGATATGTCTCGACACCCGGAGGGCGTTTCTGGCGTATTGACGGGACACGGGGCGTGGCCGAGCTTGTGTGCGGGGCCGGATGTCTGCCGCAGGATCCAGCCTATCGCGCGTGCGATGCACTGGAGCCAGAGCCGAGCTATACAATCGAAACGCTCAACCAGCGGTACATCGATTTTCCAGCCGTCTGCTAGTCGCTGCGACTATTCCGCACTGAACAGAACCTCAAGATCGATCGGGTCTATTCCGGTCACCTCGATCGAACGATCCTCGCCCGATGGATCTTTCGCCATCAGGACCTGATCGCGCAAGCGCAACTGGCGATGGATCTGCTGGCGTGAGACGGCAACCATTGCGGTCAGCCAGTCGTTCACCAATGGATCGCCGTTCTGCCCTCGCATGTCGAAGCGATCAAGCTGAGCAATTACGTCCTCGGCCGGATACAGCCATTCATCGGTGACCCAGCGATTGACTCCGAACCAGGCGATAGGAAGGCCTTGCAAGGATATGGACAGTGCAGCGATGTGGACCACATCAGCGCGCGGCTGTTTCAGATTTTCGGCAGGCGGGTCAATCAGCGGAGCGGTTGCATCCGACATGGCCGTCTTGTCGATGAAAATATGGAAATGGCCATGCTCACCCTCGGCCCGTTCGGCAGGGGGATGGCTGTGATAGAAATACCGGCTGCCCGCAGCGCCGTTGACGACATCACCAAGGGGGTAATGCTCCCAGATTTCAGCTGGGGTGTCGCTGGGCAAGAGCCGGTTCATCAGCGGCATACCAGAGGCGAACATCGCCTCGGTACTGCGCATCAGCAATTGTTGGGCATCGCTCGCGGCTGGCTCTGATTGCTGCAAAATCTGGCCAGTCATGGCAGTGCTCCTGAATGCAAATGCCGCCCGGTTAAGGCGGCATGCGTGGGTAACGTCAGGGGGTCGGGGACACGCAAAGCCTGCGCGCCCCCGGTTCCAGATATCGTCAAACGCTTACTTTGCAGCGCAGGGATTGGCGGCGCATGGATTTGCGGCGCAAGGGTTGGCTGCACACGGGTTAGCGGCGCAGGGGTTCGCTGCACATGGATTGGCTGCACATGGGTTTGCTGCACACGGGTTGGCGGCGCAAGGGTTCGCTGCACATGGGTTGGCGGCGCAGGGGTTCGCAGCACATGGGTTGGCGGCGCAGGGGTTGGCTGCACAAGGGTTAGCGGCACAGGGGTTCGCTGCACACGGATTGGCTTTGCAAGAATGTGCCGAGCATTGTGCAACCGCAGGAGTAGCGACACCGGCTGTAGCCACTGCCAGGCCACCAGCAACCATCAACATACGAGCGAAGTTCTTGGAATTGGACATTATAATATTCCTTTCAGGGACGTGATACAAAACTACACTTGGGGGGATGCGAAAATCGGGCCACCTTCATCCGGCGGCCCGATCACCAATTTTATTGGCCGAAGCTTTTGCCTTCGGGGATGTCTTTCCAGGCCGCATGCGCCTTCGCATTGAAGCCGGGAATGTCTTTCAGCCACATCTGCTGAACCTGCTTGTTGAAGTTCAGATAGAGTTTGCCATCGACGATCTTGTAGACCGTAGGGTCACCCGGTGCGAGCGAGCCGCGGCTCATCGCCCAGGCACAATGTCCACCAAACTGAGGGGCATAGGCCGCCGGATTCTGTTCAAACTTATCGGCGTTGGCCTGGCTCGAAAAATGCCATTTGGCGCCGTTATATTCGACAGCGTAGCGTGCATTGCCAGCGACCGGGTTACCATTGCCCTGGAAGTAGCTGACCGTGTCGTATCCGCCGAGCGCAACATTGCCTTCGGTTTCGGCGCTGATGTAAACACCACCGTCTGCAAAAGCGGGGGCAGCAATGGCCACGGGGGCGGCAAAGGCTGCTGCAATCATGAGGAACTTGAATTTCATTGGATTGGGCTTCCTTGGTTGAATCTCGTTGTGTCGCGGCCACCTTGCTCCACCTAAATGGGGAGTGAGCCTTGAGGGGGGACTGGCTCTGGTGTGAAGCCTGATGGCCGCGCACATTATGGAGTTCGCAGGTGCGGTCCATTTGGTTTCACAAGCTTCAAGTTTTTTTACACTTTTCCCAGCCTGCATCCTGAAACCGCCCGCTCGACAAGCCTTGCACCTTGCGGCAAGACGCGCTGATGCGACTGTCCGATTGCCACAATATCGATGACTTCAGGAAGCTGGCGAAGCAACGCCTGCCATGGCCGGTGTTTGACTATATCGACGGCGCTGCCGATGACGAGCTGACCAAGGCGCGCAACACATCCGCCTTTGATGATTGTGATCTGGTGCCCGATGTCTTGGCCGGTGTGGCCAGTATCGACACCAGTTGCACGATCATGGGGCGTACCAGCGCCCTCCCTCTGATGCTGAGTCCGACGGCGCTCCAGCGTGTTTTTCACCACCAGGGCGAAACCGCTGTCGCCAAGGCTGCCGAGAAATTCGGCCTGTGGTTTGGCATTTCCAGCCTCGCGACCCGCAGCATTGAGGAAATCGCCGCCATGACCAGTGGTCCCAAGCTGTTTCAGCTATATGTTCACAAGGACAAGGGGCTCAACACCTCCATGATCGAGCGATGCCAGGCGGCAAAGTTTGATGCCTTGGCGCTGACTGTGGACACAATCGTGTCCGGCAAGCGCGAGCGGTGCCTGAGAAGCGGTTTCACCACGCCGCCGCGCTTTACCCCTTCTGCCTTGTGGTCTTACGCAACAAGGCCGCGCTGGACGCTCGACTACGTCTTTCGCGAAAAGTTCCGTCTCCCCAATCTCGACACCCATGTGAACCAGGGAACCGGTGAGGCTGTCAGTATTGCAGACTATTTCAACACCATGCTCGACACCAGCATGGATTGGGACACAGCCGCGCGGATCAGGCAGGATTGGGCCGGAAAATTTTGCCTGAAAGGCGTGATGAGCGCAGGTGATGCGCGCCGTGCGGTGGAAATGGGTGCGGATGCAATCATGATTTCAAACCATGGCGGCAGGCAGCTCGATGGCAGCCGCTCTCCGTTTGATCAGCTGCGCGAAATCGTTGATGCTGTTGGCGGTGAGATCGAAATCATTTGCGATGGCGGCGTGAGGCGGGGAACGCATGTGCTCAAATCCCTTTGTAGCGGAGCGACCGCGGCCAGCGGTGGGCGGCTCTACCTCTATGCCCTGGCAGCAGCGGGGCAGCCAGGGGTTGAGCGCGCCATCGGCCTGTTGAAGGAAGAAATCGAGCGTGGCATGCGTCTGATGGGCGTGACGTCCATCGACCAACTCACATCGGATCGACTCCGCTGGCGCTGATTACTGCTTGCGCGCAAAAAGAAACCCCCGCTCCGACAGGAACGGGGGCCTCAAATTTCAGAACACGAACAGCGATTAGCTGGTGAAGTGCTCATCCGGTGAGTGCGTGGGATAATTCACGTCACCATTTTCGATGAAGCCGGGGATATCTTCGTGCCACAGGGCCGATACATCTTCGCTGAAGTTCAAGTAAAGCTTGCCATCAACGATCTTGTAAACCTCTGGATTGCCCGGTGCGAGCGCATCATTGGCCCCGATGGCCCAAGCGCAATAACCACCATATTGTGGGGCATATTTTGCTGGATCAGCGACAAAAGCCTCAGCATTTTCCTGGCTGGCAAAGCGATAGTCGTAACCCTGATAGCTGACGGTGAAATCTTCGGAACCTTCAACCGGGCCGCCTTCACCTTCGAAATAGCTGACCGCGTCATATCCGCTCAGTGCAAGAGTATCGCCGATCGCAGCGGTGTGGATCGGGCCGGTTGGCTCACCGCCAAGATCAGCAAAATTGCCGGTTTCGGTTGCCGTTACAGCTGTTTGCTCAGCGGTGTCTTCTGCTGCTGGGGTGCAAGCTGCCGCAGTGGCAAGCAAAGCGATAGATAAAATAGACTTGTACATAACATTACCTCCAAACCGCGTGATTGCGGGGTCGATACTTCTTTCGTCGATGACCGCAGTATGGTTACACCATGGGTCAATATACTTGCCATCAAAATCTTTTTGCGTAAGGTCCCGCTCCATGACCTGCATGGCAAACCTACTGCTCCGACTACCACGCCCTTGGGCGTAAGCGGCCGCGTGCACTGATGGCGCGGCATGCGTCCAAGGGAGCCCGCATTTGCACCGCCACCAATTTCCCAAGATCCCAAGCTCAAGAGCCCTTTGATCATGCCCATGCTGTCCGACCCATCCCGCAAATATAACGCGTTCCCACAAGTCCCTCTGTCCGATCGGAAGTGGCCCAGTCAGGTCATCACCGCCCCGCCCCGCTGGCTTTCAACAGATCTGCGTGACGGCAACCAATCGATCATTGATCCGATGGACGGGGTAAAGAAGAGGCGCTTTTTCAACGAATTGGTCCGCGTCGGCATCAAGGAGATTGAAGTCGGCTTTCCCAGTGCAGGTGCAACCGAATTCGACTTCATCCAAGGTCTGATCCGCTCTGGCGATATTCCCGATGATGTAATTGTCCAGGTCCTCACTCAAAGCCGTGAAGATTTGATCCGCACCAGTTTTGAAAGCCTTGAGGGCGCGCGTTCGGCCATCGTCCATCTCTACAACGCGGTCAGCCCGGCCTGGCGCGATATCGTGTTCCGTATGAGCAAGGACGAGGTGCGCAATATCGCTCGCGATGGTGCGATGATCATGCGTGACGAGGCAGCCAAGCGTCCCGACACCGACTGGCATTTCCAATACTCGCCGGAAACCTTCTCCACCGCCGAACTCGATTTCAGTATCGCGGTGTGCGAAACGGTGATGGAAGTGCTGCAACCAACACCTGAACGGCCCATTATCCTCAACTTGCCGGCAACAGTGGAGGCGGCAACGCCCAACATTTACGCCGATCAGATTGAATATTTCTGCCGCAATCTGCCCAATCGCGATAGCGCGGTCATCAGCCTGCATACCCACAATGACCGCGGCACCGGCGTGGCTGCGGCCGAATTGGGACTGATGGCAGGGGCGAACCGGGTGGAAGGCTGCCTGTTTGGCAATGGAGAACGGACCGGCAATTGCTGCCTGGTGACAGTTGCGCTCAACATGTACACTCAAGGCATTGATCCAAAATTGGATTTTTCCGACATTGATCGTGTGATCGAAACGGTTGAATATTGCAATGAACTGCCCGTTCACCAACGCCACCCTTATGGCGGAGAACTGGTGTTTACCGCTTTTTCCGGCTCGCATCAGGATGCCATCAAGAAGGGATTCGAGGCTCAACACCAACAGAATGACGAGCAATGGCGCGTGCCATATTTGCCCGTCGACCCGGCTGATCTGGGCCGCGATTACGAAGCCGTTATCCGGGTCAATTCGCAAAGCGGCAAAGGCGGATTTGCCTGGGTTCTGGAACAGGATCAGGGCCTGAAACTGCCCAAGAAAATGCAGGCTGATTTCTCCAGGCAAGTCCAGAATCTGGCCGACGAGCTTGGCCGCGAGCTGAATGCGGACGACATCTGGGATGCCTTCAAGGCAACCTATCATGTTCAAACAGAGAGCAAGCATTTCCAGCTGGTCGATTATGAAGAAAGTCGCGCCTCTGACGGCACCCGGCTGTTCAGCGGAAAAATTGCCGTCCAGGGGCTGGAACAGTCGGTCAGCGGTCGCGGCAATGGATTGATCTCATCTGTGATATCCACGCTGGAAGACAGCTTCGACCTGGACATAAAGGTGCTCGATTACAGTGAACATGCTATGGGAAGCGGACGCGATGCACGGGCGGCCGCCTATCTTCACTGCCAGTCGGGTGACCGCCAGTTCTGGGGCTGCGGTATTGACGAGGACGTTGCGACAGCATCGGTTCGGGCGGTATTGAGCGCAGCCAACAGCGCCGTCCTTCGTCGCTGACTTTCACACCTCGGTCATGCCAGACTGCATGGCAAAGGTTCCCGTGCGCGTTGTTGCTTTCCTACCCGATCGGATCGGCGCTAAATGGTGTGCATGTCGGCGCCGTTTTTCTTTACACAGTCAATCAGGTCAAAGCGCTGCCAAAACAGGACGTTTTTCTTTCTCCATGACTGTGTAACATGTGTAACCAACATTGCGCTGGAACCTGCGTCCATCGGCGCGGCAACGATGTTTGATCGGCGCATCCAGAGGAGCAGAGACGTCCATGCCCGAAACCATCCTCGAACCAGATCTGCCGATTATCGATCCACATCATCATTTCTGGGATTTGCGACCCATGGTGCCGATGTTTCCCGAACCGCGCCATCGCTTTATCGAGACGCTAGTGCCGGCAGCCTATTATACCTTCGATCACCTGCACGCCGATATTACGACGGGTCACAACATCATCGGCACCATCTTCATGGAATGCAGCGCGTTTTACCGTGCCGGTACAAGTGAAGACATGAAGGTCGTGGGCGAGGTCGAATATGTGAACGGCGTGGCCGCCCAATCCGCCAGTGGCCTTTACGGACCCTTGCGGGCCTGTGCCGGCATCATCGGCCATGCCGATCTGATGCTGGGCAGCAAGGCAGGCCCTGTGCTTGACCGGTTGCAACAGGCAGCACCGGACCGGTTCCGGGGAATTCGTTATGCCGCTGCGTGGGACAAGGACCCCGAAGTGCTTGGTCCGCCCATTCAAAAGGTTGAGGGGCTTTATCGCGAAGCCGCCTTCCGCGAAGGTTTTGCCGAATTGGGCAAGCGAGGCCTGAGTTTCGACGCCTGGATTGTCGAGCCGCAAATACCCGATGTGATCGATCTGGCCCGCGCCTTTCCTGATCAGCCGATATGTCTGGACCACTGCGGCACGCCGCTGGGCATGGCGAGCTATACCGGCAAGCTGGAGGAACGCTTTGGCATATGGCGGGACAACATTCGCGAACTTGCCCAATGCGAGAATGTCAGCATCAAGCTGGGAGGGCTGGCGATGCACAATTGCGCAATGCCGGAAGAAGGCCCAGCAGCCGGAGTGGGGTCGGAGAAGCTGGCCGAATTGTGGAAGCCCTATATCGAAACCTGCATCGAGGCCTTCGGATCCGAGCGCGCAATGTTTGAAAGCAACTATCCCGTGGATCGCTGGGGTGCCACCTATCCGGTGCTTTGGAACGCCTTCAAACGGATTACCAAGGGTGCGAGCGATGCAGAGAAAAAGGCGCTGTACGCCGCTTCTGCAGCCAGTTTTTATCGCCTGGAAGGATTGCCATTCTGACTTGACGTTACGGCATCGCCTAACTCCGCTTACCTAACCAAATCATGCGCTCGACAGGCGATGATCGTCTGCTTAAGCGAACCCCTGATCCGTCTTTCCATACTGGAGTTTGCCATGTCCCTGCCCGCCCCGTTTGACCGTTTGCGTTTACCACTGATCGGCTCCCCGTTGTTTATCGTGTCGGGTCCTGAGCTTGTCATCGCGCAATGCAAGGCTGGCATCGTCGGCAGCTTTCCAGCGCTGAACGCACGCCCACAAACGCTGCTCGACGAATGGCTGCACCAGATCACCGAAGAGTTGGCGAAACACAATCGCGAAAACCCGGACAAGCCAGCCGCGCCCTTTGCTGTGAATCAGATCGTCCACAAGACTAATGACCGCGTCGAGGCTGATCTGGCGACGTGCGAGAAATGGCAGGTCCCGCTGATCATAACCTCGCTCGGAGCGCGCACAGAATTGTTTGATGCGGTGCGCAATTGGGGTGGCATCACCATGCACGACGTAATCAACAATCGATTTGCGAATAAGGCGATTGAAAAAGGCGCAGATGGACTGATCCCCGTCGCTGCGGGTGCCGGAGGACATGCCGGGGCCTTGTCACCCTTTGCCTTGATGCAGGAAATTCGTGAGTGGTTCGATGGCCTAGTCGCCCTGTCCGGCTCTATCGCCAATGGCCGGTCAATCCTGGCAGCACAGGCCATGGGCGCCGACTTTGGCTACGCCGGGAGCGCCTTCATCGCGACCGAGGAAGCCAATGCTGACCAAGCCTACAAGGATGGCATTGTGGATGGCAGCGCGGACGGCATCGTTTACACCAATCTGTTCACCGGCGTTCACGGCAACTACCTGCGCTCCAGCATCGAGAAAGCAGGGCTCGACCCCGATGACCTGCCTGTAAGCGACCCAAGCAAGATGAACTTTGGCAGCGGTGGCAATACCAAGGCGAAGGCGTGGAAGGACATCTGGGGCTCAGGCCAAGGTGTTGGAGCGGTCAAGAGCGTTGGCACGGTTGAAGACATGGTCGCCCGGATGGAGCGGGAATATCACGCCGCAAAGGCCGACACGATGGAGAAAATCCAGCCTTACACCTCTTGGAACTGACCCAGAGCGGCGATAACTCGCTATCGCACCAGGATTTTCTGGCCAGCTTGCGCAGGATGCAAGCTCAACGTTTGACCATCATAGGTGATTATGGACTGCTGTTGGTTGACCGGCCCGTTGAGTATCAGCTGGTTGACCAACCTCGCTCCGGCAGAAAATACGCCACCCGATCCCAGCACTTGCGAGGTTTTGGCCTCAAGCTCCTGTCCGATAAAATAACGCAAACCCCGGGTGCGAGAAATCTTGTCGTCAATCTCGACAAATTCCACCAATCCACGCGCAGGGAAAACCCCTTGCTCAAGCCAGGCCGAAATGCTCGATTCAAAGTATTGCCGCCCGATTATCGCCTGGGCAGGCGGCCAGTAGACCGCCTTTACAGCGGGAAAATAAAGCACAATGTCGCGGGCCAGTTCCATAAACCCACGCACAATAGGCAATGCCCGTATGCCAGCGTTGATATGCGGGCCGGGTAGCAGATTGATCACATCGAAATCGAGCTCGGCATTTCCGTCTTTTAGGTCAATCAGATGCATTGCAGGGAAGTCAGATGGCTTGATCCGGATGTCGTTTGCGATGAGATCAAAAGTCAGGCCATGACGCAGCAGTTCGGCCCCAACCTTTTCGCATGGAGTAAAAAAGGTGCCAGGCGTCTGACCTGCAAATTCGCGCCATGCGACCTCGTCGAGACCAGCTTCTTTCGCCATCAAAAGGCCAAGCCCGACGCGATTGCTCTGCAAAATTGCGGATCGATCAATGTCGGACGAGATTGGTACATCTCCAATTTCAGCGCGAAACACAGTGAAGATTTATCCTTTGTACCAAGCAATCCGATAGTCAGCGATAAGGAAATATACTTAGGTCACGATAATGTTGCGGTCAAAACAGGCCAATTTCCAGCCCTTCCCTAAGCAAACTGCCCAATTCACGGCAGGTTCTGAGATCTTTTTCTTGCACGGTCTTATCGGCAAGGATCGATTGGGGGGTATCAGCGGCAAAATTGACAATAATCGGGTCCGCGACACGTCGCAAGCGCCAGCCGGTTGCGATCCGGTCGATCTGACGCTGCGCGCCTTCACCGTCAGATCCTGCTGCAATGATGGTGGCAAAGGGACGCCCTTCGATCTGGCCCAATACCGGATAATAACAGGTATCGAACATTTCCTTCATCGCCCCGGTCATGCTGGCAAGATTTTCAGGGCAAACAAACAGATAGGCCTGTGCGGCAAGTATATCAGATGGAGTGACAGTGTTGGCGACCATCAATCTAGCGGCATCGCCGGCGCCATCTGCGGCAGCCCGGGCAAGCGCGCTACTGGCGCCCGTTCTGCTATGCCATGCGATCAGGATGGGGGAGGAATCCATTTAACCTCCACAAAGACAACGAGTTGTCGAATGTCAATCGTTCTGGCTGTCATGATGGCACCAGTTCCGTTACAAAGCGTTCATGGCTTCACCTTCGCTCGCCCCGGTGCTCGGGGTGTCATCATCACTTTCGGGCCGGGCATGGCACTGGCGCGGTGGCAATATGGCGCTGCATGGCGGCGAATCTTCGATTGCCGACGACATACTCACCCAATTGCTGTTGACCCGCGGAGTCGCCCCATCCGATGTTGCGCGCCATGCCAATCCTACCTTGCGCGAGTTTCTGCCAGACCCTTCGCAATTCAACGATATGGAGACGGCAGCAGAACGCATCACCCAGGCAGTTATGGGACAGGAAGCGATCACCGTTTACGGCGATTACGATGTGGATGGCGCAACCAGTGCAGCTTTGCTGGTGGAATTGCTGCGCGATCTGGGCGCAACAGCTGACTATTATATTCCCGACCGATTGCTCGAGGGTTATGGCCCCAGCGGCGAGGCTCTGGTCAGACTTGGTCGACAAGGATCGAGCCTTATCATCACCGTCGATTGCGGAGCCATGGCGCATGATGCGCTGAAGCAGGCGCATGACGCTGGTGTCGATGTTATAGTGGTCGATCACCACAAATGTTCGCCTGACCTTCCCCTGGCAGCAGCCATGGTCAATCCGAATCGGTTGGATGAAAACGATATCGCAGCTGCGCATGGCCATCTGGCGGCGGTGGGTGTTGCCTTCCTGCTGGCCATCGCAATCGTTCGGGTAATGCGTGGTCGCGGTTTCTTCAAAGATCGAAAAGAACCCAATCTTATGGGTCTTCTGGATTTGGTTGCGCTCGGCACCGTTGCCGATGTTGCAGCCCTGCACGGCCTCAACCGGGCCTTTGTGTCGCAAGGTCTCAAGATAATGGCCCGGCGAGAGCGGATCGGTATGGCGGCCCTGATTGATGCCAGCCGGTTGAAGCGTGCACCCCAGTGCAGCGATTTGGGCTTTGCTCTTGGTCCGCGCATCAATGCCGGCGGACGCGTTGGCGAATCGACGCTGGGCGTGCGCCTGTTGACGTCCACTGATCCCGATGAAGCGCGCAGTATTTCGGAACAATTGTCATCCCTAAATGAAGACCGGCGCACGATTGAGGCCGCAGTGCAGGAACAGGCAGAGGACCAGGTCGCTGGCCAAGGCAACCGCGCGGTCGTGGTTGTCTCTGGTGCTGGCTGGCACCCGGGCGTGATCGGCATTGTCGCTGGACGGATAAAAGAAAAGACTGGCCGACCGTCCATCGTAATTGCAGTGGACGATGAAACGGGCGTCGGAAAGGGTTCTGGCCGATCGATTTCAGGTGTCGATCTGGGCGCGGCAATTATTGCTGCGCGCGAACAGGGTCTGCTGGAGGCAGGCGGCGGACACGCAATGGCCGCTGGGTTGACCATACATAGGGATCAACTGGCCGCCTTTGCCGACTTCCTCGACCAGCGCCTGTCCAAAGATATTGCCAAGGCACGTGAAAACCAAAGTATGCTGCTCGACATATCGGTTGCGCCCGGCGGGTTGACACCTGAACTGGTGGAAACGCTCGATAAAGCTGGTCCCTATGGCGTGGGCTGGCCTGGTCCGCGCATCGCGCTTGGGCCTGTTCGAATCATCAAGGCGGATATTGTCGGCCAGGATCATTTGCGTATCATTGCCGCGGGTGACGATGGCCGCTCGATAAAGGGCATCGCATTCCGCGCGGCAGAAACGGAAATGGCGCAAACTTTGCTGCACAGGTCGGCAGGGCGCAAATTCCACTTGGCCGGACGCGCCAAGATCGATGATTGGGGCAATCGTCCGCAGGCAGAAATTCATCTCGAAGACGCAGCTTTTGCAGATTGAGGCATAGCAGGGGTTGACCCCCACCCAAGTGCCCCGTAAAGGCGCGCTCTCGCTTCTGCGATGGCCCCTTCGTCTAGCGGTTAGGACGCGGCCCTTTCACGGCTGAAACACGGGTTCGATTCCCGTAGGGGTCACCACCTCTTTTCAACTCTTTATAGTGTCTACGCCCATCTGGGCGCACCAATTGGGTTGAATTGCGGGTTCCCTCCGGTGCTGCCTATGATATGGCGCGGCACACATGGATCAGCGTAGCCAAATCCCCACCATCGGCATTCTGCTTGCGATTGTCGCATTCATCGGTCTGCTGACCGCTGGCCTTGAGCCTGCTCTGTCCATAGCCGTCCTTATCCTTTGGGTCGGATCGTTGTTTCTGGCTTCACTGCGCGCGCCTGATACGCGGGCGCAGAAGACGGAGAAGCCGCTGTCTCGCGACAATATGCGCGAATTGATCGAATATGCTGCCACCCCTTTGTTGTTAACCCAAGCCAACAAGATCGCAGATGCCAACCGGGCTGCCCGCAAATTGCTGGGCCGCCACATTATCGGCCAAGACGTGCGTGTCGCATTCAGACAGCCAGAGGCGATCGCTCTGCTGGACCAGGGCCGAAACGGAACCGCGATCGTCCGCGGCCTCGTTCGCAGACGCGATATCTGGCAAATCAAGCGCCAGACCATCACCGACAATCTCGCCGTGATCGAACTGGTCAATCAGACTGCAGAGGCAGACATCAGCCGGGCGCATACGGACTTCGTCGCCAATGCCAGTCACGAATTGCGCACTCCCCTTGCCTCCATCATCGGTTACGTCGAGACACTGAGCGAAGATGCTGGGGAGATGGATCCATCCACTACCAGGAAATTTTACGGTACCGTGCTTCGCGAATCGCGCCGCTTGCAAAGCCTGGTTAGCGACCTGATGTCGCTTTCACGGGTCGAGGCGGAAAAGCACGATCAGCCAAGCGAACGAATCTCGTTTCCGCCTTTGCTGGAACGAGCCGCTCGGGACGCCGCTGGTGCAGAGCGCACGGATCGACTGATTTTTGATGTCTCCACCGACGCAGTGGTTGCGGGCGACGCCCAGCAGCTCGAGCAATTGGTCCGCAATTTGGTCGATAATGCTTTCAATTACGGGGCTAATGACAAGCCGGTAACGGTTTCGCTTCACACTGCGCGCGACAATCAGGTGCGGCTGACCGTTGCCGACCAAGGCGAAGGCATTGCCCCTGAACACATTCCTCACCTCACTCGCCGGTTCTATCGCACCGATCCCGGCCGCAGCAGAGCCTCTGGCGGGACCGGCTTGGGGTTGGCCATCGTCAAACATATTGTTGAACGGCATCGCGGCAGGCTCGACATATCCAGCACGCAGGGTGAGGGAACGAGCGTAACCGTCAGATTCCCCGTTGTGCTGGAGAAAGATGACAGTCAGGGTGACGAAATTGCTACAGACGCAACACTGTCATGAAATTGTCTTATTTCATGAACATTCATCCTCATGTGCCAAGGACAATCCACAGTCTGCGGCATCGAGAACCGCCTGCGCTTGATCCCGCGCGCCACAATGCCTAATCGGCGAATCCGCAAAGGGGCAGTTGTTGACCATGTCAGCCCCGGACAGATTATCACGGAAAGTGTCAGGCTTTAGCCAATGTCGCCTATTTCGCTTATTCTGATCGCTGTTGGACTGGGTCTGGCGGGCTGGTTGGCAGCCCGGGCCAAGGCGTGGAGTTTTCAGCAGGATGCTGGTGTGCGGCGCATGGCGTCACGGCCCAATTACCACGCCTGGTATGTTGCCTTATGGGTTGTCATCCCTACGCTGCTGTTCGTCATCATATGGTTGATCCTGTCTCCGCAGCTGGTGATACAGTCGGTTCTGGCGAGTGATGCAGCATCCAGCCTTCCCGCCTTTGGCTTTCAGCGCGACGCCATTCTTTCTGAAGCGCAAGCGGTTGCCAGCGGCAATGCAATCGGCGTTTTCAATCCCGATGCTCAGCTGTTCGTCGAGCCGTTTCGCGATGCGATGTCACGCTACAACTGGATCGGTATCATTGTTTCGATCACCATCGCATTTGCTTGCGGCTTGTTTGCATTTCTGAAGCTGCGCCCGGATTTTTCCGCCCGCACACGGGTTGAACGAACCGTCATGGTGATTTTGTTGCTGGCATCGCTGGTCGCCATCCTGACGACCTTCGGCATTTTCGCCAGCCTGGTTTTCGAAACCTTCCGTTTCTTTGGCATGGTCAACCCGATCGATTTCCTGTTCGGCACCTTTTGGGGCCCCGATCCGATGAGCAACGCTGCAAATCCGGACGCTTCACGTTATGGCGCGATTCCGCTGTTCTGGGGCACGATCTACATCGGCGCGGTCATCGCAATGATCGTCGCAATTCCGCTGGGTCTGATGAGCGCGATCTATCTAACGCAGTACGCCAATCCGCGGGTCCGCGCCTGGGTCAAACCCATGCTCGAAATTCTCGCCGGTGTGCCGACGGTGGTCTATGGTTATTTCGCCGCGCTGACAGTGGCTCCCGCGATCCGTGATTTCGCCTTCTCGATCGGGCTTACCAACGCTTCGAGCGAAAGCGCGCTTGCGGCCGGCCTTGTCATGGGGGTCATGATCATTCCGTTTGTCTCATCAATGGCGGATGATTCGATTGCGGCTGTTCCCAGCGCAATGCGCGACGGCAGCCTAGCCATGGGTGCCACCACGTCGGAAACCATCCGCAAGGTTCTGATTCCTGCAGCTTTGCCCGGCATCGTCGCCGGGGTCATGCTCGCCATCAGTCGGGCCATTGGCGAGACCATGATTGTCGTGATGGCAGCAGGAGCTGCTGCAAACCTTACAGCCAACCCACTGGAGGCCATGACAACAGTCACCTTCCAGATCGTGGCCATGCTGACCGGTGAAGGCAGTTTTGACCATCCGGCCACCCTGAGCGCATTTGCCTTGGGATTTGTCCTTTTCCTCGTGACGCTGGGTTTAAACTTCATTGCTCTACGCGTCGTCAAACGGTTCCGCGAAGCCTATGAGTGAACTTGCCGCCCCCACCCGCAGCGATGCCTTCGCTGCCCGCCTGAAAAAGCGCTATGCTGCTGAACGCAGGTTCAAGCTGGCTGGCCTCAGCGCGATCATCTTCTCCGTCGCAGTGCTGATCTTTCTGCTCGGCAGCATGACGATCAATGGGATCGGCGGCTTCCAGCGTGCCGAACTGGCTGTGCCAATCAATTTTGCCGAGCGCGGCGTATCAGCCACAGCAGAGCAGCTGCAAGCATCAAGCGCCATGGATACACTTGAAGTGCAAGGCTTGCAGGAATTGGTCATGCAGGCCGCGAGCGAAGAGCTGGGCGAGACGGGCGCGGCACAGCTCAGCATGCAGGCCTGGCGCGAAGTCGGCGCAACATTACAGGCTAATCCTGCCTTGGTTCAAGCCGAACACACCTACATGCTCCCGGCAAGTGCAGACTTGTCTGCCGCCATGGATGAGGAAGGCTCGCCCGAACTGCAGACGCTGGCCAGCCAGCTTGAGAAAGAGGGCAAGCTCAGCAAAAATTTCGATTTCGGCTTCCTGCAACGCTCTGACGCCACTGACCCGCAGCTGGCTGGCATTTGGGGTGCTCTGAAAGGTTCGATCCTGACCATGATCGTCACCTTGCTTCTGGCCTTCCCCATCGGCGTTCTGGCGGCCCTCTATCTCGAAGAATATGCTCCAAAAAATCGCTGGACGGATGTGATCGAGGTTTCGATCAACAATCTGGCCGCTGTCCCTTCGATCATTTTTGGTCTGCTTGGTCTGGCCGTATTCTTGTGGATATTCCCAAACTTACGTTCGGCACCGTTGATTGGCGGTATGACCCTGGCACTTATGACGATGCCGGTCATCGTCATTTCAGGCCGCAATGCCATCAAGGCTGTGCCGCCATCCATACGCGATGGCGCCCTGGCGGTGGGCGCGTCGCCCATCCAGGTCGTGTTCCACCATGTGCTACCACTGGCCCTGCCGGGTATTTTGACCGGGACAATCATCGGCATGGCTCGTGCCCTGGGCGAAACGGCACCGCTGCTGATGATTGGCATGCGTGCCTTTGTCGCTACTCCGCCAGATGGTTTCACCTCTCCGGCGACCGTTCTGCCGGTACAAATCTTCCTGTGGTCGGATGAAATCGACCGGGGCTTTGTCGAGCGGACCAGTGCCGCTATCATCGTGCTGCTGATATTCCTCCTGCTGATGAATGGCCTGGCCATTTATTTGCGCAACAAATTCGAGAAAAGCTGGTGACTGTAATCCATCCCGATCTTGAGAAGACCGAAGCGAAAATGCGCGCAAGCGGTGTCTCGGTCTATTACGGCGACAAAAAGGCTATCGATGACGTCTCGATCGATATTCCTGCAGAATATGTCACCGCGTTCATCGGCCCTTCGGGGTGCGGAAAGTCCACTTTTCTGCGGACGATGAACCGGATGAACGATACCATCCCGTCGGCGCGCGTCGAAGGTACGATCGAGCTGGACGGCGAGAATATCTATACATCGAACATGGATGTGGTTCAGTTGCGTGCCCGGGTTGGCATGGTGTTTCAGAAACCCAACCCCTTCCCCAAGTCAATTTATGACAATATCGCCTATGGTCCGCGCATCCACGGCCTTGCAGAAAGCAAGGATGATGTGGACGAAGTTGTCGAAAGATCGCTGCGTCGGGCTGGCCTGTGGGAAGAGGTGAAGGATCGCTTGACCGATTCCGGGACCGCGCTTTCGGGTGGTCAGCAACAGCGTCTGTGCATCGCTCGCGCCATCGCTGTGGACCCCGAAGTGATCCTGATGGATGAACCCTGCTCTGCGCTTGATCCGATTGCTACGGCCAAGATCGAGGAACTGATCAACGAATTGAGTGGCCGGTTCGCCATCGTTATCGTCACCCATTCAATGCAACAGGCCGCACGTGTCTCGCAGCGCACGGCTTTCTTCCATCTCGGCAAGATGGTAGAATACGGTCAGACGTCCAACATATTCACCAATCCGATTGAACAACGCACTCAGGATTACATCACAGGGCGGTACGGATAATGTCCGATCATACAGTCAAGGCATTCGACGAAGACATCACTCGCCTGCGCGGGCTAATCGCGGAAATGGGCGGCTTGTCCGAAGTTGCCATTCAAGGCGCGCTTGAAGCGCTGGTTCGCGGCGATCAGGAATTGGCGCAAAAGGTCATCGATGGCGACAAGAAGATCGACGAGCTTGAGACAGAGGTCGACAAGCTCGCTGTTCGAGTGATCGCTTTGAGGGCGCCGATGGCTGATGACCTGCGTGAAGTGATCGCAGCACTGAAGATTGCCGGCGTTGTTGAACGCATTGGGGATTACTCCAAAAATATCGCCAAGCGGGTGGGACAGATTGACGGGCGCGAGAAGTTCGAACCGCTGACCCTGCTTCCTGCAATGGGCGATCTGGCTGCCGAAATGGTTCACGATGTGCTGACCGCTTATTCCGCTCGCGACGCTGACCTGGCCCGTGAAGTCATTGCTACCGATGAAAAAGTAGACGCGTTCTACAACAGCATTTTCCGCAATCTGGTAAGCTACATGGTCGAAAATCCAGCGACCATATCCAGTGCCGCGCAATTGCTGTTCATTGCCCGAAATCTCGAACGAATTGGTGATCATGCCACCAATGTTGCCGAAATGGTGCACTATGCAGCGACCGGTCTTTATCCACCTGAAGAGGATCGCTGACATCTGTTTGTCTTAAAAACGCAACACTGATGGTGCCTAGTTTGACGGCAGAATTGTTGGGGGGACAACTGATGTCAGGTGCCAAACTGCTTTTGGTCGAAGACGACCCGGCCTTATCGGAATTGCTGGAATTTCGCTTTCAGCAACAAGGCTATGAAGTGCGCACAACGGCTGATGGAGATGAAGCGCTGGTAATGGCCAGCGAGGACATCCCGGACCTCATCATCCTGGATTGGATGATTGAAGGCACCAGCGGCATTGAAGTGTGCCGTCGATTGCGCCGCGATAAGAGCACCGCACATGTCCCGATCATCATGCTGACCGCACGAGAGGCCGAGGACGACCGTGTTCGCGGGCTTGAAACCGGGGCTGATGACTATCTGACCAAGCCCTTCAGTCCACGAGAGCTGTTGGCACGAGTATCGGCGGTCATGAGACGTATCCGCCCGGCACTGGCTGGAGAAACCATTACGGTTGGTGACATCTCCCTCGATCCGGTCGCCCACAAGGTCATTCGCGCAGGACAGGCCCTCCAATTGGGTCCGACCGAATATCGTCTGCTCAAATTCTTCATGGAGAGTCCGGGGCGCGTTTTCAGCAGGGGCCAGCTGCTTGACGGCGCATGGGGTACCGGCAGTGATATTGAATTGCGAACCGTAGATGTACACATTCGCCGCTTGCGCAAGGCAATAGAGATCAGTGGTCGCAAGGACCCTGTCCGCACCGTTCGATCGGCCGGATATGCGCTTGAACCGCGCTAAATCAACTGTGCCCTAGCGACACACTATGTTCCAGCGCGTACCTTGATCAAGATGAAAATGATCGGTGTGAGCCGCATTGTAATCCGGAGACAATACAGTTCGAAAGCTCAGGCAAGCCGCATCACGCGCCGCCTTGAGGAAACCGCTGGTCTCAGGGTCATCCCACCCGCCCTCGACATTTACTCGCCGCCCATCACTCAAAACAAAGGAGCGAATATCAATGGCGTTGCCAGTGGCGTGTTCGCTCCACGGGCCGGATCGGCGATTGTTCATTCGCCGGCAATTGACCGTCCCGATATGTTCGATCGTAGCAACGTCGGCACCCATGTGCTGCTGGGCCGCTTGCTGCAAGCCGTGGCGCACCCAAATTTCCAGACCGGCCGCGACCGGACAGGTCATCGTCGATGCGCTTGGCGCCAAGTAGCTCTGCGACAATTGCGTTCGGTCAAGCAGTGCACACGGTCCGTCACCGGTGGCGGGTAACCGGCGGAAATTCACCCCGCTGTGGGCCAGAGCAGCGCGGCAGGCGCCCCGGTTCTGAGTGATCGACGACAATTTCGATGACATTGCCAATCCTGGTGGGTCATCCAGATCAAGCGGAGCAAGCGGATTGTGTTGCGGGTTGGCTTGCAGATACATCCAACCGGCAAACAGTAATATGATCGCGATCAACCAGCTAAGCAGGCTGCGATCAAAAGAGAAGCGCCCAAGACGCTGGGAAAGCTTAGTATTCATATCGTTTCCCTCAGGTCCGCATAGACATACGCCTGGATGCGTTAGCGAAAAGCAACGCTGCAATATTCTGCGGAAATCGGGATATGATCACTTTACAAGACACCTGTCGTTAGCGCGCGAATTGTGCGGTTTGATCGAACACTTTCGACCAATAACGACCCGATCTTGTAATGATTGTCGGAATTGCCAGTAAACTAACAGACCATTGTTCATGCACAAGTGGTTTTTCGACTGCTGCCAAGCCTGCACTTTGCAACTGTTTGCTGCGCGAATTGCAAGCCTGTTTCGAGGCAGATCGGCCTGTCATCGCACCCTATTCAAAATGAGATGCCGCGTTGGTCAAGAAACTCCTGCTTCAGGGGAACCGACACTGCCCCGGTGCGTATTGGCAGTACGGACCGGGCCCCTCTGGCAGGCAATCGTGCCTGTGATGTCGGACGTAGCGAACGACCAGCGCGGATTGTTTTGAATGTCGCGCCGGTCGCAAACCCCGGGGGCTTGATTGCTCCTGGAGTAGGGAGACAATTATGAAGTATCTTGCCCCCATTGCCGCAGCCACCTTGCTGGCCGTTCCTGCCGTTGGAGCAGCGAAGGACTGGAAGTTTGGAGATGGCGAATTGCCAGAGCGCTGGTCGCTCGAAAACAGCGCTTACGCCATTTGCGACGCCGGACTGATGCAATCCCCGATTGATCTGAGCGAAGCCAAGGCCACAGGCAATATCACTGTGACAACCAATTATGGCGAAACTGCTGGTACGTTGGCAGTGGCGGACCAGAAGCTGCAAGTCGATTTTCCAGCCGGCATGGGCATGAAGTCAGGCGACAAGATGTTCAATCTGATCCAGGTTCATTTCCACACACCGGCAGAGCACGCCATCTCGGGCGAGCGGCACCCGCTGGTCGCGCATTTCGTCCATGCCACGGATGCAGGTGAACTGGGCGTTCTTGGCGTAATGTTTGTCGAAGGCGACGAAAATCCCGCGCTCGCGTCGATCGCTGACGCCTTGGAAAGCGGCGACGGCACTGAATTGACGGTAGATGCGTCGGAAATGATCCCCGACGATCTGTCCGTGTTTCGTTACATGGGTTCGCTGACCACCCCGCCCTGCAGCGAAGGTGTGAACTGGCATGTTGTCGGACAGACAATGGAAGCCAGCGCTGAACAAATCGCTGCAATGGCTGGCTCGCTTGGCCCGACAGCGCGTTCGATTCAGCCTTTGGGCAACCGTTTGCTGGTTGCGCCCAGCGAGTAACTATATCTGACAAGCGAAGCGGGGCTGGCACATATACTGTGCTGGCCCCGTTTTTTGCACGTCACAAAGGTAAACCTGGAATACAGACCTAGCTTGCGGAATCGCGTTTTTTCTCAAGCTGTTTTTTGCATAGATGGTCGATAATGGCCGGGTGCATGGTCCCAGAAAAGCTTACCCCTGCATATTTACCTTCGACCCAGACAATATTGCCTAGTGGCGCGCGGATTCCATTAACCGTCAGAGTCACATGCTCGCCCTTTTCGGCGAAGCCATGCCGTCCCTTGATCTTGCAACCACCTTCGGAAACATCAATCAATTCAACGCAGATTGGGCGCGCGCGCAGGCGACCTTCGACCAGAATGTCGAGCGGCTTGCGCACAGATGATCGGGTTGTGTCCTGTTCCATGCCTCCCTCTTGCCAGACATTGGTTAACGGACCGTAAGACAAATCCGCACTTAAGGGATTTTAACAGGTTAGGGTCTGACGTCTAAATCAAGCGATAGCCCGGAGCGGGACCGCCGCATCATTATGCTGAGCTGCGTTACGCATGACCGAAGACGATGAATGAATGAAGGCCTGACCGACAAGACGATTACGCATGGGGGTCAGCTGTTTTTGCAGGACCATTATCGACAAATCTCCATCAGCAGCATGCAGGTTCCATGTTCCTGGCGCATGACTGCGGGATCTAAACAGTTCAGCTTGCCACACCGGCCTTCCGGGCGCTCGCGCGTCCCATTCAGCCCGTAGCGATGGCTGCGCCCTGGCATTCCAGCGCATTCGGGCCGATGACAGATCCGGTCTTGCATCCACTCGCAACAACCATAGTGCGATGCCGCTCCGTTCACTGGCCAAGCTGAGCCGACGTGACGCAGTAAAGGATAGGCCTCGCGGATTTCCGGCAATCTCACCCACGACAAAAGCCAGTTGAGGGCAGCGCAAGCCTTCTTCCATAGCGAACAATGCATCCTCGCAATTGCCTGCTTCAACATGGATCAACCTGTCCTGCCAATGACGCGGCAAGCCATGGCGATAGGGTCTGCCCGAAGTTCTGATAGATTTGCGATCCTGCACCCACAATACCGGCTTGCGTCCCCGATCACGGTCCGTCCGGTTACCCAACAGCGCATTTACCTTGCCCGCATCCTCCGCCAGCGCCAGCGCGAGCCCGAAGCCTGCGCCATCGCCGGAATTAGCGAAAACTTCATTATGCTTCACTTCGCCCAGGCCAGGCCTCCATCGCCCCTCCTGCAGAATGGCAAGCTCAGACCTGCTGCCAGCATTCAATGGCGGGCCCATTGTGAGCCCGGCGAGCGGCAAATGATGCCGATGAAGTGAAGATTCGCCAGAAAGCATGTTCTTATTATGTTCTTTCGCGTTGACGAATGCAACCACGCGCTATCCATTTGCAATGCAACACAATTCACCCCTGCCCGGCCTCGCTCTGCCTGACCTAGCGGAACAACACACCTGCCCAGCCATTGATTGACCAAACAGGAGATTATTATGCGCTATGAACAAGGAAATGCTGACGAACTGAAAACCAAATTCTGGAAAGCATTGTCCGATTCCCCATTTTTGTTTCTGCAACGCGATGGCGAACCAGGCACTGCCGTTCCCATGACCGCACAAACGGACAAGGATGCTGACAGTGCAATCTGGTTCTTCACTCAGAAAAACAGCGATTTTGCCAAGCTTGGTACCGTCACAGCCACGTATGAGGGCAAGAACCACGACGTGTTTGCCCGTTTCCACGGCAGCCTTTTCATCGAGGACAATCAGGAACGCTTCGAGTATTTCTGGAACAACTTTGTGAAGGCGTGGTACGATGGCGGCAAGGATGATCCCGACATTCTCTTCCTCCGGATGGATCTGCGCGAAGCGGAGATCTGGAGCGGCGAGATGGGCCTCATGACCACGGCCAAAATGGCCATGGGCATGACTGTCCACGATGACGTAAAAGACAAGCACGTGGAAACCACGCTCTAAGCATTGTCGCACACCACAAACACAAAGGGGCTGCTCCCGTATCGGGAGCGGCCCCTTTTTTGCCCAATTGGAGTGAGCAGATTTAGCCGAAAATGCCGAAAATCAGGATGGCAGCCAAGGCGATCGGACACAGCCACCGTACAAGAAACAGCCAGAGCCGATGCAGGCCACCCTCCAACCCGTTCTCGCTATCGATCAACCGCTTCTCGGCAATCCAACCAACAAAGATCGACGTCAACAAAGCGCCAATTGGCAATGTCAGCTTGCCGGTCAACGTATCAAGCGTATCCAGCATGCCCTGCCCCTCAAACAGAGGAATAAAGCCAAGAGGATGCCAGCCTGAAAGCGCTCCCATGGAAAGCGCTGACAATGCCCCTAAAACCAAAGCGCCAGCCGTAACCAACAATGTCGCGACCAGCCGGGACACTTTAAACCGGTCAATGACCCATGCCGAGGGCACCTCCATCAAGGCAACCGAACTGGTCAAAGCAGCAAACGCGACCATGACGAAAAATGCCAGGCCGATTAAAGCACCGCCAGGAATGTCCTGAAATGCATGGGGAAGCGTTTGAAACATGAGGCCTAGACCGCCGTTGGGCGCAAGGCCCGCTGCAAATACGATCGGGAAAATGCACAAACCTGCAATCAAGGCCACCGAGGTGTCCGCTGCGACGATTATGCCCGACGTTTTCGCCAGATTTGTTTCCCGGCTGACATAAGCGCCATAGGTTACCATTCCGGCCACACCCAGGGACAAGGAGAAGAAAGCCTGCCCAATGGCAGCCAACATGACGTCCGCGGACAGCTTAGCTGGTTCAAAAGTGAACAGATAGCTCACCGTTTCGCCCATGGCTCCGCCAAAGGCGCCATAAACCGTAATGGCGACCAGCAATATAAAGAAGATCGGCATTAGGTACACTGCCACCTTCTCGATCCCGCCTGAAACACCGCGCGAGACAAAATATAAAGTGATCAGCAAGAACCCGATGTTCAAAGCCACCGTCACCGGACCGTTAGAAATCATGGCCGGAAACAAGGCCTCAACCTGTTCAAAACTCGATCCGGCAAAGGCCGGTCCGGTCACGCCGGAGGATACCAAATCTGCCGCAAATGTGCCGACATAATACAGCACCCAGCCCCCCAGAACGCAGTAAAAGCTGAGCACGAGGAACGCCGACAACACGCCGAGCGATGCCACAAATTCCCATTGCTTTGACGCGCCCGATTCGAGCGCCATCTTGCGATAACTTTCTGGCGCTGCTGCTTGACCATGTCGCCCGATCAGGGTTTCCGACAGAAGAACGGGAAGGCCGATCAACACGATGCACAGGATATAAAACAAAACAAATGCACCGCCGCCATTGGCCCCGGCCTCTGCCGGGAAACGGACCAGATTGCCCAAACCAACGGCAGAGCCAATCGCCGCCAAAATGAATGCTGTGCGCGATGACCAGCCCTCGCGCTCGCCCGAACTGCCCGGACTCGTAGATGCTACCATGATTGATTTGTGTCCCTTGTTTGCGCGCCCTTGGCACGCCTCCCTTGCTGATCACTGTGCAACGAAACCGCCGCCACGCCAAGAGGTGAAACGCATATCGGGATTTGGCCTTTGTCGACAGGCCGGCTAAGGATGAACCCATGTCTACCACTTTTCAGCTCGACACGTCGACCAGCCGCGCCAATCCCACTCCTGCGCCGATGAGGCGCCTGACAGTCCCGAAAATCCGGGACCGCAAGAAGGATGGCGTCACCAAAGAGCCGCTTGTGATGCTGACCGCTTACACTGCGCGACAGGCGCAATTGCTGGACGCTCATTGCGATATGCTGTTGGTCGGGGACTCGCTTGGACAGGTCATTTATGGACTCCCTTCAACGCTGCAAGTGACGCTCGACATGATGATCGCACATGGTGCTGCGGTCACTCGCGGCAGCTACCATTCGGTGGTGGTGGTCGACATGCCATTCGGAAGTTATGAAAGTTCGCCGCAACAGGCATTCGACAGTGCCAGCCAGATTATGGCTCAAACCGGTTGCGCTGCTGTCAAGCTCGAAGGCGGAGAAGCGATGGCGGAAACAATTTCGTTTCTGAGCAGCCGCGGAATTCCAGTCATGGCTCATGTTGGGCTAACCCCGCAGGCGGTCAATGTGCTGGGCGGATATGGTGCACGCGGTCGCAGTCAGGAGGAACACGCCAAGATCATTTCCGATGGCAAGGCGGTGGAGGCCGCAGGAGCATTCGCGGTTGTCGCGGAAGGCGTGATTGAGCCTATAGCGATCTCACTCACCCAATCACTGGAAATCCCGGTTATCGGCATCGGCGCGTCGGCCCAATGCGATGGGCAGGTTCTGGTAACAGAAGACATGCTCGGCATGTTCGAGCGCGTGCCCCGCTTCGTGAAGAGGTATGAGGATATCGCCTCTATCATCGACAAGGCTGTGACACGCTACGCAGCTGAAGTGCGCGATCGCAGTTTCCCCGGCGAAGAACAGACTTATCAGCCGAAGAAATAGCGACGCGACCTTGCATGGCAGGGGCCCTATGCCTAGCGAACAGGTCTGATACGGGTCGACGGTAACGCCATCGGGGGAACGGCAGCCATGCAGACATTGCTGCGATATTACACATTTTCGCTTGGCTTTACCGCCATCTGTCTGGGACTGGCTGTGTGGTATGGCTGGGCCAGCACCGGATCTGTTCTGGCAACATTGTCCATTCTGTGGATCGTGTTCGTCCTATCAATCCTCGAAGTCTCACTCAGCTTCGACAATGCCGTAGTCAACGCCACGGTCCTGCGAGAGATGGATCCGGTCTGGCAGAGGCGCTTCCTGACCTGGGGCATTCTGATCGCCGTTTTCGGCATGCGGATCGTCTTCCCGATAGCAATTGTTGCGATCGCCGCCGGCATCGGGCCGTTCGATGCGATCACCCTGTCTCTCAACGAGCCCGAGGAATACGAACGGATCGTGTCGGGCGCGCATGTCGGAATTGCTGGCTTTGGCGGCGCATTTCTGGCGATGGTGGGCCTCACTTTCTTCTTCGATTCCGACAAGGATGTGCACTGGATTGGCTCGATCGAACGCGCAATCTCGCGTTTTAGCAGCGTTCCGGCGGTGGAAATCGGCCTCGTCCTGCTGATCATCTATGGTGTCTCGACCACGCTTTCAGCTGACGATGCGATAACTTTCCTGACGGCTGGTGTCCTGGGGTTGGTGACGTTCATCGGGGTGCATGCGCTAGGCGCGATTATCGAGCAGCGCGAGGCAGCCAAGAAGGCCGCGGGGCAAATTGTGCGCTCGGGCCTTGGCGGGTTCCTCTACCTCGAAGTGCTTGATGCAAGTTTCAGCTTCGACGGAGTGATCGGCGCCTTTGCCCTGTCGAACAATATGGTGATCATCGCGTTGGGTCTGTCGGTCGGGGCCATGTTTGTCCGCTCCATGACGATCCATCTGGTGCAGACCGGGACGCTGGCGCAATATCGCTATCTTGAGCATGGCTCCTTCTGGGCAATCATCGTGCTGGGCGGCATCATGCTGCTGTCGGCCAAGTTCCATATCCCCGAGACAATTACCGGATTGCTTGGCGCGGTTCTGATCGGATTGTCGCTGTGGTGGTCAGTTCGGCACAATCGCCGCGAAGGTGGAGAAGCAACTACGCTCCCACCAGCCGCTGGTTAGCCGCAAGAGCGGATGCCAAGGGAGCTGCGATAATCAATTGGAGCAGGTGATACAGCAATAAGGGCGCGATGGCGAAGCCGGCCACATCAGGCGGGAACAGGATTGCGGCCAGCGGCGCGCCAATCGCCACGCTCTTTTGCGCAGCGGCAAACAGAAAGGCGATCCTGTCTGCACGCGCAAAACCAAGCAGTCCGCTAGCCAGCCATGCAGCTGTGTTGGCGAGCGCCAGAAAAACCAATGTCAGACCGATCAGGACAGCCCAGCCAGTAACGTCGAACATCGTGGCGATGCCTTGCTCGACCGCTCCAGAAAAGGCGACATAGACGGCAATTCCGATCACGATCCGGTCAAGCCAGACGATTTTGGCCTTGCGATCCATTACCCACTTATGAGTCCAACTTTGTACTACCTGTCCGATGACGAACGGCAGAACCAGTATCAAACCGATCCGCACTATTGCCTCACTGCCAATCTGCGCGACTTCGCCCCCTCCCAGCAGCGCGAACAGGGGTGCTGTTACGAAGACGCCGGCAATATTGATCAGCGCGGCGCCCACAACGGACAATGCAACATTGCCCCCGGCAATCGCTGTGTAGCTGGTGGCAGACTGGATGGTCGATGGAAGCGTGCCGAGATATAGAAAACCCAGCGCGACCAATGGCGGCAGCACGCTGGACGCCAGCACGGATACGCCCAGACCAGCCACCGCCATGATCCCGAAAACCCAGATGAACAGCGGCAAGAAGAAACGCCAATTGGCGATGCCTTTGCGAATTTCATCGCGCGGCACTCGCATGCCGTTTACCAGAAACAGCAGGAAAATCGCACCGTTAGTGACCATTTGTGCGCCAGCGCGTGCCTCGCCAACGGCAGGCACAACAAATCCCGCCAGCGTTGCCAGCACCAAGACGGCAATCATCGGATCTCGCAAAAGGGCCAGGCGCGTAGTCATGCCGTTTGCCCTGCCCGGGTCATGACCACTTGTCGAGAGGTGGTCAGCAGGTGCTCAGAAGTCAGGACGCCTGCAGATCATACTGTTTGAGCAGATCGTAAAGCGTTGGACGGCTGATCCCCAGCATCTTTGCGGTGCTTGAGATATTGCCTTCGCTGCGGGCAAGCGCATGTCGGATTACCTTGCGGTCCGACATTTCCCGCGCAGCCTTGATGTTGAGCACGTCATCGCGTCCCTCCCCGCTTTCCTGCAAATCAAGGTCGCCAGCGCTGATCAGCTTGCCATCGGCCATGATCACCGCGCGCTTCATCCGGTTTTCGAGCTCGCGAACGTTGCCGGGCCAGTCGTGCGCATCGATCGCCGCCAGCGCGTCAGGCGCGAAGCCAGTGACCTGCGGGTTCATTTCGGCTGCAAAGCGCTTGAGGAAAGCCTTGCCAAGCAGCGTTGCATCGCCGTGGCGCTCCGCCAGATTGGGGATGCGCACGACAATTTCTGCCAGACGATAGAACAGATCTTCGCGGAATTGTCCTTCGCCGATCATCGCTTCAAGATTCTGGTGGGTGGCACAGACGATGCGGGTGTTGACCGCGATTTCCTTGCGCCCGCCAATCCGCTCGATCGTGCGTTCCTGCAAAAAGCGAAGCAGTTTGACTTGTAGCGCCAGCGGAATGTCTCCCACTTCGTCGAGAAACAGCGTGCCCCCATGCGCAGTCTCGATCTTGCCTTCGGTCGCTTTTACAGCCCCTGTAAATGCCCCTTTTTCATGGCCGAACAATTCGCTTTCGAGCAGATTTTCCGGGATTGCTGCGCAATTGATTGCCACGAATGGCCCTGCGCTCCGGTCACTGGCATCATGCAGCCCCTGCGCCAGCAGTTCCTTACCTGTCCCACTGGCACCCAGCAGCATGACTGATACGTTGGTACTGGCCACGCGTTCGATGGTGCGTGCAACCTTGACCATTTCAGGCGCACCGGTGATCAGGCGGCCAAGAACCTTGTTGTCGTCGCCAGCACGCTCGACAAGCCGGCGGTTTTCCTGTTCGATCTCGTGCAAGTTATGCGCTCTGCGCACAATAAGTCCCAACGCATCTATATCGACAGGCTTTTGATAGAAATCATAGGCCCCATGATCGATCGCCTGCAGCGCACTTTCGCGGGCACCATGGCCCGATGCCACAATAACCTTGGTGTCAGGTTTCAGCTGCATGATGGCATCCAGCACCGCAAAGCCCTCAGTCGTGCCATCAGGATCGGGCGGCAATCCCAGATCGAGCGTCACCACAGCAGGTTCATGGTGGCGCAGTGCGGCAATCGCACTTTCGCGATCACCTGCGATCACCACTTCAAAATCCTCATATGCCCATTTCAACTGAGCCTGAAGGCCAGCATCATCTTCGATTACCAGCAGAACCGGGTTCTTGTCGGCCATCACGCCACCTCGCTATGTTTTTCGGGATTGCCCAGATTGTTGGACAAAAGATCGTGCGCGGCAGCCATGGTCAGGCTGACCACAAAGCGTGATCCAATGCCCTCACGCGATTGCACGTTCATTCGTCCGCCCATGCTTCGGATGATTTCACGCGCTTCATACGCGCCAATTCCGAAACCGCCTGATTTTGAAGATATGAAGGGCTTGAACAGACCATTTCGGACAAATTCAGCCGACATTCCCTCACCAGAATCAATAATTTCGATTTGCGCTGTCAATCCGTCGCTGGAAAGGTCGAGAAACACCGGAGATTTCGCTTCACTCGCATCCACAGCATTCTGGACCAGATGGATTAGCGCCTGATCAAGCCGCTCGCCATCGGCGTAAACCGTGCAAGGATCGGATCGCGTAACTGAGACCGGGTGGATTCCTCGAAACTGCGCCACTACGCGCTCAACCGCAGGGCCCAGATCAATCAGTTCGCTCGCTTGTCCATCACCAGAGCCATATCGGCCCAACCTGGCCAGCAGAGCATTGAGCTTGTCCGCACTGTTGCGCAACGTAACCAGCATGTCGGCCTGAAATTCAGGCTTATCGACGTGCTTTTCGGCATTGCGTGAAAGCAAGGAGAGCTGGCTCGCCAAATTCTTGATATCATGCATGACGAAGGCGATACGGCGATTGAACTCATCAAATCGGGTGGCCTCCATCAGCGCTTCCTGGCCGGATTGCTCGGCAAGATAGCTGGCCAATTGCTGCCCGACCACACGAAGAAGATCGAAATCCTCCCAATCCAGCTTGCGCTGGACGCGGGGCCTTGCCAGCACGACTGCGCCGACCAACCGATCAAAATGCAACAACGGCACCAATGCCCAGGCATCGGGCGCCTCGCGCAGCCAGTCAGGCACCAGCACATTCTCACCGTGATGGTCTTTGCCCGAACGCACCTGATCGAGATCAACAACAAAGTGCTGCTCTTCCAGCAGTCCCGCAAGTTTGTAAGGGCCCGCGGGCGATGCGACATCTATCGTCGGCCATTGCCAGCGCGCCACCAATTCCAACTCCGCTTGCTCGTTGGGCGCCAGCAGCAACCCGCCCGGACTGTCGGTGATGTCCGCCATCGCCCGAACGGCACGCTGGTGGAAGTTTTCCGACGTTGGCGAGGATTGACCAACGGTGCGGGTAAAGCGCAGCCATTCCTCGCGGTAATCATACCGGTGCTGGAACAGATGCTTGGTCGCTGTCACCCTCAGCCAACCGCGCATGCGCTGCGATGGCAACCAGCTTACCGCAGCCATACTGGCAAGAACGAGAAACCCGATTTGCGTGAAACGGCCCACTTCGCCGCCAAGAATGGCCAGTGACTGGGTGACGATGATCATGCCGACCAGATAACCACCGATCACAATGAGCGAGAGCGTCTGGAACGCGACTGTCCGCGATGGATGAAATTGCAGCTCTGCGCTGGCCGGGCTCGTTCCGAAGGCGAGCATTCCCGCCAGCATGGCAGCGACCAAACCGCGCAAGGCAAGCAGCAGCGAAGGCGAGGCGTCGCTGAGATAGGCGATAGTGTAGAGGTTGAGCTCGAAGATATAGGCACCTGCCAAAGCAATCGCACTCCAACGCAGCAATTGTCTCGAACTGGCCGATGCACCCGCGTAGAGGTTGTGGAGCAAGGTCAGCGCACCGATTGACACCAGCATCCGCAAAAAGATCGAGACCTGGAGTGTGAGATTGGCCAACTCGGGCGTTGGCGCAAGGCTGAGTGAAACAACAAGCAGAGCGGGTTGCAGCAACTCAACAAAACACAAGGCCAGAATAACCGGACGGATGGGTTTGAGACTCGCATCGCGGCCATCATTAGCGAACATTTTGAGAATCAGAACGATCCAAGCCAGATTGCGCCCGATCTCGCTTAGCTGCGCGGCTGGCGCTTCCGCTCCAAGCGAGGCTGCAAGCGCGCACCACACCCCTGTCAACATCAACGCAAGCGCGGCGGCAGGGCGGTCGGGACGGTCTGTGCGCTCACCGTCGCCCCGGCGAAGAATCAGCAATACAGCCAACGCACAGCAAACCGCGCCAATGACATAACCGGTGAGACTGATGGTCTGCAGGATGGTCGCGCCAAAGCTCATAGCGCTGACACCGCCCGGCTCGCTGCCGTTTGATGGCAGGCGCAACTACAACCAAGCGCGCCCCTTGCAGAGCGCGCAGACATCTTCGTCCATACCAGCGTGTTCATCATTGCTTGCGCCCTGATTTCCCGTTTCCTGAAACCGGTTCTAAGGCGAAGAAGTGAAATGTCGGTAAACTTTACACTATCGCACAACCCTTTGTATTCTTTTGATTTACAAGGTCAAGACCACCTTTCCACGACCAAAACAAGCCGGTTTTCCCGTCACCTGCCTTCGCCAAAATCGAACGGTGTAACCCCGCGCACCACCCGGTCCAACCGCAGTGGTGCACCAAGAGGAGGCAGCGAACGCTGGCGGCATTCCTTAATGAAACAGCGCGCGCAGCCTTGACCGATTTTTTGTGCCGCATCGCGCTCCAGACGAACACCTTGGGCCGCACTCAAGGGTTCGGCGAGCCGGGTTTCAACGCCCAGAACAATGACAAAATCGGCTTTTGTAGTGGCGATTCCATTGACGGTAGAGGCCAGCGTCACCCACTCGGCTGGCCCGGCATCCACGCTGTCGACCCAGACACTTTGCACGCACAACTGCCCGCGCCGTTCAAAAGCCTGATGCGCGATCCAGAGCGGACAACTGCTTTCACTTTCAATCCAGGTTGCTCCGCTTGCGCCGGAGAAACGCTTGGAAAACTGGCCCGCCCGGTCCAGCCGCGCCATGAAAAAGGGCAGACCCCGCTGCCCCACACGTTGCAATGTGGTCAGGCGGTGAGCGACCTGTTCGAAGCTTGTGCCAAAGCGTCGCTGCAATACAGCAATGTCATAGCCGGTTTGTTCGCACGCCCGCAGGAACCGGCTGTAGGGCATGAGCAAGGCAGCTGCGACATAGGACGTCAGGTGGTTTTCGAACAACTGGCGCGACGCGTCATCGGCCAATTGCGATCCGGCCACCAGATTGGCAATCGCCTCGCGTTGCTCCAGCCTGGCAATTTGCAATGCGATTTGAAAATTTCGCGAGGCAGGCTCCAGCATTTCGGACAACTGCAGTTGGCGCGCATGCAGATCGACCCGGCGCATGGCCTCGGGCATTACGTCCAGCGGCAAAATGCGAACCGACAGCTGATGCTTTTCGCGCAAACGCTCGGTTAGCGCAGAGGCAATATCACTGCGGGACAAGCGCATTTCGTCAGCCAATTGCTCGGCCGCATAGTCCAGATCGGCAAAGTAATTGTGCCACCGCTCGATTTCTCGCCGGGATGCTGCGAGCGAATTGTTAACTCCGCCATCGCTGGGCCTGGCATTATCATAAAGCCGGGCAAAAGCGGCGGCGACCTGAGGCGAAGTCGACAGGAATTCGCCCAATTCCTCCCGATCAATATTGAGGTCGGCAAACCTTTCATCGGTCATACGCCGGGCCAGGCCATCCAGTCCGCCAATTGCCTCGTCTTCACGCAGGGTGCGCGGGTCGAAATCGAACTGGTCGATTACCTGCATCAAGACGCGTGCAGAAAGCGGGCGCTGATTGCGCTCGATAAGATTGAGATAGCTGGGCGAGATACCAAGGCGTGCCGCCATGGCGGCCTGGGTCATCCCCTCGCGCTTGCGCAAACGGCGCAGTGCCGGTCCGGCGAAAAGAGCAGCATCAGCCATTGATCCAAGACCCTCGAGCAAGTTGTAAATTATTTGACAACATTACAACAGTCATAGGCATATCTGGACCACAGAGACAAGTTTGTTTGTAAGTTTTTATATTTTTGCGCCACTCCTGCGTGCATAAAAGCTGGGCAAACAGGGGCATCCCCTCCCCGCCCCGAATACCATTCAGGAGAATTCTGACGTGACTTACCAAGCAACCCTTTCCCATCTTGAAGGCACCATCGCACAGCAAGGTGCTCCGTGGAACGCGATCGACCCCGAAGCGACCGCTCGGATGCAGATTCAGAACCGCTTTCCGACAGGCCTCGACATTGCCAAGTACACCGCAAAGATCATGCGCGCCGACATGGACGCCTATGATGCCGATCCGGCCAAGTACACGCAGTCGCTGGGTTGCTGGCACGGATTTATCGCGCAGCAGAAGATGATTTCGATCAAGAAGCATTTCGGCAGCACAAAGCAGCGGTACCTCTACCTGTCTGGCTGGATGGTTGCCGCCCTGCGCAGCGAATTCGGCCCTCTGCCCGATCAGTCGATGCATGAAAAGACCAGCGTTCCGGCGCTGATCGAGGAACTCTACACCTTCCTCAAACAGGCTGATGCGCGAGAACTGGGCATGATGTTCCGCGAGCTGGACGCTGCCCGCAGCAGAGGCGACGAGGTTGAAGCCAAGCGTATCGAACATGCAATCGACAATTATGAAACGCATGTTGTGCCGATAATTGCCGACATCGACGCCGGTTTCGGCAATGCCGAGGCGACCTATCTTCTGGCCAAGAAGATGATCGAGGCAGGTGCCTGCGCTCTGCAGATTGAAAATCAGGTTTCTGACGAGAAGCAGTGCGGCCACCAGGACGGCAAGGTTACGGTTCCGCACGAGGACTTCAACCAGAAGATCCGCGCGTGCCGCCACGCCTTCCTCGAACTGGGTGTTGAAGATGGCATCATCGTTGCTCGCACCGATTCGCTGGGTGCCGGCCTGACCAAGCAGATTGCCTATACCAAGGAAGAAGGCGATCTGGGCGACCAGTACAACAGCTTCCTTGATTGCGAAGAAGTCGATCCGGCCAACATCAAGAATGGCGACGTGTTCCTCAGCCGCGATGGCAAGCTGCTTCGTCCGAAGCGCCTGCCCTCCAACCTCTACCAGTTCCGTGCTGGCACGGGGGAAGATCGCTGCGTCCTGGACGGGATTACATCGCTCCAGAACGGCGCTGACCTGCTGTGGATCGAAACCGAAAAGCCGCACATCGGCCAGATCGGTGGAATGGTGAACCGTATCCGCGAAGTCATCCCCAATGCCAAGCTGGTGTACAACAATTCGCCGAGCTTCAATTGGACGCTCAACTTCCGCCAGCAGGTGTTTGACGCCTGGACCGAGGAAGGACGCGATGTGTCCGCCTATGATCGCGACAAGTTGATGAGCGTGGATTATGACGCGACCGACCTGGCCGCAGAAGCTGACGAGCGTATTCGTACGTTCCAGCGCGATGCTGCAGCACAGGCCGGAATTTTTCACCACCTGATCACTTTGCCGACTTATCACACGGCAGCGCTCAGCACGGACAATCTCGCCAAGGAATATTTCGGCGACCAGGCAATGCTCGGCTACGTCAAGAACGTCCAGCGCGAGGAAATCCGTCAAGGCATCGCCTGCGTGAAGCACCAGAATATGGCCGGTTCGGACATTGGCGATGATCACAAGGAGTATTTCGCCGGTGAAGCTGCCCTGAAAGCGGGCGGAGCCGACAACACTATGAACCAATTTGAGGCCGCCTGACGGCAACCTCACGGGAACCAATTCGAGGCCGCGAAAACCCGCCTCGAGACACATGACGCGCTGCGACACGTGCAGCGACCAAGGAGCTAGAAAATGGAAACGACCATGACCAAGGAAACACCTGCCAAGGAACCGGGCCGCGCCCGCGCCCTCCTCTCGACTGCAGACTTCAAATTGCTGCGCCGTGCGCTGGAAAGCCACGCCAAGGCAACGCAGGACCGCGAGGAACTGGCCAAGATCAACGCCCTGCATCATCGCTTGGGCACTTACGGATAAAGGCTGCCCGGTAAGGGCAAAGCCTACTACCCAACTTACCATCTCCTGGGGAGGAGAGTACGGTCGTCGGAGCACCCCCAAAGCTCCGGCGGCCGTTATTTTACGTGTTGATGATTCGCGGGCGTGAGCGCCATGTTGGTTACACATGTTACACAGTCCAGAGAGGGGAAAATCACCGCTCTCAACAATACCTATGGAACACCCTTCGAGTGGGTAAGTTGATCGAGGTAAGCAGAAAAGCTGGCCGGCCATGCAAAGCATGGTGCCACGTCAGATCATCGGTAGGAAAGCGCGCCAAAAGTATTTGGATTTTGCCCGCACAGCTCAGAACAAGGACCCGTTGGCCCCTGCGGCATAGCCTACATCCCGTAGGTGATTGAAAGCACGAACGACAGTGTTGCGACCATTATCAGGACCAGCGGCACGCCAGTGCGGATGTAATCCTTAAACACATAACTGCCCTCTGCCATGATCAGCATGTTGGTCTGGTATGCAATTGGCGTCGCGTAACACAGATTGCACCCGAACAGCACTGCCAGGACCAGTGGCTCTGCCGGAAGGCCAAGCTGTGCTGCAATGGCAAAAGCAATCGGGGTCCCCACAGTGGCCGCTGTCGCATTCGAGGCAAAGTTCGTCAGGATCGTAACGAACAGCATGATTGCAGCGACTACGCCTGCAGGAGGCAAGAACTGCAGCCCGGCAGACATAACCGAACCGAGCCATCCCGCAGCCCCGCTTTCAAGGATGATGCGCCCAAGAGCGATACTGGCGGCGACCAGAACTATGACTTGCCCGGACAGTGCTCTGCCCACCCGGTCAAATTTGACACAACCGGTAACGAACATCAAAATTGCACCGGCTAGCGCCGAAATAGCGATTGGAACCACACCAATAGAGGCCAGGAATACGGCGACACCCATGATGGCTGCCGACAACAGCGCCTTGGATTTGCGCGGCAGCTCTCGCGCGCCCTCCAGCATAAGAAGGCTGTCGCTGCGGGAGAAAGTTTCCAGGTCTTCCGGCAGCCCCATAACCAGCAAAACATCACCCTCTGTGATGCGCAGGTCGCCGCCTTCACTGTATTGCTCTTTTTCGCCAAGCAGTCGGTCGGGCCGGTGAATACCCAGCACCGCGACACCATAAAGGTCGGCAATGCCGGAGGTCGGCAGCGTGCGATTCAGGAGACGCGAGTCAGCCGTAACCGTCATTTCCACGGCCAGAATATCCTGGCGCTGACTGGAGGATTCGCGGCGAATGCGATCAAGCACCCAGCTCGGTGCCAATTCGCCCTTCAAGACCCGCACCGCGTCTTCCAGCGCCTCATGAGTGCCGGAAATATGCAGCCGCTGCTGGGCCTGGATCGGGCCAGTATATTGATCATGAAACCGGATATCGTCTGGCAATTCCGACATCACGGTAGCCAGCTCTTGCCCAATCAGGCCGCTTTCTCCGCCGATCCGCAAGCGCGTATGAAACCGCCGGTTTTCATGCTCCGCATCCACCCGGTTGTCATCGAGCAGACGCGGCATAACCAGCCAGATGTAGGGAAGTGCCACCAGCGATGCCATCAGGACAATCGGGGTAAAGTCGAACACACCCATTTGGCGCATGCCCAAGTCAACCGCAATCGAGACCACGAGGATATTGGTCGAGGTTCCGATCGTGGTTGCCAGCCCGCCGAGCAAAGATGCTGCATTCAATGGCATCAGCGTCTTGGACGATGGCATCGCCCCGCGATGGGCCAAGGCTGCAAAGATGGGGATCATTAGCACCAGAACAGGCGTGTTGTTGACGAACATCGAGAACACGAAGGCAATCAGGAGCGAAACCAGCAGCCCGAGCTGCAAGTTCATCCGGAAAACCCGTTCGAGGAAATGCGCTGCAGGTTCGAGCGCGCCGGTGACCACCAACCCTCTGCCCATAACCATGAGCGCGCATATGGTAATCAACGCGGGATGGCCAAATCCCTCAAAGGCCAGCACCAGACCGTCGGTTTCCCTGGTCCCTTCCAAGGGAAAGAAATAGAGGCCAACCGCAATCACGGCGATGGTGAGCAAGGAGATTATCTCGATCGACATACGCCCGCGGGCAAAGCCGATGAACATGGCTATGGTCAGAGCCATGGCCGCAATCGCGTGGAAAGATGGTATGGTCAGCATCGCTTGGGGCGCTGAATCTCAAAGCCACGCAGAAAACACAAGCAAATTCGCCTGTTTGAGTGAATTCCCGTTATGTCATGGGCCGCACGCAGCCGCATCTTTGCTTGTCGACGGGAAGGTGGTGGTGCCCCTGGCCCGACTCGAACGGGCACTCCGTTAGGAACTCGATTTTGAGTCGAGCGCGTCTACCAATTCCACCACAGGGGCACTGCGCGTTGGAGGCACGGCTGTTAGCGCCGCGACCCCGCTGCATCAACCCTTAAGAGCACCAACCAGTGATTTGTGCAGTTTTGAATGCAACGCGTCATTTGCCGCAAGAACCTGCGCCGAATGGATCGGCTCGGACCGCCCGCGAAAATCGCTGACAAAACCGCCCGCTTCGCGCACCAGCAAACAACCCGCTGCTGTATCCCAATCGTTGAGGCCGCTTTCCCAGAAGCCGTCAAACCGGCCCTGGGCGAGCCACGCCAGATCAAGCGAAGCGGCACCGAACCGCCGGATACCGGCCACTTGCGGACCGATCGCTCCGAAAATCTTCGTCCATTCTTCAAAATCGCCATGCCCCTGGAACGGAATACCGGTCGCGATCAGGGCATCAGACAGGCGCGAGCGCGCCGATACACGCAACCGGGCATCGTGCAGCCATGCGCCGCGCGATTTTTCCGCCCAATAGGTATCATCCAGTATCGGCTGATAGATCAGCGCCGCGCTCACCTCGCCCCAACCGCCACCGGGCTTGGGCTCCTGAACAGCGATGGAAATGGCGAAATGCGGGATCCCGTGGAGAAAATTGGTGGTCCCATCCAGAGGATCAACAATCCAGCGCGGCTTGTCCGGATCGCCTTCGATCGTGCCGCCTTCTTCCAGCACAAAACCCCAATCGGGCCGCGCATAAAGGAGTTCATCATAGAGCGTACGCTCGGCAATCTGATCAGCTTTGGAAACAAAGTCCGCTGGACCCTTGCGGCTCACCTGCAGATGCTCAACTTCGCCAAAATCACGTCGCAAGCGGTTACCCGCCTTGCGCGCCGCGCGTTCCATGACGCGCACCAGACCTGAATACATCGACATGGTTTCTAGCTCGCCTTGCCGACATAGGTTTGTTCATACACGTCAACGATGATGCGCGTGCCGCTGCCGATATGAGGCGGAACCATGATCCGCACGCCATTGTCGAGCACGGCCGGCTTGTAGCTGGAGGATGCCGTCTGCCCCTTGACCACAGCATCAGCCTCGACAATTTCCGCCTCGATCTGGTTGGGCAATTGAACGCTGATGGGCTTTTCTTCCCACAGCTCCAGCATCACCTGCATACCGTCCTGCAGGAACGGGCGGGCATCACCCAAAAGGTCAGAAGGCAGGTTGATCTGCTCGTAAGTGTTCTGATCCATGAAAACCAACATATCGCCGTCTTCATACAGGAACTGATAGTCCGCCGTATCAAGGCGAACTTTCTCGACCGTATCGGCGCTGCGGAACCGTACATTGGTCTTGCGACCATCCTGCAGGTTCTTCATTTCGACCTGCATATAAGCCCCGCCCTTGCCCGGCTGCGTGTGCTGGATCTTGGCAACTTTCCAGATGCCGCCTTCATATTCGAGGATGTTGCCAGGACGGATATCGACGCCGCTGATTTTCATGAAACTGCCTTCTTGTGGGAAACGGGTGGCCTTACGCCAAGCTGGGCGGCGCCTTAGCCCACGCTTCATCGCGGGGCAAGCTGACTGGTGATATGAGGATGCTGATGTTAAACAGGTGGACCATGAATCTATTGAAATGCAAGCTGGCCGTATCGCGCGCCACACTTTTCACTGCGGGAGCAGGGGCAATTGCTGTCGCTGCAGTTCCTTTCACGCCAGTCATGGCCGATGAAGGCGGTATGCTGAAGACTGTGCCGCGCGGCACCTATCAATGCGCCGTACCAGGCGATGCAGCCCGTGATCCGCTGAAAAAGGTACCAGCAGAGGATTTTAAGATCGGAGCATCGTCAAGCTATTCTGCCGCCGAGGGCCGTGGAACCTATCTGTTGCGCGGCAAAGTTCTGACCTTCACCAGCGGGCCGAAACGCGGACAGCGTTATCGGCAGATTGGCACGCAGCAATTGCAGAAACTGGGGCCCGACGGGGCGCTCAGCAAGATGATTTGCGCACGCGCCAGCAAATGACCCAGGTGTGAACCCGCCATTTCCTGGCCTGGGTTGACCAGCTAGCCAGCTGGCGTAGCAAGAGGTGCTGGCGCCAGGTCTGGAACCGGAGCCGGACCAGCATTGGGTATCGGTGCCGGGATGGGAGCTGGCGCGACCGGTGGAGCGTCGGTCGGTACTGTGGATGGTAGGGCGGCCGGTGTGCCCGTCTCCGGAGCAGGCTGGACTGGAGCGCTCGGGGCCGGAGCAGTCTGGGCCGGATCGGGTGGCAGCGCAGGCTCCAAAACAGGAGCGCTCTCGACAGTTTCATCCTGCTGCTCAGCCATTGAGGCGATGCTGTTGCCAAAAATGATCCAGAATGCAGAAGTGATCGTTGCGGTGATCAGGATGGTCACCAGCCGGTCAAAAAACTTCATATTCGCCCCTCCTCAATGTGCCGCCCGACCTGTCAGCCGATAGCGGCGCTGTTATCCTTGCGCTTAACGGACGCAATGGCTTCGCCAAATGCGCGCACTGTGCGTGCCTCGTCTCCGTTCCAAACCGCGCCTGACACGGCCAGAAAATCAGCGCCCGAGGCCACCAGCGGGGCGCAGTTGTCCGGCGTAACCCCGCCAATCGCTACGCAGGGAATTTCAAACAGCGCGCTCCACCATTCCAGAATTTCCAGCGTCGGCCGCTCCGCATCGCCCTTGTCCTTGGTTGTGCTTTCGAAAAAGGCACCAAAGGCAACATAATCCGCACCAGCTTCGCCCGCATCCATCGCCATATGTTTGGACGCGTGGCAGGTGACCCCGATCTGTGCCTCCCTGCCCAACTCCTCGCGCGCTTCGGCGGGATGGCCATCATCCTGCCCCAGATGCACGCCATCGGCCTTCAGACGCTTGGCCAGAGCAATATCGTCATTGACAATAAATGCGACTTCATGCGCCTCGCAAATCGCCTGAAGCGGTGCAGCCAGACGCGCCGCCTCATGCTGGTCGTCCACACCCTTCACCCTGAACTGGAACGCGGTGACAAGACCGTCACCAGCAGCCAGTGCCCGTTCGAGGCGGTCGGGAAAATCGCCGCCGACATCCTGGGGGGAGATCAGATAAAGTTGAGTAGTGGGCACCGCATGTTCCATCCAAACACTCCATAACGAGGCACCTAATGATCGCAATGACCTTCATACCGCCGCGGGTTAACTATGGCCATTTTTGTGCCCATGCAGGACAGTTTGTGCCAAGTACCTGTCAACGCTCATCCTTGGTGATAGACCGGCCTGCAGGAGATCCACTATGCCCCACCCCGCAATCACCGGCGCGCTCATGCTTATCGCGTCATTCGGCCTGCCGCAATTTGCCGCCGCGACCGCTGCCAGCCCAGCCATTATCAATGACGTGGCCGTGTTTGAGCCCGTGCCAGTCACCGATAATCTTTCGATCACGGCTTATGGGGTGATCAAGGATTCGCGCTGCGAACGGTTTGGTTTCTGCAATGACAATGACACGCTGATCATTGCAGCTGTGCTGATGGATCACGGCCAGAGGCGTGGCGTACAAATGGAGCTAGGCAAACCGGTGCAGGTCCGGGGTGGCACATTAACTCTATCGTCAACTGCGACACCGCCGGAAGAATACAGCGCCATTCCGCTGAAGGATTACCTGCTGGATTACACCTTTGTCCCGTCTAGCCGGCTTGCGGATTAACCAGCCGTCGATGCACTTGCGATCTGTTCAATCGCGCCGCCCAGAGTCGCGTCAAATTCCTCGTCCGACTGGGTTTTGCGCAAATCCTGCAGCAGACCCCGGCTGAAACTGGCAATCATGCCGGGGTTCTTGGCAAGATGCTCGCATGCATCATCGGTTGAGTAGCCGCCTGACAGCGCCACCACACGCAGCACATTAGGGTGGTTAATCGCAGGCGTGTACAGGCCCGCGTTTACCGGGATGGATAGTTTCAGCATGACCTTGCGGCCTTCGGGCAACGCGTCCAGACCTTTCAAAATCTCGGCCAGCAGAATGTCTTCGCCTTGCGCGCGGTCATTTGCGGTAATGTCATACTCAGGCTCAAGCATGGGCACGAGACCCGCATCGGCAATCTGGTTTCCGACTTCGAATTGCTGAGCGACAATGGCCGCAATCCCTTGCGCATTCGCGGATTTGATGACCGAACGCATCTTTGTGCCAAACATGCCATGGCCAACGGACTTTTCCAGCAGGGCCGGAAGCTTGTCGAGCGGCTTCATCAATTGCACGCCGTTCTCTTCGTCAGCCAACCCCTGGTCAACCTTGATGAAGGGCACCACACCGCGCGCCTTGAGCGCATCAGCAGTGGTCTTGCCATTGACTTCGCCGTCCATCGTGCGTTCGAACAGAATGGCTCCGATAATCTTGCCGTTGCCAAAGCATGGCGCTGTGATGACGCGGCTGCGCATGGCATGGATTTGGGCGAACATCTCTTCTTCGCCATTCCATTCGCTGTCTTCAACGCCATAACCGCGCAGCGCCTTGGGGGTTGATCCACCCGACTGGTCCAAAGCGGCGATGAAGCCTTCACCCTGAGCAATCTGCGCCGTCATCTGGTCGAAATTCATGAAATTCATCCTTGGTTGTGCATTCCTATGCCTTGCGGCTGCGCAATAGCCACCGCCTCCGCTGCGGGCAAGCGAGCGATCGGGGGTTGGGCGAAATAGTCACCTGTTGAGAGATCAGTCATCTTCTGCGGTTCGCGAGCAACCGGCGCTTCTGTCGCAATTTGGCCCTCCGAAGAAAGACTAGTGCCACAATTGCAGACGGTGCACGGCTGCCCCGAACTGTTCGTCCCCGTCGAGCCGAGCGATGCTGCGCTCCAATAGCTTCCAGCTGCGCACCACCGGGGTTCGTCGCCACAATCCGGTCAGAAGAAAGCCGCCAGTCCATTGTTTCCGGCCCAGCACCATTTCCAGTTCTGCCCCAGCGGCAAACCACGCCAGCTTGCCATGGCGGCGGACAAACATTTCGGAAAAGCGGAAACCTGTGCAGCGAAAATCGCTGGTGCAGGCTTGGACAAAGCTGGGCCGATCAAGCAATTGCGAACGTGATGTCCCAACAATCGTCATGAAGTCCCGCGCGGTCAGACTGCGGATTGCCCCGATGTCTCCGTGCATCCACGCCATCATGAAGCTGTTTTCCAAAGCTTCGATCCGAGCCGAAAAGTCGGCCATCCTCAGCCCTCCAGTGCGGCGACGCCGGGCAGGGTCTTGCCTTCCATCCATTCAAGGAAAGCGCCGCCTGCGCTCGACACATAGGTCACATCGTCTGTCACGCCGGCATGGGCCAAGGCTGCGACCGTATCGCCGCCACCGCATACCGAGATCAGCGAACCTTCCAGCGTCAATGCCGCAGCTGTCTTGGCCAGCGAGACGGTCGCCGTATCAAAAGGCTCCATTTCGAAGGCGCCCATCGGGCCATTCCACACCAGCGTGCGGCAGGTTTTGAGCACATCGGCCAGGGCCTCTGTTGCCTGCGGACCCACATCGAGGATCATTTCATCCGCGCCAACTTCATGCACATTGCAAATCCGGAAACTTTCGGGATTGGCGGCAAATTCCGTTGCGACGGCCACATCGTAAGGCAAGTGCACAGTGCAGCCGGAATGATCGGCTGCATCCATGATCGCATTGGCCGTATCGGTCAGATCATGTTCGCACAGGCTTTTGCCGACATCGACACCGCGTGCAGCGAGGAAGGTGTTGGCCATGCCGCCACCGATGATCAAATGCTGCACCCGGCCGACCAGGTTTTCCAGCACAGCCAGCTTGGTCGAAACCTTGGCCCCGCCAACAACCGCCGCGACCGGTGTTTCAGGATTGCCGAGCGCTGCATCCAAAGCAGTCAACTCGCGCTCCATCGCCCGGCCCGCATAGGCTGGCAGAATACGGGCAAGCCCTTCTGTTGAGGCATGCGCGCGGTGCGCGGCGGAAAAGGCGTCATTGACGTAAAAATCACCATGCGCGGCAATCTTTGCGGCAAACTCGGCCTCATTGGCTTCTTCACCGGGCCAGAAACGGACATTGTCCAGCAGTCCGATATCGCCATTGCACAAGATGCCGATCGACTGTTCCACCACCGGGCCAGACACTTCCGGAATGAACATGATTTCCCGGTCCAGAACACGTTCAACATCGCCCTGCACCATGCTGGTGCTCATGGTCGAATTGCGCGCACCTTTGGGCCGGCCAAAGTGGGCCAGCAACAAAACCTTGGCGCCTTTGTCAGCCAGCTCGAGGATCGTATCCCTGACCATTTCAACCCGCGTAAGGTCGCTCGCGCGGCCTTCGGCCATGGGAAGGTTCAGATCGACACGGACAAGCGCGACCTTGCCGGTCACCTCACCCAGATCATCAAGCGTCTTGAATGCGGCCATGGTGGTTCCTTCGGTGCGCGATTGGCGGGGTGATCAGAGGAATTTTGCCATCACGCCAGCGGTGTCGATCATGCGGTTGGAAAAACCCCACTCATTGTCATACCAGCTGACCACACGGGCAAGCTTGCCTTCCATGACGCTGGTTTCCAGGCTGTCCACGGTCGAGCTGGCAGGATGATGGTTGAAATCACTGCTGACCAGCGGATCGGCGGTGTAATCAAGCACACCGTTCATCGGGCCATCGGCGGCTGCCTTCAGCGCCGCATTCAACTCCTCAGCCGAGGTATCACGGCCAGGCGTGAACACCAGATCGACCAGGCTGACATTGGGGGTCGGAACGCGCACGCTCGATCCGTCCAGCTTACCAGCCAGCTCGGGCAGGACCAGACCAACTGCGCGCGCTGCGCCAGTGGTGGTCGGGATCATGTTCTGCGCACCGCCACGGGCACGGCGCATGTCGCTGTGCATCTGGTCCAGCATGCGCTGATCATTGGTGTAGGAGTGGATCGTGGTCATAAAACCGCGCTCGATACCCACGGTGTCGTGCAAAACCTTGGCCACAGGCGACAGGCAATTGGTGGTGCAGCTGGCGTTGGAGACGATTACATCCTCAGCCGTCAATTTGTCATGGTTCACACCATAAACGATGGTGGCCGAAACATTCTTGGCCGGGGCAGAAATCAGCACCCGCTTTGCGCCAGCTTTCAGATGTGGTTCGGCAGCTTCATGCGATTGGAAAAAGCCAGTGCATTCAAGCACGATGTCGACGCCCATTTCACCATGGGGAAGGTTGCCCGGATCACGCTCTGAGGTCACGGCGATTGTCTTGTCGCCAACGGTGATCGAATTGTCGCTGGCACTGACGTCTGCCGGAAAACGGCCATGCGTGCTGTCATATTTGAACAGGAGCGAGTTTGCCTTGGCATCGGCCAGATCATTGATCGCCACCAGGTCGAGATCGTGATCGTCCCGCTCGAGAATAGCGCGAGCGACCAATCGCCCAATACGTCCGAAACCGTTAATCGCAACCTTGGTCGCCATGAAAATAACTCCTGATTATCCGTTGATTTTGTTAATGATTTTCGGGACGATGGCGTCCGCAGTGAAGCCAAATTTTTCAAACAGTTCGCCGGCCGGAGCAGATGCGCCAAACCGGTCGAGACCGATATTGATGCCATCGTTACCAGTATAGCGCTCCCAGCCCAGCGTGCTGCCCGCTTCGATCGATACCTTAAGGCAGTCCGCCGGGCACAGATCGGCTTTGTATTTGCCATCCTGCTGATCGAAAAGCTCCATGCACACCATGGATACCACATCGGCGCCAATACCCTGCGATTCAAGTTCGTTCGCACACTCTACCGCCAGCGCAACCTCTGACCCTGAAGCAATCAGCACAACTTTGCGCTCTGCCTGGCCCGATTTGATGCGATAGCCGCCTTTGGCGCTGCGGTTGGAGCTTGATGACCAATCCTGATCACCCTCCCCGCGCAATTGCGGCAAACCCTGCCGCGTCAATGCCAGGACTGACGGCGTGTCAGGCGATTGCAGGGCCAGCGCCCAGCACTCTGCGGTCTCGATCGTATCGCACGGACGATAGACATTGAGATTGGGGATAAGGCGCAAGCTCATCACTTGCTCGACCGGTTGGTGGGTTGGGCCATCTTCGCCCAGGCCGATACTGTCATGCGTCATGACATAGACCACGCCGGCTTCCTGCAGCGCCGACAACCGGATTGCATTGCGGCAATAGTCGGAGAAGATCAGGAACGTGCCGCCATAGGGTACGATGCCGCCGTGCAACGCCATACCGTTCATCGCGGCAGCCATGCCAAATTCGCGAATGCCGTAATAGACATAACGGCCAGAGTAATCATCCGCAGTGAATGGCAGGGTGCTGGGCGTTTTGGTGTTGTTGGAGCCGGTAAGGTCTGCCGACCCGCCCACCAATTGCGGCAGTTTCTCCGTCAGAGGCCCAAGCGCCATTTCTGATGCCTTGCGCGTGGCAACCTTTGTTGGTTCAGCAGCCAAAGCATGAATATGGCCTTCGATCGATGGGCCAACCAGATCAACGATGCCCATCATGGTATTTTCAAAGTCTGCGCGCTTGTCCGAAGACTCAAGGCGGTTGATCCAGGCGCCATGCGCATCGCGACCTGCATCACCCGTGGCGCGCCAATCGGCCAGAATATCGTCCGGCACGACAAACGGCGCATGCGACCAGCCAATCGCTTCGCGAGCCGCCGCAATTTCTTCTGGCCCCAGCGGAGCGCCATGTGTGGCGCTGGTGCCCTGTTTGTTGGGCGCGCCTTTGCCGATGATTGTCTTGCACGCGATCAGCGATGGTCGCTCATCAGCCACCGCCTCGTCCAGAGCGCGCGCGATATCATCGAAATCGTGCCCGTTGCATTCGGCAACATGCCAGCCGGTCGCGGCATAGCGCGCCTTGATATCTTCCGAGGTCGACAGGTCGGCGGTGCCATCGATGGTGATATTGTTGTCGTCCCACAGCACGTTCATCTGGCCGAGCTTCAAATGTCCGGCAAGGCCGATTGCCTCGTGATTGATGCCTTCCATCAAGCACCCGTCACCGGCCAGAACCCAGGTGCGGTGATCTACCAGATCATCGCCGAATCTTGCATTAAGATGACGTTCCGCCATTGCCATGCCCACTGCCATCGCAAGGCCTTGGCCCAGCGGTCCGGTGGTGCATTCAACGCCTTCGATCAGGAAGTTTTCCGGATGCCCAGCGCAAGGGCTACCCAACTGCCGGAAATTGCTGATGTCAGCCATCGTCGGCGATGCATAACCGGACAAATGAAGCAGCGAATAGATCAGCATCGATCCATGCCCGGCAGACAGTACAAAGCGGTCACGGTCTGCCCATTTCGGATCGGCCGCGTCAAACTTGAGATAATTCGACCAGAGCACTGTAGCGACATCAGCCATCCCCATGGGCATGCCGGGATGTCCGGATTTGGCGGCTTGCACCGCGTCCATCGAAAGGGCGCGGATGGCATTGGCCATCGGTTGCAAGCGAACGGGATCGAGACTCATGCGCAGCTGCTCCTGCTGAAACTGTGACGGACAGGCTGGGCTGATGGCCTGACCGGATGCGCCGATTCGACGCGCGCGAAGCCATCGCGGAGGCAGCCTGGAAGGTCAAGCGGCGCGGGGGCAGCATCCACGATGCGGTAAGGTCACCTCTTGCGAAGATGAGTTATCAACAGGCACAGCCAAGGCTTTGCACTGCTTGGGCAAATTGAGTATTTAAGACGAATGGATGAGGGCAGGATCGATGACGCGATCCATCGGATCGAAGTGGCGCTTGAGCGCATCGGCAGTGCGGCCGCCCAGATTGGCACGGCTGCACCTGCCTCTCCCGACAGCAATATCGCAAGACTTTCGGACGAGAATGCTTCGCTGAAGGCGCGCCATGAAGCATTGAAATCAGAAGTTGCAGCCAGCCTGCAAGAACTCGACGATGTGCTGAAAGCGATTGAGCCGTGAGCCAGGTCACACTTACGATCGGCGGCAAGCCGCACCGCGTTTCCTGCGCCGATGGCGAAGAAGCGCATATTACCAAACTGGGCGCGATGATTGATGACCGGCTGACGGCGATGGGCGCCAATCTGTCAGCTCAGGATTCACAGAACCTGCTATTCGCAGCGCTGATATTGGCAGACGAGCTGCACGAGGCGAACACCAAGACTTCCAGTTCCGGATCATCCAACAGCGATGGAAACCGAGCGGCTGCGCGGCTCGACCAATTGGCGCAAAAGCTAGAATTGTTTGCCGACAAGCTTGAGGCGAGCGCTCACACTCCCTAAGTAGGGATTGGCGGAGCTGCCCGGCACGAGCCGTTTGAACATCCCTGAGGCTATAAGCAATCCTACGGGAGCTGTCCCTGCCCTGGTTTACGGGTTCGTCCTGGGGACCAGGGAATACGGCGCCCACCTGACGTTTTAGGCGTCGGCGGATTTCTCGAGCAAACGACCCATGGTGGTTCCGTCACTTTTTATGCTCCCCATCGCTTCGCTGCTTGAGGGCGGATTGTTTCCCTATCGCTGCGCTGCTTGAGGGCGGACTGTTTCCCCATCGCTTCGATGCTTGGGGTGGGTCTGTTACCCTGTCGCTTCGCTGCTTGAGGGTGGGTGCCTTGCGGTCCGAAGGCGCACACCCTACTTCAGACTGGCAATGACAGCGCCTCAATCACAAACCAAATCAGAACTTCGCAAAGCCCTGAAAAAGGCTCGCCGCGAGCATGTCTCAGCGCAGCCCGATGCCATTCGGGCTTTGCTGTTTCATCGCCCGCCCGGCGCGTTGCTTGACAACATCGGTCCCGACGCGGTGATCGGACTGTATCACGCAGGTCAGGCAGAGGCTCCTGCTGCCGGCTATGCGCGTCATTTTCAGGAATTGGAGCACGCATTGGCCTTGCCCGCTTTCGATGGCGAAGGTGCCGACATGCATTTTCGCCAGTTTAGCGATGCTTTTGGCGAAACCGATCTCGAACAAGGGCCGTTTGGAATGATGCAACCGGCAGCAGATGCCGCGAGATTGGTGCCCGATGTTCTGTTCGTGCCACTGGTTGGCTTCACTGCCGCAGGCATTCGGCTGGGCCAAGGCGGAGGGCATTACGACAAATGGCTTGCCGCACACCCGGGGCGCATCGCCATCGGGCTCGCCTGGGACGTGCAATTGTGCGACACTTTGCCACACGAACCGCACGACATCGCGCTTGATGCGATCGTCACCCCAACCCGCCTCTACGGACCTTTTTGATGCGCGAAGAACCCACCGCCCGCATACCCATTGGCATCTTGGGCCTGTTCATCGGTCTAATCATCTACGGCGTGCTAATCGCGCGTTATGTGCCTGAGGTAATCGGCGCATGGCCGACATGGGCGCAGACCATTGTTTATCTGGTGCTCGGCATCATCTGGTTGCTGCCATTGCGTCGTTTCATGATCTGGATGGAAACGGGCAAATGGAGCCCGCCTGAAGCTTAGCTTGTAAATCGCTTGCACGCGTTGATATGCCCTGGTGTATGAAATGGCTATTTGCACCACTAACGCTGATTCTCGCATCCTGTGCTTTTTCAAACGCGCAGACCGCACCAACGCCGACCGTCCATGATCAGTCTCCTCCAGAGATAAACCGGTTCATGGCGCAGCCTGCGGTGCTGGTGTTCTCGAAAACGCGCAGTTGGCGACATAATGAAGGGATCGCAGGCGCGGACCGCTTCTTTTCCGAATTCACGACGAACAACAAGTTGGGACTGTTTACCACAGTCAACGCGGCAGTTTTCAATGCAGAGCAACTCGCGCGGTTTGATCTGGTTGTCTTCAACAACATGACTGGCGATTCACTCTCGCCCGAACAGGAAAGCGCGTTTCAGAATTGGATTGAAGATGGCGGCGCGTTGATCGCCTTGCATGGTTCCGGCGATAACTCCCACAGCGATTGGAGCTGGTACGATACGCAAGTGATCGGTCCGCAATTCATTGGCCATCCTGCTGATCCGCAGTTTCAGAACGCGCGGGTGGTTAACCTGGCCGCAGCGCACCCGATCATGCAAGGCATTCCGGCAGACTGGATCCATAATGATGAATGGTACAGTTTTGATACCGCCAAGCTGACCGGTGCAGTGCCATTGCTGGGTCTCGATGAAGACAGCTACAACCCGCAGAACCTGGTTTATGGCGACCGCGAGGATTTACGCATGGGCGGCGGCCCCCAAGGACATCCAATCGCCTGGGCGCGCTGTATTGGCAAGGGCAGGTCGTTTTATTCAGCGATCGGACACAAGCACACCAGCTATGACGATCCGATCTATCGCCGTGTGCTTACCAATGCGGTTGCGTGGGTCCGCGCTGATGATGCTCAGCGCGATGGCTGCAGCAAGTAATCAAATCTGTAATAAGGTCCCAAGTGGCGCGAGTGACGAGACTTGAACTCGCGACCTCCGGCGTGACAGGCCGGCGCTCTAACCAACTGAGCTACACCCGCATAAATTGGGTTTGCACCGCTTGGGAGCGAGGCCATTAGGCCCCACAAACTTCGCTGTCAACGGCTCTGATAGCGATATTTTGATCTTTATTCGCTTAAAAGCAGAACCGGCGTTTCAATCAGCTTTTTCATCTCCTGGATAAAGCTGGCTGCGTCATATCCATCGACCACCCGGTGATCGCAGCTGATCGAGATATTCATCAGCTTACGCTTCTCGATTCGCTCTGCACCATCAGGGCCGGTGACATACATCGGCCGCTCGATAATCCGGTTTGGCCCGATGATGGCAACTTCCGGGCGATTGATCACCGGAGTGGTCGCGACCCCGCCCAGCGGGCCGAGTGATGTGACTGTAAGCGTCGATCCGGAAAGCTCGTCTGATTTGGCCGAACCCGCGCGAGCCGCCTCTGCCAAGCGGCCAATTTCGCTTGCCAATTGCCATAGATTTCGCGCTTGGGCATCCTTGACCACCGGCACCATCAGGCCGCTGTCCGTTTGCGCCGCTATACCCAGATGAACCGCCCCGTGGCGGGTCACAATCCCTGCTTCATCATCATAGCGCGCGTTGATCATCGGATAATCCGGGATCAGCTTGCAGATCGCACTGATCAGCAGTGGCAGCATCGTCAATTTCGGTTTCTGTCCGCGATTCGCATTCAGATCCGCCCGCATCCGTTCAAGATCGGTCACATCCACTTCCTCGACATAGGAGAAATGCGGAATGTTGCGTTTTGACGCGGCCATGTTCTGCGCAATGCGTTTGCGCAGCCCAATCACCTTGATCTCTTCGTCAGAGCGCGATGCGCCCGTCGCGGAAAAGCCGCCGCCCGAATTGTACGACAGAAACGCGTCAAGATCGGCATGACGCACACGGCCATCGGCCGCGGGCTTCACCTCGCCCAGATCAATGCCGAGATCGCTTGCACGCTTTCGAACCGCCGGGGTGGCAAGCACTTTGCTGTGGTTCAAAACCGCATGCTCTGGCTCGGGTGCTGGTTCTGGATCGGGCTCAGCAACCGTTTCAGGCTCTGAAGCGGTTTCGGGCTCCGGCTCGGTTACCTGCTCCACTTGCGCGTCGCTCTCAGCCTCAACCTCATCAGCTTCTTCCGCCGCGTCACCCTCGACCTCGATCACCAGCAGCATCGCACCGATCGCAATCGTATCGCCAACCTCGCCGGCGACCTCGGTCACGACGCCATCAACCGGGCTTTCGATATCGATCGTCGCCTTGTCGGTCATCACGTCGACCAGATGCTGGTCTTCGCTGACCGTATCGCCGACCTTCACATGCCATTCGACGACTTCCGCCTCGGCCACGCCTTCGCCCACATCGGGCATGTTGAATGTGAACTTTGCCATATCGGTCAGTCCTTCAAAATCTTGTCGATGGCCTCGCCAATGCGGACGGGACCAGGGAAATAGGCCCATTCGAGGCTGTGCGGATAAGGTGTGTCAAAGCCGGTGACGCGTTCCACCGGGGCTTCAAGGTGATAGAAGCAGCGCTCCGTCACCAGGGCAGACAATTCTGCGCCGAAACCCGATGTGCGGGTGGCTTCGTGCACGATCAGGCAGCGTCCGGTTTTCTCCACCGAGGCTTCGATTGCTTCAATATCCAGTGGCACCAGCGTGCGCAGGTCCAGAATGTCAGCCTTGATGCCTTTGTCGGCACACACCGCCTCTGCGACATGGACCATGGTGCCGTAAGCTAGCACGGTCAGTGCATCGCCTTGTGTGACGTGCCGTGCTTTGCCCAACTCGATGCGATAATACCCTTCGGGCACCACGCTGTCCTTATGCTTCTTCCACGGCTCGACAGGCTTGTCATAAAAGCCGGAAAAAGGCCCGTTGTAGATCCGCTTGGGTTCAAAGAAGATCACCGGATCATTGTCCTCGATCGAGGCGATCAGCAATCCCTTGGCATCATAGGGCGTCGCCGGAATAACCGTTTTCAGGCCCGAGACATGGGTAAACATCGCCTCAGGGCTTTGGCTATGCGTCTGTCCGCCGAAAATACCCCCGCCAAAGGGCGAGCGTACGGTCATCGGTGCGATAAATTCCGTGGCCGAACGATAGCGTAAACGCGCTGCCTCGCTGACCAATTGGTCAAGCCCGGGATAGATGTAATCGGCAAACTGGATTTCCGGAACGGGCCGCAAGCCATAGGCACCCATGCCCACGGCAACGCCAATAATTCCGCACTCCGAAATCGGGGTGTCGAACACACGGGTCTTGCCGTGTTTTTCCTGCAATCCGGCTGTGGCGCGGAACACGCCGCCGAAATAGCCGACATCTTCACCCATCACAATCACATCGGAATCTCGCGCCAGCATGATGTCGAGCGCATCGTTGATCGCATCAATCATGTTGAGGCGGCGTTCCGGATTTTCCTCAGAGGATGCAGCCGCGGCAGATGGTCCAGTCCTGGTCTGGCTATCGCTCATTTGCCCGCTCCATCCTTGGGGTGGCTGTCCGGCCATTTGATCTCGCGCTCGCGGATGGCTTGCGCGGCCTGTTCCTGAAGATGCCAAGGCAGATCTTCAAACACATCTTCGAACATCGTGCGGAAAGGATGGTGCAGGCCATGACCCAGAATGCCGTTCTTTTCAGCTTCCTTGGTTGCAGCCTTGACCCGTTCGGCACATTCCTTGTCCATCGCAGCCTGACGGTCCTCGTCCCACTCGCCAATTGCAATAAGGTGATCCTTCAGCCGCGTGATGGGATCGCCCAGCGGCCATTCCTCGCGTTCCTGCGCGCTGCGATAACCGCTTGGATCGTCCGAGGTTGAATGGCCCTCAGCCCGGTAAGTGAAATACTCAATCAAGGTCGGTCCAGAGTTGGACCGCGCCCGATTGGCAGCCCATTGCTGTGCTGCAAACACGGCCAGCGCATCGTTGCCATCAACCCGCAATCCGGCCAGACCATAGCCCAGTGCGCGCGCAGCAAAGGTCGTCCGCTCCGCCCCGGCAAATCCGGAAAAGCTTGAAATCGCCCATTGGTTGTTGATCACATTGAGGATGACCGGCGCATTATAGACGGTCGCAAAGGTGCAGGCAGAGTGGAAATCGCCCTCGGCCGTGCTGCCCTCACCCACCCAGGTCGCCGCAATTCGGCTGTCATTCTTGATCGCACTGGCCATGGCCCAACCGACAGCTTGCGGCAATTGCGTCGCCAGATTGCCGCTGATCGAGAAGAAATTGTAATCGCGCGCCGAATACATGATCGGCAACTGCCGACCCTTCAACTTGTCAGCTTTGTTGGAATAAATCTGGTTGATCATATCGACCAGAGGATAATCGCGAGCAATCAGAATGCCTTGCTGGCGATAGCTGGGAAAAACCATGTCATCACTGGCAAGCGCCATCCCGGCAGCAACCGAGGTGGCCTCTTCACCCGTACACTTCATATAGAAGCTGGTTTTGCCCTGCCGTTGACCGCGAAACATGCGTTCGTCAAAGGCGCGAACGAGAGCCATATAACCCAGCATCTTGCGCAGGGTGTCGCCGGGCAATTTGGGGTTCCAGGCACCGTGGGCCTGATTGTCCTCACCCAGAACCCGGACCAAGCCATAGGCAAAATCGGTCATCTGAGCCGGATCACTCGCCTCGTCCGGTCGCGGCATGCCCCCTGCCTCGCCAATATCGATATGGCTGAAGTCGGCAGTATCGCCGGGGCGGTACTTCGGTTCAGGCACATGGAGCGACAAGGACGGCTTGTTGCTGCGGTCAGCAGTGTGTGCTGCATCCGTGCTGTCAGGAAGCTGATCGGCCAACGCTATCTCCCGCATCCACCGCTTGAATGGCGCATCGCCAGCGGTAATAAATTATTTCGTGTGAGAGTTATTTTATTTCACACGACGCGTGCGGTCAAGCGAGCCCTTCTCAAACGGCCACTGGCGCCTTGATCGGGGCCTGTGGTGCGTAATCAGTCACCTCAAAATCATCGATTTTGTAATCGAAGATACTCGCCGGGTGCCGCATTATCTCAAGTCTCGGCTGGCCTTGCGGTTCCCGGCCTAGCTGTTCGGTGATCAAATGTTCGTGATTGAGGTACAGGTGCACATCGCCGCCCATCCAGACCAGCTCGCCCGGCTCCAAGCCAACTTGCTGGGCAATCATTCGCTGCAGCAAGGCGGCGGACCACAGGTTGAACGGCAAGCCAAGAGCGACATCACAGCTGCGCTGATAGAGCATGCAGTTCAGCTTTGCCCCTTCCCCCTCGCCATCGACGTGGAATTGATAGGTCTTGTGGCAGGGTGGCAAAGCCATCTGATCGACTTCAGCCACATTCCAGCCTTCTATGATGTGGCGGCGACTGCCCGGATTTGTCTTCAGACTTTCGACCACCTGAGCGACCTGGTTGATGCCCTCGCCTTTCTCGTACAAGCCATCCTTGCGATAGCGGTAGGTCGGCCAATCGACCCATTGCTTGCCATAAACCGGCCCCAGATCCCCCCACTGGCGTGCGAAGGCTTCATCATCGGCGATGCGCTGAACAAAGTTGTCCAGCGCAATATCGTCGCCGGTTTGCTTGACATAGCGTGCATGGGGCCACTCGTTCCAAATCTTGACCCCTTGCAGCACCAGCGGCCGAATATTGGTCTCGCCCGTCAGAAACCACAGCATTTCGCGCGTGGCTGTCTTCCAGTACACCCGCTTGGTGGTGAGCAGAGGCATGGCCCCGTCCGCAAGATCGAACCGCAACATCGCACCAGCAATGGAGCGCGTACCAATTCCGGTGCGGTCAATCCGCTGGCTTCCCGTTTCCCAGACCTGATGCATCAGATTGAGATATTGCTGTTCGGGATGTGGCATGTCGGCAAAGTCCTTCAATATCGCCACTCTGCCTATGCGCAAATGCTCGTCACGACCAGTGCGCCACGGCCTGTCATTCACATAAAACGGTTTGTCGCGCAGAGGACCGAATTGTCAGTTTTTCGGAACCCGAAAGCGGTGTTGTCATTGTTTTTGTATCAAAATTAACCCCCAAACGGAGATACAAAATGAAGATTGCTTACCTTGCTGCCGCCGCTCTTGTGCTGCCTGCAGCGCCCGCTGTTGCTCAAGATATGGATCTCGATACAGAGCTGCCAACAGCCGGTGCAAATACCGAAATCGAATATGATGGTACTGAGCTCGTGGATAGTACGGCGCGCTTCCGCACCGCTGATGGTATCGACGAGGAAATCGAATTCGACAACGACGGTATTGCGCGCATTCGCACGACCGATGGTGTGGTGCGCAACGCCCGCTATTCCGTCGCCAATGATCAGCTTTGCATTGATGAAGATGATGACAGCTACGACCGCTGCTATTCTTATGCCACGCAGTACCAGCCCGGCAGCACTTACCGGGTGACCGACACGCGCGGCGTCACCAGCGACGTGACCTTCGATATGGACGATGATGATGACAATGATCGTCGTTATCTGACCGCGACCTATGGCGAACGTGGCTAAGCCAATTCGCCATTGTCAGACGACAACGATGGGGGCAGCAGTGTTGGCGCTGTTGCCCCTATTGTCATTGTCCGGTCCGGAGGCAAAAGCTGAACCGCTTGTCGCCCCGAAGGCCGAAATGCTTGCCCCTGTCCGCCTTGGCCCAGCAGAGGGGGGTATGGATAGGATGCACTACATTGATGCAGGCTTACGCCCGTTCCCGACAGCGGATGAAAGTTCCTATCAGGACAATCCACTGGTTCAGACCATGTTGCGCGCGCAACAGCGATATGCTGCCGAATGGGCTGAACTTCCGCAGACTCAGATCCCACACGGCCCAACCCTGAAATTGGGCGCAACGGGGCGGCGCGTTGCCGCATTGCAGACCAGGCTCGGCCTATCTGCAACCGGACGGTTTGATAGCGATCTGGCACGGGCCATCGAGCGATATCGGCTGGTCCATGAATTGCCTCGGGCAAGTCATGCAGACCGCCAATTGGTAACGTCCCTGAATTCGGGATTTACCCATTACGCACAATTGATTGCCCGTAATCTGGACCGAGCCCGCGAAATCCCGCAGGACCTGCCTGCAAAGTTCGTCTGGGTGGATATCGCCGCGCAACAATTATCAATGTTTGAAGAAGGCTTGGTCGCAGATCGCATGCGCGTTATCGTCGGCAAGCCATCCATGCAGACCCCCTCGCTTGCGGCCTATATCCGCCACGCCGAAGTCCATCCGGTGTGGAATATTCCGCCCGATTTGGTGCGCAAGACAATCGCACCCAGAGCAGCGCAGCGTGGGCATGACTATGTCACCCGCGCAGGATATGACGTTTTGTCGGATTTTACCGGTGATGCAACCCGCCTCAGTCCAGAAGAGATCGACTGGACAGCAATTGCGCAAGGAGCCCGCGATGTACGCGTGGTCCAGAAACCTGGCCCGGCAAATGCGATGGGCGATGTAAAATTCATGTTTCCCAACCATCTTGGCATCTATTTGCACGACACACCGCAAACAGGCTTGTTCTCAAAAAGTCAGCGCATGTTCAGCGCCGGATGCGTGCGCCTGGAGGATGCCGACCGTCTGGCGCGATGGCTGTTTCAGTCCGACATTTTCGCTCGAGCCAATGGCATGTCTGCAGAAATAACCCTGCCGGATCCGATCCCAGTGTTCACCACCTATTTTACATTCTGGCCTGATGAGGATGGTTCGATGTTCCGCACAGACATCTATGGCCGAGACAAGTCTGACCCGCACCGCTGGGTCGCACGCCCCGCAGCCAGCGTCTGACTATACACGTCAATCGGGATGCTACCGGCGGCGCGTCTGATTTGGCGATGATTGTCGGTTTTTGCTGCAGGAGCAGTATTGAACTTCGCAAAATTCAGGCCGCAGGAGCCTGAAACAAAGGTTCAAAACGGTGCTTTCCCAGCGTGCCGCGTGCGGTAAAAGCGTTCTCGTAAAGCCCTGCATTCCGCAGAAACTTGATAAACCCCTCATTTTTTACAATGACTTCACAGCCGAACTGCGCAATACAATTTGTGACGTGGAGGAATGTAGCAAGCGATGAGTGACCAAACGCCAATCGTTGGTGTCGGGGCCTCGGCCGGTGGGCTGGAGGCCATTCGTGATATGGTCGCCCAAGCGGATGCGGACACCGACCTCAGCTTTGTGGTTGTCCAGCATCTTGATCCCAATCATGAAAGCATGTTGGCCGAATTGCTTTCGCGCCACAGCAAACTGCCAGTGCGCCAGATCACCGGCGGTGAAGCTGTTGATGCCGGGCATATCTACATCATTCCCCCGGGGCGCAGGCTGGCGATCAAAAAAGGTCGCTTGCTGCTAACCGAATTTGAACAGCCGCGCGGGTTGCGTCGTCCAATTGATGATTTCTTGGAGAGCCTGTCGCAGGACCAGGGCGAAAATGCCGCTTGCGTTATCCTGTCTGGCACCGGTGCAGACGGCACCAGCGGTCTGCGCGCCATCAAGGAGCATGGTGGGCTCTGCGTGGTGCAGGAACCTGATACTGCGCGTTACGACGGCATGCCTGTCTCCGCGGTCGGAACCGGCCTGGTCGATTTTATCAAGCCTACCTCCGACATCGTATCAACCCTTTCACGCTATTTTGATCGTAGAGCCGATGGCGAAGATCGCGCTCAAGCTGCTGAAAAGGTCGCAGATCATGTCGACGACATGTGCGAGACCATGCGCGAAGCGGTGGGGCATGATTTTTCCGGCTACAAGCGCTCGACGCTGGTGCGCCGGATCGAGCGGCGCATGCAGGTGCTCGATATTGCCAAGCCAGGCGATTACCTGGCCCGCATCCGCGAAGATGGTGACGAATGCGAGGCCTTATTTCGTGATGTCCTGATCAATGTCACCCGGTTTTTCCGCGATCCTGAACTCTTCGAAACATTGCGCAAGCGAGTCATCGAACCGCTGGTCAACACATCTTCTGCGTCCAAGGAAGTGCGGGTCTGGATACCCGGCTGCTCCAGTGGAGAGGAAGCCTATACGATTGCGATCCTGTTCGCTGAAGCCTTGCGGGGCCGCCAGTTCCGACCGATCGTGCAAATCTTTGCCACCGATATTGACGAGAAGATGCTCGAAGTGGCCCGCGAAGGCTCTTATCCCATTGCTTCGCTGGCCGATATTCCCGAACATCTGCGCGAAAACTACACCATTGGGCAGGAAGGCCGCTTCACAATTTCGCCCAAGGTGCGCGATCTTATCCGTTTCTCCTCGCACAGCCTGGTCAAGGACCCGCCTTTCTCCAAGCTCGACATGGTGTCCTGCCGCAACCTGCTGATCTATTTCAGTGACAAACTGCAACAGAAAGTTTTTCCGCTGTTGCATTACGCTGTCTCGCCGGGTGGTTATCTGTTCCTGGGCCCTTCGGAAAGCATCGGCCGGCACGAGGAACTGTTTTCTGTTATTGATCAGAAGGCACGGATCTTTCGGCGCCTGGAAGGCAAACCTGCTTATCCCATAGATCTGCCTGCCAGCATCGATACCATCCCGCAGACCGAAACCAAGACTCACCGCCCCGGCAGAGTGACCAGGTTAAGCTGGGAAGAAAGCCTATCAGCCCGGCGAGTTCTTGAACGATACGCACCTGCAACAATGGTTATCGATCTGGATGGAGAGATCCTCGCGTCGAATGGGCAGCTTTCCAAATATTTCGAATTTCCCAACGTCGGCAGCGCATCTTCTTTTGCTCCGTCGCTGGCTCGCCCTGGCTTGCGTGAAAAACTGTCGCCGCTGATGCGGCAGGCAGCTGAAGAGCGCAATCGGGTGGTCGCACGCGATATTGAGGTCTTGGCCGAATTTGGACGCCAAATGGTTGATGTCGTCGCCGATCCACTTCCCGACGACACGATCCTGTTGGTTTTCCGCGACAGCGCCGCTTTCGAGGCTGGCGAGAATGAGGAACTGGCCGAGCTGGGCCCAACCGATGGCACGATCCAACAGCTTGAAGACGAGCTGCGCCTGACCCGTTATCGCCTGCGCAACACGGTGGAGGAGCTGGAGACAGCGAATGAGGAGCTGAAAAGCTCAAACGAAGAAATGATGTCAATGAACGAGGAGCTCCAATCGACCAATGAAGAGCTGTCGACCGTCAATGACGAGCTGAAATCCAAAGTCGATGAACTTACAGTTGCCAATAGCGATTTGCGCAATTTCTTCTCCTCGACGCAATTGGCAGTGGTGGTCCTGGATGACGAGCTGCGGGTCCGAAATTACACCGATGCAGCAACCGAGATATTCCCCCTGCAACTCAGCGACCGGGGCCGCCTGCTGAGCGATGTTGCCAGCTTTATCGAGGACAGCCGCTTTCTGGATGAAGCGCGCACTGTCATGGCGGGCGAACATGTCGCTGCGCGCACGATTAAATCGACTGATGGCAACCGATCCTGGGCGCTGCGAATTCTGCCCTACCGCACCCAGGACGGAACAATTGATGGGTCCACTCTGGTGTTCACCGACATCACTGCCAGCCTCGCAATGCAATCCGAACTTGATGCAGAGCGTGAACGGCTGGAACTGGCGGTGCGTGTCGCCAAAATCGGCATCTGGGAATATCAGGTCGAAAGCGGCCGCACCTATCTGGATGATAGCGAGCTCAACCTGTTCGGTATCTCGGCCGATCAATCGGGCAGTATCGAAGGGTTGCTGAGCCGAATTCATGAAGAAGACAGGGCCCACGTTGAGAGCGCATTGCGCAAGGCGGTAGCCGGGGAAAGTGATTACGAGGCCCGCTTCCGGGTTGTGCTAGAAGATGGCACCACCCGACACTTGAGAGGGTTGGGACGGGTGGTAGAGGGCATCTCGCCAACGCGCCTGATTGGTGTCAGCTTCGATATCTCGCCCGAAGCACAGCTTGCAGAGCAGCGCGAGTATCTACTGCGTGAAATGAACCACAGGGTGAAGAACCTGTTCGCCATCATCGCCAGCCTGGTCTCCGGCGCTGCCCGCACAGCCCAATCGCCCAAGGAACTGGCCGAAAAGGTATCGCGCCGGATTGCCGCACTAGGCCGCGCCCACACGCTGACACAGGATCCGGGTGCCCGCGCCATTGAACTGGAAAAACTGGTTGAAGGAGCCTTGGAACCTTATCTCAGAGACAATGCAATCACCATCAGCGGAGACGCCGTATCGATTCCAATTGAACGGATTACGCCGTTGGCACTGATCTTCCATGAATGGGCAACCAATTCGACCAAATATGGTGCGCTCGGCCAATCCGACGGTGAATTGAATGTCTCTTGGAACCGAAATGACGATGGCGGCGTTGCAATCACATGGACAGAGAGCGGGAATATGACTTTCAACGCAGCCGAAGCTCCGACGGGGTTTGGCACGCGTCTGGTGCAATATTCAGCAAGTCAGGCGAAAGCAGAAATACTTTATCCCGAGCGGGCAACCGGATGGAAAGCAGTGATAACTCTGCCGAACAGCTAAAGCGCACTGATCTTGCTGGCCTTTCTGTTTTGATTGCGGAAGATGAAGCCATCGTTGCGATGGGCCTGGTCGATGTTGTCGAGGAAGCAGGCGGCGAGGTAATTGGGCCGTTCGCGACTGTCAGCGCCTGCCTCGAATGCATCAAAACGCAAAATCCGGACCTCGCCATTCTCGATCTCAGACTGGAAGACGGCGAGTCGCTTTGCGTGGCCAGCGAACTGGTGGAAAAAGCAGTGCCAGTGGTTTTTCATTCCGGCCACATGGCCAATCAGGAATGGCAGGCTCATGATGGCACGGTTTTGTATTGCGCCAAGCCCTGCCCCACATCAGAGATGACCGAGACGTTGCTTGCTGCTGCAAGCCAGCGGTAACGCGAAGCCGGGTCGCACCGACTGTATTGCGAGCGCGAGGGCTGCGTATGATTTCCGATGACCACGCCGAGTTTTCAAAAAGCAGTCTGGCTGACTATATGGACCAGGCGCGGATCGCTCTATCGATCACCAGTTGCTCAATTGATGATCATCCCTTGATCTATGTGAACCAGAGGTTTTGCGACTTGACCGGCCATAACCTGGATCAGGTGAAAGGTCGCAACTGCCGTTTCATGCAACGTGAGTTGCGCGAGCAGGACGGCAGGTTCCGCATGCGCGACTTCATGCGCGACCCATCGCAGGATCAATTGCGCTGCGCGCTGGTGAATTATCGGGCGGATGGATCACCTTTCGTCAATTTGATTTATCTTTCACGGATACGATCGGCCGATAAACGTGAATGCTTTATTTTTGCATCGCAATTTGATGCCAGTCATGACTTCTCGACGCGGCTTGAACACTACGACACCGACTTGAGAACCGTTACCAACACGGTCGGCAAGATTGCATCAGAGCATGATCTGATGATGGACCAATCAGTCGAAATGATCGCCAATTCTGCTCGCATGATTGCTGAAAGCAAGCTGGCCCTGAAACGAATGCAACGCGCTCAATAGGAGTCTCTATCCGTCGGGTTGAGCAAACCGATTGCCTCCTACCCGACCATACTCTATTTTGACCGCCTCTTCGGGTCCTTCGATTGGGCGAACTGGCGACCTCTTGCCGCAATCGCTGCCAAGGATCCGCTAAATTTCGGGATTTCGATTTATGCAAAAGACAACACTTCTTGCTCTTCTCATCGCCTCGCTCATGCTGGCAGGATGCAACACTGTTCGCGGCCTTGGCGCCGACCTGACGTCCGTCGCTGATGCAGTGGATGAAGAAACCTGAGGTTAGCTCGGCGCTAAACGATCTGCTCGGCGATCAAGCCCAGCACGAAGGTCAATCCGCCCAGTCCGATGGACAAATGCCAGCGCAGTTTCATGAACGCAGCATTGGCAAAGGCCAGTTTGGTGTCGACCAGCGGGCTAGCGGAAATCAACACGCCCAAAATCATCAACGCCGGGCCGGGCCAGCTCCACCCCAGGCTCCAGGGCAGGAAGGCTGCGACCGATATCAGACTGGGCGCAACAGCTGCAATGAAGGCAGCGCCCAATCCGGAAGAGCGCCCCACCTCGACTGCCTTGCTCTGCATAAGAGCCTGGCCCCACCATACCCCGCCCAGAAAACTGAATATAGCTGCGGCGTAAGCAAAGCCGCCTGCGATGGCGACGAACGCTGTCTCCCCGCCAAGGTAAGCGAGCAAAACAGCCAGCAATTGCGGGAGCAACCCCGCATACCCCAATCCAAGGGCCCAAGGGCTGAGCGCGCGCTGATCTGCTTGCATGAGGCTGCCTTATGCTGGTGATAGAGGCCACAGATGGCTGGCCCGATCTATGGAACCGGCAAGACCCCGCTGCGTTCCCAACATGTAGACCTGCGCGCAATGCTCGCGAGCAAGCGTCTGCCCTATCACGGGTGCTGCGGCATAGCGGGGACAATCCAGAATGAGCGATTATGAAAATTGGGGCCGGGAGCGCTCTGTCCCCAGTGGCAGATTGTCTCGTCTGGCCGGATTTGGCGGTCTGGCGGCAGGTGTTGCCGGATCGGTTATCGGACAAGGTGCCAAGCGGCTGGCCGCTGGCGAGCGGCCTTCACTCAATGAATTGCTGCTGACACCGGGGAATGCGCAGCGCCTGACTGATCGGCTCTCCCATTTGCGCGGTGCGGCAATGAAGCTGGGGCAAATGGTCAGCATGGATGCTGGCGACGTGCTGCCCCCGGAACTGACCAGCATACTGGCTGCCATGCGCGACAAGGCCAATTTCATGCCCGCCCGCCAGCTGGATGCGGCGTTGAAAGCGGAATGGGGCGCAGATTGGCGTAGCCGTTTCAAATGGTTCAACCCTCGCCCGATTGCTGCGGCCTCCATTGGACAAGTGCACAAGGCAATGACCCGCGACGGCCAATTGCTGGCCATCAAAGTGCAATATCCCGGCGTGGCTGACAGCATCGATTCCGATGTCGATAATGTCGCCGGTCTGCTGAAATTGTCGGGGCTCTTGCCGGATGATCTGGATATTGCCCCGCTTCTCGCTGCTGCAAAGGAGCAGCTGAGGGAAGAGGCAGATTATGTCCGCGAAGGGCAGCAGATGCGCCTTTATGCCGAACGGTTGGCGGATGATTCCGGCTTCGCTGTGCCGCAATTGCACGAAGAGCTGACCTCGCGAAACGTGCTGGCGATGAGCTTTGAAGAAGGTCGCCCGATCGAATCGCTGGCAGATGCTGATCAGGACACACGCAATCGCGTCTTTGGCCGCATGGTACAGCTGGTCACGCGTGAATTGTTCGATTTTGGCGTCATGCAAACAGACCCGAATTTTGCCAACTTCCGGTACCGCTCCGCCGATGGTGCGATCATTCTGCTCGACTTTGGCGCAACCCGGCCGGTCGCCCCTGAAGTTCAGGCCGCTTATCGCAATCTTCTGCAAGCCGGGCTTGCCGCTGATCCTGTGCGCATACGCGAAGAAGCTTTGAAGGCCGGATTCATCAATCAGGCGGTGATTGATCGACAGGGCGAAAAACTTGACCGCATTATTGCCATCATAACCGCTGAGATGAGCAAGGATGCGCCGTTTGATTTTGGTGACCGGGCCTTTGTCCCGCTGCTGCGCGAGGAAGGTATGGCAATTGCGCAGGACAAGCAGGCCTGGCACATTCCGCCAGCCGAAACGCTGTTCGTCCAGCGCAAGGTCAGCGGGACCGCGCTGCTTGGCGCGAAACTGGGCGCAGTGGTCAATATTCGCAGCATCGTCGAGGAGGCATTGAAGCAATGGCCAGCACGCTAGCCAAACCCGTCATTCTGTTCGTCTGCCTCGGCAATATCTGCCGCTCTCCCTTGGCAGAGGCCGCATTCCGCAAGGCAGCCGCCGAGGCTGGGCTGGAGGCTGACACTGACAGCGCAGGCACAGCTGCCTATCATGTCGGCTCGTCCCCTGATCCCCGTTCAATCGCCACTGCAAGCGATCATGGTATCGACATTTCGACCTATCGCGGGCGGCAATTGACAGAGCATGACTTCACCCGTTTCACGCATATCTTTGCAATGGACCATCAGAACTTGCGCAATATCAAAGCGGTTGCGCCTGCCGGTTCTTCAGTGAAAATCGCCTTGCTGATGGACTGCGTCAAAGGCCGCGAGGGCGCAGCAATTGCCGACCCCTATTATGATGGGGAGGATCGTTTTGACGAGACATGGGAAGACGTCGATGCGGCGGCCAAGGCGCTTGTCGCGACACTTGCTGGGAGAGACTAACCTCCGCGGAGCAGCTGCACGCCCCAATCGCGTTCGAACAGATAGAGAAGGACCCGGGCCGCTTCTCCGCGCGGTGTCAAAAGGCCACCGTCACGTTCCATCAACAAGCGCGCATCTGCATGTGCGGTCGGCAAAAGGCGGGTGATCTGCTCCAGGTCTGCAATTTTGAAGGCCTCGTCTCCCGATTGGCGCGTGCCGAGCAATTCACCTCCGCCACGCAAGGCGAGATCTTCCTCTGCAATCAGAAAACCATCCTGCGTTTCGCGCATCAGAGCCAGCCGTTTGCGCCCGGTTTCGCTCAGTTGAGCACCACGCAACAGCAAACAGACAGACTTTTCCGATCCGCGCCCCACCCGGCCGCGCAGCTGATGAAGTTGAGCGAGGCCAAATCGCTCAGCCTGCTCAATCACCATCAGTGTTGCAGCGGGGACATCCACTCCGACCTCGATCACAGTTGTGGCGACCAACAGTTTGGCCTCGCCCGATGCAAAGCGGTGCATTGCGCGGTCTTTCTCGTCCGGTTTCAATTGGCCGTGAACCAGAACAACGTCATCGCCGAAACGTTCTTTCAAGGATGCATAGCGAGCCTCGGCAGCGGCAATATCGTCAGTCTCATTATCGCGCACCATCGGACATACCCAATAGGTTTGCTGGCCGCTGCCGACATGGCGCGCAACGCCTTCAACCACATCAGCCACGCGTTCCTGCGCCACCACCCTCGTATCAATCGCCTGACGGCCCGGGGGCATTTCATCGAGGCGGCTGACATCCATCTCGCCATATTGCGCCAAGGTCAGCGTGCGCGGAATTGGCGTGGCCGTCATTGCCAGCGTATGCGGGGTTGCCCGCCCCTTGCTCGCCAATTGCAGACGCTGCGCCACGCCAAACCGGTGTTGCTCGTCAATCACGACCAGACCCAGATCCTTATATGCGACGGTGTCCTGAAAAATCGCATGAGTGCCCACAACGATATCGATGCTGCCATCAAGCAAACCCATCAGGATGCTTTCGCGTGCCTTGCCCTTGTCGCGCCCGGTCAGCAGCGCAATTTCGACCCCGGTGGGCCCGGCCATGGTGCGCAGGGTTTCATAATGCTGGCGGGCTAGAATTTCGGTCGGAGCCAGCAGAGCCGCTTGCTTGCCAGCCTCATTGGCAATCAGCATCGCCATCAGTGCGACCACCGTCTTACCGGCCCCAACGTCACCTTGCAGCAAACGCAGCATGGGGGCGTCCTGGGCCAAATCGCCTTCGATCTCCTGCACTGATCGGGTCTGCGCGCCCGTCAATGGAAAGGGCAGATCAAGCTTGCCGCGAAGAGAACCGTCGCCTTGCAAAGGTTGCCCGCGCCGGGCGCGATTGTCAGCCCGCACCAGCAACAGCGCGAGGGCATTGGCGAGAAGTTCATCATAGGCTAGCCGATCACGCGCCGCTGTATTTTCGCCCTTGTGCGCCAGATGCAGTGCATCCTTCCAGTCAGGCCAATTGGCGCTATCGCGCTGTGACGGCTCGATCCATTCGGTCAATTCCGGCACACGCTTCAACGCCTGTTCGACCAGCCCCGATATACGTGGCTGCGTCAGGCCTTCGGACAATCTGTAAACCGGCTCGCACAAGCGGCCCAGATGTGCAGCCCCTTCGGCCTCGATATGGTCGGGGTGCACAATTTGCCGCATGTCGCCATACCGATCGAGCCGCCCGGCGACCCAACGTTTTTCACCCACCGGCAGTTGTTTCTTGGCGGTGAATGATGCCCGTCCAAAGAAAGTCAGCGCGCAAATGTCGCCCGCCTCATCCTGCGCCAGCACCCGATAGGGGCCGCGTCCCGGGTTGCGCGGGCTGCGATGTTCGGTCGGGGTCAGCGCGATGATGATCTGCTCCCCCTCGCCCGCATCGTCGAGCTTTTCAACAGAGCGGCGCGTCACAAACCGGTCGGGCAAATGATAGAGAAAATCGCGCAGCCGCGTCAGGCCCAGCTTCTCGAGCGGTTTCTTCAGCTTGGGTCCGACACCGTCCAGCGTATCGCTTTCGGCAAACAGGGGATTGAGAACTTCCGGGCGCATCAGCCCCCTATAGCCGCTTGCACGATATTGGCGAGTGCCCTACCCGCGATCCATGTCTGACGTTCTAACATTTCCCGCCCGCATCGCCCGCACCAAGTTCCGCAGTTGGCACCGTGGCACGCGCGAGGCCGACTATATCTTTGGCGGGTATTTCGACCGTTATTCGAAAGACTGGAGCGAAGCGGAACTGGCCTGGTTCGAGGCTTTGCTTGATCAGGAAGATGTTGATGTGATCGGCTGGGCAATGGGAACAATTGAAGTGCCGCATGAGTTTTCAGGACCGCAAATGGATTTGATGAAACAGCTCGATTTCGTGGACATCCCGCGCTGATCGTGCACCAGCGCGAGCCTGAAACCCAAGCAGTCTGAACCGCCATGCCCGACCTTAACCGCATCCTTTCGGCCACGGCGCCGCTGACCCTGGCCTCCGTCGCGCGCGGGGCCCAACCGCTGGTAATGGGCGATCTTGCACGGGCGGCGAAAGGTCGCGCGGTTTTCATTGCGCCTGACGATGCGACAATGCGCAGCATCGCTGAAAGCGCGCAATTTTTCGCACCCGAGCTCGAAGTCATCGAATTTCCTGCCTGGGACTGTCTGCCCTATGACCGTGCCAGCCCGGCTCTTTCGGTCAGCGCAAAGCGCCTGTCTGCCCTGTTCCGTCTGCAAGCCTCGCGCAGCGGCCCGCAATTGCTGGTCACCACCATCAATGCCGTTCTGCAGCGGGTTCTTACACCCTTCCGAATTCGGGAGAGTGTGCGCGAGTTCAAGCAGGGCAGCAATATCGGCCACGACAGTCTGGCGGCGCTGCTTCAGCGACAAGGATATTCGCGCACCGATACCGTGATTGATCACGGCGAATTTGCGTTGCGCGGGTCCATTGTCGATATCTTCCCGTCCAGCCTTGATCAGGGGTTGCGGCTCGATTTCTTCGGAGACGAGCTGGAAAGCCTGCGCCTGTTTGATCCGGCAACGCAAATGTCGGTGGGGACACTGAAAAGCCATTTGTTGCTGCCCGCTAGCGAGGCTTTGCTCGACGAGGACAGCATAAAGCGGTTCCGCACCCGTTATCGCGAAAAGTTTGGCGCAACAGCGACGCAGGACCCGCTTTATGAAGCGGTTAGCGATGGCCGTCGGTTGGCCGGGATGGAACATTGGTTGCCATTGTTCGAAGATCGGTTGGCGACGCTGTTCGATTATCTTGCGCCCGAAGACGATGTGACCGTAATTGACAGCGGCGCCATCGCCGCAAGCGAAGAACGGTTGTCCGACATTGCCGATTACCATCGCTCCCGCGAACGGGCGGCGGGCCAGGCCGCGGGCAGCTTCCGCCCTCTTGCCACCGATGCGCTGTATCTGGGCGAGGACGAGTTTTCCCGCGCCATGGCTCAGCACTCGGTCCATCGCAGTGTGATCTTTGCCGAACCGGCAAGCGATACTGTGGTCGACTTCGGCTTCACCTCTGCCCGCGATTTTGCCCCGGAACGTGCGCGCGGGGACAATATTTACGAAGCTGCTGGCAAGCATTTGACCCAGGTGGCCAAATCCGGCCGCAAGCCGATCCTGGCCGCCTATTCCACCGGAAGCCGCGCCCGGATCGCTTCGATCCTGTCCGAGGCTGGAGTGGAAACCAGTCTTGCTGACAGTTGGCAAGAGGCGCTGGGCTTGTCCGCCAAGGGTCAGACAGCGGCCATGGTGTTGCCGCTGGAGACCGGATTTTCCAACGATCAGATGGAATTGCTGACCGAGCAGGATGTGCTGGGCGACAGGTTGGTCCGGCGCAAGAAGCGGCGCAAGGACTCCGACGCTTTCCTTGCTGAATTGCAAGCATTGGGACGCGGCGATCTGGTGGTGCATGTCGATCACGGGATCGGCAAATATCTCGGCCTTGAACCGGTTGCAGTGGGCAAGAGCCAGCACGATTGCGTCATGCTGGAATATCGCGGCGGCGACAAATTGTTCATTCCGGTTGAAAATATCGACGTGCTGTCGCGCTATGGCTCGTCCGAAGACGCTGTCATGCTCGATAAATTGGGCGGAGAGGCATGGCAGAAGCGCCGCGCGCAGCTGAAAGAACGCATCCGCGCCATCGCTGGCGAGCTGATGCAAGTCGCAGCGCAACGCGCTCTGCGCAAGGCACCGGTGCTGGAGAGCGAGGAATCCGCCTTCAACCAGTTTGTCGAACGTTTCCCGTGGGAAGAGACCGACGATCAGGACAGGGCCATTGATGACACTTTGCGTGATCTGGGCAGCGGCAGGCCGATGGACCGGTTGGTCTGCGGCGATGTCGGCTTTGGCAAGACCGAGGTCGCTCTGCGCGCAGCCTTTGTTGCAGCGATGGGTGGGCAGCAGGTTGCCGTTGTTGCACCTACCACGCTGCTGGCGCGGCAGCACTACACCAATTTCGTCGAGCGATTTGCCGGCTTCCCGCTGAAGATCGGGCGCCTGTCCCGCCTCGTCCCGGCCAAAGAAGCAAGCGAAACACGTGAAGGCTTGACCAGCGGTGATATCGACATCGTGATCGGCACGCACGCAATCCTGTCCAAGAGCACGCAGTTCCGCAATCTGGGGTTGGTGATCGTCGACGAGGAGCAGCGCTTTGGCGTCACGCACAAGGAAAAGCTGAAGCAATTGCGCGCCGATGTGCATGTGCTGACGCTGACGGCGACACCGATCCCGCGCACTTTGCAGATGGCCATGACGGGCTTGCGCGAGCTTTCGACTATCCAGACCCCGCCGGTCGATCGGCTGGCGGTGCGCACCTATGTGATGGAATGGGACGATATGGTCATGCGCGAGGCATTGCTGCGCGAACACCATCGCGGCGGTCAAAGCTTCATTGTCGTGCCCCGCATTTCCGACATGGCGGACGTGGAAGAGTGGCTGCGGGAGAACGTGCCCGAGGTGAAGTCCGTATCGGCTCATGGCCAGATGGGCGCAAACGAAGTGGAAGAGCGCATGAGCGCCTTTTACGACCGCAAATATGATGTTCTGCTGTCCACCACTATCGTGGAAAGCGGTCTGGATATTCCCAGTGCCAACACCATCATCATTCATCGCGCGGACCGGTTTGGTCTGGCCCAATTGTACCAGCTGCGGGGCCGGGTCGGCCGATCAAAATTGCGGGCTTACGCTTACCTCACTTATGCCAAGGACACGCAATTGTCCGAAATTGCCGAAAAGCGTCTGAAAGTACTGGGCGATCTCGATTCGCTGGGAGCTGGCTTCCAGCTGGCCAGCCACGATCTCGACATCAGGGGCGCGGGCAATCTGCTGGGTGACGAACAATCGGGCCATATTCGCGAGGTCGGCTTTGAGCTGTACCAGTCAATGCTTGAAGACGCCATTCTGGCGGCCAAGGCAGGCGATGCCGGGCTGGAAGCAGACCGTGAAGGTCTCTCCCCCCAGATCACCGTCGATGCACCGATCATGATACCGGAGGACTACGTCCCTGATCTGGCGGTGCGTATGGCGCTTTATCGCCGCCTCAACGATGCCCGCGACAAGAGCGAGATTGAAGCCATGGCTGCTGAAATGATCGACCGCTTTGGCCCGCTACCAGACCCGACTGCCAATCTGGTCAAGCTGATCGAGATCAAACATCAGGCGATCGAGGCAAACATCGCCAAGATTGATGTCGGCGCGCGCGGCACGCTGGTCACCTTCCACAAAGACGATTTCCCTGATGGACCCGGGCTGATCGCCTATGTCGACAGGTTGAAAGGCACCGCCAAACTGCGCCCCGACATGAAGCTGGTAATCAATCGCGCATGGGGCGATCCGCAAAGCCGACTCAACGGGCTGTTCCAATTGACCAAGGGATTGAGCGCAGTGGCGCGCAAAGCGCGCAAATCCAAAGCGGCTTAGTGGCAGCGTGTATGGATGGGTGGTGCGCCCTTACCCCTTGGCGAGTTGCAACATCTCGTCCGGCGCGATCGGCTCTGACCGCAGGAATCCCTGCCACAATGCACAACCCTGCTCGATAATGACAGCAAGCTGTTGCTCGTTCTCGATCCCCTCTGCCACCACATCCAGTTTCAATGCGCGGCATAAGGAAACAATCGCGCGTAACACTTCCAGATCGCGGGTATCGCTTGCGATGCCCGTGACCATCGAACGGTCGAGCTTGACCACGTCAAGCGGCAAGACTTTGAGATAATTGAAATTGCAAAAGCCGGCGCCAAAATCATCGAGTGCAATGCTGTACCCCCCATCTTTCATGGTGGTCAGCGCTCTTGCGGCAAATTCCAGATTGGTCAGCAGTATGTCTTCGGTGATTTCCAGGGTCAGACGTTCAGGCGAAAAACCGGACCGCGCCACCAATTCGGCAAAGCCTCGGGCAAACCCGTCCTCTGCCAATTCTTCAGGCGTGATGTTCAGCGAAAGCCGCATATGCTTTGGCCATTGCACCGCCTTTTCCAAAGCTCGCGTCACGATATGCCGAGACAGAGGAGCAACCATCGCCGCCTTTTCAGCAATGGCAAAAAGATCGCGCGCGCCCACTTCGCCAAGGCTGGGGTGATGCCAACGCGCCAACGCTTCTGCGCCGGTCATCTCTGAGGTCGAACAGGAAAACTGCGGCTGGAAGAGCACCATGATCTCCTCCCGCCCGAGCGCTGTCACCAGATCCGATTCCAGCGAACGTGCGACATTTTCCGGCAGTTCGCCAGCGCGCATGGATCGCGGAAGATAGGGTATCTGGGGCATGCTCTCTCTATAATCAGGTTCGTGCGCGATTACTTGGTGCAATTGGTCAGCGTTGAACTATGGCACAAGGGGCCATAGGAAAGAGTTAAGATACCCACGGACGAGAGGGGCTCCAGGTGACCAAAGCGAACAGTTTCAGAAAGTTGGCCTTGTTGGCGTCTGATACAGAGCGCGCGCAGCAAGCCTATGATGAGCTGTTACCGCAGCATGATTGGAGCCCGCTTCACGAAGCGGACGCCGCAGTTATTCTGGGCGGCGACGGGTTTATGCTGTCAACTCTGCACCAGATGCTCGACAGCAAGAGGGTCATTCCGGTTTACGGCATGAACTTGGGCACGGTTGGATTTTTGATGAACCGTTACCGGGTCGGCGCCAGCATCGAACGGAGGTTGAACAAGGCTCGGTCCATCGCCATCGCACCGATCCGCATGGATGCTGTCACGCAATCGGGCGAAAACCATTCGATTTGCGCCATCAACGAAGTGTCTTTGCTCCGCGAGACCCGTCAGACTGCCAAGATTGAAGTTTCGGTGGATGACCGGGTCCGTATCAAGGAATTGGTGTGCGACGGTGTTCTGGTGGCAACGCCAGCGGGATCCACCGCTTACAACCTTTCCGCCAACGGTCCGATATTGCCGCTTGATTCCGAATTGCTCGCCCTAACCCCGATCAGTGCGTTTCGCCCGCGGCGTTGGCGCGGGGCAATCCTGCCTGACCGCAGCACGATACGGTTCAACGTTCACGAGGCGGACAAGCGACCGGTGTCTGTCGTCGCCGATCAGAAGGAATTGCGCGACGTTGCGGAGGTTACCATGGCCATCGCTCGCGATTCCGAACTGACCTTGCTGTTCGATCCGGGACATGCGCTGGACGAGCGGATTGTGGCTGAGCAGTTTGTTGTGTGATTAAAGCGCGTTCAATGCATAACGGGCCTTGCCAAACCAAACTGTCACCAATATAGGCGCACTCCTGCCTGTCAAAGGGCTGCTCCCCGATAGCTCAGCGGTAGAGTAGGTGACTGTTAATCACTTGGTCGTTGGTTCGAATCCAACTCGGGGAGCCATTTTTTCAGAGACTTAGCGTTATTCGTAGGTCTCTTAGTCGCTCGATAGTCGCTCAAATCTGCCAAGATTTTGTCTTTCTACGGTCCTTTGAAACGTAGTGTGCACGGTTGATCAGGTTCATGATTAGAGCCACTGCTGAGGTGGTAAACTGGCCGTTCGGGTCAACGCGGACTTCACCTAATTCCTCGCTATCGTAGTCGTGCGCTTTCAATCTAAGAGTTTTGCAGCGATCAACGACGCTTTGGGTCTTGAAGGTTGTGTGAATGTCATGAGCAAAGTCGTTTCGAATCTTACGAAGCTGATTGAGGTCATGATGCTCATGCTCTGTAATCAGGCCAAGAGCGAAACAGGCTTCGATCCTTGCACTCAACGTTCCAAGCGGCGCGTTCCCTTTAGCTATTAGATTAGTGGAACCAGAACCATCGATGAGGAAGGCTAGCAGGATTTGTTTCAATTGCTCTTCGAGGAAACCCATTGAGATTAGGACCTGACCTCGCGGACTCTCCGCCTGAAGTAAGTCTTGATACGGCCACCAGCTATCCAAATGCGGATTCCGCTTTTTGAATTCCTCGAATGATTCAGGCGGCATCTTATGGCTCCGGACTTTCGTTTTGTGGTGAAGTTTGGTGAAAGGTTATCGCCTACAATCTTAGGTGGGTGTGCTAGCAATCAATTAACTAGGGCATTTCTACCTATATCCCTAGAACCATCCCATACCGTAGCGCATATTCTAAGGAAGCGTCTTAGCGATTGCAGGGGACAACCTTCCATCACTACCATTCAATCACACCTCAGAAATCCTGCAAGCGAGGGGTGTGGATTAGTCGCTTTTCTAGTCGCTAAAATCCGTTCGCTGGACGGGTTCAACTTTTCTCGCTTAGTTTCAAAACCTTGCTGCCGAAGACCATATGCGTGTGAATCATAATGTCGGCATAACCCGCTGTTATATATAAGCGACCAGACTCACTGTTGATCACTTGGTCGTTGGTTCGAATCCAACTCGGGGAGCCATTTCATTCCATCGACAATCGTAACTGTGCCCACTAAGACTTTGCCGGGGGGCTGCGATGGTGCGCGACAAGCCAGAATTGCCTGAAACTGACGCTGGACCTGCCGGTCAGCCGCCGATGGCCTATTGGCTGGTCTTGTACGGTTTGGGCCTGGCGCTGATAGCACCCAAGATTGTCGGCCTCTTCATCAATACTTTCGCCGTTCGCGATTTCACCAATCTGTGGGTCGCCGGGAAGATGGCACTCGCCGGATCAGCGCGCGATATTTACGACATCACGGCGTTCCAGCTTGAAACAATCGCTTTGACCGGCGTGCAGTTCGACAATAGCTTCAGCTATCCGCCGCACACCCTATTGCTCGCCGCTCCGTTTGGCGCGTTGCCGCTCACCATTTCATACGTGGCCTGGAGCATCGCCAGCCTGGTATTTTTTTATTGGGCTGCCCGGCCCTATATCAGCGGGCGTCTGCCCGTCTGGTTCGCCATCATGACCCCGGCAACGCTGATGTGCCTGATCTACGGCCATTACACGCTGTTTCTGGGCAGCGTGTGGCTGCTCGCTTTCCGATCGTACGGGGTTGCCGCAGCAGCGATGACGATCAAGCCGCATTTCGGTTTTCTGTCGGCGGTGCACCTGCTGCGCCATCCTGCTCAGTTCGTCATCGCGGCCGCTGGCACCATTGCCCTGATCGGGCTCAGCATCGCCCTGTTCGGTGCAGAGGCATGGCAGGCCTATTTCACCACCACGTTTGACCATCAAACGGCAGAATTGTCCAAAGCGACGCGCCCGTCCTACTCAAGCAGCATGGTCGCCCCCCAGATCTGGTACGGATGGATCGGTCAGATCGCCTTTGCCGTGGCAGCAATCGTCTTGCTCTACCGCGACTTCAATGTCTTCACCGCGGCAACCGCCACCTTCCTGATTTCCCCGTACGGTTATCATTATGATCTCACGGTAATCTGCTTGGCGTTCACCTTGCTGATCCATCAGCATTGGTCCCGCTTGACCACTGTTCACAGGATAGTTCTGGCGGCCGTTTTCCTCATTCCGGGGCTGATGATCACTGCACCGTGGATTGCTCCGCCGTTGCTTTTGATCGGCTTGTTTCTGCAAGTCAGGTTGGGATATTCGCTACCCGAACCGGCTCGCTAGAGCCCAATCAGCAATCGAGCCCCGACCCAGATCACCAGCGCAGCTGTAAGCCAACGGATGATCCGCTGAGGCAGGAATTTGACTGCCATCAGGCTGCCGATCTGCCCACCAATGGCCACCGCAACGAGCAACGGCAATGCTGCACCGATTGCGCCGCCGAGGACGGACGGCCCCTGCTTCAACAGCTGACCGGCCAGGCCAAACAGCGAATTGACCAGAATGAACAGGCTAGCTGTGGCTGCAATAGCGCGCGGCTCTTTCCACCTCGTCAGATGCAGCAGCGGCGCCAGAAATATACCGCCTCCAATTCCCACCAGCCCGGCCAGATATCCCAGCGGAGCAGCAATGAAGGGCATCGCCTTGGCCAGACGCGCCGGGGCCTGATTGGCCCACTCGCCTTGCGGGACGAGCATGGTCACACCAGTCAGCAGCAGGGACGCGCCCAAAAGCAGCATGAAGCTATCGCGATCAATCGGCGTCAACCCGCCGATAAAGGCCGCCGGAGCCGCCAGCGCGGTCATCATGATCGCACCGTGCCAAGGCGTTATACTTGCCCGGGCAAACCGCAGGCTGCTGCCCGCGACCACGATGATGTTGCACGCGAGAGCCACAATCGGCAGCAGGCGGTAATCCATGCCCGACAGCGCGAGCAGCGCGCTGTAGGTCGATCCCCCGCCAAATCCGACCGCTGCATAGAGCAGAGCCGTAACAAAGAACGCTGCCATCAGAACGAGCGGGACGATGCCGATCACTCAGCCAGCCCCTGCCCAGTTGCGCATAATGTCAGCTGACCACTCGTCAGGCAGCGCGGCCACCGGCAGCGCCATGGCAATGTTTGTACTTGTTGCCACTGCCGCATGGGCACGGTGAATTGCGACTGATGTCCTGTCCGGCATAGGGATTGTCGGAAATCGCACCGCCCGGCCCTGCCGCTGCGCGCGGAGAACCGGCCAGCGAACCGAACATTTCGGGCCGCTCGGCCGAACCATCACCGTCATCGGAATTGTCGAGCCCGGTGAACGGATCAATATGACCGGTGAGGAAATCAGGTAAATCGGGCAAATCCGCAGGCTCGGCCGGTTGCACGCGCAGTTCTGATTTCAGCAGGATCCGCGTCACATCTTCGCGCAACGTGTCGAGCATCGATTCAAACAGGCCAAAAGCTTCCTGCTTATATTCATTGATCGGCTGCTTTTGCGCGATGCCGCGCATCCAGATCACCTGGCGCAACGCATCGAGTGTGGCGAGGTGTTCTTTCCAATGATAGTCGAGCCGTTCCAGCAGGATCGATTTTTCGACATGACGCCACATGCTGGTGTCGGTGCCAGCCAGTTTTTTGGCCATTTGTTCATCCGCCAGAGCCTGAAGGCGCTCTTCCAGCAATTCAGGTTCGACCTGCTCTTCGTCCATCCAGTCATCAATCGGCGGATTGAGGCCGAGCACGTCGTCGACCTTCTCTTTCAGGCCGTCCACGTCCCATTGTTCAGGGTAGGAGCCGGGAGGGCACGCATTGCCGACCAGCGCATTGACCGTGTCGCGGCGCATATCTTCCACCACATCGTCGACCGTTTCGGATTCCATGATCTCGCCGCGCTGCTCGTAAACGACCTTGCGCTGGTCATTCATCACATCATCATATTCGACGACCTGCTTACGCACATCGTAATTGCGCGCTTCGACCTTTTTCTGCGCGGTTTCAATGGCTTTGGACAGCCATTTGGACCCAATCGCCTCGCCATCGGCAAGGTTGGAATTCATCATTTTGGAGAACAGTGTATCGGGTCCGAAAATCCGGAGCAGATCGTCTTCAAGACACAGGTAGAAACGCGACAGACCGGGGTCACCCTGGCGGCCCGAGCGGCCACGCAGCTGATTATCGATCCGGCGGCTTTCATGGCGTTCTGTGCCCAGAACGAACAATCCGCCCGCCTCAAGAACCTTGGCCTTTTCAGCAGCGACTTCGGCCTTGAGAGCCTCCAGCGCCTTGTCATATTCAGGGCCTTCGGGAATTTCGGAAAGCTCGTCCCCGATCCGGAAATCCAGATTGCCGCCGAGTTGGATATCGGTGCCGCGACCGGCCATATTGGTTGCGATGGTCACCGCGCCCAGTCGGCCCGCCTGGGCCACGATATGCGCTTCGCGTTCGTGCTGGCGTGCGTTCAGAATTTCGTGCTTTACGCCTTCCTTGTCGAGGAACTGGCTCAAAAGCTCGGATTTCTCGATCGACACTGTACCCACCAGAACCGGTTGGCCGATCTCGTTTTTTTCGCGGATGGCGCTGGCGATAGCGGCAAATTTATCCAGCGTGTTCTTGTAGAACTCGTCTTCTTCATCGATCCGCTGGACCGGAACATTGGTCGGGATTTCGACCGTGTTCATCTTGTAGATGTCCCAGAATTCGGCGGCCTCGGTTGCAGCCGTACCGGTCATGCCGGCCAGCTTGGGATACATGCGAAAGTAATTCTGGAAAGTGATCGAGGCCATCGTCTGGTTTTCAGGCTCGATCTTGACCCCTTCCTTGGCCTCCGCAGCCTGGTGAAGGCCATTGGACCAACGCCGGCCATCCATCATGCGACCAGTGAATTCGTCAATGATCACGACCTTGTCGTCCTTGACGATATAGTCGGTGTCCAGCTTGAACATATGGACCGCCTTAAGGGCCTGATCGAGGTGGTGGACGACCTGCGTATTCTCGACATCATACAGATTGTCGGTTTCCAGCAATCCGCGCTCGATCAGCAGAGCTTCAACCTTTTCCGTCCCGTCTTCGGTCAGCTGGATCTGCTTGGTCTTCTCGTCCTTCTCGTACCAGTCTTCGGGGATCTCCTTCACGACGGCATCGATTGTCACGTAAAGCTCGGACTTGTCCTCGGTTGGGCCCGAAATAATCAGCGGGGTCCGCGCTTCGTCAATCAGGATCGAATCGACCTCATCGATGATGGCAAAACTGAAGGGCCGCTGGACCATTTGCCCGCGCTCGTGCTTCATATTATCACGCAGATAATCGAAACCGAATTCGTTATTGGTGCCGTAGGTGATGTCCGAATTGTAGGCCTCGCGGCGCTGGAATTCATTCATGTTGGGGACGACCACACCAACCGACAGGCCGAGCCAGTTGTACAGCTGCCCCATCCATTCAGCGTCACGCCGGGCGAGGTAATCATTCACCGTGACCACGTGCACGCCCTTGCCCTCGATCGCATTGAGATAAGTCGCGAGCGTTGCCATCAGGGTCTTGCCCTCACCCGTGCGCATCTCGGCAATCTCGCCGCGATGAAGAACGATGCCGCCGACCAGCTGCACATCGAAATGCCGCATGCCGAACACGCGAACCGATGCCTCGCGTACCGTTGCAAAAGCTTCGGCTAGAATATCGTCGAGAGAACTTCCATCATCCAGCAACTGCCGGAACTTGTCTGTTTGAGCCTTCAGCTCATCATCAGAGAAATCCTGAAGCTGAGGCTCCAGCGCGTTGATCTGATTAACTATTTTGCCAAGTGATTTGACATAGCGGTCGTTGGACGACCCGAAAAAGGTTTTCGCAAGTGCATTGAGCATGAAAATGATCCTGACGGACAAAATGGATTTTTAAGTAGAGCAAGCAATGCCCCTTTGGGCGCGCTGCTGAAGAAGAAACAGTTTGTCGCGGGCGCGCTATTCGTAGGCGCGATCTATCCCGACAAGCACTGTTGGCGCCTCAGGCGCAATGTCCGTTAGGGACAGCGATGGAATCGTCTGCGTAGCAACCGAAAATGGCTCAATATCGATCCCAAGCGGGCGATGCATTGCCGTGTCGGCAGCAGGTGTAGCCGCCTCTGCACTGGCGCTGATCTGGCATGACAGCGCTTCCATCTCTGCTGCATCTGCAGGCACACCGATGGCCGCAAGGCCGGTGAGGAGAGCAAAGCAGGCGAAAAGACGATGGAACATTGCGTCGCCTACTTAGGGACGAGAGGTTAATTCGTCCACTCCAATACCGCATTTACTGTAGCGTAATCCCAACCTAGAGCCGCATCCATGGAACTTGAAACTTCACCACTGGCCCTGCCCTTCCCCGATATGCCTTCTATCGAGGGCGCGACTGTGCGCATCGCCAGAGCCCGTTACAAGGATTGGGATCGGGCTGACCTTACCTATATCGAGCTTGCTGAAGGCACTTCTGTCGCTGGCGTGTTCACCAAGAGCCTGTGCGCCTCGAGCGAGGTCGAACTGGGCCGCGAGAATATTGCGCATGGCACGGCGCGCGCATTGGTGGTCAATGCCGGCAACGCCAATGCCTTTACTGGATATCATGGGCGCGAAGCGGTGGAACAGATCATGGCCCAGGTCGCCAGCCATCTGCAGTGCCCTGCAGAGCATGTTTTCGTGTCGTCAACCGGGGTCATCGGGGTCCCCCTGCCGAAGGACAAGGCACGAGAAGGCGTCAATGCTGCGCTGTCGGCTTCACCCTGCACCTGGGAAGATGCAGCCACCGCCATCAGCACAACCGACACGTTCGCCAAGGGCGCGCACGCCAGCGCAATCGTCGATGGCAAGACAGTCAATCTGGTCGGCATCATCAAGGGCAGCGGAATGATCGCGCCGGATATGGCGACCATGCTGGGCTATATCTTCACCGATGCCGATATCGCGCCACAGTTCCTTCAAGCCGCTCTGGAAACAGCCAATGCCAGCACTTTCAGCTGTATTACCGTTGATGGGGACACCTCCACCAGCGATACAGTGCTGGCCTTTGCAACAGGCACATCGGGTGCCGCGCGAATTGAAAACCACGACAGTCCCGGCGCCGACGCCTTCGCCGCTGCGCTGAACGATGTTTGCCGCCAATTGGCCCATCTGGTCGTCCGTGACGGTGAAGGTGCAAGCAAATTCATCGCTGTGCGCGTGACAGGCGCGGCCAGCGACGAAAGCGCACGCAAGGTCGGGCTGTCGATTGCCAATTCCCCTTTGGTGAAGACCGCCATTGCTGGCGAAGACGCAAATTGGGGCCGCGTCGTCATGGCCGTTGGCAAGGCTGGCGAGCCGGCTGACCGCGATAAGCTTTCCATCGGTTTTGGCGGCATTTGGGCTGCGCGCAATGGCCTGCCGGTCGACAATTATGACGAGGGACCGGTGGCCGAACACCTCAAGGGAGAGCACATTGATGTGGCCGTCGACCTGGGCATTGGTAATGGCCGCGCAACTGTATGGACCTGCGATCTGACCCATGGCTATATCGCGATCAATGCGGATTACCGGTCATGAGCGCGCTCGACGATGAAATCCGCGACCTTCTGAAATTCGCCGCTGAACGCTCCATGCTCCCGCGCTTTCGCGACCTGTCAGAAAGCGAAATCGAGATGAAGGGAGAAGATGATCCTGTCACAGTGGTCGACCGCGAAGTCGAAGCCTTTCTGACCGATGCGTTGACCAAGCTTGCGCCCGATGTGGCGGTTGTTGGCGAAGAAGCCGTCCATGCCGACAAGAGCGTGCTCGATCGCCTAGATGGGCCATGCTGGATTATTGATCCGCTCGACGGCACCGCGAATTTTGCTGAAGGCAAGCATCCCTTCGGAATCATTATCGCACTGGCAGATGCGGGCGAGGCCATCGCCGGGTGGCTGTACGATCCGGTCAATGATCGTTTCTGCCACACCAAACGCGGCGAAGGGGCCTTCGTCAATGGAGACAAGGTGCATTCCACCGGGACCGGCGAGGACCACCCGGTCGCAGCAATTTCGCGCATGTTCCTGGCCGAGGAACAGCGTGCGATGGTCGATGCCAAGCTGGCACCGCATTACCGCCTGGTCGATATTCCGCGCTGCGCTGCCGAGCAATATCCTCGGCTGGCGCTGGGTGAAAATGATGTATCCAGTTTCAAGCGCACTCTGCCATGGGATCATGCCGCAGGGGTGCTGTGGTTGAATGAGGCTGGCGGAAAGGCCGCGCGCCTTGATGGCTCACCCTACCGCGTGGACGAGCATGGCAAGGCCGAAGACCGCAAGGGTCTGGTCGGGGCTTCGACACCGAAGATCTGGGATGAATTTGTCGGGCGCGTCCTTGCCACTGGCGAGGAACGCGGTTGAAGGGGCAGCCGATAGCAAGCCTGACGCAAAGCGTCCCGCCGATCCCATCAGGACCAGCGGGGCGTTGTTGGTTCAAAGCATCACAAACTCTTAGAGTTCGCCTTCGAGCCATTCCTTGAGCTGGCTCTTGGGTCGTGCGCCGGTCAATTCAGCGACTTTCTCGCCGCCCTTGTAAAGCGCAAGGAAGGGAATGCCCTGCACCCCAAGCTTGCCCGGCGTATCGGGATTTTCCATGATATCCATCTTTGCAATGCCGACCTTGTCGGACAATTCATCGCTGATTTCTTCCAAGGCAGGGGCGATCATCTTGCACGGGCCGCACCATTCCGCCCAGAAATCGACCAGAACGGGCTTGTCTGCGTCGACAACTTCGCTCTGAAAGCTGGCGTCGGTTACATTGAAAGTGGCCATGCGTATTCTCCTATTCGTGTCTGACGCCCTATTTAGGGACGTTTGTGCGATCCTCAATGTCTTGCCGCCCAAGCTTTCCTAAAGCTGGACGAAGGCGGCTTTGTGCGGCTCCAGATCAGCATCCTCCAGAACAAACAGCTGCGGTGTTTGAGTATAGAGAACACCGGCACGCACGCGCTTGCCGGGATAGATCACCTCCAGAGCACAAACATAGGCTGCCATCTGGCGCAGGATGGATGACGGAACATCTTCAAGATGCACGGGAGGACGGCGCGCGGTCTTGAAATCAACCACGGTGATCGTGTCCTCGCTGATTAGCAGCCGGTCAGCGATACCCGCGATTACTTGCCCGCCAACAGTTGCTGCCAGCGGAACTTCGGCCAGAGCAGAGGGGCCAAAAACGTCGGCGAATTGCGGATGCGCAATCACCTTCAGCGCGCTACTCACGATCTCCGCCCGTTCACTGTCTGCCAGATCATGGCCATGGCGCGCCAACCATTGCGCGGCTGCCGGTTCGCGATTCCGGGGCGCCACATCGGGCAGGCGCTCGAGCAGGCTGTGGATCAGCACACCACGTCGCGCCGCCGATTTGAGTGCATCAGCCGGCAGCGGAGGATCAGCGCTCGTATCACTGCCAGCGGACGATGGAGCAAGGGGACGCGGTGGTTTGGGCTCAGGCCCAATCGGCGTCGTCACCCATGCCGGCAGGGGTGTATCATCGATGAGGGCGCCCTGCCCCTTGCTCGCACCCGGCAGGATCGCTCGCTCGCCCAGTTCATGCCGCCCATCAAACAGCGGATCGGCAATTCCTTCGTCATCTGCGAAAAGTGGCTGCAAGCGGGCGTACCAGCTATCGTCATGCGGGGCCTTGGTCTTGGGTGACAGCGATCCGCCGATAAACAGCGCCTCCTGCGCTCTGGTCAGGGCGACGTAGAGCAGCCGCCAATGTTCTTTCAGCCCGTCTGCCTCGGCCTCTGCATAGGCTTCGGCGACACGTCCGGCGCGGTCGTCTTTGCTCAACGGAGGCAACGGAACGAAGCGGTTTTCGATCGCGCTGCCATCATCCGGCCCTGCAGCCCCATTGGCCTGCCCCGGCACGCGCTCTTCCAGCTCAATATCGTTTAGCCCGCCCGGCTTGTTGGTTGCATCGGCTAGGATGACAATGGGTGCCTCCAGACCTTTCGATCCATGCACTGTCATCACGCGCACCTGATCGGCGCTTTCCCCGGCATCGCGTTTCAGTTCCGCATCGCCGGCATCAAACCATCGGATGAAGCCCGCCAGACCGGGGGTGTTTCCCGCTTCATAGGCAAAAGCTGCATTGAGCAACTCATCAATCGGATCATTCGCTTCGCGCCCCAGACGCGCAATCAGCCTGGCTCTCCCCTGCCATGGGCCGACCAGGAGCCATTGCAGCAAGGCTTGCGGCGTCTCGAAATCGGCTCGCGCCAGAAGGTCGCGCAGCTTTTCGAGCGATTGCTGGACAAAGGGATCGTCGAGAACGCGCAAATGGTCCCACAGATGCTTGCCCTTGTCGCGCGGTACATGCGCCAGAATGTCGTCCTGACTCCACCCGATCAGCGGAGATGACAGCAGGTTCGCCAGATTGAGATCGTCGAGCGGTTGGGCGGCAAAGCGCACAGCCGCCATCAAATCCTTGACCACCAGAGGCGCGCCCAGGCGCAACCGGTCAACGCCTGCCACCGGCACGCCTTTGGCATGGAGCCGGGATACAATCAGCGAGGCGAGATCCTTGCGGCTGCGGACCAGCACCATGATATCGCCCGGCGTCGCGGCCCGCTTTCCACCACGCGCCAGAATAAAAGGCTCGGTTTCCATCCAGATCTGCACTTGAGCGGCAATCTTGTCGGCCAGCTTGCGATCGTGCTTCGCCAGCCAATTGTCCTTCGGTTTGTCGCCATCGCCTTCTGCTAGGTCGCCAGAGCTGTGTTCATGGCTGCTTGCGCCATCATCGTCCGCACTATCACCGCGAACCGGCTGCCACAGCGTGACAAGTCCCGGCCCCTTGTCCCCTTCGTGCGGAGCCGAGGGGCGATCCAGTCCCAGAGCTTCCCAGCCCAAGGCATCAATCGCGCGATTGACGAAATCGAGCACGGGTGTGGTCGTGCGAAAGGACCGGCCAAGATCGAGATCGAGCAGTTCACCCGTCGCATCATTGCGGCGCATATGCTGCGCATTGGCGCTCGCCTGCCGCATTGCCTTGGCAACGCGTTCTTTCGCCTTGCGGAAGTTTTCCGGACTGGTGCCCTGAAAGCCGAAGATCGCCTGCTTGTAGTCGCCCACCGTGAAAATGGTCCGCAAACTCTCCCCGCGTGCGCCTTCGCCAGAGAAGAAGTCGTCGATCAGGGCATCGATGATTGCCCATTGCGGGGCGTTGGTATCCTGCGCCTCGTCCACCAGAACGTGGTCGAACTGGCGGTCCAGCTTGTAACGGATCCAATCAGCCGAAACGCGATTGCTCAACAGGTCGGCGGCGCGCTGGATCAGATCATCGAAATCGAGCAGCGCCTCACGCTGCTTTGCTGCGTTCCAGCGCTGGGCAAAAGCCCGGCCAACTTCAAGCGCGGGTGTCAGAAAGTCGGCAAGCTCAAGCAGAGTGCGGCGTTCTTTATGGATGGCAACCGAATCTGCGATTTCCTGCAGTCTACCCGGCAGAAGGGGATCGCTTTGGCTTGGCTTTTCCATCTTTCTTGGCGCGCCGGTTTTGATCAGCAGGGAATTGTGGATGTCCTCGATTTGTGCAGCTCTCGCAGTTTCGTCGGAGCCAAGCCATCTCGCAATGAACTCGGTTGCTGCCTTCCCGGTTTTTGTGTTCCAATCCTGCATTGTCGGCAGAATGAATTTTAGATGATCATCCGGGAAAACTTGGGGCGAAAGCACATCATTGACCCACGCCTGATCCGCATCGCTCGGTATTTCCAGCAATTGCCGAACCTGCGGACCCAAGGGAGGCTTCCATGCGCGCGGGCCGAACCACAGATCCTGCAGTTTTCCACATCGCATAAGCCATTTTGCGACGGCATCAGGACCCTTGCGACGGGATATTTCGCCAATCGCTTCCAGCGTGCCGCGGTCACCGCTGCTTTCTGCGTCTTGCAACATTTCAGCCAACACATGCTGAAACAACAAGGCCCTGTCGCGATCCTCCATCGCCCGCGCGCCTGGGATAAGGTCTGCTTCGTGTGGGAAATTGCCGAGCAACCACTGCGAAAAGGCGTGGATCGTGTCGATCCTCAGCCCGCCACCGGGGCAATCAAGCACGCTGGCAAACAGAGTGCGCGCCCGCGCCTGCGTCTCAGGCCCCACAGGCGCACCCACACGGGCGAGTTCGGTTGCAAGTTTGGTGCTGTCCAGCCGCACCCACCGGGCCAGCACATCATTGATGCGCACCGCCATTTCGGCAGCGCCAGCCTTGGTAAAGGTCAGGCACAGAATTTGCGAAGGATCGGTGCCGGGTTGCAGCAACAACCGCAACACTCTGGCCGACAGAACCTGCGTCTTGCCGGTTCCGGCAGACGCGGACAGCCAAACGCTTTTCTGCGGATCAACCGCAGCAAGCTGATTGCCAAGCAGAGGGAAAACCGCGCCGCTCATGCCTGGCCACTTTCCAGCGGATCGAGGCCGAACGAAGGTTGATCTTCGTCACTGTCAGCCAGCCTGATTTGCCATTCTTCCAAGCGCATCAATTGATCGTAATCGGTGTAGCCCGGGTACGCCGGATTAAGCCGAGCGGTGAAGGGGTCATCACCCTTGATAAAGCGGGTGATCGCCTGGGTTAGAAATTCTTCGTGCTTGGGCAGGAAGTCCTCAGGCAACAGGCCCGTCTTTTTATTGCCGACCTTTATCGGGACATCACAATATCCGAAGTTGTCGCCCTTTTTGGCCAAGGACCAATATTCGAACGTGCTGACCGGGCCGCTTAGCCCGTTGAAATCGCCGTGCTGGGCGATCAGCCCCATCGTGCCCAGTTGCAGGGCAAATCCTTGTTCAATCTTTGAGCGAGAGGGCGGCTCACCGGTCTTGTAATCAACAATTGCCAATGTGCCGTCGGGCAGCTGATCGATCCGGTCCGCGCGGCCATAAACCCTCACACCGAGAAATTGCATGGAGCCATCTTCCTCGAACCTGACCGGCACGCGATCGGGATTGGCGTTGATGGTTTCGGTTACCCAGGCCAGCGCTGCCAGCAAGCGCGGCCGCCACAGGCCCCACACCAGCGGGTGGACGTTGTTTTCGCGCAAGATTGCGTCAGAAACGGGTTCAATCGCCACCGCAGGATCGTTCTTCCGGGCAAGGTGCCAATGCCGCAGGATCTCATGCGCTATCGTGCCGCGCCATGCCGGCGAAGCGTCAGCGTCAAGCGGGTCGAGCCGCGACAGCTTCAGGATTTCGCTGGCATAGAATTGATAGGGGTCGCCCAGCAGCCGGTCGAGCCCGGTCACCTTGATCGGCACATTGCGCAGGTCACTCGCCGGGTTCGGCTGAGGCCGGGGATAGAGCGGCGCGGGATCGACAATCCGGTCCAGCCTTTGTGCGAGCAAGGGGACCGTTTTCTCTACATATTTGTCCGCGTTTTCGCCGAGCAATGCCTTGATCCGCAGCAGAAAACGCGATGGGATGGTCGGCCCATCCATGTCACGTGCAGATCGCGTCAGCACCACTTCGGGCGCACCAAGCGCCCCTGCCAGATCATGGGCGGACAGGCCGATGCGAAATTCGGCACCCGGCACGCCCAAAGTGCGCAGAATGGCCGGTGGAAGCAGCGGAGCGGAACTCGAAAGGCCCGGCCAGGTCCCCTCATTGAGACCGGCACAAATGACCAGATCAGCGCGCGTCATTCGCGATTCCAGCAGGCCGTAAATGGCCACTCTGGGGTGCCCGCCATAAGGCGGACGCACAGCAATGTCCGCCATCGCGTCGCTCAAAACTTCGTGCAGTTCAGCAGGATCGATCCGGGTTTCAGCCTCCCCTGCGGTTCGTTGCAAATCCTCGACGAACCGCGCCAGAGCGCGCCCATCTTCGTTGGACCACATGCCCTCCCCGGCAAGCGCTTCGGCACAGCTAGTCAGCGCACCCAGCCCATCGGCCAGCAAGACAGGCTCCCCGTCACCAGAAATGCGCAAGGGATCGAGCAGGCCGGCAACCTCAATCCACCACTCAGCGACGCTGGCCTTGTCCGCAATTGCAGCCAATGGTGCAAACCCTTCGGCAGGGCGCGGGCCGCGCAGGGCCCTTTCGAACCGCCGCAAATAGGCCAACCATGCGCGACGATCACCATCGCGTTGAACCAGGGGATGGCCGAGCGCGGAAATCAGCTCGACCGGGGCAAACCGTTCCGATTGAAGCGCGGCCAATTGCAGGATCAGACGCCCTGCCAGGGTCAGGCTGAGGGGTTGGCCAGCGGAATCGTCAGCTGCAATATTCCAGCGTTGCAAATGCTGCGCGACCCGGCGCGCCAATGCGCGATCGGGCGTTACCACCGCAACCCGCTTTTCCGGCTGTTCCAGCGCCTCGCGCACTAGCAGAGCGACATTCTGCGCTTCTTCCTCGATCGCGGCGCTTTCGATCAGCCGGATACCGGCAAGCCGGCGTTTTTCGGCTGGAAGATCAACCCATATGCGGCTCGCCTTAGGCGGCAGAAATAGCGAAGAGATCGCCTTTGAGCGTGCAGGAGCAGCAGCGCCCACTCCCTTGCGATGCCAGGGCTGAACCTCTTCGCGGGCAACGCCCATCCGGTTGAGCAAAAGCTTGAGGTGATATTGCGGATGGGTCACTGCATCGCTGCTGGCAAAGACATCGCCCCCGCTTTCATCCGCGCGTCCGGCCCGGCCCAGTTCCTCCCAGGAGGCACTTTCCATGGTGAGATCGAGATCCGGCAGGATCACCGCGCCATTGGGCAAGTTGGCAATCACCCGCTGCAATCGCGCCAGAGCGGGCGCGGCGCTGGTAACTCCCACCGCGACAATCGGATCGGCCGGAGGATTATCGCGCCACCGACGCGCGGCCCGTTCAAACAGCAGATTGCGGCGGGTGGCAGCATCCACCATCCCAATCTGGTCGAGGTGATTGCTCCAATGGGCCTGGCAGACGGCAAATTGCCGCGTGCTGACCTGCCAATGGTTGGACAAATGCTGAAACGCGCCCAGCACCTTGTCATCAAGCAAGCGGTCCGGCGTAATTTCCTCAACCAGCAGCCTGTCCATTACCGCTGCCGTTTCTTTCGACAGTCTGAGCAGCGCGGCACCTGTTGGTGCATCATCGCCCAGCGCATCCTCCAGCACCTTGGCCAGTTCCAGCCAGCGTTGCATCGGATCGACCGCGGCGGGAATGTCACTCTCGCCCATCGGGTCCATCAGGGCGCCCAGCGCTTCATCAAGGTCGAGATCGCCAACCATGACCATGCGCGGCATGAGCAATCCTGCCCTGCCATCCTCGCCGAAATGACGGATAAACGCCTCTGTCACCGTCTTTGCTGCGCGGCTGCTGGGCATGAGCAAGGTCAGGCGAGCAAGGCCGGTGTGCTCATTGAAATAACGCGGGACAAGACCCGCGACCAAGGCATCGGCGAAACCGCGGTGGGCAGCGATGGAATAGACTTTGGGCGTTTTTGATTGCAGGCTCAGCTCAGCCAACTTTCAGCGCCCGCTCTGTTGGCGCGATGGCATCGGGCGTTCCCACTTCAAACCACTGGCCGCTAAAGGATGCCCCGAACAGGCGACCTTCCTCGATCGCCCGGTTCCAGAATACATTGGTTGAAAACTTGCCTTCGGGGGCATCGCGCAGCAGCCGGTGCGAAACCAGCTGGATACCGGTGTAGATAAAGGGCGCGACGCGGCCGGTCAGTCTGCGCGAAAGCCGGCCGTCGGCATCCATGTGAAAGTCTCCCTGACCGGTGAAATTGATTGCGCGCGAATGGGGAACTACCAGCAAAAGCGCGTCCATTTCATCCGGGTTCCACCGCGCAGACAGGTCGTGAAAAGCCGTTCGGGGCCCCTCCAGCCAGATATTGTCGGCATTCAGGCAGAAGAATGGATCAGCAAGCTGTGCCTGCGCCTTGACCATGCCGCCACCGGTTTCGAGCAATTGCTCGCGCTCGTCCGAAATTGTGATCTTTGGGCTTTTGCGCTCAGACAAATGCGCCTCGAGCGCGTCGGCAAGGTAATGCACATTGACGACAACCCGGCCCACACCGGCATCAACCAGCCTGTCCAGCGCATAATCGATCAGCGGCTTTCCTGCGACCCGCACAAGTGGCTTGGGCTGACTGGCAGTCAGGGGACGCATCCGCTTGCCCATGCCAGCGGCCATTACCATGGCGCAATCGCTCGCCAGTTCGCTCATGAAATGCTGCCGCCGTCATTGTCGCGCAGAGCGGCGGGAACATTGGTATCGAACCAGTCGGCAACAGGTGCCAGGGCCGGATGGGCAAGATCACGCTCCATCGCCTGCCAGACGCGCGGAATGAAATCGAGATAGCGCGCCTTGCCATCGCGTTTGAACAAGCGTGTGAAAATTCCGACAATCTTGGCATTACGCTGGGCACCCAGCACGGCATAATCGGCCATGAAATCTGCGTCGGCGCCGCTGGCTTTGCAATAGTGATCGAGCATGTTGCGCTCCAGCTCGACCGGGACATCGCGGCGGGCATCCTGCAACAGGCTGACCAGATCATAAGCCGGATGGCCAACCAGTGCGTCCTGAAAATCAATGAGGCCCTGCGGCGCGCCATCGCGGGGATCGCCCAGCAGCATGATGTTTTCTGCATGGTAATCGCGCAGAACCGTCACGCCCGGTTGCTGCCTTGCAATAACTGGCCCCAAGGCGTTCTCCCAAGCAGAGACAAATCCCTGATCGTCAATTTCCAGCCCCATCGCCGGGCAGTACCACTGCGTGAACAGGGCAGCCTCTCGCTGGTATGTCGCCATGTCATAGGGCGCAAACGGACCGGCAGGCTTGGTTGCCAATTCAATCAGCGCATCAATCGCTCCCCGATAGGCCGCATCTTCCCCCTCGGGATGATTATCCAGCCAGTCGCGCATGCGATCATCACCAAAATCCTCCAGCAAGACCCAACCCTGTGCTGGATCGGCTGCATAGATTTCCGGTGCACGCATGCCGTGGCTGATCAAATAGTCGCCCACCTTGAGGAACGGGCGTGGGTCCTCTTCAGGAGGAGGCGCATACATCAGCATGGCAGGCTGCGTGCCGCGCTTCAGGCGGAAGTACCGACGGAACGAGGCATCGCCGGGAATGGCCTCAACCGCGGCATCGCCCCACCCCGCCTCTGCCAGAAATTGATCCATGGTTTCAGGCTGATCGCTCATGGCATCCGCCCTACCCAATCTTCGCCCGGTTCGACAATCGCCAACCGGCCTTCTTCCGCAACTTCCAGCGCAATTGACAGGCAAGTGGCCTCATCTGCAAAGCCGCCGGCATTCTGCGGCCATTCGGCGAGCAATGCTGCACCTTCGCGGTAATCATCCAGCCCAAGCTCCAGTGTGTCTTCCGGGCGCTCCAGCCGATAGAAATCGGCATGGACAATGGGTGGCTGCATATCCGTGTCGTAATAGGTTTCCAAAATGGTGAACGTGGGGGATGGCACATCACCTGCATGGCCTGCAGCGCGCAGGATGGCGCGTGACAGTGTGGTTTTGCCAGCACCCAATCCGCCACCCAGCGCGACCACGTCTCCTGCTTTCAATTGCGCGGCAATTCGCGCGCCGAATTTGTCCATTGCCGCCAGATCGGGCAGATGTTCGCGAAAGGCGCTCATGGCAGTCGGATCGTCGCGGTTGTGCCTGCACCTTGTTCGCTATCCAGCTGCAGACTGCCGCCGTGCGCTTCGATCAGCTGCCGGGCGAGTGGAATCCCCAGACCTTGGCGGCGCTCCAGCTTGCCCTCGGCATTGGGCTCCAATCCCTCCAGAACGCGGGCGAGTTCTTCCTTGCTCATGCCGCTGCCATTGTCCGACACCACGATCCGCGCGCCGCGTTTGGTTTTCGCAACATCGACCAGGATCTTGCCAGCCCGCGGGGTCGCCTCGATCGCATTGTCCACCAGCAATCCGATGGCGCGAGCAATCTGGCGCTTGTCAGCATCCACCGCCCCGCCCGAATCGCCACGGAGTTCCAGCGTCAACCCGCCTTGCGTAATCGCCTCTTCACGTTCCGTCACAACCTTCGTGACGAAGGGCAGCAATTCGATACGCTCCTTGGATAACGGCAGCAAACCCGCCTCGCTCTGCGACAGGTCGAGCACATTTTCGACCTGTTCGGTCAGCCGCTCAACCGAATCCAGGATGGCACCGACATAATCGCTCAGCTGGTCGCTGACCGGCCCGGCAGCCCCGCTCTGGATCAGTTCTGCAAATCCACCAATCGACGTCAAAGGCGTACGGAATTCATAGGACATATTGGCAAGGAATCGCGCTTTGACTGCATCTGCCTCTTCCAGTGCCTGATTGCGTTCCCTCAGCGCATTCTCCGCCTTGTGGGAATCGGTGATGTCCAGCACTGTCAGCAAACCATTGCCATCGGGCAGCGGGACGCCTGCATATTCCAGCGTTCGCCCATCGGCCAGATCGATCCGCCCTCCCTTTTCCTGCCGATCCAGCGTGGCTGCCCGGATGATTTCGCCCAGCCGTTTGACCTGGGCTGGCTTGGCCAGATTGGGCGCGATAGCAGACAGCATATCGTCGGCATTGGGGTGCGAATCGAGCAGCTCCGGCTCCAGCCCCCATGTCCCGGCAAAGCTGCGGTTCCACTGCTGCAATGATCCGTCCGGCGCAAAGACGGCCAGCGCTTCGAACAGACTGTCGAGTGTCGCCGTGCGGGTTCTCAGCAAGGTGTCGCGCGTTGCCGACAAGGCAAGCTGCTCGGTCCGGTCTTCGGCGATCAGGACAATGCCGCCATCAGGCATAGGCTGGGCAACAATGCGCAGATGGGTGCCGCCCGACAAGGGCCAGGCCTCTTCCTGTGTGTCGCGCGCATTGAACCATTCCAGATGCTCGCGCCGCCAAGCGGGAAAGTCCCGCACTTCGGGCGTGCGCCGTTTCTCATGCGCATCATTGAGGAAGCGGTTGAACGCCACACCTTCGGCAACCGCCGAAGTTGAAAGATCAAACAAACGCTGGAAGGGCCGGTTGGCGAACACCAGATTTTCTCGATCATCGAACTGTGCAACCCCGATCGACAATTGATCGAGCATGGCGCGCTGTGCATCACGGAAGGCGCGAAAATCGCGCGCCTGCTGCTCCATATCCTCGATATCGATGGCATAACCGGCAACACCGTCATCGCCGAGCGGCAGATCGCTGACCCTGAACATTCGGCGCTGGCCATGGATGGTGGCCGGAATGACGCGCTGCCTGGCCTCGCCTGCATCCGCGGCGAGCCGGGCGACATCCTGCGGTTTTTCGCCATCGATCGCTTCGAGCAGCTCAACCTGATCTTTGACTACGGCGGCGGCATCCTCGACACCGACGGCCTCAACATAGGCGCGGTTGACCAGTTTGAGCCGAAGGTCCGGCCCACGGAACCACATCGGCATGGGCGCAGATTCGATCAGCCCGACAAGGGCCGAGAAATCGCGCTGGGATCCTTCAGCGATCTGGCGCAATCGGTTGAGCTCGCCCTCGCTTTCAGAAAAGTCGAACACCCAGACCAGCGCGGCTCCACCGGGCGAGACTTGCGGGTCAGCCAGGCTGCCACGCAGGGCCAGACTTCGGCTTGACCCTTGCGGCGTCAGCGAAAACTGGAAGGGCGCTGCTGTTTTCTGGGTAATGCGCACAGCCTGGGTCAGCTCGTCCAGCTGGCTTGCGCTCAATCCGCGTCCATCGCCTGCATCCAGCTCGCTCAGGAATTGCGGCAGGCTGTCCAGTCCCAGCCAGCCAGCAAGGCGCTCTGGTGCCTCGATCTTGCCATCGACCCGCACCAGCAGCGGGATCGCAGGCGCTTCGTCCAGCATCCGGTTGAGCCGGCGAGTCGCCTTCCGCACCGCTTCGAAACGTCGCGCGCTTGCAGCGGCCTTGATCATCAGCAAGGCTGCGCCAACAGTCCAGGCGGCCAAAACAAGGCCAATCAGCGCAAGAGCGACGGGGGTGAGTTCCATATCCTCTCAGCTATGCTGCGACGCGGTTACTTGCAACATGCCTTGCACGAAAAAGCCCCCGCAAATGCGAGGGCTTTCCCTATTCGTCAGACGAACCGCTTCGGCTTAGTAGCGATAGTGATCCGGTTTGAACGGGCCAGACTGCGGAACACCGATATAATCGGCCTGAACCTGGCTCAATTTGGTCAGTTTCACGCCCAGCTTGTCGAGGTGCAAGGCCGCGACCTTCTCGTCGAGATGCTTGGGCAGAACATAGACGTCGTTCTTGTACTCATCGCCCTTGGTCCACAGTTCGATCTGGGCCAGCACCTGATTGGTGAAGCTGAAGCTCATTACGAAGCTGGGGTGGCCGGTGGCGCAGGACAGGTTGACCAGACGGCCCTTGCCCAGAATGATGATTTCCTTGTCATCAGGGAACTTCACCACGTCCGTGCCCGGCTTAAGCTCGTTCCAGTCGTAATTGTCGAGCGCGGAAATCTGGATTTCGGAATCGAAGTGACCGATGTTGCACACGATGGCCATATTCTTCATCGCCTTCATGTGTTCAGCGGTGATGACATGTTCGTTGCCGGTGGCAGTGACGAAGATATCGGCCTGCTCAACCGCTTCTTCCATCGTGACAACTTCAAACCCGTCCATTGCCGCCTGAAGCGCACAGATCGGATCGATTTCCGTCACCAGAACGCGGGCGCCGCCATTGCGCAGCGACTGGGCTGAGCCCTTGCCAACATCACCGAAACCGGCGACGCAGGCGACCTTGCCCGACAGCATGACATCGGTGGCGCGGCGGATCGCATCAACCAGCGATTCCCGGCAGCCATACAGATTGTCGAATTTCGATTTGGTGACACTGTCGTTCACATTGATCGCCGGGAACGGCAGCTTGCCCTGCTTCGCCAAGTGATAGAGGCGGTGAACGCCGGTTGTGGTTTCTTCCGACACGCCGACAATGTTCTCAACCGATTTGGTCAGATAGCCCGGCTTGGCTTCGACAAACGCCTTCAAAGCGCGCTGGAATTCAATTTCTTCCGCGTTGGCCGGTTCCGGCAGCGTTTCACCGGCTTCGATCCGTGCACCCCACAGGGCAAACATGGTGGCATCGCCGCCATCATCCAGAATGATATTGGCAGTCTGATCGGCATCATCGGCGGTTGACCAGTCGAAGATGCGTCCGACATAGTCCCAATATTCCGCCAGGCTCTCGCCCTTGATCGCAAAGATCGGAATGCCCTGATCCGCAATCGCTGCGGCTGCATGGTCCTGCGTCGAGAAAATATTGCACGTGGCCCAGCGCACATCGGCGCCCAGCGCCACAAGTGTTTCGATCAGAACAGCAGTCTGGATCGTCATGTGGAGCGACCCGGTGATGCGCGCGCCTTTCAGCGGCTGCGCTTCGCCATATTCCTCGCGCAGAGCCATCAGGCCCGGCATTTCGGTTTCTGCGATGGCGATTTCATCCCGACCGTATTTGGCCAGACCGATATCCGCGATAATGTAATCTTGCTGAGCTTCAGCCACGAAAATTTCTCCTGAATGGATACCCGGGGGCATCTGAAATAATTTGACCCTGTCCTTGTCCGACAAAGGGTCTTTGCAGGACGCGCTCTAGCGAGTGATTGTGGACGAAGCAAATATAAAGCGATCTTTATATGATCACGTGTTGCGATGGGTTTGAAAGCGCCTATATCGGGCGTGTACTGACGGAAACACGAAAGGAAATTGCGCAATGACAATCTCGGTTGGGGACAAGCTTCCCGAAGTCACAATGGTCAAGGCAACCGCCGATGGACCCGAGCAGGTCAGCTCGACCGAATATTTCGCGGGCAAGAAGGTCGCGCTGTTTTCCGTACCCGGGGCGTTCACTCCTACGTGTTCTGCCCGCCACCTGCCCGGCTATGTTGACAAAGCTGCCGAGCTGAAAGCCAAGGGCGTTGACGAAATCGTCGGCACCGCGGTCAATGATGCCTTTGTAATGGGCGCATGGAATCAGGCATCGGGCAGCGAAGACATCACCATGCTGGCAGACGGCAACGGCGATTTTGCCGAGGCCACTGGTCTTACGATGGATGGTTCAGGCTTCGGCCTGGGCAAGCGCGGACAGCGTTATTCCATGATCGTGGACGATGGCGTGGTGTCGCAGCTCAATGTTGAGGCACCGGGCGATTTCTCTGTCTCCAGCGCAGAACATATGCTGGGCCAGCTTTAAGCACTTCACCATACAATCTGAGATCAGGGCGCCCTCCCCCAGCGGAGCGGCGCCCTTTTTCGTGCAGGGTTCGCAAGGGTCGGATGCGCGGGATTGCAAAGTTGACAGTCTTGACAGTGTGTCCTTGCAGATTTTTACCGGTTTAAACTTTGATTTCAGAAATTTGCGCCTGATTTTCAAAGTTGACACTTTCCCAAACCGGTCACCGACCTGAGTGAGCCGCTTTGTGCGACATTTGGGGGACCGACGATGCGAAAGAACCGCCCTCGCTGTGGCAAAATGAAGCTATGTAGGAAAGCGGGCCAGGGTCTGCACGAATGGGGTAATCAACCAAATTGCCTGAATATCGCTACGAGTTCTCCCTTGTAGCGCCGCGGAAGCGCGTGAGTTCCGAGGCCGCCGATTATCGCAATCAGCCATAGCCCATCAGGGCCATCACTTCCTTGCGGCTGCGCGGATCATCAAGGAAACATCCAACCAGTCGTGAGGTAATCATACCCACCCCCGGAGTTCGCACTCCGCGCCCCGTCATGCAGCCATGCTGCGCTTCGATCACCACTGCCACGCCGTGCGGTTCAAGATGGTCCCAGATGCACTGCGCGACTTCAGCTGTCAGCCGCTCCTGGATCTGCAATCGGCGCGCATAGCCGTGCAGCACCCGGGCCAGCTTGGATATGCCGACAACCTTGTTCTTGGGCAGATAGGCAATCGCTGCCTTGCCGGTAATCGGCGCCATGTGATGCTCGCAATGACTTTGGAAGGGAATATCCTTCAGCAGAACCACTTCGTCATAACCGCCGACTTCTTCAAACACGCGGCTCATGTGGATGGCAGGGTCTTCCTGATACCCCTGGCAATATTCCAGCCAGGCCCGACCGACCCTTTTGGGCGTATCGAGCAAACCCTCTCGCTTGGGGTCATCGCCCGACCATTCGATCAAGGTGCGGATGGCATCCTGCACATGCTCTGGCACGTCGGGTTTTGCCAAACCGCTGTGGTCGTCATCATGGTCGTGCTGGCAGCTCATTGTAAGACGGTCTCCTATGGCCGGTCGTAGTGGGTGTAGGAGCAATGACGGATCGCTAAAAGGTCTTTTTGGCTCCCTCCCGCTATCAAATTTCCACCCCGTTCGAGCCCACGTCTGCTTCACGCCATTGGAATGTCTCAGCTGAAACCGCGTAATTCGGGTTCCAAAAAACAAAACCCGGACCGCCGTCAGCAGTCCGGGCTTGCCAATGAATGTGTTTGCAGTTTTTACGCCTTGGCGTGTTCGCGCGCCTCTGGTGTTACTTCGGTCTCGGCCTTTTCCGCCTTCTTGCGGCGTTCAAACACCTTGGCCATAAACCTCGCGTCATCTTCATCGATATGATTTTCAAAGTCGGGGAAGTGATCTTCCTCTTCTTCTTCAATGTGGTGGCGATAGCGGTGAGCGAAGTCCTTGAACTTCTGCAGCCAGGCGCTGGATGACTTGTCCGTCGCCGCCAGGTCGTTGAGCATTTCGTCAATTTCGTGATGTTCGGCAACAGAGTGCCTTGTCTCATCGGTTGTTGGCGGCTTGCGCAGCATCGTGGAATACAGCGCCTGCTCTTCAGCGGCGGCATGCCCTTTAAGTTCCTTGGTCAGTTCTTCAAACAGCGTATTGCGCTCTTCACTGTCGCCGGTGGTGCTCTCGATTCTGTCGAGCAGTTCGCGATGCTTGTCGTGATCCTGTTCAAGGCGTTCGAAAATTTCTGTGGCTTGTTCGGTCATAAAGTCCTCGTGTCTTTCTTTGTCTTATCAATGGGCAGACACACGGATTGTTCCGGAACACAGGACCTGCCGCGACCCGATCGAATGACAGGTCGAGCGCGAAAGAACGAGACATGAGGAAAGGTGTGGGGCGGCCAACGAGCGCAAGCTCAAACCGCCTCAAGCAAGGGCGTGACTATCTGAACGGAGTGAAAATGGCGCGCCCAACGAGCGCAAGCTCGAACCGTCTAAAGGAGGGCGTGGCTATTTGAACGGAGTGAAAATGGCGCGCCCGGAAGGATTGTCTCGCCGCTTGGCAGCGGCTCGTCTTCTGCGGCCCTTATCAGGGCCTTCGAATCCGAACCGTTCGAACATGCCATGACCCACAAACACAAAAGGCACCCCCTGCGAGATGCCTTTTATATTGGCGCGCCCGGAAGGATTCGAACCTCCGACCCCCTGATTCGTAGTCAGGTACTCTATCCAGCTGAGCTACGGGCGCGCTGAGCGGCGGCACATAAGGGGGCACGGCATGATTGGCAATCCCTATCGCTACTCTTTTTCAAAGAGTTTGGCTGCCAGGACGATATCGAGCGGGGGTTTGTCGAGTACCAGCGCCTGCGCCGGTGTGAACCAGCCCACCTCGCCGCCCTCCAATGCCGTGGGGGTCCCCGTCCAAATACGTAGGGTGTAAAGAAGAATGACAATCGGTTGCACGGTGCTGCCAGCTGGCTCTTGCGCGAAGGTTTCCGCGATTAAGTCAGTTGGTTGGACCGTAATCCCGAGCTCTTCCTGAAGCTCTCTGGCGAGCGCAAAGGGCGGATTCTCGCCGGTTTCCACCTTGCCGCCGGGAAATTCCCACAGTCCGCCATGATGCTTGCTCGCCGGTCGTTTGTGCATCAGCCACAAACCGTCCGAAGCTTGCAAAGCTGCAGCAACCACAGGTTGCCATGTCGGGATTTTTTCCATTTCGAAGCGCCTTCTCAACCTTTTCTTAACACCCTGAGCACAAAACGGCCTCAGTCAGGAACGTATTGTTGAGGTTTCCACGATGAAAAGTTCATTTCTGAAAAGGTTCAGAAGCGATCAGTCTGGAGCCACGGCAGTCGAATACGGCCTGATCGTGAGTTTGATTGTGATCGCATCGATCGGCGCTTTTGATTCCGTAGCGAATGAAAACGACGGTCTGTGGGCAACGGTTACAAACAAAGTCGAAGCGGCAACTGGGGGCCAGTAACACTTTTGAAAGGTTCCGAATTAGGAATTTCTCAACACGCTCTCATTATCACCGCAAAGGTCAGGCCAGTATTTGGCCGGGCACGGGTACCGAAGACTGAACCAGGAGACTACACATGAAATTCTTTAACAAGCTGATCAACGACGAGCAGGGCGCAACCGCAATTGAGTACGGCCTTATCGCTGCTCTTATCGCAGTTGCTGCAATCACCGCCATGGGCACACTGGGCAACCAGCTGAGCTCGACGTTCGGCACCGTTGCTGACGAAATGGCTACTTCTGAAGCTGCTGCACCAGCTGCTGGCGGCTAATCGCAACAGCGGTTAACAAAAAAGGGGCGGCGGGATTACTCCCGTCGCCCTTTTTTGTGCGTGCCAGTTAAGTGGGAATGCGGATCAGCGCGACCGGATGACGATCTTGACCTTCTGTCCGGCACGCAGCGTATCGTTTGAGCCCAGACCATTGAGCACACGGAAACGCGCTTCCTGCCCGGTCGTGTAAGCCATCCTGTTGGCAAGACTCTGTACGGTTTCGCCGCTGCGAACCGTCACGACATCCAACCTCCGCGGGACAACACTGTTCGCCTCGGACGTTGTGATCCGCCGCATTGAAGCGAACATATCGGTAAACACTCTGGCGTTGCCAGCCGGAGTGATCGCGGTGAAATGAAACGCCTGATTGTTCGAAAATTCATATGCGTAAACAACAACATCCACCTGGCTGTTGCCGTTGTTGACACGGGCAGTGCCATAGGCTGCCTGCAAACCGTTTACCGTAGTACCCTGAATGCTGTCAGGGGCCAGCTGTTGTTGATCCCCACCCAGAGCGGCAAAACGCTGCCGGATATAGGTGGAAAGGTTTCCGTCATATGGCGCGAGGCTGAGCTGGGCCTGTCCGCTTTGACCATTGATCCCGACAGCGGTCGTGCCATTTGTCATGAAGAAGCCCTGGGGCGCTGTGAAACTGAACCGCAGGACCGGATGGATGAACTGACGTCCTTCAATCACCCCCTGTTCGGGATCATCACCGTAAATCAGTCCATCAATGCTGGAGAGGAACTGGTCCCGATTCGTGATGCCTGTGCCCAAAGGTGCCGCCTTCGAGAGTGCGGTTTGCACGCGACCGGCTGGATCAGGGTGGGTCGAGGCCCATTCCGGTATTGTCGCATTGTCACGCCCCTGAAGGCGCGCATCAAGCGAGTTTTGTGCGGCAAGGCTGGCCAGCACCGTGCCCATGGCGCGCGGATCATAACCGGCATTGTCCAGATATTGGATTCCTAGCTCGTCCGCTTCCAGTTCCTGACTGCGGGAAAACTTCAATGTGAGAAGCTGCGAGCCTTGCAAAAACGTTTGCCCCAGCTGCTGGCCCAGCCCTGTATCTCCCAGCAACACGCCGGACAGGATCGCGCCAACTGTGCCCAGAATCGAATTCTGCTGCGCCTTTTGCTGACGTCGCTGAGAATGGCGTGCCGCCACGTGAGCCACTTCGTGACCGAGAACACCTGCCAGTTCGGCTTCGTTGTTCATCAGCGCAACCAGCTGCCGCGTGGTGTAAACATACCCACCGGGAATGGCGAAGGCGTTGTTGACCGAGCTGTTGACCAGCGAAACGGTAAAGGAATCGCGCGCATTGCCGAGGCCGGATTGCACCGCGATATTCTTGCCCACCGACTCGACATAGGCGGCCTGCGATCCGCTCATCGCGCCACCGAACTGCGCCAGCAATTGCGGATGGTATTCTGCACCCTGTTGCGCCTCGGCCTGCGTGATCGGAGCCGAAGCACTGGGGATCGATCCTCCACCAACACACCCTGTCAGAGCGAGTGCGAGCGGCGCAACACCGGCGAAAATTGTGAGTTTGCGAGATACGGTTCTGGTGGGGGTCGACATGGAAATATCCTCCGGCTGTTATGCCCGATACCTCTCTCGCGCCCGTTGAACGGCGCCAGTATACCAGGCCCTATCACATGGACAGCGCGTCACGCGCTGCCAAGTTCCCGAGCGTTTGCAGAAAGATATCATCGCCACCGACCGAATATGCGATCGCTGCGGCGAATATCGATCTAGCTCTCGCCCATTTGCAGAAAGCGTTCTTCCCGCATCTTCTGCAACTGTTCGGCTGGCAACTTGCTGAGTGTATCAAGCTCCTCGCCGACGACGGCCGCGAGCGATTGTGCTGCCTTGGCCGGATCGCGATGAGCCCCGCCAATGGGTTCTGTAATGATCCGGTCAATGACCTTCAATCGGCGCAAATGCTGCGCAGTGACTTTCATTGCCTGCGCTGCATCTGCAGCCTTGTCAGCCGTTCGCCACAATATCGAAGCGCACCCTTCAGGCGATATGACCGAATAGATGGCGTGCTCCATCATCAGGACGCGTTCGGCGCTGGCCAAGGCAACTGCCCCTCCCGAACCGCCCTCACCCACAATCACCGACACCATTGGCACCGGCAGGGCAAGGCAAGCCTCGGTCGAGCGGGCGATGGCTTCGGCCTGGCCGCGCTCTTCGGCCTCAACCCCGGGAAATGCGCCAGATGTATCCACCAGCGTAACCACCGGCAGGCCGAACCGTCCGGCGAGATCCATCAGGCGGATCGCCTTGCGATACCCCTCGGGCTTTCCCATGCCGAAATTGTGCTTGAGTCGGGTTTGCGTGTCGTGGCCCTTTTCATGCCCGATCAACACGATCCTGCGGTCACCAAGCCGCGCAAAACCGCCCAGGATTGCGTCATCGTCGCCGAAATAACGATCGCCGCCCAAAGGCATGAAATCTTCAAACGCATGTTCGACAAAGTCGCGAAAATGCGGGCGCTGGGGATGGCGCGCGACCTGCGTTTTCTGCCAGGGCGTAAGCGAGGCATAGGTTGTCTTGAGCAAATCGGCGCTTTTGTTTTGCAACCGCTGCAGCTCGTTTCCGATGTCGACATCGTCATTGTCCGCAGCGGCGCGCAATTCTGCGATGCGTTCGTCCAGTTGCGCGACCGGCTTTTCAAATTCCAGGTAAGAGTTCATCGGCTCCAGCTAGTCCTAACCACGGCTGCGGGCAAGAGGATGCCGCGTATTGACCAGCGCGACAAGCCGCGCTGCATCAACATGCGTGTAAATTTGCGTTGTGGAAATATCCGCATGGCCGAGCAAGGTCTGCAAAACGCGAAGGTCTGTCCCGCCCTCCAGCAAATGGGTTGCAAAGGCGTGCCGCAGAACATGCGGGCTGATCTTTTCCGGCGCCAGATCCGCGCGGATCGCCAACTCCTTGAGCATCTGGAACAGGCGAACCCGGCTCAGATGCTTCTTGCGCGAGGGAAACAAATAAGGCGATTGCGCATCCCTGACGCCAAGCCAACGGCCCAGCGCTTCCTGCGCGCGGCCACTGACCGGCACCATCCGGGCCTGTCCGCCCTTACCCGTGACCGTCAACAGCGGGGCATCACGCGGGACCGCCGATACCGGCAGTGTGACCAGCTCGCTAACGCGCAAACCCGAACCATACAGCAATTCGAGCATGGTCAGCATCCGTATTGTGGTCGGCGAACCACTTTCCGCTTCGAGTTCTGCCCTTTCGAACAATCGCTCCACTTCTGCATGCGACAACACCTTGGGCAGCGGCCTGCGAGCCCCGGGCCGAGGCAGCGCGGCAGAGGGATCATCGGCACGCCACCCCTCGTCCAGGGCAAAACCGAAAAATTGACGCAGCGCCGAGGATTTTCGCGCGACGGTGGCGGGTGCAAGATCAGCCCAGGCGCCAGCAAGGTCGGCAATCTGCTCATGCGAAGCATGGGCCGGGTCGCCAAGCAGCTCCTCTGCTGCATCCAGATCGCGGCGATAGGCCGCCAGTGTATTTGGCGCGGCCCCTCGTTCGACCGCAAGCATCTCGATGAAGGCCTGGACAGCAGCGGACATCAGCCGCGCGCCACAGCCTCCGCGGCGATCATCCGGGCTTCGGCTTGCAGGCCAACCGAGTTCAGTGCCGCAACGATATTGTACAAATGCAAGGCGGTCATTTGATCCCAATTGCTGCCCTGCATGCCCAATCCGGCAAGCAACGATACCAGCGCGGCGTTGTTGTATCGTGCCGCTGACTGGATCGCGCGAGCCCACTTGGTCTGCCGGGTCAAATCCATGTCCAGCCGGTCCGCAAGTGCTCTCACATCAGCCTGAGAAGCGCGCCCGAGGCCGGCGAGGCCGGCAATAAGAAATTGCGATTTGCGCTGTTCCGCGCTGGCATCGTCATCGATAAAGGTGTCAATCGCGCTCTCGTTCAATTGGCCTGTACCGTTCGCACGCGCCAATTGCAGCAAGGCCCAGCCTTCGCTCCCTTCGTCCACGACGCGAAGCCAACCTGCAGCATCACGGTCAAGCCCTGCGGCCAGCATGGACGCGATGACCGGGGCTGCATCACCAGCAAACCGTTCCTCGGGAACCAACCGGGCTGCGGCATAGGCCGTCAGAACCTTGGCGCCATAATCATCGTCTGCCACCCCGGCCCAAACCGCCTGCATGGCGGCCAGTCGCGCATCAGCTGATTCTGCAACATAGGCTGCACGAAGATTGACCGCCATCTGGGCCGGATCACCTTCGATCGCATCGTCAGCGTACACCAGAGCGTACAGCGCCACCATTGCATCTGCAGAGAAAACGCCCTCCCGCGCTGCGCGCATTGCACCATCAATTCGTTGTTCCAGCGGCAACATGGGCGCCAAGGCAGAAGCGCGCTGGTAATAGGGTTCATTAACGCTGCGCAGATTCTCCGGAATCGGCTCACCCACGGCGCTGGCCAAGGCAAACCGCCAGGGATTCATGTCCTCGACCTCGTCCCACTCGACCGAGACAGCGCGCCGCCCGCGACCTGCCGCCCCGGCAACGCGCTGGGCCAACAGCACATCAATGCGCGGCGCGACGTCATTGCGCAGTGCGCGATCAAGCTGCCTGCCCGCCAAGGCCCCTTCAACGGCATAGGCGTTGCAAATGGCCGACAGCATTGTCCACTGCCCGCCGTCCCGTTCCGAACCAACGAACCGCACTACGGGGCATGCCCCCGCAATGTCAGCCGTGGCGATATAGGCTTCCAGCGCCGCATCGGTCAGCGCGTCGCTGTAATTGCCAGTATCGACATCCTGAACCAGAGCTCTGGCGACAACATATTCGCCCATGCCATTGAGCGACTGCGCCCGCAGAGCAGCAAATTCGACCGGGCTCATCCCCTCGGGTGCGTTCAACCGGCTGGCCAGAGTCCGTCGCAACAGGATATGTCCCCAGCGCGAAACCACCGGACCATCCATGCCGGCAAGAGCCGCACGCACGAGTGATGCTGGCTGTCTAGCGAGCGATCCCATTGGCAATCCACCCTCATCGCGGGAAAGCAGACCGACCTGTTCCAGCGAACGGCGGGCCCCGGGCGGAATATCATAGCGCGGCTTCAGCCCGAGCAGATCGTCAAGCTCGTCCGGGGACATTTCTTCCAGCGCTTCGAGCGAAGGAATTTGCGAAAGATCAATCGCCCCAAGATCAGGCACAGCAGGCAGTTGCTGCGGGCCCGGCAATGGCTGGACGGTAGGCTGCGATCCTGTTGCAGGCGGTGCAGCCTGTCCTGGCGTCGGCGCTTGCGGAGCGGCCGTGGGGCTGGGTGTCGGTGCAGGATCGTCAAAACCTGGCGGCAAAAGCGATTCCGGGGCGTCCTGAGCAAGGGCAAAGCTGCCGCACAGGGCCAGCGCTGCAACACCAACCAACAGGGATTTTCCGGAGACCGGCGCCTTTACCATGGTCAGCGTCCCTCCGGCACGGATACATTCTGGGTGATCGGACGGATCGACTGCTCGCCACCGTCAAACCACGCCAATCCCAAAATTGTCAGCACAATCAATCCCACAATTAGCCAGACCCGCGCTTTCGCATTTTTCATGGATATTTCGCCAAAACCCGTTTCTTCGGTCTAAATACCAAGGCCTGAGCATAAGAGCCTTATTGCACCGGCACTAGCCCATCTATAGGCGAAACGGCAATGACTCACGCTGAAGATGCCCTTCCCCATGATAAAATCGCCCGAATGGCGGCCCGGATTGACCGTCCGGTCGTGCTGGTTGGTCTCATGGGCGTGGGCAAATCAACAGTCGGACGCAGCCTGGCCAGCCTGGTCAAACGAGAATTCGTCGATGCCGATGATGAAATCGAAAAGGCCGCGGGCCGCAAGATCAGCGAGATATTTGCCGATTTTGGCGAGGACTATTTCAGGGATGGCGAACGCCGGGTCATTGCGCGTCTGCTTGACAGTCACAAAGGGGTGATAGCCACCGGAGGCGGCGCCTTTGTTGATCCTGACACCCGCACGGTGATCCTAGAAAAAGCTATCGCTGTGTGGATTGACTGCGAAATCGCAACACTGGTGGAGCGCACCAGCCGCCGGGATACCAGGCCGCTATTGAAACAGGGTGATCCGCGCGAGATCCTGACCCGGCTTTATACTGACAGAGAGCCATTCTATCGTCAGGCCCAGGTCAGGATTGAAAGCCGCGACGGACCTCACAGTGAAACTGCACTCAGCATATTGGAGGCAATCGACGCATGGCTGTAATTCCCGTTGCACTGGCCGGCCGCAGTTACGAAGTGCGCATCGACGCTGGTTTGATCGACAATTTGCCAGACGAATGCGGCGCATTGCTGCGCAAGAAAACTGTGCCCATCGTCACCGATTCTAACGTTGCAGAATTGTGGCGGGCTCGGGTCGAAGCCGCTCTTGCAACGGGCGGGTTTGAAACGGCCTGGCACATCGTCCGTCCCGGGGAAGGCGCCAAAAGCTGGAGCGGACTTGAGGCGCTAAGTGATTGGATGCTGGCTCAAGGGGTTGAGCGCGGCGACCATGTGATCGCGCTGGGCGGCGGTGTGGTCGGCGATCTGACCGGTTTTGCCAGCGCCATTTGCAAGCGTGGTTGCGGCTTCATCCAGATCCCGACGACTTTGCTCGCCCAGGTTGATTCCAGCGTCGGCGGCAAAACAGCCATCAACACGGCAGCTGGCAAGAATTTGATCGGAGCGTTCCACCAGCCCGGCCTCGTTCTGGCCGATATGGATCTGCTGGGAACGCTGCCCCCGCGCGAGATGCGCGCCGGATATGCCGAAGTGATCAAATACGGCATTCTGGGCGATGCCGAATTTTTTGCTTGGCTCGAGGATCATGGCCCGGCCGTGATTGAGCGCGATCCTGCGGCGCTGGAGCATGCCGTTGCCACCAGCGTTTCGGCCAAGGCCCGGATCGTTGCCGAGGACGAGCGCGAGACCACCGGGACCCGCGCCTTGCTCAATCTTGGGCACACTTTTGGCCATGCGCTGGAAGCAGAGACGGGGTTTTCCGATGCGCTGCTGCATGGCGAGGCGGTGGCGTTGGGCATGGTTCTGGCCGCGCGATATTCCGCCCGGCGGGGCCATTTATCCTCTAAAGATGCTGACCGGATCGCCAAATCCATCGCTGATGCAGGCTTGCGAGCCGAGATTTCCGCACTCGGCCTGTCATGCGATGGGCAAAAACTTGCCGATCATATGCTGCATGACAAGAAAATGGATGCCGGCACCCTGCCCTTCATCCTGCTCAGTGCAATTGGTGATGCCTATCTGGCGCATGACGTCGCATTGCCCGATATTGCCGCTTTTCTGGATGTGCAGCTGGCTAGTTGAGCGAACGTTCGCAAATTGGCTTCTGGCGCGCCTGCTCTGAACCGGCTCAGGCCTTCAGAGGCGTGACGTTGCTCGCGCCAAGCAAGGTATCTTGCTCTGCCATCATCTCGTCGTGCTCGGCAAACAGCGCTTCAATATCACCGCGACGTTCCAGCAAGGTGTGAGCAATTCCGGGCGCCAGGCTTTCCCCTTCGCCAATCTTGCCCAGCATTGCTGCCAGATCGCTTCGTGTGGCTTCTTCCGGGGTCTTGAAAAACTGCCCTTTGCGGTCGAAGAATCCTGTTCCTTTGCGTGCCATATGTGCCTCCATATTAAGATAGAAGCGACTCGAAGGCCCACAGTATCGCTCAGGAAATGGTGCAGCGCCAGCGCGTTTACCACGCCCTGTGAATAACCCGCTCCGGCGTGTCGAATTTCTGCCCCACGCGAAACTTACTGGCCGTCAGCAGGAATTCTCGCGAAGTTTTGCTGCGTCATTCCAGTTCCAGGATGACCGCATCCACGGCAAGGCTATCGCCCTCTGCCGCGTTCAGCTTGGTCACGACGGTCTGCTTTTCAGCGCGCAGGATGTTTTCCATCTTCATCGCCTCCACCGTTGCGAGCGGCTGTCCCGGCTGAACCTCTTCACCCTCGGCAACATGCAGTTTGACCAGCAGGCCGGGCATCGGACAGATCAACATCTTGGAAAGGTCAGGCGGCTCCTTCTCGATCATGTGCCCTGCAAGCGCAGCCACGCGCTGGGGCAGCACGCGGACCACATGGCTTGCCCCGCGTGTGGTCAGGACAAAGCCGGTGCGGTGGCGAGCCAGCTGAACGGTCATTGCCTCATCGCCAAGCTCCACATCGATCATCGTGTCGCCGGGCGTATATTCAAAGCTGCAGTCAACCGCATCGCCGTCTACCAGAATGGCGTCTTCTTCAAGACTGACCTTGAAGTGACTCGACGCGTCCTCGGTCTCGCCAATGCGAATGGCCCAGTCTCCCGGAGCATAAAGCTCCCCATCGAGTTGCTGGTCAATCCTGCGCGCCCGGTCTGCGTCAGCCGTGGCGATAACGCCCGCAATTGCGGCCAGTCCGCGCTTCAGCTCATCCGAGGCTGGTGCACCCACGAAACCGTCGGGGTATTCTTCGGCGATAAATCCTGTGGTCAGCTCACCCGAGCGAAACCGTTCGTGCTGCATGATGGCGCTGAGGAAATCGACATTGTGACCCAGGCCCTTGATCCGAAAAGCATCGAGCGCTTGTATCTGCAAATCTGCCGCTTCGTCGCGTGTCTCGCCCCATGTCACCAGCTTGGCGATCATCGGGTCATAGAACATGGAGACCTCGCCCCCTTCATAGACGCCATCGTCAACCCGCACGCCGTCAACGCCGCGCCGTCCATTGGCTACGCCATCGTCAGTCCATCCCTCTAGAGGGGGTTTGTATTCCACCAGGCGGCCCGTGCTGGGCAGAAACCCGCGATAGGGGTCTTCGGCATAGACCCGGTTTTCAATCGCCCAGCCATCTATCCCGATATCGTCCTGCGTCATCTCCAGCTTTTCACCAGCGGCAACACGGATCATCTGTTCGACCAGATCAATCCCGGTGATCGCTTCTGTCACAGGGTGTTCGACCTGAAGCCGCGTGTTCATTTCGAGGAAGTAGAAACTCTCACCAGTCGGATCAGCACCGCTGACGATCAGTTCAACCGTACCGGCAGAATGATAATCCACCGCGCGCGACAGGGCGACAGACTGTTCGCCCATGGCCTTGCGCATCTTGGGCGTTACAAAGGGTGACGGCGCTTCTTCCACCACTTTTTGATGACGGCGCTGGATGCTGCACTCACGCTCGTTGAGATAGAGAATATTGCCGTGCTTATCGCCCAGAATCTGGATTTCGATATGCCGGGGATTTTCGATGAATTTTTCGATGAACACGCGGTCGTCACCAAAGGAATTGAGGCCCTCGCGCTTGGTCGCCTCGAACCCTTCGCGCACGTCCTTTTCCGACCATGCCAGGCGCATGCCCTTGCCCCCGCCACCCGCGGAGGCCTTCATCATTACCGGATAGCCAATGTCATCGCTGATCTCGACCGCGTGGTCGGTGTCACGAATTTCCCCGACAAAGCCGGGCACCACATTGACGCCAGCTTCCTTGGCCAGTTTCTTCGATTCAATCTTGTCACCCATGGCCGCGATCGCGCCCGCAGGCGGCCCGATAAAGGCGATGTTTTCTGCTGCCAATGCCTCAACAAAGCTCGCCCGTTCCGACAAAAAGCCATAGCCGGGGTGAACCGCCTCTGCGCCGGTTTGTTTGCACGCATCAATGATCTTTTCAGGGATAAGATAGCTTTCAGCCGCAGCGGCAGGTCCGATGTGGACCGCTTCATCCGCCATCCGCACGAAAGGTGCCCGTGCATCCGCATCAGAATAGACCGCAACGGTGGCGATCCCCATCCGGCGAGCGGTCTTGATCACACGGCAAGCAATCTCACCGCGATTGGCAATCAGTATCTTGGAAAACAAACGGGGCCTCCAGAAGAGTAACTCAGACGGATACCGCCTATGCCCACCCTGAAGGCCCCGATCAAGCTATCGAAAAAGTATCCGAACAGGCTTACTCAGCTTCATCCTTGTCGATGTGAGCGAGCATTTCCTTCTCTTCCTGGATGAGCGAGTCGAATTCATCAATGATGGCCTGGCGTTCATCTTCGCCGCCGGCGACTTCCTTCAGATTTTCCCATGCCTCGGCAAAATACGGATTTTGTGCCCAGCCGAATTGTTTGGGACCTGCGGGCATCGGCCACATCATGATGATGTCGTAATCACCAACATTGACATGGATTTCGGTCGGCTTGACCTTCGTCCCTTCAAGCGCCTTGTTGAGATAATTGTCGAGCAATTCGCCTGCCCGTGCGCGCTTGCCCGAGTAGAACTTGATCATGTTGATCTGGTACCAGTCGGCCGCAAACTCTTCCATTTCCGGCTTCTCGTGGTCATCGGCCATTGCCGGTGCAGCGGTTAATGCCAGGCCAAAAGCGGCAGCAGCAAGTGCAAATTTACGCATAGAAAGTCCCCCGTTTATGATGGTACCCGCGACCCCCGTCTTGAAGACCGTGAACATAAACAGGTCATCATGCGAAAGAATTGTAGGCAGGCGACATGATTAATTACACAGCGTCTATCCCGCTGATAAGGCTTGCTTTAAATCTTCTTTTATATCCTCGATATGTTCAATTCCGACAGAAACACGCACCACATCGGGGCCAGCCCCGGCAGCGATCAAGCCTTCCTCGTCCAGCTGGCTATGCGTGGTCGACGCCGGATGGATGATCAGTGATCGCGTGTCGCCAATATTGGCGAGGTGGCTGAATAATTTGACGTTCGAAACGAGTTTTACACCAGCATCATATCCGCCTTTCAGACCGAAGGTGAACACTGCCCCGCCCTTGCCGCCGAGATATTTTTGAGCATTTTTATGGTAAGGATTTTCGGGCAGTCCAGCATAGGATACCCACTCAACTTCTTCCTGATCCTGCAGCCACGCGGCCAAAGCATGCGCATTGGCGCAATGCCGCTCCATCCGCAGGTGCAATGTCTCCATCCCGGTCAACGCGAGAAAGGCATTCATCGGAGCCATCGCCGGACCCAAATCGCGCAAGCCCAAAACGCGGCACGCGATGATGAAAGCAATCGGACCAATCGGCTCCAACGCATCGACCAGCACCGCTCCGTGATAGGAGCCGCTCGGCTGGGTCAGCGAGGGGAATTTGTCGCCTTGCGCCTTCCAGTCAAACTTTCCGCTATCGACGATGATCCCGCCCACAGCATTGCCATGCCCGTTGAGGAACTTGGTGGTGGAGTGCACCACGATATCCGCGCCATGTTCAAACGGGCGGCACAACGCAGGGCTGGCCATGGTGTTGTCCACCATCAGCGGCACACCGCCATCATGGGCAATGTCCGCAATGGCGGCGATATCGGTCACCACGCCGCCCGGATTGGCCAGACTTTCGATGAAGACTACCCGCGTCTTGTCATCCATGGCTGCACGGACATTTTCGACATCATCAGTATCGACAAAGCGCGTTTCCCAGCCGAATTTCTTGAACGCCTCGCCCAATTGATTGAGCGATCCTCCATACAGTTTCTTGGCCGCCACGATGTTGCAGCCCGGCTCCATCAACGTGTGAAACGCGATCAATTGCGCGGCATGGCCGGATGCGACGCCGAGCGCGCCAACGCCCCCTTCCAAGGCCGCAACCTTCTTCTCCAGCGCATCATTGGTGGGGTTCATTATGCGCGAATAGATGTTCCCGAACTCGGCGAGGCTAAACAGGTTTGCTGCATGTTCCGGGCTGTCGAAGACATAGGAGGATGTCTGATAGATCGGCGTGATCCGCGCATTGGTGGCGGGATCGGGCGCGCAACCAGCGTGGACAGAAAGAGTTTCCGGACGCGTTTCGGGAGGCAGATCGGTCATAGCAGAGCCTTTTTAATCAAGGAGTGTTGGCGCGAATTATTCAGCAGGCTCGGTCTGCTTGCAAGCGCGCATCGGTTCCTCGCCCTGCAATGGGGTGAGGCCCAACTTTGCAAACAGGTCTGCATCGCTGTCGTCACCCGCATTGGGCGCGGTAAGCAATTTGTCGCCGGTAAAGATCGAGTTCGCGCCCGCCATGAAACACAGCGCCTGCGTCGCCTCCGACATGCTCTCGCGGCCAGCGGACAAGCGCACCATGCTCATCGGCATAGTGATCCGCGCCACCGCGACCGTGCGGACGAACTCGATATCGTCAATCTTGGCGAGCGGCGTGTCGGCCAGCATATCGCCCAGAACGGTGCCCTTGACCGGGACCAGCGCGTTCACCGGCACGCTTTCAGGGTGTTGCTCCAACGTGGCGAGCGTGTGGACGAAACCGACGCGGTCATCACGCGTCTCGCCCATGCCCACGATCCCGCCGCTGCACACATTGATGCCAGAATTGCGAACATTTTCCAGCGTATCGAGCCGGTCCTGATAATTGCGTGTGGTGATGACGCGTTCGTAATATTCAGGGCCCGTGTCGACATTGTGATTGTAGTAGTCGAGACCAGCCTCGGCCAGCATATCGGCCTGATGCGGCTCCAGCATGCCCAGCGTCATGCAGGTCTCCAGACCCATGTCGCGCACGCCCTTAACGATTTCGACGATGGCGGGCATGTCACGGTCTTTTGGATTGCGCCACGCCGCGCCCATGCAGAACCGCTGACTGCCATGGTCCTTCGCCTGAGCCGCCGATTGCAGCACTGCCTGCACGTCCATCAGCTTGGTCGCCTCGACGCCGGAGTCTGCCTTCACAGACTGCGAGCAATAGCCGCAATCCTCAGGGCAGCCGCCGGTCTTGATCGACAGCAGCGTGCACAGCTGCACTTGCTCTGGTGGGTGAAACTCGCGGTGAACCGTGGCCGCGCGGAACAGCAGCTCGGTGAAGGGAAGGTTGAACAGCTCCGCGATTTCCTCGCGGGTCCAGTCGGTACGGATTTGGGTCAATTATCTACTTCTCTCGAAATCTGTCGGATTTTCCTGATTGCGCCGCCCAAGAGAATGAGCGGCACCGCGATGTTTCCAGCCCAATACCACCAAGGGGCGGGACAATCGGGCTCTGGCTTCATCAACTCCACCGCATTGCGACAAAAGCCGAGATTTGCGTGAGTCACAATGACCGCGAAATTGAAGATCAAGAGCCACGCCGCGACGCCAGCGGCCGCCAGAATGACAACCCCTGCCCATCGGAGCCAAACCATCTCTTATTCAGCCGCCTCGTCCAGTCCTTCTCCTAGCGGCGGCATATTGTGGCCGAGAAGCGTCAGAATATCGGCCGCGCATTCGACCACATTGGAGCCGGGACCATAGATACCCTGCACGCCTGCTTCACGCAGAAATTCATAATCGGTCGCCGGAATAACCCCGCCCGCCGTCACTTTGATATCTGCGCGGCCTGCCTCTTTCAGCAGAGTGATGAGTTCCGGGATCAGCGTCTTGTGCCCGGCAGCGAGCGAGCTTGCGCCCACCACATCGACATCGTGCTCCAGCGCCATGTCGCGCGCTTCTGTAGGCGTCTGGAACAGGGGGCCGGACACCACTTCGAAACCCATGTCGGAAAAGGCACTCGCGATCACATTGGCTCCGCGATCATGGCCATCCTGCCCCATCTTTGCGACCATGATGCGCGGCTTGCGCCCCAAACGCCGCTCCACCGCCTCCACCCCATCGGTGACCTGCGCCCAGCGCTGGTCGAATTCGTAAGCGGTTTTGTAAACGCCGCTCACCGGTTTGGGCGTCGCGTCGTGGCGGCCAAAGACCTCTTCCATGGCGGAAGAAATCTCGCCCAGCGTCGCGTCATGGCGCGCAGCTGCAACAGCCAGATCCAGCACATTGCCGCCTGATCTCGACCCTTCTGTCAGCGCCTTCAGCGCGGCCTGACATGCGGTTTCATCACGGCCAGCGCGCACCTTGGCAATCCGCTCGATCTGACCGGCACGCACCTTGGCATTATCGATGTCGAGCGTTTCGATCGGGTCCTCGACATCCTTGCGATATTTGTTGACGCCCACCACCACGGTCTCGCCCTTGTCGACGCTGGTCTGCTTTTGTGCAGCCGCCGTCTCGATGGCGGCCTTGGGTGCGCCGGTCGCAACATAGGCGGTCATCCCGCCCGCAGCATCAACCTCGGCAATCAGCTTTTCAGCTTCTTCCACCAGCTTGGCGGTCAGCGCTTCGATGTAATAGCTGCCGCCCAGCGGATCGACGACATTGGTGATGCCGGTTTCTTCTTGCAGCACCAATTGCGTGTTGCGGGCGATGCGAGCGGAAAAGTCGGTTGGCAGTGCAATCGCCTCGTCCAGGGCGTTGGTATGCAGCGATTGCGTACCGCCCAGCACAGCGGCCATCGCCTCCACAGTGGTGCGGATTACATTGTTGTAGGGGTCCTGTTCCTGCAACGATACGCCGCTGGTCTGGCAGTGGGTGCGCAGCATTTTGGAGCGATCCTTTTGCGCCCCCAGCCCGTCCATCACATTGTACCACAGCGTGCGCGCGGCGCGCAGTTTGGCGATCTCCATGAAAAAGTTCATGCCAATGCCAAAGAAGAAAGACAGGCGGCCGGCAAAGGCATCGATATCCAGGCCCGTTTCCATCGCCCGCTTGGCATATTCCTTGCCATCGGCGATGGTGAAGGCCAATTCCTGCACCGCCGTCGCGCCAGCCTCGTGCATGTGATAGCCCGAAATCGAAATGCTGTTGAATTTCGGCATATTGGCGCTGGTGTAGGCGATGATATCGGACACGATCCGCATCGATGGTTCGGGCGGATAGATATAGGTGTTGCGAACCATGAACTCTTTGAGAATGTCGTTCTGGATGGTGCCGGACAGCTTCTCTGCCGAAACACCCTGACGCTCGCCCGCAACGATATAGAAAGCCAGCACAGGGATCACCGCGCCGTTCATCGTCATGGAAACGGACATGGTGTCGAGCGGGATCTGGTCGAACAGGATTTCCATATCCGCCACGGTGTCAATCGCGACGCCAGCCTTGCCGACATCGCCCACCACGCGCGGATGATCGCTGTCATAGCCGCGGTGCGTCGCCAGATCGAAGGCGACCGACAGCCCCTTTTGTCCGGCGGCCAGATTGCGGCGGTAAAAGGCGTTGGATTCCTCGGCGGTTGAAAAGCCCGCATATTGCCGGATGGTCCAGGGGCGACCGGCATACATCGACGCCTTGACCCCGCGAGTGAATGGGCCGAAGCCCGGCAATCCGGGATCGTGTGCATCCTCGGCAGTGTAGAGCGGCTTGATATCGAAGCCTTCGGGCGTTTCCCAAGTCAGCGCGTCAAAGCGCTCGGGGCCCTTCACTTCTTTCTCAGCCAGCGCTTCCCAATCGGATACGGTTGGCCCGGAATTGTTCGTGTCGGTCATATGCTCTCTATATCCGTTCGGGCTGAGCCTGTCGAAGCCCTGCCCTTCTCCTTCGCACAGGTCGCTCAAAAAATTGCAGCCCTTCGACAAGCTCAGGGCGAACGGGGTAGCGGCTCAATGCCCCTTGAATTCTGCCTTACGCTTTTGCAGGAAGGCCATTCCGCCTTCTGTCGCATCGGCGCTCGCACCTGCGATGCGCTGCATTTCCGCTTCCTGCACAAACACCTGTTGTACCGTGCCGTCCAGTGCAGTGTTGAGGTTTTGCTTGATCATCTTGAGCGCCTGCGTTGGTCCATTGGCCAATTTTTCAGCCAAAGCGCGCGCTTCGTCCATCAAATCATCGGCTTCAACCGCTTGGTAGATAAGACCCCATTCCGCAGCCTGTTCCGCGCCGATTTTCTCGCCCAGCATCATCATCGAGGTGGCACGCGCACGACCAATGGCGCGCGCCAGCAGCCAGGTCGATCCACCATCGGGCACCAGGCCGATATTGACGAAAGCCTGGAGGAAATACGCCCTCTTGGATGCGATGGTGAAATCTGCGGCAAGTGCCAGGCTGCAACCAACGCCTGCGGCCGGTCCATTGACGGCGCAAATCACCGGGACTTGCGCCCGCAGAACCTGACTGATCGCCGGATTGTAGTGATTTTGCAGCGCCTTGTGGCTGCCGCCCTTGCTGGTGAGCGCGCTGCCTTCGCCCCGCGCTGCCAGATCGGCACCGGAACAAAAGCCCTTGCCCTCGCCCGTGATCAGAACCGCGCGTGCATCACCCAGATCGTAGAACGCTTCGCTCAACTCGTCAGCCATTTGCGGTGGCATAGCATTGAGGCGGTCTGGCCGGTTCAGCGTGACCATCATTAATGGTCCATCACGCTCTACTTTTATGGTTTCGTATGACATTCTTCTCTCCGGTTTTCCGTCCTGCTGAAGGTGTTTCAGCCTAACCCGCGGCACTGGTTGACCGTTATCCTGAAACGAGTTCAGGATGACGAATGAGCCTCAATGATCGCCTTTCGGCGTTTCCATAATCTCGGTAAGCATGCCCTGCATATCCTTGGGATGGACGAAAAAGATAGGGGTGCCATGCGCGCCAATCCGCGTCGGCCCAAGGATGCGCTTGCCGAGCCCCTCAAATTCCTCGCGTGCCGTAGCGATATCGGGCACTTCGAAGCAGACATGATGCTGCCCGCCCGCCGGGTTCTTGGCGAGGAAGCCATTGATCGGAGAATTTTTATCGAACGGCTCGATCAGCTCGATCTGGGTTCCGTTCATACCGGAATCGGTCGGCGTATCGACAAAGCAGACCTTCACGCCCTGCTCGGGCAGGTCGAACGGCTCGGTGATCGAGGTCGCGCCCATCACATCGCGGTAATGCGCGATGGAGGCCTCAATCGAGGGCGTCGCAACGCCAATGTGGTTAAGACGTCCAAGTTTCATTTTGTGTTTAATTCCTCGTCATTCCGGCGAAGGCCGGAATCCAGCCTCCGACATCGCAATTCTGGACCCCGGCCTGCGCCGGGGTGACGGTTGTAATGAAGTCTGCCGAGTTTCATCAGAGAACTCCAATCAATTTGGACACAAGTGCAAGCCCAACGAACACCGCAATAACGGTGAAAAAATAGGCGCCGAAAGTGACCATGAGCTTGTAGGTCTGAAACATAAACGGTGCATTTTTCTCGCTAATTGTGTGAGGGAAAAGCATTGATTGGGCAGTGTCGCGCAAAGAGCTTCGCTCCTTGAACTCCAACCATGCAAAAAATGCAGTGATCGCTAGGCCAACTGCCAACGAAGTAAGGCCACGTGCGTCCATCACACTTGCTCACAACGGAATATTGTCATGCTTCTTCCACGGGTTTTCGAGCTGCTTGTTGCGCAGCTTACGCAGCCCCAAAGCGATCCGTTTGCGGGTTGAGTGCGGGTAGATCACTTCGTCAATATAGCCGCGCTGCGCCGCCACAAAGGGATTGGCAAAGCGATCCTCATATTCCTTCGTTTTCTCAGCGATCTTGTCCGCATCGCCGCGATCTGAGCGGAATATGATCTCCACCGCTCCCTTCGCGCCCATCACCGCGATTTCTGCCGTCGGCCAGGCATAGTTCAAATCACCGCGCAAATGCTTGGACGCCATGACGTCATACGCACCGCCATAGGCCTTGCGGGTGATGATGGTGATCTTGGGCACGGTTGCCTCGGCATAGGCGAACAGCAGCTTTGCGCCGTGTTTGATGATGCCGTTATGCTCCTGATCGGTGCCGGGCAGGAAGCCGGGAACATCGACAAAGGTCAGGATCGGGATCTCGAACGCGTCGCAGAACCGCACGAAGCGCGCAGCTTTCTTTGACGAGTTGATATCGAGCACACCGGCGAGGACCATCGGCTGGTTGGCCACAACGCCCACAGTGCGCCCTTCCACCCGGCCAAATCCGCACAGGATATTGCCTGCATGGGTCGGCTGGACTTCGAAGAATTCGCCCTCGTCCAGAACCTTCTGGATCACCTCATGCATATCATAAGGCTGGTTCGCATTGGCCGGAATAATCGTGTCGAGGCTGTCTTCCTGCCTGTCCCACGGATCGCTCGTCGGGCGCTCAGGCACGTCTTCGCGATTGGACAATGGCAGATAGTCGAAGAAATCGCGGGTGGCGAGCAGCGCCTCAATGTCGTTTTCGAACGCGATATCGGCGACCGAGGTTTTGGTCGTATGCGTCACCGCGCCGCCCAACTCCTCTTGCGTAACCTCTTCATTCGTAACCGTTTTGACCACTTCGGGGCCGGTTACGAACATGTAAGAACTGTCCTTCACCATAAAGATGAAGTCGGTCATGGCAGGCGAGTAAACCGCCCCACCCGCGCACGGCCCCATGATCAGGCTGATCTGCGGGACAACACCGGACGCCATGATGTTGCGCTGAAAGATTTCGCCATACCCGCCAAGGCTGTCGACCCCTTCTTGGATGCGTGCACCACCAGAGTCGTTGATCCCGATGATCGGCGCGCCGTTCTGCATCGCCATGTCCATGATCTTGACGATCTTGGCGGCGTGTGTGGCCGAGACCGACCCACCCAGAACGGTGAAATCTTGCGAGTAAACA
>CALBWA010000003.1 GCA_937969505.1 uncultured Erythrobacter sp. | reverse complement strand
TGCCGGGTCAAAAGTCGTTCCCGGCATTGTGCCAAACTTGCTGAGTTCAAGCCGGATCACCTGCGTGTTCGCGCCCATGCGCGCCATACGCCAATAATCGCCTTCATCGAACATCACGGACTGATTGCCGTCATTGGTGTTGACCACAAAGCCGCGAGGGACATAGTGGCGACCTTCTGCGTCTCTCAACCCATGCTTGATTTGCGCCTGCGCAGGACCAGAAACCATCACCAACGCCGCAGTTACCAGAACAAACAATTGCGCGGTCCACAAACCTAATCTGTGGCTGACTTTCAGAAAACGCATCGCAAACCTCTCGTTTTGGAAACCTAACCGGTCAGGCGTTTGGGCCCGACCGGACGAGTTCTAGTTCTATTTCAAGATGATATTGTCCTCGCCAACGAAGAACTGATCGCTATGCCCGTCTGCAAAGCGGACTGTGACATCATAACCGTAACGCGCCGAGCCGGGGCGCACCTCAACAGTTGGTGGCACTTCATGGTCAAACGGCACAACAAGGCTGATAAGTTCAGGGCTTTCAACCTCAAACCTGGTGGCTATGCGTTTGAGATATTCGTCATAGCGGAATTCGGTGCGACGCCGGGTCACGGTCACTGCGCTCAGGTCATCCTCGCTCAGGCGCAGCTGTCTGTTTCCCGAATAGGCTGCCAGCAACGCCCTGCCGCCTGTCCGTTCGCCATGGATGATAACCGCATTACCAGCTTGCTCAACACGGTTGCCTGGATAGGTGATGTATCTGCTTTCAAAAGGCTTTGACCCGCTATTTTCGGTCCGCGCGTCGTCACGGAAAATGATATAGGGGCGCGGAGAGCGCACGAAATACAGCTTGCGATCCGCCTGTCCCACAAACGCCGCGTCAAAATCATAGGCTTCTTCTGCCTGCCCGCGCACAAATGCGCCGCGCGTATCCTCGCGATATTCGACGATCCGTCCGTCGCCACCCTTGATCTGTTCTGCCCCGTCAATGTTGAGCGTGGTGTGCGCATCGCTGCGCTCAAGCCAATATTGCGGATCGATCAAAAACCCTTCGCCCCTGGCGTAGAATGTCACCGCATTCTCATCCTGATGATCATGGCCGCGATGCTTGTCATATCCTGATTTGAACGAGACATGCGCGGCATCCTCTCCGGTCCATTTGTTCCGCAAGAAGACCCGGCCTGATTCAAATCTGTGGCCCAGCGCAAGGCCCGCTGCCACTGGGTCCACTGGCCTGACCGGCTGATCCCCCCAAATAAACAAGAATGGCGCGGTGTACGAAACACCGAAATAGGAACCCAACTCATCGATCGATCCGGACTTTTCCAGACTTTCCAGCGTGGCCCACAATTGATCACCGCGGTTATGGCGAAGCGCACCGATCAAGGCCGCGATTTCAGCCGGCCGGTCAAAGTTGTCATTGAGCGGCAGCATTAACCCATCAAATGGCAGCAGTTTCCACACCATCTGATCACCCACCAGCGCAAGTGTCTCATCGGCCTCAGCGATAAGATCAGGGCCGCCTTGCCGTTTAAGCGCCATCGAAAACGGCACGGCCCCACCCAGCCCGTATCCAACATAGTGTACGCCTTCGGTCGCGTAGCCAGTCGGATCCGCAAAAGTTCCGAAGAATGCGCGGGTGCGCTGTGTCGCCATCTCGACCCATTCCGGCCTGTTCCCCAGCGCCAGAGCGACCAGCCCTAAGCCGCCAAAATGAACCGAATTGTGATTGGAAGACGATACGCCGGGCACATCCTTGCCCCAGGTGGTGTTCGCTTCGAACAGGATTGTGCCGATCTCGTCCATCTCAGCGCGCACTTCGGCGCGTTCTGCCTCGCTCAAAGTGTCGTACAGCCAGTCATATCCAATCGCGAAAGCTTGCGCCGCGTCCCCTTGTTGCAGGTGGCTTTGCCAGTGATTCTTGCTGCCCGGCTCGGTCTGGCGGACCGCCGCGAGCAGGATGTTGCGCCCCTTTGCCGCGTAACGCGGATCTCCGGTCAGGTAAGTCGCAAATCCCAACGTGCCGAGCCGGTTTTGCAAGGCCCGGCCCGCAGTGCCCAACGCGTTTTGCCTCGATACGAGCGGATAGGGATCGGTCGGCGTAGCGAGGAACTGATCAGCCTTGCGCAGGATTTCTGCCCGCGCCGCCTGCAACCACGGTAGGCTTTGGGAGCGTGTTTCTATCCCTGCATGATCGGAAGGGGAAAAGAACAGGTCAGGCCGTTCCTGCGCTGATAGCGGATCGATTGATAGTCCAGATGCTGCCATCGAGGCGGCACCAACCAATACAACGGTTCGATATGATATTGGCATTGACGCCCCGATCCCATTTTCGCGGCCACGACACAGGTGCGGGCTGCAATCACGTCTGAGAGCTCAACAGCAAACCTTCAAGCTCACTATTGATCGATATTGACCTATTTTGATTGTCCATGCAATAGGGGTGCGCCGTTAGGGGAATGACAATCATCAACACGCATTACCGGCAGTCAGATAAAGTGATGTCAGCTCAACCGAGCCGACGATCGTTCGACAATGTGGGACGGGACGATAACTTGCTCCAGATCGAGCTGCGCGGCTTCCTCACCAAGAAAGTCAGGAACCAATTTCATTGCTGCCAATCGTCCCATTTCCTCGATCGGCCAATGGACAGTGGTCAGCGGCGGCCACACATGAGAAGCAGTGGCCGTGTCATCAAATCCGACAACTTCCAGTTCATCTGGCACCGCAATCCCCAGCCCATGGGCTGCATGCAGAACACCCGATGCCATTTCGTCATTGCTGGCAAATATTGCGCTCGGTCGATCTTGGTGTTGAAGCAGGTTCATGCCGGCCTGGAGGCCCGAATCAAATCGGTAGCTACCCTTCTCCATCAATGCAGGATCAGGCTTCAGGCCAGCTTCTGCCAAAGCATCAAGAAAACCATTTTCACGCTCAAGCGGCGATCTGAAATCATCGGGCCCCCTGACGAAGCCAATCCGTTTATGACCGCGCTGGATCAATGCAGCAATCAACTTACGGACAATTTCCCGATCATTGGACGCAACACAATGGGCATGCTCATCAAGCACTGTCGAGCCTATGCGGATATACGCTATATCGAGCCTCTTACACAGATCGACGATCTCATCACGCTCAGAAATTGGCGGCAGAATCAGCACACCGAGCGGGCGTTGCATGGTCAGGAAGGATTCGATGTCGCTAAGAATATCGGCGGACGTGCGGTCAACAGGCCGCACGGCAAGCGCCAGTTCGGTGTCCTTGATTGCAGACAAGACACCTTTCTGGAAGTTAAGCACGGTTTGCCCATTGGGATTGTCGTGCAACAACGCGATCATGAAATTGCGGCGCAAAGCCAGCGCCCTGGCCTGAGGATTGGGCACGTAACCCAATTGATCGATGGCCGCAGAAACCTTGTCGCGCGTCGCAGCGCTCATCAACGGCGACTTGTTGATGAATCTGCTGACCGTTTTCTTCGAAACCCCGGCCAGTGCGGCCACGTCGTTGATCGTCGGCGCGCTTTGATTTTGCGGATTGTCGCCATCATACGTCATCACTTGCCACCCTTATCTGGCCCGAGACGAACCGTGAATTATGCCAGCGTCACCCTGTCATCATCAATCAGTCGCCGTCAATTAGTCTATGCAATCACATAAATCGTACTTGCACAAAACATGACACCGGTTACCACTGATGGTCTGATCAGCTGTGACAGGCAAGATCAAAAGTAGCAGGGAGAGGGAATTTGCTCGTCCATTCAAGGCGTCGGCATTTGCAGATGCTGTCCGCGGCAGGCCTGGCTGGGTTGTTGCCAGGGTGCGCGCGTATTGGGGCATCCAATCGCATAACGCTTGCACACACGCTGGACGAGCAACACCCCGTTCATCTGGCTATGGTGCGGTTTCGCGAGGAGCTGATCCGCCTATCCGGCTCCACGCTGGCGGTGGAGATTTTCCCCAATGCCCAGCTGGGAACCGAGCGCGAACTGGTTGAACTGGTTCAACTCGGGGCGATCTCCATGACCAAGGTCTCCTCGCTATCGCTTGAAAATTTCGCGCCCGACATGGGTGTGTACTCGCTGCCCTATCTGTTTGACGACAGCGAACATCAAAGACGGGTCGTGCAAAGCGAAATCGGTGAGGAAATTTTAGGCGGCCTCAGCAAGATTTTGCTCAAAGGTATGGGCCATTATGACGCCGGTGCCCGAAGCTTTTACATGACCGGTGGGCCGGTAAATACGCCGGACGATATTCGCGGCAAGACGTTGCGCGTCCTTCCAAGTGAAGCCCTGATCAAAACAGTCGAAACCTTTGGTGGTGCAGCCACACCGATTGCCTTTGGTGAACTTTACGCTGCTTTGCAGCAGGGTGTTGTCGACGGAGCAGAAAATAACCCCCCCAGCGTCCTGAGCGCCAGACACCACGAGGTGTGCAAATTCTACTCGCTGGACGAGCATGTCAGCGCCCCCGATGTTGTGGTGATGAGTCAGGCGGTATGGGACGGCCTCACAGAAGAACAGCAAGGCTGGGCAAAGGCGGCGATGGCCGCTTCGGAGAATTATCAGCGCGAATTGTGGCGCCAGGCTTCGGATGACGCGCTGGCTGAAATCGAAGCCAGCGGCGTTGCGATCAATCGGCCTGACAAGGCGCCATTTCGCGCCGCCGTTGCCGATTTCAAGGCCAGTTTTGACGGCATGCGGATCGGAGAACTTGCAGCCCGTATCGAAGCCATGTCGGAGAATTCATAATGCGTATCATGGTCGAAAAGGCGCTCGCGGGACTTTTGGTTGTTCTGTTCAGCGCTACAGTCATCACCGTTATCTGGCAGGTTGTCGGGCGGTATTTACTGGAAGCACCAAGTTCGGCGACGGAAGAGATTGCTCGCTTCCTCCTGATCTGGCTTGGCATGGTCTCGATGGCTTATGCGTTTGCCAAGCGCATGCACGTTGGGGTCGATCTCATTTCCGCCAGGCTGTCACCAAAAGGGCGTAACACCTCTGCGCGCGCGATCTGGCTCACCTGCGCTGCATTCGCACTGGCGGTGATGGTCTATGGTGGCGGGCTTCTGGTCAATGTAACGGCGACCCTCGGTCAGACATCAGCCGCTTTGGGCCTGCCGATGTGGATGATTTACGCGATCATGCCGGCCAGCGGTCTTATAATTGCCTATTTCGCGATCTCTTTCATGGTCGATGGGTCCGCAACTGATGCCGACAACACTGCAGGAGATGTCCAATGACCACCGGGCTCATTCTTGTCTTTGTCTTTTTCCTGCTGGTCGCGTTCAATGTGCCCATCGGGTTTGCCATCGGCCTGTCCACGCTGGCTGCGTTGGTGTCGATCATGCCGCTTGATCCGGCGACGACCACGATGGCTCAACGCATGGTAGCCGGGCTCGACAGCTTCACTCTTTTGGCTATCCCCTTCTTCATCCTCAGCGGATATCTGATGGGTGCAGGCGGCGTCGCAAGAAGACTGATTGATGCAGCAAAAGGTTTGATTGGCGCACTGCCTGGCGGACTGGCCGTTGTCAGCATCATCTCAAGTATGCTGTTTGGCTCCGTTTCAGGATCTGCCGTTGCCGCAACATCGGCGATCGGTTCTTTCATGGTGCCTGCGATGAAGAAGGAAGGTTATGATGCGCCTTTTGCAGCGTCGGTAACCACTTCTGCATCCATTCTTGGCCTACTGATACCCCCATCAAACGTCATGATTGTTTATGCGGTCGCTGCCGGTGGCGTTTCAATCGGAGCGCTCTTTCTAGCCGGTTATGGTCCGGGCCTGCTCGCAGGTCTTGCTTTAATCATCGCGGCAATAATTGTTGCTCGCAGAGCAGGCTATCCGGTTTCTGAGAGACTGACTTTCAAGCAGTCTGTCAGCACAATCGTGCCCGCCATTCCAAGCGTTGCGATGCTGGTCATTGTCGTTGGAGGGATCGTTGCCGGGTTTTTCACCGCGACAGAAGCAAGCGCCTTCGCAGTCGTATACTCCTTGTTTCTCGGCATTTTCCTGCACCGGGAAATGTCCTGGAAAGACTTGCCAGCGGTGATCGTAAAGTCTGCAGAAACAACTGGCATAGTCCTGTTCCTAATCGCTGCCTCGACCGGAATGGCATGGATGCTCGCTTATTCCGGATTACCTGGTGCCATCGCGCAGTCGCTGCTGACGATATCAGACAATCCTATTCTGCTTCTGCTCCTGATCAATGTCGTTTTGCTTATTGTCGGAGCTTTCCTCGACATCACACCGGCCATATTGATCTTCACACCCATTTTACTGCCCGTCGCCGTAGCTCTGGGCATTTCGCCAGTTCACTTCGGGATCATCCTGATTTTCAACCTGTCGATCGGTCTATGCACTCCACCAGTGGGAACAGTCCTGTTCGTCGGTGCCGCCGTGGGTGAGACCAAAGTCGCATCCATGATCAAACCGATGGTCCCGCTTTACCTGGCAATGCTGGCAGCATTGGCCGTCACCACTATGGTGCCAGCGCTGTCAGAGGCTCTCCCGACGTTCTTTGGCATGATGTAAAATCGCAGGAGCCTAATCATACGATCAACAATCTTTTTTGATCACTTTCGATCATTTTGTTGCATCCAGTAGAAAGCGGGCTAATCTCTCCTGCAAAGAATCCGAGGGGGAGAGAACATGGAAGAATTCGAACGAGAGCCGGTTGCCCCGGCTTCGCTCAAGCCGGGCCGGTATTTCGCGGCCTCATACGCTGGCGAGCATGTGGCCGGCACCGAGTTCGTTATTGGCGCGATGTTCGTGTCGTGGGGTGTTGGCGCCGGAGATGTGATCTCTGGTCTGCTGCTCGGCAATTTGTTGGCAGTACTGAGCTGGGTGCTGATCTGCGCGCCAATTGCAACCGATACGCGCCTCACCCTCTATGCATATCTTGAGAAGATAGCAGGTCCTGGATTCATCAAGATTTATAGCGTGATCAACGGCATTTTGTTCTGCATCCTGGCGGGGGCAATGATAACCGTTTCAGCCAGTGCGGTGCGCATCCTGTTCGGAATTCCGCCGCAGGTTGAATGGTATCCCACCAGCATGACATTCGTGCTCATCGCTTTGGGCGTTGGCGCTGTCGTTTCGTTCGCAGCCATGCGTGGCTTCAGTTTCGTTGCGCGCTTCTCTGAAGTTGCCGCCCCATGGATGATAGCAATGTTCTTCGTTGGCGGGGCAGCATTGTTGCCCGTCATCCTTGCCGGAACACCTTCTGTTTCGAGTGTTGGCAGCTATGGCGATTTCCTCAACCTGGCAGAGACCAGCATCTGGGTCGACCAAGGCACTGAAATGGGTTTCTGGCATGTGGTCGCCATCGCATGGGGTGCCAACCTCGCCTTTCACGGTGGATTGGGTGATATGTCCATCCTGCGGTTTGCCCGCCGATCGTCCTACGCATGGTATTCATCGATCGGTATGTTCATCGGACATTTTGCAGCTTGGCTTGCAGCGGGCATCATGGGTGCTGGTGCGGCCATGATCCTGAAAACTCCGCTGACATCACTGGATGCTGGCGAGGTCGCATTTCAGGCACTCGGCCCGATCGGCATTCTCGCCGTAATCGTCGCTGGCTGGACGACGTCCAATCCGACCATCTATCGCTCGGGCCTCGCCTTCCAATCGCTGCATCCGGCATGGTCGCGTGAGAAAGTGACACTTGCTGTAGGCGTTATTACCACCATTATCGCCTGCTTCCCCTTCGTGTTCACCCGTCTGCTCGATTTTCTCGGGATCATGGCGCTGGTGATGGCGCCGATTGGCGGCCTGATCTTTGCCGAGCATTTTCTCTTCAAGAAAATCGGACTGACACGTTACTGGCGCGCCGCGACCGGAACTGCTCTCAATATGCCAGCATTGCTGACATGGATTGCCAGTGTCGGCGTGGCTGCACTGCTGGGCTACCAGCTCGGCGTACATGTGCTGTTCCTGTTCGTGCCGGCGTGGCTGACGGCTATGGTGCTGTATCCCGTTCTTGCGTCAGCGATGGGCGCAAAAGCGGTCGACGCGTCGCAACTTGCAGTCACGGAGCAGGCGGAGCGTGAACGGCGCGCTGCCGAGCAGAGCTATCTTGACAGTGACGCAAAGAGCCAGCTTGCTCCATCGAACACCAATCGACTGTTTCTTGTCGGTGCAAGTCTGTCTCTCCTGGTTGCCATCGGCCTTGGAATTTCCGCTTTGATTTCAGGTGACCTTGTCAGATTCCAGTCACTGATCATCTGGCCAACGGTGACTTATTTCACCTTCGCAATTCTGCTTGTAGCGCGGGAAGCGGCGGCGCAAAAATGAAGCGTATGACGACCCAGCTACGCTCTACTCGATTGGGAGATGTTCGAGTGAAAAGTTCCGGAACAGCAATCATATTGTTCGTTGCTGCAAGTTTGGCTGCCTGTGGCGCGTCAACCGATGGTGCCGAAACTGCGCCAAATGACCCTGCAGGCGTGCACGTCGACCTGCGCGTTCGAGACAATCCGGAAACAGAATATGTAGCAGTGAACGACTTCACTGTTCCCGCCTCGCATGAGATTGGCGATGGTATGATGCCGTATGAGGGCATTGGCTGGGAAAACGAACTGGTTGGATACCGTCTTTACCTTGATGGCCGCTTGGTAAGCGATATCTTTGGCAAACAAGCGCCCAACCCTGCGCTTGGCGCGATTGGCGAATATGGTAGCTATCATGACCTCGCCCCATGGGGGATGGATGTGCTTAAGGTCGGGCCTAGCCTCGGCCTTGGCGGAATTGGCATCATACGCGGCAATCAGCCAGAACAGTTTGGCACAGTACCGAAACTCTCCGCCAGCATCGGGGAAAGCGGCGGAGACACCGGCGCCTTTACAATCACAGCGGCCGGGATAGAGGGCCCATCTGGCGCCACGGGTAGCTTTGTCGCTGAATACTCAATCGGACCAGACAGCCCGCTTACCCGAGTCAAAGTAACCGCCACTGGCGACGACCTGCCTTTGGCAACAGGTGTTGTGATGCACGACGGGGCAGAGTTGCTCCAGTCCGACGATGCAGACAGCGCTTGGCGCTACGTCGCCACGTGGGGCGACATGCAAAGCGAAAACAAGGACGGGCTTGGAATGGCGGTGTTCTACCGTGCCGATCAAGCCAATTATGGCGGCCTTGCCAATTCGACCCATTACGTTGCCTTTGGCCAGCCAGATTTTGAATATGCCTTTCTTGCCGCTTGGGAACTTGATCCCTCGGGCATCACATCGCGCGAGGCATTTGAGACAATGTTGACCGAAGAACTCGCTGCACTTGAAGGAACTGCAGAATGACCCGCAAAATCTTTGCTCTATTTGCTGCGACAAGCGTTCTTGCCCTTTCAGGTTGTGCGACCACCTCTGGCCTAGCCAACACTGCGAGCGAACCGGCAGACCCAACGACCGCTTCAGTCGAAGCGCCACGCCCCAATGTATTGCTAATCCTGTTTGATGATATGGGTTACGGCCAATTAGGGATCACCGGTCACGACATCATCAAGACGCCCAATATCGATGCGCTCGCCCGCGAAGGCATGATCTTTGCCAATGGGTATGCGGGCAGCACAGTTTGCTCTCCTTCGCGAATTTCGTTGATGACGGGTCGTGACGCCTCACGGCTCAGCAGTACGGCCAACACGGTATCCCTTAACAAGGGCGACCGCACCATGGCGCACATGCTCAGCGATGCGGGCTACACCACCGCGTTGTTCGGCAAGTTTGGCATCGGCACGACCTTTGGTGAAACGGACCCGATGGCGATGGGTTTTCAGCAATGGAAAGGCTTGCTTCACAACATTCAGGCGCACCGCCAGTTCCCGATGTTTTTGTTCGAAAACAATAAGATGGTTCCGGTACCCGAAAACCGTGCTGGTGCCCGCGAGGGCTATGCACAACGCATCTTTACCGATGACGCGCTGGAGTTCCTTGGCACACAGGATGGCAGCAAGCCGTTCTTCGCCTTCGTCAGCTACACCTCGCCCCATTCCGAAATGGCAGCGCCCGAAGAATTTGTTGCCCCTTATCGCGGCAAGTTTCCCGAAACGCCATACAATGGGCTGGCTGGGCCAACCCCGGCAGGCCAATTTCCGGATTACTATCCGCTCGCGATCGATGAGCCCAATGCTGTGCAGGCGGGCATGATCGCGGCTCTCGATTCCTATGTCGGTGAACTGGTCGCCAAGTTGGAGGCGCAGGGCCTGAAAGACGATACGCTGATCATCATCACATCGGACAACGGTCCCCATTCAGAAGGTGGCGGCGACCCTATCGGAATTGCAGCTGGTGGCCCCTATCGCGGAGGGAAGCGTGACCTGACTGAAGGCGGTATTCACATGCCCTTCCTAGCCACTTGGCCAGCCGTCATCAAAGCCGGGCGGGTCGAGGATGAGCCAGTTATGTTCGCGGATCTTCTGCCTACTCTGGGCACGCTGGCGGGTAAGCCAGATGCTGCCGAAGCCATGGGCGCCAACGGAGTATCGCTGGCCAAATTACTGGTACGCGAAGATGCGACCCTGCCAGACCGAATGCTCTACTGGGCATTTTCACGCCAGCTTGGCGATCCCAATTCCGGCGTCATCGGTGTTACCCAGCAAGCGGGGCGGATTGGCAAATGGAAGGCGCTGCGGGTGAAAAAGGATGCGCCGGTCGAGCTCTACGATCTGTCAAAGGATCCAGGTGAGGCCAACGATGTTTCTGCACAAAATCCGGCAATTGCAGCAGATTTCGCAGCACGCTTCGATGCAGAGATTGTGGAACAGGCGCGCTACGCCAAATAGCGTGCCCGGTTGTCAAAGATCGCTGTATTGAACCTACGCTGCCTCAGGCCAAAGCGGCCTGCGGCACATGGTCCATGTCGTCGAATTCTTGGTTCTCGCCACCCATCGACCAAATAAAGCTATAGGCTCCGCTGCCAACGCCGCAATGCATAGACCATGACGGAGAGAGTGCTGCTTCTTCATTCGACAGAGGCAACGCCTTGAGCTCGTCCGGACGTCCCATGAAATGGAACACACGGGCATCGTCGGCCAGATCGAAATAGAAATAAAATTCCGATCGACGATCATGCGTGTGCGGTGGGAATGTGTTCCAAACACTGCCCTCGGCAATGCAGGTAAAACCCATCACCAACTGGCAACTTTCAACGATACCCGGGCGCAGTGGCTGAAAGATGGTGCGTTCGTTGCAGGTCGCCTTTTCGCCCAGATCAATGCGGTTCGCCTGATCCTGTTTAACCAGTTTGTGCGGATAGGCGGTGTGCGCTGGATAGCTGACAAGATAGAAACGCGCTGGATTGTCGGGATCATCGCTTTCAAACGTCACTGAATGTTCGCCCCGGCCAATATACAGGCTGTCGAGCCGCTCCATCGCAAAGCGTTCAGCGCCCACAGTCACACTGCCGTTGGCACCGATATTGATCACGCCAACTTCTCGCCGAGCAGTAAAAGCGCCGCCGCCAAGTTCGGCAAAGGAGCTGAACGCCAGCGCATCTCTTAAGGGAACCGCGCTGCCCACTATACCACGATCAATGTCGGATAGGGTCAATACCAGCTCGCCTTCGGCCATCAGGTCTGCGACGACGAAGCTGTCGCGCAATTCCTCATTACGCATGGTGCGATAGCGTTGCTGATCTGCGGCAAACTTGCGGTCTAGATTCACGGTAAACTCCGGCTTATGGTTGTGTGATTGCTTCTGAATGGAATTGAATTTTCTTGAGTGCTTATGCATGCTAGGCGCGATAATTGAAAGAGGGAGACTGCGCATGGCATCATATGCATGGGTATTGGGAATCCGCCCAGGATACGAAGCAGAATACAAGAAACGGCACGACGAAATCTGGCCCGAAATGACCGAGGCCTTGCAGCAATCAGGTATCCGAAATTACCATATTTTTTCGCATGGGCTGACGCTGTTCGGTTATTTCGAAACGGACGATTTTGAAGCCACTGCAGCTTTCCTGGCGGACAATCCGGTAAACGCTCGCTGGTCGGAATACATGGCCCCAATCATGCAAGTGGATATTGATCCGGCAACCAGCTTTCCTTATCTGTTGGCCAAGCAATTCTCGCACGACTGAGGTATCGCCGGAAAGCTCATTCGAACCACAGGCGATCCAGAGCCAGCTCCCCTTCTCCCACCTGTTCCAGCCGAATGATGAGGCTTTCTGTGTCCGCGAGCGGACCAAGCGGTATTCGCCAGCGCTTTGCTCCGGTCAGCTCATGTTTCACGATGGCTTCTGTCGCGCCTTTCCTGCGAACCGACAGGATAAAATCTGCTGATGACCTTCCGGTCGTTTCTAGAACAACTGCATCTCTGCCACCCAATCCCCGAATATTGGGAAATGTAAGCTCTCCGACCGGACCGCCGAGGACGACATCAAACCCGTTGGAGGCAGAACGTCTCTCACGCTTGGCAAACCCGCTCTGTGCGAAATACTCTTCCGCTTCGATTGGTCCAGACGCAGCGCTGTACTCCCCAACTCCGGTCAAATCGACGCGGATTGGCGCGATGCGGCCGTCATCGCGATAATGAACGTAGCTGATAAAAGTATCCCGGAAATATCGGTTTCCGCTTTGTGAAATGTCGCAATAGGCAAAATAGGTCTGGCCGTGCCAGCTGAAGAACGATCCGTGCCGACCCTGTTGTGGGCCTGTCGGCCAGGTCGGTTCTGACAAACCGGTGGGAAAGCTCGCGTCGGTAATCATTGCCCCGCGATACTGGTAGGGCCCATACAACTCGCGGGAGGTTGCGTAGAATGCTCCCCACGACAAATAATAGAGATCGTCCTGCTTGTGCAAAAACGGTTTGTCATCAGTCAGCTTGCCGTCGAAAGGTGTGCCCTTGGTGAAGGTGTAAGGCCCCCTTGCCCCTATGACATCGATCTTGCGCGGATCTTCTGCCAGTGAAACCATATCATCTGCGAGTTTCGCGAGATAATAATCCCAAACTCCGAAAATGATGAACCGTTCATCCCCTTCAGAAAACAGCCCTGGATCATACTCGTGCGTTGGTGTGAGGTTCTCGGTCAGCAGAGGCTTGCCAAGGGGATCGCTCCACGGCCCGACGGGTGTGTCGCCAACCACAACGCCGGTTTGACGGTTCGCTTCGGAAAAATACCAGAAATACCGCCCACCTTTCTCGGCAATATCGGTTGCCCAGGCGGACGAGAATCCAGGCTGGGATCGAAGGTAGGTTTGATCAGGGTAAAGCGTTGATTGTAGAGTCCAATTGACAAGGTCATTGGACGACCAGACTTGCCAATCCTCCATAATGAAGTCGTCATTACGCACCGATTTGTCGTGCGAAGCGTAGAGATACGCCTTGTCGTCAAAGATGTGGATGTGCGGGTCGTTGACACCCTGGTTCGCGATGATCGGATTTCCAGCATTGCCCGGCATGGCAATTGTCACTGCGAGCAGACAACTCAAACCAAGTGCAGAGCGGATGGTTATGATGCGTGCCAATTGTGAAATCTCCACCCGCGGTTCGCTCTCATTCAAATGCAATATCAAATATCTGCACCGGTGATGAAACCCCGCGTTGGTCCGGCGCGCGGTGCCACAACAACGTCGCTTTGCCATCTTCTATCAGAGACAAATCCCAAGTTATGTAGCCACCTTGAGGATCGAATTTGCGTTTCTTGTCTATGTCCACCGGCAGCCTCTTCCACTTGCGGAAACTGCCCGTGCGTTCTGCATAATAAATTTGCCCTTTGTCACGACCAACAAAGGCATAAAGCCGATCGCCCACAACTGCCAACGTTGCGTCATTTCCGTCAAAATTGGTTTGTTGCTGGCTCCAGCTACCGTCCGGCTTGCCCAGATAATGGTAATAGAATGCCTGTTTCGCACCTGGTTGTGGAAGGTGACGGAGCAAGACATGCATATCACCTGACACAGGATCGACTGTTGAGGTGATCGAGGGATTGCTGGGACCAAGCCCCTTGGGGACTTCGATCACCGGACCACCCACATTATCGATGGAGATTGTCTCTTCGCTGATTGTGTCAGCGATGAGCGATCCATCCGCCCTTAGCCACGTGCGCCCTTCGTCAAGCGATTTGGCATAAAATAGGCCGTGATTACAGAAAATCTCGCTGCGCGATGCGGTGGTGTAATCGCATGGCCGCTCGCGGAATACCCATGCCGCATGGAGTGAGCCGTCTCCGCCAACTTGCATTCCATTGGCCAGATAGGGACCACGCGATGTTTCGAGTCCCTGAAATGTGCCACGACGTGTCGAGACTGTATGGACCTTGCCCCATTTCCCGGTTTCGGCATCATATTTACCCAGCCGCATGTCACCACCATAGGAACCGCCCGAGCGGAAATAGACCACCAGATTACCGCCCGGAAAAGCCTTGAAGGATGGGTAGGTCACGTTGAGGCGCGTCTTTGGGTCGCGGCCGAGGTTTTCAGCGTATTTGAACACGCTGTTGTCCCAAGATACGGCAGCGGGGTTATCGGCAACACCTGTGGCGGTCGCAGCATAATTCATCTTTGGCCGAGCGTGATGATCAAAGGAGATGTGGATTACTCCATCGCCTCCCGATATCCCTATGGTTTGACGGTTGTGAGCGTCATCGGACGTGATCCTGTATCCGTCCAGCACCGAGTATTCCCAGTCAAAAGCGCCCAATTTACGCCTCGCAACGACGACATAAGATGCCGCTTCGTCTCGTGGCTTGCTGCGATCACGACCGCTATAGAATACGACATACTGATAGCCCTTATAGCTAACCGCTTGCGCCCCCAAGGGCCCGGCGAAACGCGGCTTGCCGTCCCGCGACCGCTCCATTCCGTCCGACGTGTGCGAGCTTGCGGTCAGCTGGTCCCAGCCGGTGATGTAGGCGCGGTCGGCATCATGTGCCCCTTCTGCCAGGCCGGCAGTATCACCCAGAAATAAACACGAAGCCGCAAAAATCGATGGAACAAATCGCTTCAATCTCATCAGTGGGCACCCTTCTTCGTTTGCCCCTCTGCAAGATTCGCTTTGGCTTGCGCGTTGGCCTGCGCAAGATCATCAGGCATGTATGGGCTGAGCGTGAGGTAAAAGGCGTCAAAGACGAAGCCATCCTCTCGCATGGAAAATTCGACACGGTGTGTGCCTGCGGTCGGCACATCGAGCCAAAGGCCGCCCCTCACACCGCAGTGATCTTCTCGCGTGCGCTGTCGGCTGTCCCAGTGCCAACGATTTCGGCCCTCACAATACTGGATCCGCGCGCCACTTTCAGGCCACTCGCCATTGAGACCGGCATGCAAACCGTTGTCTTCCGTCCCGAGTGAATGCGCCCGCACCCACAGATACCAGCGGCCGGCTACTGGGAATTCGACATCGTAAGACAGGATTGCCATCTTTCCGGGCTCGCCACTGAAGTTTTCGCCCCGGATCAACTCGTCATCATGCGTAACGCGAGTATCTGGAACCAACGCGACAAAATTGGCAGCTCCGTCGCGCTGCCATCCGTCTGGGCACTCGGCAACGCGGCACCATTGGCGAACATCGTCTGCGCGCTGAGCCACGAAATCTTCCGCTTCCACCAAGATACCCTGGTCAATTCTGCTGACCACTGCGATCCATTTGCCGCTACCACCTTCGGGCGGTTCGCCGATCGGAGTATTGCGTGGATGGTTGTCAACTTCGGCAATCGATCCGATCTGCAGGGCACCGCCATTCACACGGTCAAACCAGCGGATCGTAAAGCGCCCCTCAATACCGCCTGTGACCATCACCGTTTCGCCCGCCCCGGGAACGATGACATAAAACTCGCCCGGCTCTGCAAAAACAAAGTCATCCTGAGCATGCGTCACATGATCAGCTGCTATCATTCTGACGGCCCGGTCACCGACATGCTGTCTGAAAAAGTCGAGTGCGACCTTCCCTTCACGCCACAAGCGGGCACGGGTTCTGTGATCCTGACAATCAAGATCACTGCAGCCGGTCCTGTAACCATAATAGGCTTCCACCCCGTTCGCACCCGCCGTCAGCGCATTCCACAGTCCATCGCGCAGGAACAGATCTGGGTCCAAGATTACATCCCGCTTGCTTGGCAGTCGATCATCGGGATAGTCAGGATCAACTCCCGCCCCGCCATCGGCCCGACCAGGCTCGTCATAGGCCATGACCATGGGCTTGCCGGCAAGTTGCGCTTCGCGAAGCCATGTGATCACATCAGGTCGCAGATCGGTGATGTCATCAAGGCGTCCCTGGAGGCTCAATCCATTTAGCGATGAGTCCGGCCCGAGGAAGGCACGGTACCGTTGTTTCTGGTCAGGATAGGAATGGAGCACCAGAGGATGGTCGTAAGGATCAAGCGCTGCGAGATATGACGCCATGTGGCGCACATCGCCAGGATGCTGGACATTCTCTTCACCAAGGTTCCACGTCAATGCGAGAAAATGGCCGAACCTTGCCACCATCTCGCGCAGGTAGAGCTTGCGCATCGGCCCGAGCGCACCACCATCCATGAAGGTATCGTTTTCGGTCTCCTGCAATTTGAAATGCAGGTGGAGACCGCGCTTGTCGGCATAGGACAGGGCGCGCTGCCATTGATCAAGCTTGGAGATGTCAAACCGGTCCTGGATCAACCCGTCGGACCACTGCGCCATGGGCTTCATGTCTGCATATTCCTGCGGTGGAACAGCCAAGAGGTGAGGGAAGACATTGCGATCATCACCGCCAGCATTCCACAGCAGCATGGACACCGAATTGGCACCAGCACCGGCCAGATAATCGATCATACCCAATAAGCCGGCACCGGATTTGGTCTGGCCCCATAAATAAGCTGCACCCTCGCCAGTCAGATCCCCGACATGCGCATCCCAGCTCTTGCGGAAGCCCTTGTAGTCCGGTGTCCCGTCAAAGTCTGAAAATGCCAGCATATTTTCCGGAGCATCCGGCCCGAATTTGAAGAATACGCTGTTATCTCCGGCGAACCGATAATAGGTTTCGCCAGTATATTGCAGCAACCCCCGTGCCCTGACCGGGTCGGATGACTGACCCGAAATGGCGAAGCTTCCGCTGGAACCATGGCCGCTTAGCCGTTTTCCCGGACCGGGCGAGGTGGCCATGCCGGGACCGCTGCGAAAATCTATTTTCCAGCTGTAGCTGCCCTCATGCGGCGGTACAAAGTGGGCGCGCCAGATATTACCTCCTGTACAACCGCTATCCGCTGCATCGCCGCATCCCGCAAAATAGCCAGGAATGACCCAGCTTTTGTCTCCCTGGGTCACGGTCCAATCCAGCCGAACGTCTGCAAACGGATTGCGGCCTTCGCGCTCGTCCATGTCAGGCCCGACAAGCGTCAGTGTGACTGATTCAAACCTGGCTCCTGTGCCGGACACTTCCTGGCCCAATGCAGCTCCGGCAAAAGAAATTGAAAGCAGAAAGCAGGTCAGCGCGAGAACACGATTGAACATTTTAGTTGTCCTGAGTTGTAATGGTCACCGGCCCGATTAGACCTGACGGGATCAATGGGTCTCCCGCCTTCTGGAAATAATGGGTTGCAAAGGTCCGTCGGGGACCAGGAGGAGGGGGTTCGTTGGAGCTGTACCAATCCACCATGTTCCGTCTGGGAAGGTTCTCCTCGGGACGATACCCGATATTATCTTCAGGGATATAGCCGCTTGTGTCCGGAAGGGCAGCGTCGCCAATCAAGCGGTTCACCCAGAGATTGGCGATTTCGATTTCCAGCTCATTACGCCCCTCGCGAAGCGCGGACGAAATGTCGATAGCATAGGGCGCGGTCCAGACCGTGCCGATCTCCTGATTGTTGACGCGAACACTTGCCACCGTTTCAACTTGTCCGAGATTAAGCACAACAGACGGCGCGCCTTTGATGTTGTCCGCCGTCAGATCAAACGAAGTGCGGTAAGTCGCCTTACCAGAAAAATGATGCATCTTTGGATCATCACTCTTGCTCCAGTCGAACAGATCGCTGTCGGCCAGGTCATCGGCATTGCCATAGGCCTGGTCAAAACTGATTGACCAACCCCGATCAAGGTTGGCCAAGGTCTTAGATTCGCCAACTTGAGTCGCTACTTCCGATAAGGCAGCGAAACTTTTGTCGAAAACAAGAAAGCGCGACTCATAAGGTGCAAGCTCAAGTGAGGTCTTCGTGCAGCCACGCGCATCGACTGTCCCGGTCAATTGCCGACTGCCGCCGTTAACCGGGTGCCATTCTTCCCCAGGCTTTCCATCCACTCTGAAGCACAGATCAAAGTTTCTGCGTTCATCAGCATCGTTGAAGATGAAGAAAATCTCACTTGTACCGAGTTTTCTATGCGTAAACGAAGGCAAATCCCCGTTCGAGGAAATCCGAGGGTGCAGACCAGCAGCCATGAACACCTGGCCTGCTAAGTCCCCACGATCCGCCATGGCCACCGGAACACCTGCTTGCCGCGCTTCCTGGAGACGGGCAGCTTCAACAGGAGAAGGCGCATGATCATGAGGCCACCAGATCATCGAATATCTTGCGCCACTTTCGAGCACCATAGCACCGCCCTCGAACCGACTGCGATCCAGCAACGTCGGTGTGTCGACACAATCAAACTCTACCCCGGCAGGTAGATGTTTGCTTGCCTCTGACTTTTGCGGACAGACGACCGGGCTGTTCGAACCGATAGCCATAGCAACATCGGACACCGCTAGGCCTTGCCTCAGCATGTGCTGGCCCCTTGCCATGTAGGTGAACCATGCCGCGCCACCTTTGTCCCACCATGGCTGCGTACGATCAAAATGCGAACCCCAGCGGTTCATGGTCATGCCTGGCATTACATGGGTGTTCGCCTGATGGGCGAACCGGTGGAAGAAGAACTGATTCACCCCGGCCACCCAGGCTCGGTCCCCCCATTTCTTCCCGAATGCCGGATTGAAAAACCAATTATCGTCCCAAACGGCCGTGAAAGCCTCTGCAGCAATGATCGGCTTGCCATAAGTTCGCCCGGCCGAGACAGCTCCATTAAGGTTGGACAAGTCATCGCGGCGTACCCAGAATTCGCCAGCTGGGATGGAGGCTACCGAGGCGACTTTCAACTCGTCAAATGGCCCAAGCCCGTAAGGCTGGATCAGGCTTTCCAGATCCTCCTTTTCCATCAATCGAGCAAATTCGCCGTAATAGTTCTCGTTGATCAATTGCGCATTGAACTTACGGATTTTGGCGAACATGTCGGTTGTCGCGGTGGCGCTGGAGACAAATCGACCGGCATAGATAGGCAACCAATCCTTCAGATCGATGCCGTGCAATTGCTCGAACTGCGTATCGTAATCCTGCGTCCAGTTCTGACCGCCAACCTCATAACTGTCGATCATCACGCCAGCCAATGCGTTAGGCGCGACCGCCCTTGCCCGCCTGATTATGGGTGCAATGAAGGCGTCGTAATGCACACCGAACGCAGAGGCATAAAACTTGTCGACCTCCAGCCCGTTACCTTCAGGAGAAGGGTTTACATTGCGCGCGCCGGTGGAGGTATATCCGAAGCGCATGACGGTCCATTGGCCTGCAGGCAATGTCGTTTGCAAACGTCCGTCCGCGCCAACAAATTGCGACAAATCCCTGATGGCATCGCTCTGCAATATATCTCCGACCGGCGGGGTTGCCTGCACAGGCAATTGGTTGCCAGGGACATATCCCATACCGCTATGACCAGACGCATTTGCCACGTTCGCAAGCTGCGAAAGCGCGATTTCACCGATCAGAGCCTTGTTGTCGAAAGTTACCCGGAAGTGGCGCGCTTTGACCGGGGCAAAAGTGGCATCCACTTCCCACTCAACACGCAAAAGCCGAGTCTTATTGAACTGACGAATGGTGCGAAAATTCGTCCCGTCATCAGAGACTTGTAACGCAATCTTGATGTCACGTTCGGCGATATTACCAACAGTGAGACTGCGGATGGGCACGGGCTGATCATAGCTGAATTGCACCCAACCCGGCTTTTCTTGCGATGCTGTCAGAAGGCTTTGGGTGAAGACTTCACCGTCGGTAACTGCATCAAGATCGAAATTTATGTCTGATGACGATACGACAGCATTTCTGTCCAGATCGGCCAATTCACCTGCCAAGGATGGGTAGGCAATGACTGCAATATCGCGATAGAAACCATCAACTTTACCAGGCTGTCCAAGCTGAACCGATACCATTCCGCCATCGACAACGGTTTCGTTCCAGACCACTCGCTTCATCGAATGTTCCGGTGAAACCCATGGTCCTGCCGTCGAAGACCAGCCATCTGCATTATGGAACGAAAATTTCAGTCCAAGCCGCTCACATTCCGCGGCGACATGCTCAATCAGTTCGAGATGTTCGGGTGAATTGAATTTGACCGGACCATAGGAAATACCCTGCGTCACATGAAACAAAACGATGCCGCCAATGCCGACACGCTCCATCGCTTCGAGATCTTTGGTGATCCCTTCACGGGTCATGTTCCCGCTCATTACATGGAACCAGGTCCACGGACGCGCCTCGTCAGGAGGAGTGACGAATTCGGATCTTAACTCCTGAACATCGGCCTGCGCGGGAACAGAATGTCCGATTGCTCCGGCAATCAAGAGTCCCCCAAGAGCGGCCACACAGACGCGCGGGGCCATTCGATATGCTTCCAGCACTGCCACCATCCTAGCGTGGAATCTTATGCAGACGCAGGGTAGAGGCTGGCGGGATTTCTCCACGAGCCTGATCTTGAGCTGGAGGATTGGCTTCCCAGCTCAAGAAATAGTCATGCGCGCTGGCCTGCGGCACGCCCTCAGCCTTTCTGACGAACTGGACCAGCGCCGGATTATCCTGAAAAGTGCCAATAACCTCGGGAACCGACGTATAGCTGCCAGTTGTCACAGTCCGGTTGGTCGAAGCATCAACAACGAATTCTATCTCTTCACCGTCGCGCTTCGCCCTCACCCGAATTGTACCGTCCTCAGCAACATAGGGGTCTTCAGGCACAAGGATCGAAACGTTCAGGCTGCCTCCGCGATCGAGGAACTGCTTGCTGTCAGTCCATTCGCTGATCTGGTGTGTGGCCCAGCCTTCACCCGATTTGCGTGCAAGCATGATCTGCGTGTCGCCCTTGGCGTCATTCTTGTAATAAGAAATCATCGGGCGGTTATCGGCATCAAATCCGATTTTCTTTTGCCCGTTGAGCATCCCGCCAAACGTCGGCACCGGATCAACGATCTCGCCGGTTGACCGGATCAGCGGCAGCGTGACCGGATTTCCGTTTGAATCTTCCCAATTCACCAGGTCAGGACTGCGAACATAAGATAGATTGTTGTTTGTGGCGGCAGAGGGCGTTTCGCGCCACACCCAAATCATGTGGAACTTGCCATCGGGACCAAGGACGGGACCGGTGTAATAAGCCCCCCGCTCGTCTTCACCATCGAAGAATTGGCCATCGTGCATCAGTGACCATGTCTTGGTCGCAGTATCGTAGCGATGGTAATAATACCTGCCGTTTCCGCTGCCACCCAGCCGGTAAATCGCAATCAGTCTGCCCTCGCGATCATGCATGAAGCGTGGGTAAGTAACGTTCCTGTCGCGCTCTGGGCTGATAATATAGTCGACCTGCTCGAGAGAGCGCACATTCCAAGGCTCGCTTGATCGAAAATACACCAACGGGTCATTGTGCATATTGCCCATGACATGGATGTATCCCTTCTCGTCAACATCGACCGTCACGTAATTGTGGCTATCCCACCCGACGAAGCTGGGCACTTTCTGATAGCGCCAGGGCGTGCGTTGATGCGCACGATGGGCAATGCTCATCTGCCGGTTCGCATCGTAATATGCGATCAACTGATGTTCACCGCGCTGGATCATCTGAGCGAATACGCGATGGCCGGACCAGGTGAAATCAATGGCTTCGACCTCACTTGCAAGATTCAGCTGTTCATCGGCAAGTTTGTCGCTTGCCTGAGCCAATGCATGCGGGGCGGCCCCGATCGAAAACAGCGCGATCAATAGCGCTCCGGTCGTCGACTTGTTCAGTCCGCGCATTCTTTCGTTCTTTCGTGTTGTTCAAATGAAATGGGCCGGCCGCCAGCTCCAAAGCTGACAACCGGCCCATGGGGAGGGTTCATGGAAGCATTAGAACCTGTAAGTCGTTGAAAGCGAATATGTCCGTCCATCATACTCATAAAGACGGAACAACTCCTCCACACCGAGATATTCAAGGCGCGAGCTTTGCGTAATGTTGAAGACCTCGAAACGGACTTCAAGACCCCGCATAGGCTTGATCGCACCGCTAAAGTCCAACTGTCCACGCGGAGCAATGATCGTCGACCCACCGATGAAAGAGCTACCGCCTTCGCGCTGAATCTCTGACTGTCGGTTGTAAGCCAATCGCGCCTGCAGGAAATTGTCTTCGTAATAACCGATGATGTTGTAGGTATCTTCGGCCACGTTGAAGAGCTGGACATCATTGTCACCGCCTGAGCGAACGCGGGTATAGTTCAGAACTGCACCGGTGTTCCCCAGCAAGCCGGGCAAGAAGTCGAACTGCTGCTGGATTTGAGCCTCAAAACCGGTAATCTTGATGGTGTCAGGATTGTTGACCGTCCGCGAGACACGCACGCGCTGCGGATCGCCAAGATCATTGGTAAAGACACAGTTACCAGCAAATGACGCCTCGATATCATTCGGCGAGTTCACATCGGCAAAACGAATGTCGCTGAAAGTGCGGTCGCCAACGACCAGATCTTCGCCTTCGGGGCAGAAATTCCGCTGCCTCGAAATGTCACCGATCAGTGATTTGCGGAAGAACCCGATTGATACCACATTGCCGCCACCATTGTACCAGCTCAAACCAAGGTCGAACGCCTTGGAGCGCCGCGGGACAACATCAAGCGTAGAGATGTTGACCGATGTACGGGGAATGGGATTACCGTCAGAGCCGACAATCCGGTCCGGATCATTGGGATCCAGATCGTCATCATCCAGATCGACCGCATTTTCGACAATCAACGTTGGTGTTGGCGTAAATTCGGCGAGATCCAGTGCCTCAAAGGTCTCGTAATAGGCTGCGCGCAGCACGATATCCGGCGTAATCTCAAAGATGATATTTGCCGAAGGAAGGAATCGGCTGAAGGTGTTGCTACCCTGACCGAAGATGAGGTTGTCACTGTCACTGGCATCCCTGAATTCCAGAGCAGGACCACCATTTGCTGCGCGGATCGCGTTCAAATTGTCATAGAACTGCAGGAAGGTCGGATTTGTCTGCCCGACAAGGTCGGTCCTGACATAACGCAAACCGATATTGCCTCGCAGCTGCGTATCACTAACCTCACTGAGATCGAATTTCGCCATGCCGTAAAGCTCGACGGTTTCGCGCGAGGAAGTGAAATTGTTGTCAACTATTGTTGAGCGCGAAAGCTGCGGGCGTGCAAGGTAAGTGTTGCCGCCTGGCGCGTTGACCAGCGGAAGGGCTGCCACGATTTCGGCAGGTGTGATCGTCGCCAGACTCTCAGGTGTCAATTCAGGGAAATACCCTGCAATGTTCCGCGCGTTAGGTGCGAAGGTCAAATCGTCGCGCAATTCCTGACTCGCAGAGCCCAGCAACGATTCCAACACCGGAATGTCGAGCGACAGGAAATTGTCCAGTTCAACACCAGGAACTTCGCCACCAAGATAGTCGCCCCCCTGGGCAACACCATCGTTGGGGACAAGAATGCTTGGGTCAAACGCCGCCGCGTAATTCAGGCCAAGGCCGCCAAACTCCGAACGAAAACGGTCGGACGTTTCGTCGCTATAATATCCGCCGACCTGAAGTTCAGTAATCACGCTGCCTGCAAACTTGCGCGCAACATCAAAGTCAATCGATGCCAAATCGCGCTTCACACCTTCGGTAAAACCAAGGGCAAGAATTGAAGTGGGCTGGTTGAACCCATTCTGGTTGGGACCAGGAGGAGTAAAGCCTGCAAAGTCATCACGTGCACCGATACCGGCGCCAGCTTCAATCCGAGTGTTCCCGCGGACCTGGTCAAGCTCAAGCAGGCGCGGATCAATGATGTTGTCAACGAAGATGCCATTGAGGTCGCCAAGACCCTGATCCAGGATCAGGATCGAGTTGTTTCCACGGTCATCGATACCGTCGAGGTTCGAATCCAGGTTACGGGTTGCAGCACTACCACCGCGGTTACGGACGCGGAGGCTATACTGGTTAAGAGACGCCGTTCCTGTTGCCTCAGAGTATGTCCCGATCAGATCGACCCGCCAATTTTCATTCTCGAAGTTGAACTGGGGGTAGATTGCCCAGGTCTCGTCAAGCGCCGGAAAGCTGCGGTTTTCAATAGCAGATTGAGAATCGCTGATAAGCACGCGCGGAACGATAAATACGTTCTCTTCGGTGCCGTTCTCATCAAAGTCGACAACACCGACGTTAACGGGATCAGAAAGCGGGGAAATCAGCGAGTTGAAGTTGTTTGTAGCTTCAAAAATCGAGATATCCTGATTGGATTCGCTCAGATCTCGGCGGGTATACAATCCATCAAGCCGGAAGGTCAGATTATCGCCAAGCTCATAAGCAAGACCTGCGCTCGTCGAAAAACGCTCACCCTTGTTGTTCTGAACAAACTGGCGAATGACGCGCGGGAAGATAACTGCATTATCAAGTCCATTATCGCCAACCTCTGCGATATTGAAAGCTGGATTTGGCGCTGCGGACAATGCGTCGAGGCCATCACCGACACCACTGACTGCCGTACCATTTGCAAAGGCGGAAACCTGACCGTTGGTGAATTCGCGATAATTGTTCAGACGAAGTGAATCGCGGCGGAAGCTTTGTTCTGAATAAGCGAAATTGGCATACACACCGAAACGGCCGAACCGTTGCGCGCCAGAGACGAAGAATTTCGGAAGGTAATCGCCCGTCGTCTCTTCGTGGTCAACTTCAGCGCGAACCACGAAACCTTCGCGACGCGCCAGAGCGCTATTCAAACGCAAGTCGACCTGAGCAGCAAGGCCTCCAGCCGGGGTATCGGCAGTGAACGACTTGATCACGTTCGCACCGTTAAAGATTGAACTTTCAAAGATGCCGAAAGGATTACCGGTGTTATTGCCCCGCGTAGTTGACGCGATCGTCTGACCCATAACCGTGGTTTTGGTGAACCGGCCAGGCAAGCCACGCACAGAGATGGTAGCATCGCGCCGTGCACCTTCGCGGTTGATCTGGACACCGGGGATACGAGCCAGCGCTTCACCAAGGTTAAGGTCAGGCGTCGATCCGATATCATCGGATGAGATACCATCCAGAATAACATCCGCGTTCCGGCGAATGTTCAACGCATCTTCAAGACTGGCACGAATGCCGGAAACTACGATCACGTTGTCATCAGCCGCGTTGTCGGCAGTTGTGATCTCTTCCTGGGCTTCGTCTTCAGCAGCATCTTGGGCAGCAGCCAACGAAGGTACACAAAGAGCGGCCGCCGCAACACCGAGCTTCAAGCTCAATTCAAACGCGCTGCGCGCTCCACTAGTGCGGATCAAAGTCATTAATTTTCCCCTCAGTCAAAACTTTGTCGTTGCATATGATCGATTGTTTTCGACCATGTCAATGCGCGTTCATGACGATAGATGATGTTTTATGATTGTTTTTCGTCATCCTGTGCAAAAGTGCATCAGTATCGTCTGGTTTGCGTAATAAAATTACTCGAAAAAGTTACTTTCGTCATTTTCAGTCACGTTGAAGCATTTGCCCAGCTGCCAGCAAAAAAGCGCCGGTGCCGTAAAGCTGGTAATCATTTGGCTGCACGCCTTCAGGACGATCACCAACCTGCTGCACATATCCGAGCCGTCCCTCGGCATCGACATTCGCTTTCAAGGCAGTCCACCCTGCATCAACTGCTGACACATAAGCGTCGCCCTGCAACACGCCTTCATTCAATCCCCAAGCGAGGCCGTAGACAAAAAATCCAGTTCCGCTGGTCTCAGGTGGGGTCTCGCTCGATGCGAGCAGTGATGCGCGCCACATCCCGTTGGGTGCCTGAATCGCGATCAGTCGATCCGACATTTTGCGGAACAATGACTCATAGTATCCGCGCCGGGGATCGTCCTGCGACATGGTCCGCAAGATGTTTACAAGCCCCCCGTAAACCCAACCGTTGCCGCGGCTCCAGAACAGCTTCTCGCCATCCGCGCCACGCCGGTCGAAAAAACGGCTATCGCGATAATAGAGGCCGACTTCCTGGTCGAACAGCAAGTCGGTAGCCACCTTGAACTCCGAGTGGGCGTAGTCAGCATACGCCTCGTCTCCGAATGTTTCATGTGCGTCCCACCAGGTTGCAGGAGCCATGAACAATGCGTCGGACCAGCACCACCGCTTGGCACAACCCGGGTCATCATGATTATCGGGATGGAGCATCTGCGTCTCGGGCTTGTCGGCCAGGATTGCGTCAAGAGTTGCACGCGTGGGGGCAAGATCAGCCGTTGGATGACCGGCTTCGGCCAAGCGGAAGTAGACTTGCCCAACGAGATGATCGTCAGCATGATACAAGCGTTTGCCCAGTTGCCATTCTTCACGATCGGCAATTGCAGCCAGCGCATCAACATATCGAGTCTGGCCTGTTTGCTCGGCATAGTCAGCCAGCCCAAGGAAAAATGTTCCTTTCACCCAACCGCGCGGATTGGGCGTCTCGCGAGAGATGAAGCGGATATAGCTGTCGAGGTTGTCAAGATTGGCCAACTGCCAGTCGGCCACATCGTTGGCAACTGTCCGGATTTGCGCCTTGGCGTCTGTCGCGGCTGGCGCAGACTGCACAGATGACGGACCGGATGGCGCATAGGCACAACCTGCCGTCAGAGCGGCGATTGGCAGCAAGCCCGCCATTAGCGAACGCATAACAGTCATCCCCATTACTCCCAATTTACGTCTAATGAATTTGGCTCAGACGATACCGGCACCAAGCCCGACTGCCTTGCGTTCCTGGCCCTTGCGATCGCGATACTGGCTCGCCCGATAGGCCCCCAGCCAATCAATCGCACCGCCCTGTTCATCACGGGCCTGCGCCAGAATTGGCGTTACGTCAGTTTGATAGGCAGCTCGCAATGTCCGGAAGGCCAGCATCACATCATTATCGTTCTGCGCTGCATGCAGCGCGTCGCGATCGACCAGCAGCGCCCGCGCGTAACAGCCGGCGATCGTTTCTGATGAAGAAAGCATGCTCTCGATCGGGTCAGTCACATTGTGCGACTGGTCGATCATGTAGGAAGGATCAAAACCGTCACGCGGGTTGTGCTCGGCCTCAATCAATTCATTGAAAACAAGAAACAATTGGTGTGGATTGATGCTACCGCTATCCAGATCGTCGTCGCCATATTTGCTGTCGTTGAAGTGGAAGCCACCCAATTTTCCTGCGTGATGAAGGCGAGCCACAATTTGCTCAATATTCACATTTGGCGCGTGGTGCCCCAGATCAACCAGGCACTTGCATTTGTCGCCGAGCGACTGGGCCGCCATCAATGAGCTGCCCCAGTCGGAGATAACGCTGGAATAAAATGCAGGCTCAAACATCTTGTGCTCGAGCATCATTTTCCAATTATCAGGCAGGGCTGAATACACTTGAGACGCCGCATCGATATAACGATCAAAGCTTCTGCCAAGATCCTGCTGGCCAGGAAAATTCGTACCGTCCCCGACCCAAACCGTCAGCCTTGTTGAACCGATCTTCTTGCCAATTTCGATACAATCAATGTTGTGCTCGATGGCTTGCTGGCGGGTCGCCTCGACTGTCGATGACAAGGACCCTGTGGCATAAGTCTGGGCCTGACCCGGCTGATCCTGAAACGTGTTCGAATTCACCGCATCAAAAACCAGACCGTAAGCTGCCGCCTCGTCTTTCAGCGCCGCGTAATCCTCGACGCAGTCCCACGGGAAATGAGGGCTAACTGCCGGTGTCGCACAGCCAAGCTGATGGATGACAGCGCAGTCCTCCAGCTTCTCGTGAATATTGGTGGGCTCTCCGGCAATGGGAAACTTTGCAAAGCGCGTACCTCCGCGGCCCGCCCCCCAGCTAGGCACAGCAACGCCGAACCCCTTCACCTTTTCCTTAATGGAATCAATCGCGATCCCGCGTCTTTCAAGCGTGCGCCCGAGAGCGGCGTAATCGTCCGCCAATGCCTCGCGAGACTTCGCATTATGCTCCGCGACCAGATCGGCCGAGATAGGCAGCTGTGTCATCCGTCCTCTCCCCAGAGTGCTAGCGCGTAAACGCTTGCGCGTTACCGGCGTCAACATTGATCATGTTGCCGGTCGACTTTGCCGATGCGTCGCTCGCCAGCCAATATGTCGCTTCTGCGATATCCTGGGGCAGAACGGACCGCTTCAGCATCGAACGCTGGCGATAATGCTCTTCCAGCTCTTCACCCGAGTCGATCCCGTGAGCACCTGCGCGTTCCTGACGCCAATCACCGTCCCAGATACGGCTACCTTTGATGACAGCATCCGGGTTGACGACGTTCACGCGAATGCCGCTGTCAGCACCTTCAAGCGCGAGACATCGCGCAAGGTGATTGGCCGCGGCCTTGGCGCTGGCATAAGCGCTAGCATTTTTCGCGGCAGCTACGGCGTTTTTCGATCCCACGAAGACTACGCTGGAACCCCCTTGGTCGGCCATACCTTCCAGCATTGGCCAGGCGTATTTCGCAGTGAGAAAATATCCTTGTGCAAGAACGTCAAAATTCTTGTTCCACAATTCCAAGGTCGTCTCGCCAATGGGCGCCGAAGATGCGATACCCGCATTGGCAACCAGAATGTCGAGCCCACCGAATTCGCGAGCACACGCCTCGAGAGCTGCTGCGACTTGCGCCTCATCGGTGACGTCGCAAGTTACCGATCGGACTACATCCTTGCTGAATGCACTGCCCAGGCCAGCTTCTATCTCCTTGACCGCCTTCTCATCACGGTCTGCCAACATCACGCAGGCTCCGTCTCGCAGCATGCGCTCGGCAACAGCTGCACCGATGCCGCCCGCCCCGCCGGTAACCAGCGCAATCTTGCCAACCATCTCTTTGGGAGCAGGCATGCGCTGCAATTTGGCTTCTTCAAGAAGCCAATATTCAATGTCGAATGCCTCTTGCTCGTCCAGCGCAATGTAATCGCCAATTGCTTCTGCGCCGCGCATCACATTGATCGCATTGAGATAGAATTCCCCAGCGATACGTGCCGTCGCCTTGTCTTTGGCAAAGGTCATACGACCGACCCCAGGGACCAGCACAACAACCGGATTGGCATCACGCACGGCGGGGGAATTGTCGCGCTTGCAGCGCTCATAATAGGCTTCATACATCGCCCGGTAACCGGTGATGGATTGATTCAGATACGCTTCGTCATCCAGCCGCTCCGGATCGAGCGTCAAAGGAGCGATCTTCGTGCGCAAGAAATGATCCGGGCAGGATGTACCGAGCTCTGCCAGCCTCTCGAAGTCAGCGCTTCCGACGAACTCCAGCGTCGCATCGTCATCGGAGAAGTGGCCCACTTTGCGGCGATCACCCACCATCAAGGAGCGCAGGCGCGGCATCAAATCAGCCGCGATTTTCTGACGGTTCTCGTCGGGGGCGACCCTTGCGCCTCCAAAGGCTGGGCCCTCTGACAGCTTGGTGTTCAGATAATCGGCAGCTTCTGCAATCAACCTGACTGTCTGATCGTAGCATTCCTTGGCCGTATCAGCCCAGCAAATGATCCCATGCCCGGCAAGCATTGCCCCCTTGGCTTCTGGATTGGCGCGCGCGAAGTCGCGTATCTGGACACCCAAGGTAAAACCGGGTCGCTTCCACGGAAGCCAGCCGATTTCATCGCCCCAAAGTTCCTTGGTAGCCGCCTCTCCGCCGCTTGATGCAGCAAGTGCAATGATCGCATCAGGATGCACATGATCAATATGCTTATAGGGAAGCAACGAATGCAGGGGAGTGTCGATGCTGGCCGCCCGACCATTCAGATTGAATGTGCAGTGCGGAAGAAAACCGACCATCTTGTCATCGTCATGCTCGCCTTCGTAATGCGACTCGAGGGCAAGCAGCTTTTCCTGATAGAGGGTCGCAAAACCGTCCATACCCATGGAACCAATGTCGCCACCTGATCCCTTAACCCACAGAACCTCGGTCTCGCCGCCGGTGAGCGGATCACTCTCCATCACTTTGGCCGACGTATTGCCGCCACCAAAATTTGTCACCGTCAGATCCGCACCGAGTAAATTCGAGCGGTAAAGAAGCAGTTCCGCTTCCGATTTGGTGGAGGCCACTTGCTCGTCCCAGCGGTTAACCGGGATGGCAAAAGGAATGGCCGCTTCGGCCAGAGATGCGTGCATGTTCATAAGAGACTCGCTACCATTTGGACTTTTCAAGATCAATCAATTTCGCTAATCCGCAATCAATAAAGTTCATAATGGCCCATGGGAGTGGATTTTGAAAGACGGTTTCGCAATTGTTGTAGATATCGGCAAAACGCTTGCAAAAGTGAGCCTGTGGTCTCGCACCGGCGAAATGGTTGCGCGCGAGACGCGCCCGAATGAAATTGTCACGATTGATGGCATTCGCAGGCTTGATGCGGAAGGGATCGCCAGCTGGCTAACTTCCGCCCTGGCAAGCTTTGCCGGTCATCCCGTGGAATATATTGTTCCGGTTGCCCATGGTGCGGGCATCGCGGCAATCTGCAACGATGATTTGGCGATTGCACCGATCGACTACGAGCAGGAACTGCCCCAAAAATTGCGCGCACAATACGACGCAATCAGAACACCCTTTGCAGAAACGGGTTCACCCAAGCTTCCTGCAGGGCTCAATTTTGGTGCGCAATTGTATTGGCTTGAGCAATCGCACCCGGACCTGGTCGAAAAATCAACTCTGGTGCCATGGGCGCAATATTGGGCATGGTTCCTCTCAGGCGAGCCCCGCACCGAGGCAACAAGCATGGGTTGCCATTCTGATTTGTGGGCACCTGCCGATGGCACATTCTCACAGCTTGCTCTTGAACGAGGCTGGGCGGAGCGGTTTGGCCCCTTGGCCAACGCAGACGATGTCATCGGAACGTTGCGCGGTGATCTCGCCGCCAAGACAGGGCTCCCCGCAAGCGCGAAAATCCTTGCGGGGCTGCACGATTCCAACGCAGCACTGAATGCAGCGCGTGGTTTTCACGAGATTGAAGGTCGCGAGGCAACCATCCTTTCTACAGGGACCTGGTTCATTGCCATGCGTCTGGCCGCAAGCGCCATTGATATGCGTCAATTGCCCGAGTCGCGCGATTGCCTTGTGAATGTAGACGCCTTTGGCAATCCTGTTCCCTCCGCACGGTTCATGGGCGGGCGGGAAATCGAAACCCTGATCCAGATCGACACCAGACAAGTTGATATCAAACCTGATCAGCCACGCTTGCTCTCCGCAGTCCCAAACGTCCTCTCACAGTCCGCCATGGTGCTGCCAACGCTAGCTCCTGGCAATGGCCCCTTCCCAAAGGGTCAAGGAGGGTGGCTCAATCGACCGGAAGATTGGTTTGAACGACGGGCCGGGGCATGTCTGTACGCAGCATTGGTAGCAGACACCTCGCTTGATCTGATTGGCTCTCATGACTGCCTTTTGGTCGAAGGCCGCTTCGCTGAAGCGGAAGTGTTTGTAAGAGCGCTCGCTAGCCTCCGGCCAGAATCAAAGGTCTATGTCGCCAACGCCCATAATGATGTCAGTTTCGGTGCGTTGAGGCTGATAGATCCGACCATCCGGCCCAAGGGTGGTCTTACCCAGATCGAAAAACTGGACGTTGATCTGGATGCCTATCGCAGCGAATGGCACCAAGCGCAGATGGTCAGCGCATGATCGCTGCAAGCGCCATTGATTACCGCGAACTCGCGCGCCGCCGGCTCCCGCACTTTCTGTTCGAATATATCGACGGAGGTTCTTATGCGGAGGTGACGCTTGAACGCAATGTTGCCGATCTGAAAGATGTTGCCTTACGCCAAAGAGTGCTGCGCGACGTCTCTCAAATCGACCTCTCCACACAATTGCTTGATCAGGAATTGGCACTGCCCGTTGCACTTGCCCCGATCGGGCTTGCCGGGATGAACGCGCGGCGCGGCGAGTGTCAGGCGGTGCGTGCAGCCAACAAGGCTGGCATTCCCTTCACTCTTTCGACCGTATCCGCTTGCGATCTCGAAGAGGTTGCCGCTGCAAGCTGCGCACCATTCTGGTTTCAGCTCTATATGATCCGTGATCGCGGTTTCATGCGAGAACTCATGGCGCGTGCGGTTGCGGTGCGCTGCACTGCGCTGGTGTTCACAGTAGACATGCCAGTGCCCGGTAGCAGATACCGGGATTATCACTCCGGCCTTGCCGGAGCACCTGGTTTGGCAGGAGCCATGCGTCGGACATGGCAGGGCGCGATGCGACCCCATTGGGCATGGGATGTTGGGATCAATGGCCGGCCCCACAGCCTCGGGAATGTCGCACCAGTGCTGGGGGACAATTCCGGGATTGAGGATTTCTTCGCATGGATGCGCAGCAATTTTGATCCTTCAGTGACCTGGGACGATCTCGACTTCATCCGCAGCGAATGGAAAGGACCGCTGATCATCAAGGGGGTTCTTGATCCCGACGATGCCGTGCGCGCGGCTGACCTTGGGGCTGACGGCCTTGTCGTCTCGAACCACGGCGGACGTCAGCTCGATGGGGTTCTTTCCACTGCGCAAGCCCTGCCGCGAATTGCCGAAGTTGCCGGAGACCGTCTGACCGTAATGGCCGACGGAGGCATACGGTCCGGGCTGGACGTTGTGCGGATGTTGGCGCTGGGTGCTAAGGGCGTGTTGCTAGGCCGAGCGTGGGCCTATGCATTGGGCGCTCGTGGCGAGGCAGGCATTTCGCATATGCTGCAACTGATTGAAGCAGAAATGAAAGTGGCTATGTCACTGACCGGGGCGACCTCAATCGACCAGATCACCAGCGAAATTCTGGTCGATTAAGCCAGGCTAGTTTGCCCTTTCGACGATATCGATCTGTTCGAGGCCTGCATCGCGCAGCTGGTCAATCAATTGATGATCAGCTGCATCATCGGTGATCATGCGGTCAATTCGGTTCAACTCGCACACGATGGCTCCGGAAGATGCCTGAAGCTTGCTGCTGTCGACGACAAGGATGACTTCGTCCGTCCGGTCAAGGAACCTGCGCTGACTAGCAACAAGCAAGGCGTCCGCCTGAAACATGCCGCGCGGGCTGACTGCAGCCGCGCCGAGGAAAAGCTTGCTGGCATGGAAGTTCGGCATGCTGGTTTCACCGGCGGGTGCCAGAATGATATTTTGTTCCCTGAAGATAGGGCCTGACGGCACAAGCAGCTGCGTTCCGTCCTGCCCGAGAAGCGCGTTCACGATGTGGAGCGAATTGGTCAGGACCTGCAAATTGAGCTCGGTTAGGTGCTCGCACATCTGATAGGTTGTCGTTCCGCCGTCTATTATGACCCCTTCACCAGGCTGGCAAAGTTTCGCAGCCTCCCGGCCGATCGCAAGTTTTGCTGAAATGTTTTCCTTGAGCGACTTTTCAAAGGGTGTACCCGCCAGACTGGCCGGAGTTCCTGCAGCGGCTTGGTCGCTTTCAACGGCCTTTGCTCCGCCGTGCATGCGTACGATTTTGCCGAGCTTTTCCAACCGGGCCAGATCGCGCCTGATGGTTGCGGGAGAAGCGTCAACATTCGCCTCAAGGTGTCGATACGTGGTAAAGCCCTTTTTCCTTAACGCATCAAGAATGATGTCTTCGCGTTCGGCTGCATGCATGCGAAAATCCCCTGATTAAGTTCGCCGCGAGTAATGCCGCTGAACTTTCCCAAAGCCTCCCTGCATGCTGTTGAATTCAGTATCAAGTCGGAACTGATCAATTTTGCGCAGTTTTGACAACGCACTTGTAAGAAAGGCTCGTTTATCACAAATTTTATCAATGCTTTACGCGCAGGTGGGATTATCGACGCTGACTAAGTTGATAGGCATACAATGACGGAACGTTCTCGACGGCCTGATTGAAATTTTCTACATAAGGTTCCGGCGTGTGGTCGAGGCGTATCGTGCGATTACCATGCATCCCGACAATGCGTGCATCAGGCCCTTCAGAACCGGCCAGGATCACAATCTCGCCGCCTGGCTCCACCCCACTCGCCACCACGACATTCACGTTCCAGGCGGTATTGTATCGTCCATGGCCAGGCAGCCAGTAGCCCGCCCCTCCGGCCTTGTAGAGATCATACATTGGCGTGCCGTCGGATGCTTTTCGATCAGGCGTTACGTGGACAGTCACGTTATCATACAAATTCTGGTGATTGGCGCCTGCATGTTGATCAAGCGTCGGAGTCGTCCAGACGACCGCATCCTTGTAAACCGACTTTGTCGATTGTGTGTTGAAACTGAGCGCGTGGACCGTCGGATTGAAAACAGTAAGATCTTCGACCAGCACATTATGCACATTACCGACATGCACACTGTAATGTGCCGTGTGATCGCCTTCGGTCACAATATTGCGGATCGTCACATTCGCAAGATCATCGGTCAGAATCCCGCTATCGCTATTGGCAATCCTGACATTTTGGATCCAACCATTGTGAACACCCGTGAAATAGACGCCGTTGAAGCCGCTCTCGTTGTGGTGTCCAAAATCGGGGTTCTCGGGAAAAACGAGCGCCAAATCCTGTAGCCCAACATCAGACAGATGCTCCCAAGAAGAAAAATATGCGGGCAAGTCCTGATCGATTGAATGCAGCAACGGGTCCGCGATGGTTACCTTGCCGCCGCTGATCGCTTCGATCCTAGTCGCCTGACGAACCAGAGGGCGGTCGGGCAATTCCCAATGTCGGCTGCCGATTTTTTCCTTGGTATCGCCGTAGAGCGATTTGACCAGCGGTCCATCGGGGCCTGCGCGATTGTGCCAATTGATCTGCAGAACGTCGCCAACGGTCAACGCGCTAGTATCATCGACGATCAACTCGCGTGAAAATTGCGTGCCTGAGGCAATCTTGGTCACGGTCTCGATCGGTCTGTCATACCGCTCGAGGTATGTTGCATGGCGACCATTGGGCACGCGCGCCCATATGAAACCCGCGCTCCAGCTATATGGCGAGAAAAGCACCTCCAGATTAGCGTCTGGAATGCGTTCATATTTGTTGTTTTCTTCAAGATAGATGCGGATTTCGTCGAGCGCGCCTCCGTCATCAATCTGGTTCAGGGGGCGCGGCATGTAAAGCTCGGTGCCCCCCTCTCCCATGCCCATCCCGGACAAAACTATACCGCTCCGCTCAATCCAGAGGATTTCGCTGAGCAGATAGCGGCCTGCGTGAAACTGCACGCGCACTGGACCGGCGCCCTCATGCGCAGCCTTCAGCGCTGCCAGTAGCGCCTTGCTATCGTCCTTTCCATCATCGGGCACCGCTCCGAAGTCGGCCACATCCAACGTGTTTTCGACGTCCGGAATTTCAGCGGTTCCGAACCCGTAACCAGCGTAAGAAAAGTCCGGCAACGGGTTTTGTGCCACCACTGATTGATCGGCGAGGATGGCGGGCAAATCTTCCGCATGAGCCGGCAGCGCGACCGCTCCCGATAACACAACTACAGGCAACAAGCCTTTCGGAAAAAACGAAAACACACGTGTCAGGCTAGTCATCACTCTCTCCCGAAATGGAACTAACTCAGTGGGTATTGACCTTAGATGATACCGGTGTCAATAATGTTCACACACTAGGCCGATGCAAGCAGTGCTTGCCAGCACTGACTGACAAATTGCTCAATGGGGGAGAGTGCGAGCATGAACTGGGTTGTTAACTTTACACGACAGGTCGAGCTTTGAATTCGCCACGCGAATTGATGACTGCCAAAAGTGGCATGGCAACAGGCCTGAGTAACGATGGGCTTGAGATATCTGCGTCTCTGGTGGCGGCGCGGCTGGAGGCTCGAGCCCTGCCCGGTTTCCCTGGAACACTGCCCAACGACCTCGTTTCAGCTTACCGGCTCCAGTCACATTCGATCGCACAGTGGCCAGACACAGTCCAAGGTTGGAAAGTTGGCGGGATTCCACCGCAATGGCGCAGCCAGCTTGGCCAGCAATGGTTGGCCGGGCCAATATTCAGCAGGTCGGTGGTAGTCGAGCAAAGCGAAGGCCGGACAATGATGCCGGTGTTCGAAAATGGTTTTGCCGCCATCGAACCAGAACTGGTCTTCCTTTTGGCAGATAATCGCTCAGATGACCGCGTTTTCATCGGTGCTGAGATTGCAAGCAGCCCTGTACCAGCCATTAATGACTACGGCCCCCTCGCAGTTGTCTGCGATTTCGGAAACAACAATGGCGTCCTTCTTGGCAAGGAATTGATCGATTGGGCAGAGTATCGCCAACCCATCGAAGTTGCGACCTGGATCGACGGAGAACTGATTGGAACCAAGGTTCTTGATGACCCCTTTGAAAGTGCACTTTCAGCCCGGGATTTCTGTCTTGAGAACGCAAAGCAACGCGGCATCGACTTACCTGCGGGCACTTTGATTTCATCGGGAGCGATTACTGGAGTGCACGAGGCTGAAGTGGGCGCGCGCAGCGAGATTACATTTGGGGCACTGGGCAAAATCCAACTGGAACTGGTGCCAGCTGGCCCCACTCTTGTGACCAAAAAATAACACTTGGCAACTGGCTTGTTAAAACTCTCGAGTGAGACATTGCAAGCATAGATGACACCGGTTACCAAGAGTACAACAAAGAGCCAATCCGAGCTTCGGAAAATGCAGAGGGAATTTTGAATGTTCAGGCAGGTCTATCATGCAACCCATCCCGATATGATGGAGGGCATTTCCAACGATAAGCTTGAAGAGCTCTATCGCGTACCCGAGCTTTTTGCAGATGGTGAAGTGCGCCTTGTTTATGCCCATTACGAACGCTTTGTGCTGGGCGGCTGTGTTCCAGCCGGCAAATCCGTCGCCCTGCCCGTTCAGAGCGAACCTGAAAGCGCAGCTGGCAAGCCCTTCCTCGAGCGCCGGGAAATGGCAGCCGTTAATGTTGGCAGCGGCTCAGGTACGATCACCGTCGATGGCGTGGAAACGACGCTTGACCAGCATGATTGCCTGTATATCCCGATGGGTTCCGGTGATGTTACCTTTGCTGGCGATCAGGCGCGCTATTATCTAGTCAGCTTACCCGCCCATAAGGCTTGCGAACTGAAGAAGATTTCCGTTGCCGAGGCCAATCCGCTCAAGCTTGGCTCGTTGGAAACTTCCAACAAACGGACGATTTATCAGCTGGTGATCCCGGGTGTTTGCGAAAGCTCGCAACTGCTTCTCGGCCTTACCCTGCTTGAAGATGGCAGTGTCTGGAACACCATGCCTCCGCATCTGCATGACCGCCGCAGCGAAGTGTATTTCTATTTCGGCTTCGACGATGATTCACGCGTGTTCCACTACATGGGCGAGCCGGACAAAGTCCGCCACATCGTCATGGAAAAAGAGCAGGCCGTGATGAGCCCGCCTTGGTCAATTCATATGGGTTCAGGTACCAAGAGCTATGCCTTCATCTGGGCCATGGGTGGCGAGAATCTCGACTACACCGACATGAATGTTCTTGATCTGTGTCAGCTGAAATGAGCAGCATGTTCGATCTCGATGGGCGAAAGGCAATCGTCACCGGGGCCAATACCGGCATCGGTCAGGGGATAGCAGTTGCATTGGCCAAGGCCGGCGCGGATATTGCTCTGGTCGGGCGCAGTGCGGCGGAAGAGACGCAGTCACTGGTCCGGGCGGAAGGTCGTAAAGCCACATTGATCAGCGCTGACCTTTCTTCCATTGCCCCTGTGGGGGACGTGGTGGATCAAGCAGTCAGCGACCTTGGCCGGGTTGACATTCTGGTCAACAATGCCGGCATCATCCGGCGCGAGGATGCGCTTGATTTTTCCGAAGATGATTGGGACGCTGTCGTCGATACGAATATGAAGACGCTGTTCTTCCTGAGCCAAGCTGTTGGGCGCCATATGGTCAAATGGTCCAGTCAGGATGGCGCGCGGGGAAAAATCGTTAACATCGCCTCCATGCTGACTTTTCAGGGCGGCATTCGAGTGCCAAGCTACACCGCTTCAAAAAGTGGTGTGGGCGGATTGACCAAGCTCTTGGCCAACGAATGGGCACCCAAGGGCATCAATGTCAATGCCATCGCGCCAGGTTACATAGCCACCAACAACACCGCTGCACTGCAAGCGGACGAAACGCGCAATCGTCAAATTATGGAACGCATCCCGGAAGGGCGCTGGGGCGATCCTGCGGACATCGGCGGGGCGGCTGTATTTCTGGCCAGCAGGGCGGCCGATTACGTCCAAGGTCATATTCTGGCCGTCGACGGCGGGTGGCTGGCACGATGACAAATCCGGAAGGAGTTGCTTTCCAAGCGGACCTTATATCCGTTCTGGGTAACATCTTCGGCGGTGCAATGATCGTTATGCCAGAAGGGTAGCGGAGATTGCATAAGTAAAGGTTTTTGACTGCAATAAATGAATGGGTGGGCGCACAAGCCTGCCGTAAAGGGAGAGGAAAATGCGAAATTCTGTAAAATCGATTTTGCGCACGGCGGTGTCACCAGCTGTCGTGTCAGCAATGATGTTGAGCTCTGCTGGCGCGCTTGCGCAAGACAATCAGAGCGCCCCGCAAACCAATTCGACTGAAAATGACACCGGTGCCAGCAACGAGATTATCGTCAGCGGTATTCGGCAATCACTTGCCAGCGCACTCGACGAAAAGCGCACGACAGACAACATCATCGAGGTCATCCAGGCAGAGGATATCGGCAAGCTTCCCGACCAAAACCTGGCTGAAGTTCTCGAAAATGTAACCGGCGTGCAGATTACTCGCGATGCAGGTGTTGGTACTGGCGTTCAGATCCGCGGGACCAGCGCAAATCGCGTTGAAATCAACGGCGTATCTACGGTTGGCTCCGGAACTGGCCGTTCAGGCATCAGCTTTGAAGATTTGCCTGCCGCGTTGATTGCAGCGGTAGAAGTGGTCAAGGTGCCAGACGCCAAGACCATCGAAGGATCGGTCGGCGGTACCGTCAACCTGCGCACTCTGCGCCCGCTTGACATTAACGAGCCGCTATTGGCAGTTCGTGCGCAAGGCGAATACAGCAGTCTTCTGGGCACGGTTACACCGCGCGTCTCGGCGACGATCGGGAATCGCTGGGATACAGGCGCTGGCGAATTCGGGATCGTCATGAGCGCCAGCTATGCTGAGCTGGATGTATCGGAATTTTTTGCTCGCGTTGACCGGGACCGCACCGTGCTCCCCGGCGCCTCGGCAAGCTCTGAAGCATTTCCTTTCCTGCGTGTTCAATTCCTCGATCAGGACGTCAGCAACCAGGAATATACGACAATCAACTGGACAGGTTCGCTTGAGTGGAAGCCGTCGGACAACACTCGCATCTACGTCGATGCTACGATCAATGATCAGGAACGCGTAGAACAAGGGTCTCGTGCATTCTTCTCGGGAACCACCTCAAGCGCTGTGGTCAACAACACCAACAACACCTCGTTCGAAACGGTAGACTTTGGCACGGTTCAAGGACCTAATGGGCCGCTCGTTCTTGGTGAGGTTCAAGCCGTTACCTCGGGTGTCCTGGGTGTCGGTGTAACAGCAAACGGCACGATCGATCCAAACTTGCGCACGTCGACAACGACAGGCTCTCGCCAAACGGACAGCACAGTTATCGCTGGTGGTCTGGAATGGGAGAAGGATCGCTTCACTGTAAATGCAGAGATCGCACGATCTACGTCGAAGTCTGACTTCCCTAGCCTCGGCTTTCAGACCGACTTCATCAACCCCAATGGCCCGCAGCCATCGCTAGGTCAGAGTAGCGATAATGGCGTTCCCGCAGTGTTTGATGTCAGCACTGGCGTTCTGCAGTTTGGCATTGCGCAAGGACTGGCAGAAACGCCGACGGCGGAACAATTGCTCAACCCGGCAAACTATCGCATTCGCCAGGTCAACCGCGGTGCGAACAGCAATGATAACAGCGAGATGGCATACCGGCTCGATCTGAGCTTCGATTCAGAAGGTGCCTTGCCGTTCTTCTCGTCGATCGATGCTGGTTGGCGCTACAGCGTCGCCAGTGCCGAAAACATCGACAGCAGCTTGCGCAACAATTTCACCTCAACTGCCTCTCCGTTTTTCTTCCGCCCAACTCTGGATCAATTGAGCCAGTTCGTGGTCCCAGGGATAGACAACTTTGATTCAGCAGGTGGTGAGCGCACACTGTTCATCCCGGACTTTTTGCAAATCGATCCTAGGGCATCGGCTGATAATCCTGATGGAGTGCTGGCTGCCGTCAACGCGGCTATCGAAGCGCAAAACAGTGCCAACGGGGTCAGCTTGCCATTGATTAGCGAACCCACAGAGACGCTCACTGCATTCTTCGATATCGAGGAGAGCACGCTGGCGGCGTACTTCCAGGGCAATTATGATACCGATTTTGCTGGCATGCCAATCCGCGGCAACATTGGCGTCCGCTGGGTCTCAACCGACATCGACTCGGTCGGTAACAATGTCGTCAATGGCGCCGTCGATGGAGTGATCCGGCAGTCTTCCAGTTACAATTTCTGGTTGCCCCGATTCAGCCTTGTGGCAGAACCTGCAGTTGATCTGCTGGTCCGTGCAGGCATCTCGCGCGATCTGCGACGTCCGAACTTTGACAATCTTTCCACCTCGGTTGCGTTCGGCGGCAATGCTTCGACGGCTGTCTCTGTTGGGAACCCCAATCTTGAACCGGAAACTGTCTGGTCTTTCGATCTTGCGGGCGAATATTACTTCTCCGACACTGGCTTTTTCAGCCTTGGCGTCTTCCACAAACGCCGGACTAATCTGTTCGCTCAGAACACTGAATTCCCGGTTGAAGTGAACGGTCCGAACGGCATTGAGCGTGATATCACTCCGCCTTGCGAGGGTGGCGGTATTTTCAATCCGTTTGCGGACCGCAACGTGTTCTCGCCTATTCAGGGTATTGGTATCTGCGTACCTATAGCGACGACAATCAACTCGGATGGCGTTGCGACTCAGACCGGCGTTGAAGTCGCGTTCCAGTACGATTTGTCCGACTTTGAAGACTCTCTTGGCTTTGCCTCGGGCTTTGGCTTCATCGGTAACTTCACCTATCAAGAGGATGGGGGTAACGTCAGCAACTTCTTTAACGGAAGCGGAGGTGGCAACGCGCTCAACCTGCTGCTGGGACGGACCGACACGGATCAGTCCACATCCACTCTCGATGATGATGTTGTGCAGCAATTGGTAACTCTGCCAAACCTGTCGCGGTATGCATTCAACGCAACGCTGTTCTACGACAAGTATGGTTTGAATTTCCGTGCCCGTTACAGCTGGCGTTCGTCATTCCGCAGCACCGATACCCGCCGGTTCGGTCTGCCGCGCATCGTTGACGATCGTGGTCAGCTGAATGCAAGCATCAGCTATGAGCTTACCGATCAAATCACGGTGGGCGTGGATGGCATCAACCTCCTGCGTGAGCGCAACAATGAATTCTGCATCACCGAAGGCAGCTTGCTCTGCCAGCAGGATTTTGCCGACCGTCGGATCGTTGGTGGGGTCAGCTTCAAGTTCTAGTCACTTGACGAAAACAAGGAGAGGGGGCGTCCAAGCGGCGCCCCCTTTTTTGTGGCCTAGCCAGATCTCAACGAAACGATCCCGCAACGCATACTCTGCCATGAGCAGGGCGTCAGGGTATCATTCAATATCGCTGTCGAGATTGGTCAGCACATTGCTGGATGCAATGTCGACACTGGAACTGAAAAGCGGCCCGACAATACCCGCATGCGTTCCGATGGTGATGCCCACCGTTGTCGAGGCCGAGCTGCGCGCGCCTTCGACACCCATGATCTGGTTGTCTGCGATCGTTGCGCCGGTCACGCCTTCCAGCACAATACCTTCATAACGGCTGTATCTGACCGGATCATTGCGTTGCGCGACGCGGGCGCCGAGATTACGGATCAGATTGCCTGACACAGTCACGTCGCTGGCTGATTCAACCTGAATTGCGCGCTGAACGCCATTGAAGACATTTTTCGACATGACGACCGGGCGGACGATGCGCTCGGCGGTCTGGCTATTCGTGTCACGAAGCGGTTGGCTCAGCGATTCCAGGGACATCGCACGGACGATGTTGACAAAAACATTGTCCTCCATTGTGATGTTGAGCGCTCCTCGCTTTGACGAAATACCGTCAAAGCCTCCATAGAACCGATTGCCGCGCATCACATAATTGCCACCTAGCGACCCGTCATAGGGTGCAGCAGACATGTAAATGCTCGCATCGCGGATTCCGAAAAAGGCTGAGTTCTCGATCAGGGCTGATTGAGCGCCCATCACAAAAACGCCGCTGTCCCCGCCCGCATTGCGCCAGCTGTCACTTTCGCTGTCTATTGCTGCAGCTGTATCAGGATCAGCAAAATATGCCGTCCGATTGGCATCGCTGATAGGGGCGCCGACGACTGTCAGTCCGCGAATGGTCACAGCATCAACCTTTGCTCGGGGATTGCTTCCCCCGGTGGCACCGCGCACCGAAAGACCATCAGTCGTAGCTGCCACTGGGCTGCCCACCGTTGTGGCACCAACCGACCCGCCTTGCGGAATGGTGCCTGATAACCGCGAGCGGCTTATGTCCAACTCGCCATCAGTCCAGCTGAAATCCACCAAAGCGCTGCCGCCGCAGTCTCCAGAAAAGCTTGCGCCAGTCGCATCGAAATCGATCAGGTCGGAATTCACCTCGGGACCTGCAATGAAAACAGCACCGGTTGCGATAATCGAAAAATCCTGATTCTGAATGACCACACTGACCCCATCCGGGTCATCAATATTGTACGTTCCCGCCGGGATCGTCAGTGTGTCACCCTTGTTCGCTGCCTGTTGCAGCGAATTTGAAATGGCAGCCGTGTCATCTAATCCGTCATTGGCGATCGCCTGCCAACCGGCCGTGCCATCGCATTCTCCGCCTGTTGCCGCAAAGGTGCTGGTTGGCGTGGGTGATGGCGTCGGTGTTGGAGTGGGGGTCGGTGCCGGCGCGCCTGCGCCGACAGAAGGAGGCGTTGCACTGCCACCGTCGCCACCCCCGCATCCCGAAAGCGGAAGACAAACTGAAACAAGAAACGCCAAACGTGTCGCACGCATCTTAGTGACCCCCTACCCCAAATGAGCGCTGAATTCAGACCAGATCGATTGATGCCGATTTGAGTTGTTCGCTGTCCGACCCGGCCATCAAAGTGAACCGGCCCGGCTCCAGAACGAGCTGACCATCAGCGTCCCAAAAGCCGAAGTCTTGAGCGCCCAGCGTGAACTGGACAGTCTTGCGTTCGCCGGGAGCAAGCATGACCTTCTCAAACGCACGCAACAGCTTTACCGGCCTTGTCAGGCTGGCAATCTCGTCACGGACATAAAGCTGGACCACCTCCTGCCCGGCTCGTTTGCCGACATTTTCCACCTCGATTGAAACATTGAGTACATCGCCCACGGCCACAGACGATACCGCTGGCTTGGGTGCGCCACATGTGAACCGGGTGTAACTCAATCCATGGCCGAAAGGGTACAGCGGGGTTGAATCCGAAAAGACGTAATTTCTGAATTTTCCAGTTGGCTTCTGGTAATAGAAACCCGGCAATTGGCCGACATTGCGCACCAGCGTAACCGGCAGTTTCCCGCTTGGATTAACATCGCCGAACAGGATGTTGGCGATGGCATGTCCGCCCTCTTCTCCCGGGTAGAAGGCATCCAGTATAGCCGGGCATTTTTCGACCAGAATTTGTGGTGAAAGCGGACGGCCGTGGATCAGGACAGTGACTGTTTTCTTGCCAAGCGCCAGCAAGGCTTCGGCCAGTTCGTTCTGCTCGCCAATCAGTTCAAGGTCGTCGCGGTCTCCGCGAGAATCGCCTGCAAAATAGGCCTCACGCGCGGTTGCTTCATTTCCGCCCAGGCACATGACGATAGTGTCAACGTCTTCTGCCGCCGCGACTGCCTCTGCAATAAGTTTGCGATTGAGCGCGGGATCCGCACTGACGGTTTCGTCCGCAACATCGGTCTCGATTTCGTTCTGGCCTTCATCGCCTGCGGTGATGCGGCAACCCGGCGCATAGACGGTTTCAAATCCTGCGCGCTGGCCATATGCCTTGATCCCTTCAAGCATGCTGACCCCGATAAACGGCTTGGGCGAATAACCGCCCAAGTGCACGGATGCCGCATTGGGACCAACCACGAGAACTTTCTTTGTGGCCACCTTTTTGAGCGGGAGCAGGTCGCCCTCGTTCTTGAGCAGAACAACAGATTCCTCTGCCGCCTTGCGGGCCAATGCGCGATGGTCTGCACTGCGCGCCAGCTTGGCGGCTTTTGCCGGGTCGGCCCATGGCAAGTCGAACAATCCGCATTTGAATTTCGCAGCCAGAACACGTTCGGCAGCCCGGCGAACGTAACTTTCCTCAAGCTTCCCGTCGCGCACCAGCTGGGGCAGCATCAGATAGACACCATCATTGGCAAGTTCCAGATCCACACCAGCCTTCAGCCCCATAATTGCAGCTTCGGCCTCATCCCTGGCAACGCCGTGCAGGCTGTGAATCCGGCGGATATCATCCCAATCGGAAACGACATAACCATCAAAGCCCCAATCGTCGCGCAACAGGTCCGACAGCAGGGCCGTGTCGGCATGCGCAGGCACTCCATCGATTTCGCCGTGTGATGCCATCAAACCAACCGATCCTGACTCGGTGATCGCTGCGCGGAACGGGGGCAAAACTACATTCTGCATTTCGACCGGCCCGATATGCGATGGGGCAAAGTTGCGACCTCCGATGCCCTGCCCGTATCCGGCAAAATGTTTGACGCTGGTGGCCATGCGGTCTGAGGGGAGATATTCTGCCGGCGCTCCCTGCAATCCGGTCACGATAGCGCGCGCCGAAACCGTTACCAAATAGGGGTCCTCGCCCCAGGTCTCCTCAGCTCGCCCCCAGCGCGGATCGCTGCAAATGTCGATATTGGGAGAGAAACAGGCCTGTGCACCACGCGAGCGCGCTTCTTTGGCAGTTGCGGCGAAAACCTGCTCGACCAATGCCGGATTGAAGGCGCAGGCCATCGCCAGCGCTTGCGGATATTGGGTGGCCCCATCCGCCAGCATTCCGGCCAGGCATTCCTCGAAGATAAAGGCCGGGATGCCAAAACGGCTGCGGCTGACAACCTCGCGTTGAAGCTCGATTACGGCACGGGCATTGTCTGCCGGGCCTGCTTCAAGACTGGCAGAATACACCCCGCCAATGCCATACTTGAAATAGGGAAAGTCAGCCTCGAAAGCCTTCGCATCGGCCATGACATCAGCCGCGCGCGGGCAGTTCAATTGGGCGCCGACTTCATCCAGCGTCATCAGCGCGACCAATGCCTTGGCCCGGCGTGCAGGCGACAGCGAAGTGTTGCGATAGTCGTCACTTGTACGGGCATGCGCGACATTGCCGAACCCACCCATAGCCGCAAAGCCTAGACCACCGATCCCGGCAAGAGTTGTACGACGATCAATTTTCATTTCTTTCGCTTCCTTTTGTGGGCCGTTTGGCATCGCGCTGGCCGTTTCAGTTTGGCCACCATGCCTGAATTTCATCGCGCAGTGATGTAAGCTTGTCCGCGTGATCAGGGTCGGCAGCAAGGTCCCGTTTTTCGTCCGGGTCCAATGCCAGATTATACAGTTCTGGCCGCCCTTGGTCATGATCGTTGAGGATCAATTTCCAGTCATCCCGTCTGGCCCAGCGATGGGTCATGTTGACCGTAGGATTATCCAATTCGAGAGACGTATGATAATAGATCTCGCCAAATACAGTGCGCGGCGGCAGGCTTGCGCGGTGCTCAAGAAACGGTCGAAGATTGCGGCCGGGCAAACCTTCAGCGGCAGGCAAGCCTGCCAGCGCCATCGTGGTCGGGAAAAAGTCAATCGAACTTACCAGATCATCATGCCGCCCCGGCTTGATCCGGCCCGGCCAACGGACAAAGATCGGCGTGCGTACTCCGCCCTCGTAGGGTGACTGCTTTGAGCGCGCATCAAACCGTAGATTGCGACCCTGTAGATCGCGGAAGCTTTCTCCATCCCGATTGGGGAGCCAGCCATTATCGACCACAAACATGATGACCGTATTGTCCTCCTGTCCGTTCTTCTCGAGCAAATCCATCAGCTGGCCGACCGTATCGTCGAGCCACGAGATATTGGCATAATAGCCAATCTCGCGACGCCCCAGCCCCTTGCCGCGAAATGGCTCTTTATAGGCTTCCACGGCATCGAACGGAGCGTGGGGCAGATAGGGAGCAAACCAGATGAAAAACGGGTCATCGCCTACATCGCTCAGGAATGCATCGATCGGCTCCATGGTCTTGCGTCCGATCCGCAGACCCGCATCACCATGGCGAGTGCCCATGGTCATCCCATCTGTAAAGCCACCATTGGTGTAGACACCCTCCCAGAACTTGCCGGTCTGCATACTGCGATAACCGGCTGCTTGCAGTTCCATTGGCATGGGTTTTTGCGCTTGAAGAAAGCGGAAGGTTTCCGAATGCGGGATACCGTCGGGCGGATCGTTGAAACAGATACCATGATCAAAAGCGTATTTACCGGTTATCAGCGTCGCCAGTGATGCACGGCACAGGCTGGAAGGCACATAGCCGTTGGGAAACAATGCAGACTCAGAGGCAAGCTTGTCTAGATGAGGGGTCCGAACTAGGTCATGCCCCATAAATCCGAAATCGGAATAGGCCTGATCATCGGAGATGATCCATACAATGTTTGGGGGAGTTTGCTGCTGGCTTAGCTCGACCTCGGTTGTCTTTTCAGGCGCCAATGCGCAGCCGATGAGCGCAGCAAAAAGGCCGAGCATTACGAGCATTTTTGCGGGGAAATGTGTCACTCAGTTTACCTTGTCTTCGGGCTGGCGCGAGCCGTCGAGGCGGAACTGATGCGTGCCCGGCCCGATGACAAGCGACCCACCTTGGCTGATATCGATAGCGGAAGTGTTTGGCGGGACTTCTACATCCCAGATAATTTCTCCTCCCTCACGCTTCCAAGCACTGCGGATGATACCGTAGCCGGTTTCCAGCGACACCTGCACCTGATCAAGGTCTGTCGGGAATTTCGGATTGAGGAAAAACCGCTTGTATCCGGGTGCTTGCGGATCAGGGTTGATTCCCCCGAGCCCGCTGTAGAACCAGGCGTCATACCCTCCCTTGAACGGGTGGTTCAGTGACCGTCCCGGCTGTTTTCCATCTGGAACATATCCGGTGATATTCTCCCACAAGGTTGTGCCATCCAACGTATCGAACAGATAGGAATATCCCGGAGGCCCATCCGCCTTGAATATTCCAAATGCGGTATCGTCGTAACCGGCATCGGACAGCGCGGGATAAAGCCACGTTTGTCCGAGGGCTCCCACGGATGCGTGTCCGTCCCACTTGTCGCGGACATCAGCGGCCATAGCTGCTGCGATGGCGTTTCGTTGATCGATGGGTGCAATGCCAAATTGCAATGCCATCGCATTGGCTGTCTGGCTGCCATAGCCTGTGCGTTCGTCCTGATAATAAGCGCGATTGAAGGCGGCGCTAACATCGACAAAGCGCTGCTCAAAGACCGCAGCGTCCTTGCTATGACCAAGTAGCTTGGCCATGTCCGACATCTGCTTGAAAACCCGAGCCATCAATGCTGTTGCCGTCAGATCACCTGGAGTGCTGAACGATGCGCACCGACCAAGTGGGCGCTCCATGCCGAGTTCAGGCAAGGCATCGCACCAATCACCATAATAGTGAAACGGATCGGTGACACGGTCGTCATCCATCGCATTTTCGACATAGGCAACGTAATCCAGAAGGCTGTCATACTGCCGTTCGATCACGGACGCATCGCCGGTATGCAAATAATGTTCCCAGGTGAGAAACACCTCTGCTGCTGCCCAATCCACTTTGCCCGAATGGGTCCGTCGTCCAGGAACAATGGCCGGCGAGATGAAATCGGTCGTTCTGAAATCCCCGAGAAATTTGTCGAGAAACGGACCCATGTCGAAATTGTAGCTTGCCATCTGGATGACGGCGTGCGCGTCGCCCGTCCAGCCATTGCGTTCGCGGATCGGGCAATCTGACAGGACCGAGACCATATTGGTTTCAAAGGACCACAAGGCAGTTTGATGGATGCGATTGAGCAGCGGGTCAGAAGAGGAAAAATGTCCGATCCGCTTGATATCCGTCCGGGTCAGATGCGCAGTGATGGCGTCAAGCGGCGGGGGACCATCAATTCCGCTGATTTCGATGTAGCGAAAGCCATGCCAGGTGAATGATGGAGACCAAGGCTCTGCGTCGCTGCCATCGGAAACATAGGCATCAACCTGCTTGGTTCGCGGCGCTCCACCGCCGGAATTCATGCCCACCTTGCCATCAGCGTCAGCCCATTCAGCATAGCGCAACAGCACGGTTTGCCCCTCGACCAGACCAAGACGGGACATCTCGATTGTCGGTAGCCCGGTAAAGTTTTGCCCCATGTCTATGGTCCAGACGCCCGGTTCGGGATTGAGAAGCGCCTTGGGTTTCACTTCGGTCACTCGTCGGACCGGGGGCATCTCTGCGGGCACCAGCGCTTGCGTTGGGCTGTCAGTCAATACCCCAGCCCTGCGCCAATCGCCCAACCCTTCCAATCCGACATCATTCCAAGACGCCACTCTCTCACGCGCATCAAAATATTCGCCTGAATAAACGCCATTCTTCAGAATTGGCGATGGGCGCGCATACCAACTGCCGTCAGTTGCAATTGTCTGGATCGAACCGTCGTCATAGGTAATTTCCAACTGCGCAATAGCAGCAGGCTCGCCATAGAAGAGTTTGTCCAACCCGAACGCTGTGCGCTCTGCATAAAATCCGTTGCCCAAATGCACGCCTAGCACCTGCTCGCCCTGCCGCAGCTGATCGGTAAGGTCATCAACATCGTAATAGATACGCTTGTCAAAATCGGTTTGTGCCGGGTTCAGCACCCGGTCACCGATTTTCTCACCGTTCAGGAAAAACTCGGAATATCCGGCAGATGTTGAATAAAGCCGAGCCGACTTGACCGGCTTGGTGACAGTGAAGGCCTTGCGGAAATAGGTTGCCGGTCGAACATCGCGCAGGCGCCGCTTGGTGTCCGCAATTCTTTCGGAATTCCTGAACTGGGGGTCTGCGGCAGTCAGGTTCAGCCAGCGCGTCATGCCTGCTGTTTCCTCTGCAGCGGGGAAGATCGGACTGGTCACCCAAGCCGCCTGCCAGTCAGAGGAATCAAGCAGTGCCATCTGCCAATGGCCGATTTTGCTCCACTCACCCGGGCTTTCTTCTCCATGAGCCCAAATCCGCACACGCCAAAAAGCTTGCTGACGCGACTGCAACGCCCTGCCCCGATATTGAATTTCTACCGACCGGCCATCTTCGATCCGGCCGCTGGACCACAAATCAGGAGCATTTTGCTTGAGCAGATCTGCAGTGGTCGCAACTTCAATCTCATACGCGGACTGGCTTTCGACCACGCTTCGCCAGGACAGGCGAGGAGCATCACGGCCAACCCCCAAGGGGTGGACTTGGCCTTCAACTTCAAGGAAAAACGGAACAGGCCTTGACGCATTTGCCTGTGCATCAAGGAAAACTTGCTGACCAGACTGCATCATACAGGCTGCCGTCAGAAAGCAAGCGAAGGTCAGGGCAACCGCGCGCAATAATCCCTCAAACACCCTGCACCCCTCAATCTATTATGATCTTTTTTGATCATATACACGCATATTAAATCATTTCCAAGAGAGGGTGCGGATTTTTCCCAATCGCACCACCAGAACCATTTGTTCTTGATGCAATCATTTGCTCGCCAGGACCACGCGCCGCGATGTCTCGGGGAACGTTACCTTCCGAGCAACACCAGAATGGGTGTGTAAGCCGCTATATTTTGGGTCTTTTTGTTGCTTTGCAAAGCTTTCAAGTGGGACTGGTAAATTCAGGTTCTGACATACCACTCCGGGACAACATACGTATGCCCACTCTTCCTAATCTTGCGCTTAGGGGCATTGTCTGTAATCCCGCTTGGGTCGTGAACAGAAACACCAGACCGGTGGTCATGTGGCGCGGCAACCGGCAGCTGCAGCCTGCTTGTCAGACCCCGTCAAAACGAGGATGACAACGCAGTGTCTGAGCATTATTGATCGGTTTTGAGGGGACGGCCAGATGCATTTGGGGATCGACATCGGAACATCTGGCGTCAAGGTGGTTGCCCTGACGGCCGAAGGCGATGTCGCAGATCAGGCAACCAGCCCTCTCGATGTTTCAAATCCGGCGCCAGGATGGTCCGAACAGAACCCCAACGACTGGTGGATCGCTACCTGCGATGCCGTGATGCATATAGATCCTGCGATCCGGCGACAGATCCAAGCCATCGGGTTGAGCGGCCAAATGCACGGCGCGACGCTGCTTGATACTAACGACCAACCGCTGCGCCCCGCCATTCTGTGGAACGATGGGCGATCCGCTGAAGAGTGCGCTGCGATAGAGGCTGCAGTGCCTGATAGCCGGCACATCACTGGCAATTTGGCCATGCCCGGATTCACCGCTCCGAAACTGCAATGGGTGCGCGACCACGAACCTGAAATATTTGAAGCAACCTGCATGATCCTGCTGCCCAAGGACTATGTTCGCCTGATGATGACAGGCGACAAAGCGTCCGATATGTCTGACAGCGCCGGCACACTGTGGCTTGATGTGGCGAAGCGCCATTGGTCGGACACTATGCTCGCCGCGACTGGCCTTTCACGCGATCACATGCCCGAACTGTATGAAGGCAATGCGGCAACCGGGAACTTGCTGCCCGACATTGCCAGAGATTGGGGAATGGAGCGCGTCGCGGTTGCAGCCGGAGCCGGCGACAATGCTGCAGGTGCAATTGGCGTGGGCGCCATTGCGGATGGCGATGGTTTGCTATCACTTGGTACATCGGGTGTCATATTTGTCGCGACCGACAGTTACAGACCCAACCCGGAAAACGCCGTCCACGCCTTCTGCCATGCGGTGCCCGATACATGGCACCAGATGAGCGTACATTTGTCTGCAGCATCCTGCATCGACTGGGCCGCGCAACAATTGGGCATTGCGGATGCTTCTGCCTTCATGTCTCTAGCTGAAAACGCTGGTGCAGCCAGCGGCCCGGAGTTATTTCTGCCATTCCTCAGCGGAGAGCGCACCCCGCATAACGACCCAAACCTTCGCGCTGGCTGGCTCGAATGCGATAATCAGACCACCCCAGCCGCCCTTGCCTGTGCGGTGTTGGAAGGTATTGCTTTTGCCCATGCCGATGGTCTGGACGTGCTGCGCGCAGCCGGTACTCAGGTTGATCGCCTGTGTGTCATCGGTGGGGGTTCACGCTCGCGTTTTTGGGGCCGCATTATCGCCTCTGCCCTAAATGTCCGCCTCGACTATCTTGATGGAGGCGAAGTTGGCCCGGCCATAGGCGCTGCCCTGCTCGCGCGGATGGCGGCCACGGGTGAAAATCCAGCTTCGGTTTGCAAGCGTCCCCACATTATCGAAACGATCGAACCCGATTTAGTACTGGCCGAGCGGCTTGCGTCCAAACGCGATCGCTATCGCCAATCCGTCACCAAACTCAAAACCCTCTAAGGAAACCTGCCATGTCCGCTGACTATTTCTCGCAATTCGAAACCGTGCGTTTCGATCCTTCGGCCACGTCAGACCTTGCCTATCGCGTTTATGACAAGGATCGCATGGTGATGGGCAAGCGGATGGAAGACCACCTGCGTTTCGCCATCTGTTTCTGGCACACATTCTGCTGGCCTGGCAGCGACGTGTTCGGGGCAGGAACATTTGATCGCCCATGGCTTGTCGGCCCGAATGACAGCGCTGCTGCTCGCGCAAAACGCGAAGCTGCTTTGGCGTTCGTCGAGAAAATGGATGTTCCTTTCTACTGTTTTCACGACGTCGATGTGATGGCTGATGCGGAAGATGCAAACACCTTCCGCTCCAATTTTTCCGAAGCAGTCGATCACCTTGGCGAGCTTCAGGAAAGGCATGGGCGGAAACTGTTGTGGGGCACGGCGAACCTGTTCAGCCATCCCCGATATATGGCGGGCGGGGCCACCAATCCCGATCCGGAGGTTTACGCCTGGGGGGCCATGCAGGTTCGCGACGCATTGGAAGCGACCCACAAGCTGGGCGGCCAAAACTATGTCCTGTGGGGCGGCCGTGAAGGCTATGACACGATTCTCAACACGGATATCGCTACTGAGCTCGACAATTTCGGCCGGTTTCTGTCGCTGGTGGTGGAACACAAACACCGTATTGGCTTCAAGGGCGCAATACTGATCGAGCCCAAGCCGCACGAACCGACCAAGCATCAGTACGATTTCGACACGCAGTCGGTTTACGCCTTTCTCACACGATATGGCCTGGAAAAAGAGGTGAAGGTCAATATCGAGGCCAACCACGCGACACTGGGTGGTCACTCCTTCGAACACGAACTCGCCATGGCACGCACATTGGGCATTCTGGGCTCTGTCGATGCCAATCGCGGCGACCCACAGAACGGTTGGGACACTGACCAGTTTCCAAACTCGGTCGAAGAGTGGACACTCGCCATGCTTGAGGTCTTGCGCGACGGCGGCTTCACCACAGGCGGTTTCAATTTCGATGCAAAAGTGCGGCGTCAGTCGACCGAGGCGGCCGATCTGTTCCACGGCCATATCGGCGGAATGGACACAATTGCGCAGTCGCTGCTCAATGCCGCAGCGATCATCGAAGACGGAGCTTTGGATAGCTTCCGCGCAGAGCGATATGCCGGTTGGCAAAGCGAAACCGGACGCGCGTTTCATGCTGACGGCGCCACGCTGGAGACAATTGCCCAGCACGCCATCGACACAAACGCCTCGCCAGCTCCTCAATCGGGGCGCCAGGAATGGTGCGAGAACCTGATCAACCGCGCACAATGCTCGAACTGAATTCAGGCGACTACAGGGTCTTACTGGAGCCGGAACGGGGCGGCTCGCTTGCGGCATTCGAGTGGGCGGGACTTTCGATCCTTCGCGCGTCCCGGCCCGGACCAATGTCGGAAACGGCGTGTTACCCGCTCGTCCCGTTTTCCAATCGGATTGCCAACGGTAAATTCGCCCTGAATGGTCAGACGTTCCAGCTTGCGCCCAATGCGCCTGCTGTTGACGCGAACAATCCGATCCATGGCTATGGTTGGCTGAGCGCATGGGATGTGGTCAGCGCCAGCGGCACAACCGCTGTTATCGAACACACGCATGATGGCGACCAATGGCCATGGCGTTATCGTGCGCGGCAACACGTGTCCGTCAGGCACGATGGCTTGTCACTGCAATTGGACGTCACCAATCTGGACAAGACAGCCATGCCAGCGGGCCTGGGCTTTCACCCGTATTTCCCGCGCAAGGCGGACACCACCTATCACGGCCTGCACAGGGGTGAATGGCAAGTCGATGAGGACTGCCTGCCTTTAGATTTGAAGGAAACGCCCGAGCCGCAAGACTGGTGGAATGGCCAGCCGGTGGGCTCGCGCGGAGTCGACACGGTTTACACCAGGCGTGAAGGCCAATTGACACTGCATTGGCCGGATATTGCTGCCAAGGCGACGATCCGGCCATCAGACAATCTGCCGTTCACCGTCGTCTATACGCCTGGCGGCAGGGATTTTTTCTGCGTGGAGCCGGTGAGCCACGAAACCGATGCAGTGAATGCAGATTCAGCCATGATGACCATGCTCGCGCCGGGAGAAACCATGTCGGCATCAATGCGCATCGAAGTTGGGGCCGAGCGTTGAATCACTGTTGGCAGAACGCAATGTTGGCCGGATCAATCTCGACAACTTTCGAGGGCTGATAGCCATAGCGAACTGCTTTGGCTTTAAAACGTGCAGCTGATTCAAGCGGCTGCGTATAGAGCATCGCCTGACCCAGAGGCCCGCCATACCCGATTGAGGCCCCTTTGGTTGCAGATCCGAGCAGAACCTTGCCGTTAGAATCCGCACAAGCCGTTACTTTTGCTGTTTGTGGTTGCACCCCGTCTGGCCAGATTCGCGCTACCAGATCGCGCTCCGGGACACGGCCCATATCACCGCTCCGGTCGATCCATGTCGCCAAACGATCTGACAGGCGGCTCTGGATGGCGGTATAGCGCGGGTCACCAGCGAGATTGCGCACTTCATGGGGATCAGTCTGCGTATCAAACAGCATTTCGCGTGGAGCCGCCCCTTCCAGATAGGCTGCTTGTAGTGGTGTCAGACCACCTTCTGCATGCAGACGCCGCATTTCGCGCATGATTGGATTGACGTTTTGATATCCAAGCGAGGGGATTACCGGCTCATCACTGAAATAACGGACATAGTGCCAGCGTTCTTCGCGAACTCCGCGAAACCTCTGCGGCACTTCGTCGAACCGGTCACCGGCCATGAAGATCGCATCAGGCGCTGGATCATCGAACAGGCGGCGGCCCTGAATATACTCCGGAATGGTTACGCCTGCCCAATCCAGAATGGTGGGCGCTAGATCGATGAAACTGACAAGATCGCCGCGTTGCGTACCTGCGCCATACCCATCGGGAAATCGCACCAACAGGGGCACATGCGTGCCGCTGTCAAAAATGGTCCGCTTGTGGCGCGGCAACCCGTCACCGTGATCCGTGGTGAAGATGATGATGCTGTCGGCGAAACGCCCCTCGGCCTCCAACCGGTCAAGCAGAGCGCCAACCTGCCCGTCCATCACTCTGATATTGTCATAAAACCGCGCGAGATTTGTTCGTACTGCGGGAGTATCAGGCCAATATGGCGGCACCTCTAAGCGCGCCGGATTGGTCAGAACAAAATTTTTGCCAGCATCGATCTCGGCATTGAGCGGGTTGCGGCGCGCCACAACCGGATGCAGCGCAAGGTCCGTGTCAGGCGGCCAGGTGCGCCCTTCATGCGTCACTTCATGATTGATCATCGCGAAAAAGGGCTGGCCGGGCGCACGATCATTCCAGTCCGCCCCTTTGGTATTGCGATCCCACACAGTAAAAGCGTTGCCGAACTGGTAATCGGTCTTGAAGTCGTTGATCGCGAAGTAACCCGCAGCCCGCAAAATCTCTGGAAATGCCTTCACATCCGGCGGAGGAACTGCACGATAAGGCGCGCCTTCATCCATATTCTCGCCGTAGCTGGAAGTGCGCATATTGTGCGCACCAATCGTCGTTTGATGCACCCCGGTGATCAGCGCCGCGCGCGAGGGAGCACAGACCCCGGCAGTCGTGAAAGCCCGGTTGAACTGAACGCTTTGCGATGCGAGCCGGTCAAGGTTCGGCGTCACCGCCACACGATCACCCATGAAACCCACACGTGGGCCAAGATCCTCTGCCGTAATCAGGATTATATTGGGCCGATCCGACACGCCCGCAGGATCGGTCAGAGATATTGGCGCGGTCGGCGCACAAGCCTGCGCCAGCAATGTCGCGGCCAAAAGAAGCAAGAATCTCATGGAGCCAGCTTAGCAAGGGCTTGCCAGAACACCAGCACTTGTGATCAATACCACGCAGAATCAATCAGTGGATCAGGTGGTGATGACAAATTGGGGGGCCTGCCTGCCCCCGGCATACCCCCTTTTTGCTCTGGGAAAGACAATCATGCACCATCCGACGCAATCACTTGGCCTGACACAGATTGATCTGTCGCAAACCGCTGTCTCAGTCCGATCGATGGCTATGAGCGCCTGGCTGTTGGCGGCAGCAATGCTATTGCTGAGCGGATGTGTGAGCCCGGCTGAGCCCCCTGCTCCTTCACCATCGGCTGCAGCCAACCAAAACCGTCCCAATGTCGTTATGATCGTGATTGACGATCTGGGGTGGAGCGATGTCGGCTACAACCAGACGACCGACCTGCTGGAAACACCCAATATCGATGCGCTGGCGCTGCAGAGCATGCGCTTTGCCAATGCCTATGCCGGGGCGGCGAATTGCGCGCCCAGCCGTGCGGTTCTGATGTCGGGCCAATATGGCCCAAGGCATGGCATCTACACCGTGTCCCCATCTGCGCGCGGCGAGGCGAAGGCTCGCAAACTGATCCCGATCCGCAACGAGCGTGGCCTGAAGCCTGAAGTCATCACTCTAGCCGAAACGCTCAAAACCGCTGGATATTCCACCGGCCATTTCGGCAAATGGCATCTCGGCGCGGATCCCGACACGCAAGGATTTGATCACAATATCGCAGGCAGCGGCATGGGAATGACGCGGCATTATTTCAGCCCGTACAAGCTGGAAAATATTGTGGACGGCCCGCAGGACGAATATCTTACGGACAGGCTGACCGATGAAGTGATCGATTGGGTAAAAGCGGAAAAAGACACGCCGTTTTTCGCTTATGTGCCTTATTACACGGTGCACACCCCATTTCAGGCACCGGCGGACATCATCGCAAAATACCGCGCAAAGGGTATCACAAGCGACGCCGAGGCAACCTATGCCGCGATGGTGGAAAAGATGGACGCCAGCGTCGGGAGGATTTTGGCGACGCTGGACGAAGAAGGCTTGGCTCGCGATACCATCGTCATCTTCACCTCTGACAATGGTGGATATCGTATGCCGTCATTCCCCTCGCCCATCCGCGCGGGCAAGGGTTCCTATTATGAAGGCGGCCTGCGCGTTCCCCTGTTGGTTCGTTGGCCCGACAAAATCGCACCGGGCGACAACGCCACACCCATCATCAATGCCGATTTTTACCCCACCTTGATGACACTGGCCCATGCCAAGCGACCTGATCAGGTGCTCGACGGTAAAGATATAAGCCGCCTGTTGCTGGGCGAAGAGGCAATCTCCAGCCGCGATCTGTTCTGGCATTTCCCGGTCTATCTGCAAGCCCATGATGGGCAGACCGATCAGGCGCAAGATCCGCTGTTTCGTACCCGACCCGGAACCGCAATGCGCAGCGGCAACTGGAAGCTGATCCATTATTTCGAGCATGACGAATATGAATTGTACGATCTTGCCGCAGACGTCGCTGAGCGTAACAATCTAGCCCATGCGAAACCGGACGTGCTGCGCGCTTTGCAGCAGAAGATGGACGCTTGGCGGCAGAGCATAGCGGCGGATATCCCAACCCTGCTCAATCCAGAATACGATGCGAGCGAGAACCAGAGACTAATCGCACAGAACACTCCAAATTGGATTTCACTTTTCGATGGAAAGAGCCTAGACGGATGGCGGGTGCACGGCGGCGCACATCGGTTTTCCGTCAAGGATGGCGTGATAACCGGCGAGGCAATTGCGGGCGAACCCAACGCTTTTCTCGTCACCGAAGCAGCCTATTCCGATTTTATCCTCGAAGCGGATTTCCTGTCCGATGGATCGATGAATTCGGGCATCATCTTTCGCGCAGATTATGATCCGGAATATCGAGAGGGCCGTCTGTTCGGTTATCAGGCTGATATCGATCCCAGCCCGCGCGGCTGGACCGGGGGATTGTTTGAGGAAGCCTTGAGGGGCTGGCTTATCCCGCTTGAAGACGGCGATCCCTGCAAGAGCAGCTTCCGGCGCGATCAGTGGAACACAATGCGCATAGAAGCAATTGGCAGCGACCTGCGCATTCACCTGAACGGTGTTGCCTGTGTCCGCGGCTCGGAAGACAATTTGACCAGCGGTGTGATCGGCTTGCAGGTGCACAGCGTGCCGCCGGGCAGCCGCATGGGTAAACCGGGCGACTGGGTTTCGTTCAGAAATATCCGCATTCTGACCGATCAGCCCAAGCGTTTCCGCCTGCGTTGATTGACGGCGAAAAGCCTATAACTTGCCCTCTTGCAGCAGGTCCGCTGCATGATGCGCGGCCCGCCCTGATAGCGCCATATAGGTCAGGGATGGATTGGCGGTTCCACATGACGCCATGACGGCACCATCGCTGATAAACAGATTGGCGATGTCATGGGTTTGACACCAGCTGTTCACAACCGACGATCGGGGATCTGCGCCCATGCAAGCCCCACCCATTTCATGCGTTCGTTCACCCAGCATCACAAAGGCATTGGGTTCAGGCGCAATCTCCCGCACATTTGTGCAGCCGCCCGCTGTCAACAGATCAACCGCATCTTTGGCCCCCTGCGCGCGCATCTTTTTCTCATTGTCCCGACCTTCACAGTCCAGGTGGAGCAAAGGGGTGCCATAGCGGTCCGTCTTGGTCGGGTGCAGCGAAGCGCGGTTGTCCTGATTTGGCAGCATCTCGCCATACATGAAAAGGCTCATGCGCCAGCGCGGGCCATTTTTGCCCCTCTCCCACATGTCACTACCGATGCCGGGTCCATTGCCATTGGGCCGTTCCGACTTGCGCTGTTGCGCACCGCCCTGGAAGCCATAACCTCGCAGAAAATCTGCATCGTCCAATTGCTCCTGGCGATAGTTGGGCACATAAATACCCACTGGTCTTCGCCCGAACGCGTACCGATCATCAAGACCGGGAACATCTCCAGAGGCGCCCGATCCGCCGAAGTGATCCATGATGTAGGAACCAAGCATTCCGCTGCTGTTGGCAAGGCCCGACGGGTACTGGCGGGTTCTTGAATTCAACAGCAAATGAACCGAATTCAGTGATCCGGCGTTGAGAAAAACCATCCTGCCGGAAAATGTCCGGCGCTCCCGGTCACGCGTATGGATAACACGCACACCCGTTACCTTGCGCAGCGTATCATCGTAAACGACAGATTCCACCGTCGCATCGGTCACGAGGGTCAGATTGCCTGTGCGCCGGGCGGCAGGCAGGGTCGCTGACAGAGACGAGAAGTAGGCGCCATAGACGCACCCTCTCGAACAGGTGCTGCGCGCCTGACAGACACCACGACCCAACTCTCGCGCTGGCTCGTGCTCCTCTGTCAGATTGGCACACCGTCCGATGATCATCGGGCGGTCGGGTCGTTCCATGCGCAAATTGGCGGCCACCAGTTCTTCAGCGCAGCTCATTTCCCATGGCTTCAGAAAGTCGCCATCGGGCAGAGTATCAATTCCATCCGAATTGCCCGAAATGCCGACGAAATTTTCAACTTTGTCGTACCATGGTGCAAGGTCGTCATAACCGATTGGCCAGGGGGACCCATGGCCATCCTTGCGGTTGGCATCAAAATCTTGCTGACTCCAGCGATAACATTGGCGCGCCCACGTCAGCGACCGACCGCCCAGCTGATAGCCGCGGGTCCACATGAACGGCCGATCTTCGGGATAGCTGTAAGGATGCTCGGCATCATCGACAAAAAACTGACGATGTTCATTGCGGTAGATATGGCGCTTGCGGCGCATCATTTCGTAACGGTTGTTCTCAGCCAGATAGTCCGGCACCAGACCGCGATATTCCAGCTCCCACGGTGCCTCGCCATCGGTGTATTCCTCACTGGGGTGGTCAAGGTGCCGTCCACGTTCGATGACGAGCACTTTCAGACCGCGCTCGCACAACTCCTTGGCCACCCAGCCTCCGGTGATGCCAGAGCCGACAACAATCGCGTCAAAATCAGCATCGGCTTGCGTGCTCATGTGGCCAGCCCTTCACTCTTGTCCCGGACCAGCCCAAGCTGCTGAGTTTCTGACAAATCTCCGAAATATGTACCCGGAACGCGTACATAATCCGAATTCATTTCTGTACTGGTGTTGTATATCTTGAGAACAAGAGACTTGAACTCTCGATAGGACACGCTCGCCTCGCTGTTGCGGTCAGAAAATGCCAGTTCATCATAATCGGCCAGAAGCTGCGCCCGAACCGGTTGATCGAGATAAACGTAAGATCGAAGCTGCTGCCTAATTGAAAACCGGTTGAGTTGGGCCGGCAAGCGGGACAGGCGCGCTTTCAGGATCGGCCCTCCCCACTCGCCGAGCATATCGTCGAGGAAAGTCACACAATCAGCATCGCTGGCGCTGGGCCAAGGCCCGTCGCCAATAATTAGCTCGGCCATATCTGAAAGCACGCTCATCTGCTCGGCGTCAAAGAAGGAGCCGGAAGACCTTTTCGTCAGCGCCCAGGCACCGGCCTCGCCAGTGACCGCAGGCGCGCAGGCTGCAAGGCCAATCGGAACACCACTGACGCAGCAAATGCGCAGGAAATTCCTCCGTGTAGGGTCATACTGCATGGTTTGCTCAGTCATGATGATCCGCGAAGCAGGAGAGTTGTGAGATTAGTCACCTGATTGATAATGAGCAACATCGATATATTGCGATCACTTCATTGACAGAACGCCCATAATACGATTGCGATTGATCATCTATGATTGCCCCTGCACTATAATGCCGGGAACTGATGGGCGTGACTGTTGGTCCGGTAGAGGAGATCGGTCGTGAAGCTTTCAATATCCGCGCAATTGCTTGGCTTGAGTGCCAGCGCAGGCATTATGCTGTCAGCAGCAACCGGTGCGATGGCCAGCACTCCAGCCGCGGCTAATCCCACAACCGAAGAGATGAAGGCGGAGTTTGCCGTGCCGCCGGCAGAAGCGCGTCCGTTGACGTGGTTTCATGTCATGAGCGGCAATATGAGCCGCGAGGGAATAACCAAGGACCTTGAAGCCATGGCAGATGCCGGTATCGGCGGCATTGTGCTGTTCCATGTAACACAGGGCATTCCCCATGGTACCGTGCGCTTCAACTCGCCCGAACACCTTGACCTTATCGCGCATGTCGCAGCCGAATGCGAGCGGCTTGGCCTCTTGTTCAATTTCCATAATGCAGACGGCTGGTCATCCAGTGGCGGGCCATGGATCACGCCCCAACAATCCATGAAGCGGATTGTATGGAGCCAGGCCATCGCGTCAGGCGGGCAAGTAAGTGTGCAGCTCGCCCAGCCCACAACAAGAGAGGGCTTATACGAGGATATCGCGACCATCGCCTATCCGGCTTTGCCAACGGAAAAGATGGATGCAGCATTACGCCCGGTGGTGACGGCGTCTGATACAGCCTTTGCGGTCGCTGCAATACTTGATGGCAATCGCGACACGAGAAGTACCCTGGCCGCCACCTCGGAGCGGCCCGGTTGGATACAATTCGCTTACGACGAACCCGTCACCATTCGCAGCCTTTTGCTGGAAAACTCTCCCACCAGAGGGTTTGTTGCGTCACTGGAAACGTCGGATGATGGTGTGACCTGGCAACGCGTGAAGACCTTTGCAACACGGCGCATCGGAAAATTCGAATGGATGGTCGATGATGCGTTCGACCCAGTCACGGCACGCTATTTCCGGGTCAGTTCCGAGGCTGAAATCGAGCTTGGCGGGCTGACACTGTCAACTGTCCCTCGCGTCCCCAATGTTGTTCTTCACACCAGTATGGCGCAGGGCGCGGGCACCCAATTACCCGAGCAGCTGAGCGCCGCGTCCGGCACTTTGATTGACCCTGCGCAGATCATCGATCTTTCCGCAGAGGTCGATGCTGCCGGTAATCTGTCAGCAATCCTTCCTGCGGGCGACTGGACGATCTTGCGGTTTGGCTACACCTCGACAGGGGCAACCAATGTTATCGCTTCGCCCGAGGGCACCGGTCTGGAAGTCGACAAATTCGCGCCATCGGCGTTCCAGGCGCATTATGATGGTTTTATCGGCCCGGTGCTGGAACGGGCCAGAGCGGTTGCTCCCAACGCCACAAACGGCGTGATGATCGACAGCTATGAAGTGGGCGGCCAGAATTGGACGCAAGGCTATGAGAACCTTTTTGCCGAAGAATTTGGACATTCGATAGTCCCATGGTTGCCGATTTACGCCGGTCGTCTGGTCTCTAGCCCCGAAAAAACGCGCGACATGCTGGCTGATATCCGGTCATTCAACGCCGACCTGATCCGTGACAATTATTATGGTGTGTTCGCCAGCATGATGGAAAGCCAGGGTCTCGAAAGCTACGTCCAGCCTTATGGTATGGGGCCTTATGACGACGTCGATATCGGTTCGACCGCCTCTGTTCCCACCGGCGAATTCTGGATGGGGCGCGAGGTCGCGCAGCTCAACGATGCTGTCTCTGCAGGCAGGCTATACGGCAAGAAGATGATTGCTGCCGAAGCGTTCACGGCATTCGCCTCGATCAACTGGCATTTCTCGCCCGCGCTCGGCAAAAAATGGGGCGATAGGGCATGGGTCAATGGCATCAACCAGTTCATGTTCCATCGCTTCGCCCATCAGGCCAACACCCATGTTATGCCCGGCATGACCATGAACCGCTATGGCTCGCACTTTGACCGGACCCAGCCATGGTGGGACGAGGCCGGCAAGGCCTGGTTCCAATATATGGCACGCGGCCATTACCTGTTGCGACAGGGTCTGCCGATCGTGGACATTGCGATGTATGTTGGCGAGGACAGCCCCGTGGCCTGTCAGGAGAAGCAAAACTTCGCAGATCGCTTACCGGCAGGCGCGGAGGTGGATTGCCTGAATGAGGAGACCCTGCTTTCCCGCTCTCGCTTCGACGATGGGAAACTGGTCCTGCCCAATGGGCAAAGCTACAGCATGATCTGGTGGCCCCAGAACCGCGTGCCGGGCAAGAAAGCCCTGGGCCGGATGCATGAGGCACGCGCAGCTGGCGTGCCTGTGGCGCTGGCGCACGAGGGCGATGATCCCGCCGAAGTATTTGTGCGTCAGGGTCTGTCACCACGCGTGACCTCGCCCGGTCCGCTCCCACTGTTCACGCAGAGACGCGTAGGTGAAACTGATGTTTTCTTTCTGCTCAATCTCGGAGACGAAAACACCCAGTACGACCTATCTTTTGATGCAGGCGGCAACGCACCAGAATTGTGGGATCCGGTAACGAGCAAAACTCGCACTCTCCCTGCAAAGCTTGGTCCCGATGGCCGAACACAGCTGCAGCTCGATCTGCTTGCGGGCCAGTCTGCGTTTGTGGTCTTCGATCCAGCGCATGCCTTTGCCGATCGGCGCAAGCTCTCCCTGACTGTCAAACAAGCGCTGATCGGTCCGTGGTCCATCACCTTCGACCCGCTTTACAGCGACGCCGGGACCATCGATGCGCCCGAATTGTTCGACTTTCGAACCTCTGCGAACGAAGAGATCCGGCATTTCTCCGGCAAATCAACCTATCGACACACATTCACTCTTGCAGACCATGCGAGGCCCGATGGCGCGCGATTGATGCTGGATCTGGGACGAGTCGAAGTCGCAGCCAGCGTAGCTCTTAACGGTACAGACCTGGGTACGCTGTGGACAGCGCCATACACGGTCGATGTGACTGACGCTGTGCGCAAGGGCGAAAACTTGGTCGAAATCAAAGTCGCCAATCTGTGGGTCAATCGCCTGATTGGCGATGCAGCGCTGCAAGATACCAGCGGCTTCGTCGTTGCTGATCGCTGGCCAGACAATGACATGGTTGGCTGGTACAGTGACAATCAGCCCATGCCGCCCGGACCACGGCGCACCTTCACAACGCAAAGCTTTTTCAATGCCGACGATACGCTGGTGCCATCGGGCCTGATCGGACCGGTCCAGCTAATTCAAGAAAGCGCGGCAGATTGAGCTGCCCGGACCGGTAAACTGCTTCTGCGCATCACGAAGAGAGGTTTCAGGTGGTTTCGCGAACGATCAGATGGGGCGGCAAAACCAGGCTTTCCGTATCGTCACCGGTCAGTCTGCGTAACAACAGATCGACCAACCCCTTGGCCCCGGCGGCGATGTCCTGCCGCACAGTGGTTAGCGGCGGGACAGTCTGGTTCGCAATCGGCAAATCATCAAAGCCGACGATCTTCACTTGCTCTGGCACTTCGACATCGCGATTGCGCAGTTCTTTGAGGCAAGCGACGGCCACTGTGTCGGTAGCGGCAAAGATCCCGTCGACATTGGCGTCGATCCTGATCAAATGGTCAGCAATCTCCTTGCTGGTCCGGTCTGGCGAAAGATGCGTTGGCAACGCGCGAATGGGCACTCCCATCTTCTCCGCCACTTCCCGGGCCCCGGCGAAGCGAGCAGCAAATTCGATTGGCTGGGTGTCGCCAAGAAAGGCCAGACTTGTGGCACCCGATGCAATCAGTTTTTCAGCAGCCAATTTTCCACCCAACCGATTGTCGCTGCCGACAACGCAGTGTCGTTGCCCTTCTTGATGGTTGCCCCAGACCACCATGGGAAGATAACCGTCAGCGACATCCTCGATCCGGTCAAACTGGTCGGATTGGCCAATGACAATCACGCCATCCACCATGCCAGAGCCGATAAACCGGTCGAGCCAGTCCTCGTCCTGAGCCGGAATGACCCGCCGCAGCATGAGGTCGTAACCCTTCTCGGTCAATTCATCCGCCAGATAACCGAGCAAAGTCATGAAAAAAGTGTCCGAAATCTGCTGGCGAACGTCATGCCCCAGAGGAATAGCAACACCAATGACGCCGGTTTTCTGCCGGCGCAGCCTGCTCGCCATCTGGTTCGGGCGGAACCCGTGCTCACGCGCAATCAGTTCGATTTTTTCGCGCGTCTTTGCATTGACCAGGCTGTTGCCGGACAGCGCACGCGAGACGGTACCGGGCGAAACCCCGGCAACCTTGGCCAAATCCGTGATCGTGCGGATGCGGCCGGGTGTTTTGTCTGGCGATTGTGTTTCTGATTCGGACATCGCAGTGTTCTAGCTCGCCAGAACCTTTTGTTCACGCGGTACTCTGTGTCCGGCATCGACAAACAACGTTGCAATGGCGCCTACAATCATCAGGGCACCGCCCAGCATCAGAACATTGCGTGGGTCACTGCCCAGCAGCGGGTTGTAGATCAGCGGCATTGTCAGTGTCTGGATCAACATCGGGATGACAATGAACATGTTGAAAATACCCATGTAAATGCCGTTGCGTTCTGCCGGTATGGAATCGGCAAGCATGACGTAAGTGTTGCCCATCATACCGGCCCAACCGATGCCGATACCCAGCATCAGGACAAACAATCCGGCAACACTCTCAACGCCCGGCAACATCAGCATGGCGATACCCGATGCGGTCAGACAGGCCGCATGGACCATTCTTGCGCCCAGGCGGGCCACGATCGGGATCAGCAGGAGCGCTCCTACAAAGGCGATGAAATTGTACAGGGCACCGGCTTGCTGCGTGGTCAGGGTTGCCTCGCGGAACGCGGCGCTGGAAGGATCGCTCGTATCAAACAAGGATCGCCCGACCGCAAAGGTCACATACTGCCAATAGGCGAACATCGCATACCATTGGCACAGCATCGCGACGCCAAGCTGTCGCATCGGCTTGGGCATATCGCGGATCGCATCGAGGATTTCCGCAAAGGTCGCCCTCACGGTCAGTGGCTTTTTCTCAAGCAGCGCCTTTTCATCCTCGGTCATAGGCAGTTCCGGAACGCGCCATACAGACCAAACGATCGTGGAAATGGACAGGATAGCGCCGATGATGAAAGCAATCCTGACAATCACTGGAATGCCATTTTCATCAAGCACATCGCGCGCAATAAAAGCGGTTAGCAAAGTCGGGGCAAGATAGGACAACGTCTGCGCAAGCCCGGTAAAAGCGCTCTGGGTTAAAAATCCTATCGAGCGCTGATCGGCGCGCAGCCTGTCTGCCACATAGGCGCGATAGGGTTCCATGGTGATATTGTTTCCCGCATCCAGTATCCACAGGAGCGAAGCCGCCATCCACAACGTGGAGGAATAGGGCATGAAGAACAGGCTGATCGTGCAAATAATGGCACCGATCAGGAAATAGGGTGTTCGTCTGCCATATCGCGAATTCGTGCGGTCGCTCATCGCGCCAACAATCGGCTGAATGATCAGGCCGGTCATCGGGCCGGCCAGCCATAGCAGGGGCATGGTTGCCTCATCCGCACCCAGAAACCCGTAGATTGGTCCCATGTTGGCCTGCTGCAATCCAAAACTGAATTGCAGCCCGAAGAAACCAATATTCATTTCAATGATTCGCAGCAGCGAAAGCCGGGGTTTTACCGCGGTTTGCATGATCGACATCCTCTCTATCGCCAGACTGTCTTCTGGTCGCTTGCAATGGCAATGTCAGAATTGATCACAAATTGCAATCGTTTGCAAAAATAGATTGCAATCGTTTGCAACGCAGCTATTCCTATTCGCGAATCGCGCAGTATGGTGCGACCAATCAGGAGAGTTTTGCCATGAAGTTTCGTCACGCTTTGGCCTTCGGCGTCGCGCTGAGTGCCTTTTCCACCCCCGCTTTCGCACAAGATGATACCCTCGCCCCTGAAGATGACGGCGTTCTTGAAGAGAACGTGATCATCGTTACTGGTGTTGCGCGCGGCCAGAACCGGCTCGAAAGTTCGGTTTCAATCAGTTCCGTTGGCGCTGAAGAGATTGCCAAGCTCAATCCAAGCTCATCCGCTGATCTCATTCGCCAGATTCCAGGCATCCGTTCCGAAGCATCCGGTGGTGAAGGCAATGCCAATATTGCCGTACGCGGTCTTCCGGTTTCAACCGGCGGCGCGCGCTACATTCAACTGCAGGAAGACGGTCTCCCCGTCCTTGAATTTGGTGACATCATTTTCGGCAATGCCGATAATTTTCTGCGCGCCGACCGCAATGTTGCGCGGGTTGAAGCGATCCGTGGTGGTTCAGCTTCCACGTTTGCCTCGAACGCTCCGGGCGGCATCATCAACTTCATTTCGAAGACCGGCCAGCGCGAAGGCGGCGCAGTCCAGGGCACCATCGGGCTCGACTTTGAAACCTACCGGCTCGACTTTGATTATGGCTCCAGCCTGAGCGACGACACCTATTTCCACGTTGGTGGTTTTTACCGCACCGGCGAAGGTGCCCGCGATATTGGCTTTAACGGCCACAATGGCGGCCAGATCAAAGCCAATCTGACCAAGGAATTCGATGGCGGTTTCATCCGCTTCAACGGCAAATTCCTTGATGACAGCACACCGACCATTCTGCCCCAGCCGGTGTTTGTCACCGGTAGCGATGGCAATCCCGACTTTGATGCGATCCCCAATTTCGATCCGCGATCGGATTCGCTTTACAGCCGCTTCATCACAACGGCCGTAACTCTGGACGGCGGCAACAATCCTACCACCTTCGATTTCCATGATGGCCTGTCGGTTGAATCGGCTGCCCTTGGTTTTGAAGCCGAGGTTGAGTTCGCACCCGGCTGGACAGTCAACAACAAGTTCCGCTTTGCCGACAATTCGGGCAGTTTTGTGTCGCCCTTCCCGGCGAGCGCTGGCGATGCCCAAAGCATTGCCGACGGAATTGGCGGTGCCGGGTCCAGCATCGTTCTGGCTGGCGGACCCAACGCCGGCTCTGCGGCCGATCCTGCCACCATCGGCGGCAACGGCCTGCTGACCAATGTCGTCCTTTTCAACACGCGCTTGAACAGTCTCGACAATATCACGAACGACCTGCGTGTGTCGAAAGACTTCGACTTCGGAGGCGGCACCGCGTCCTTCACCACCGGCTTTTATGCTTCGCGGCAAGATGTTGATACCGACTGGCTTTGGACATCCTTTGTCCAGACGGTTGAGGGTGACGGCAACGCAGTGCTTGTCGACATTTTCGATGCAGATGGGAACCAGGTTACCCAAAACGGTGTGGTCGGTTTCGGCGCAAGCTTCTTCGGCAATTGCTGCCGCAGAAACTATGATGTGCGTTACGACACCTACGCCCCGTTTGCATCGCTCTCGCTCGAGCTTGATCGTCTGACCCTCGATGGCAGCATCCGTTATGATTTCGGCGATGCGGACGGAACTATCACTGGTGCAGACACCGGTTTTGGTATTGGAGTGACCTCGTTCGATTTCGACAATGACGGAAACATCGATCCGGCCGAGGCGCAAACCAGTGTTCTGCCGTTGGGCGATGCCCGTCCGGTCAATTACGACTACGGGTTCTTCTCGTTCTCGCTTGGCGCAAACTACCTGCTGACCGACGATCTTTCGATCTTCGCCCGTTACAGCCAGGGCGGCCGCCACACTGCAGATCGCAGCCTGTTTTCGCCCGCTGTCAGCGTGGTTGATGGTGATACTCCAGGTGGCGACAGCGGCGTGATTGCCGATGTTGACCAGCTTGAGGCAGGCGTCAAATATCAGACTGGCGGAGCATCGTTCTACGCCACTGCCTTTTACGCAGAGACCAGCGAAACCAATGTCGAGATTGCACCGCTGGTGCTGACCGACACCGATTTCGAAGCGTTTGGCATCGAGCTGGAGGGCACTTATTCAACCGGTCCGTTCTCGATTTCTGCTGGTGCGACATGGACCGATGCGGAGATCAAGCGGGCATTGAATGAAGATGTGGTGGGCAACACGCCACGCCGTCAGGCTGACTTTGTCTATCAAGCCACCGCACAATATGAAGTTGAACTGTTCACCATCGGCCTCAACGCCGTTGGCACGACCGATAGCTTTGCGCAGGATTCCAACCAGTTGGAACTGCCTGGCTACACCCAGGTCAATGCTTTCGTATCGGTTCGCCCGCTCGATCGGCTTGAATTGGCACTGACAGCGAACAACCTGTTCGACCAGTTCGGATATACCGAGGCTGAAGAAGGTTCGATCCCTGGCAACGGCATCGTGCGGGCACGCTCGATTGCCGGACGCACGGTCGCGGCATCTGTCCGGATCGACTTCTAAGGCAAAACAACTGGGCCGGTCGCCACCCTCCCTGCGACCGGCCCTTACTTGCTCTGCGAAAGAGTCTGGCCTTGAACGGATGAAGCCATGACGACAGGTCAGGTGCAACCGTTGCAAATGCACATGTTCAAATGCTCGGGTCCAAACAATGCAATTCTCGGCACAATCACTTACGATGGGTTCTATGGCTTCGATGACACGCGAATTTCCTGTCAAAGAATGGGCAACCAGCAATTGGTCTGAAGCCATCCTTGCGAGCCTGGACCGTACAACCATGGTCCAGCCGGAGATTATCGAGGCGGCCAATGCGCAGCCGATGTCGCCTGACCTTGACGTGTGGGATGCCTGGCCTCTGGCCGATCCTTCGGGCAGGCCGATTGCCTGGCGCGGTGGAGAGCTGTGGTTTGCCTTGGCCGTAGTGCGCTCGGACGATCCAGAAGAACGTCATCACCTCGCTCGAATTCACCATTTCCATCGCCTGAAAGACCGCTTCGAACATATCGGGCAGACGCTGCCGGACGACATTTCGCCCGGCGCGCGGCAATGGTCTGGCTCTGCCCGATACGATAAGGGTGTGGTTACGCTCTATTTCACCGCCACTGGTCATCAGGGTGACACCAGCCTGACCTATCATCAGCGGCTGTTCTCCTCGACCACCCCACTCGAGGCGGATGGCGATTTCGGAACCTGGTCAACCCCAATTGAGATTGTGGAGGCCGATGGAAAGACTTACCGGCCAGCCAACGAAAACGTCGGTCAGCCGGGAAAAATCAAGGCTTTCCGCGATCCATCACACTATCGCGACGAGCAAGGACGTGATTACATTCTTTTCACCGGTTCCTGCGCCTCCAGACCGGGAAGCCATGACGGGGTGATCGGCCTTGCGGCCGACGACGGATCCTCATCCCGGTTTCATCTGCTGCCGCCGCTTGTTTCCGCAGTCGGCGTCAATAACGAGCTGGAACGCCCTCACCTCGTCGAATACAATAATCGCCTGTACCTGTTCTGGTCGACACAGCGGGGCGTCTTTGCCCCGGGCATAGAGGCACCAACGGGTCTTTACGGCGCGACCGCAACCAGTCTTGCTGGTCCCTGGACGTTCCTGAACGGTCATGGACTTGTCATTGGCAATCCGCTGGAGCGCCCGACGCAGGCTTACAGCTGGTGGGTCCTGCCCGATTTGACCGTTACCAGCTTCGTAGATTATTGGGGGCCAGAAAACCACGACCTGCCGGAAGAAGCGACCCGGCGGGCGAGGTTTGGCGGCACATTCGCTCCCTTCGTCAAGATTGCGCTTGATGGTGATCGGGCCTGGCTGGTCGACAAGACATGAACGGGTCGCCGTTGCTGGGCGCCATAGAAGCAGGAGGAACCAAGTTCGTCCTCGCGATTGGCTCTGCTCCTGACGACATTATAGCGCGGCATGAAATTCAGACCCATGGGCCTGGCATAACGCTTGCCCAGGCGGCAGATTGGTTCGAGGGTCAGAGAAGTTCAGGCGAACTTGCAGCGCTTGGCATTGCCAGTTTTGGTCCGGTTGAACTCAACCGCGGCTCAAACCGATGGGGGCATATCACCAACACACCCAAGCCCGGCTGGGCGGATTGCGATATTGCCGGTTATTTCGCGAAGAGGCTGCAGGTGCCAATTGGCTTTGACACTGATGTTAATGGCGCCGCGCTGGCCGAATTTCGCTTTGGCGCTGGCGAGACATCAGCATCCCTGGCCTACATAACCGTTGGCACAGGCATTGGCGGTGGCCTGGTTATCGATGGCGCGCCCGTGCATGGGGCGTCGCACCCAGAGATGGGCCATATCTTCCCTCGACGTCACTCAGATGATAGCGAATTTGTCGGCATCTGCCCCCATCATCGCGATTGTCTGGAAGGGCTTGCTTGCGGCCCGGCGATCAAGGCTCGTTGGGGAGCATCGCTTTCCGAACTGCCCTCGGAGCACCCTGCGCACACGATCATAGCCGATTACATCGCCCAGTTGGTCAACACGCTGATCGCTACCACTTCGGTTGAAACCGTTGTTCTTGGCGGCGGCGTCATGAAAACCGATGGCCTGCTCGCGCGGGTCAGGCTGAGAGCCGCAGAATTGGGCGCTGACTATTTCCCCGGTGATGTCGAGCGCAGCATCCTGGCCCCTGCCCTGGGTGACAATGCCGGGCTGACCGGAGCTCTGGTTCTGGCCCAGTCAGCCCGTGTTTGAAGTGGGGATACGGCCCCCGGCGTGATCTAATTGGTCCACAAAAGCTGCGAGACAATTGATACGCGACCAGTGGTTTGACCGGAGTACGTAGGCTCCGCAGGACGCCAAAATATGCTGCACCCCACCGCAGGACCGACAGAAATTCGGCCGCAGAGCCGAATTTATGCTTGGCGCAGCAGCGACTGCCTGATGCTTTTCAGGCGTTTTTCAAGTCCTTTTCGGCAATACACGCCCCATTGCGAATCGCGAGAATTCAGGGTCGTTTCCAGATAGCAATTGCGTCACATTTGGTAACTTTCGGCGAGAATTAATTTTCTCGTCCGACAGCCGGATGCCGGGCGTTTACTCCTTGTTAACAACCGTAAAGCGCGCGTTAGTTAAGCTTGGCTGTCACTCGGTAGAATCACGGCCCATCGGGCAAGCTTCCGAATTTCTTACTATTTTAACCACACTGATGAACTCCGTTTGAGCAGCTCTGCGTCTAGAAGATGCGTGTGTTCGGGGAAGAACGGCCTCGAACCCAATTTGGGAAAAGAGCTATGAAGACGTGTTTGACAGTTCGCACCGCCAGCCTTGCCATCGCTATGTCGTTGGCCGGAGCAGTAGCAGGCGTTGCGCACGCCCAGGACAATGGTGAGAACGCCGCGGCCGCAAGTGAGCAGCAGACCAGTAAGATCAGCGCTACCAAGACAAACGGCTCCAAGAACAAGGACGCTGCCAACACTGTTGACGAAACGGTGGAAGGCACACAGGCCGACACCGAAAGTCTTACCGAAACGGTCGCTGAAGGGCTGACCGCAGGTGACAAGGACAACACCAAGGACAAGCATGGCAACACAGCGCCTACGCGCTGGGGCACGATCGTACCGTTCAGCGCGAGCCAGGGAACGGTCGACCCCAGCTATGGCGACATCAACGCATTCTATGGGGACATCAACGCATTTTGGGGCACCATCAACCCGTTCTATGGTGACATCAATGCGTTCTGGGGCGATATCAATCCTTTTTATGGTAATATCAATGCCTTCTGGGGCGATATTAATGCATTTTATGGCAATATAAACGCCTTTGATGCGGCTCATCTGCAGTCGCTGGGTGATTTCGGTAAAGCCACTGGGGAACAGATCAACCAGTTGGAAAGCCGCTTCAACACCCTCTCCTATGATTTGCTCGGCAATGTTATCCGCAACGGTACATCCGCTCAGATTGGCGCTGACCTTGCCCAACTCATTGCCTTGGGCGAGAATCAGTTTGGCGCCACCTATACCGCGCGGACGGGACAGTCATTTGACGCGCTGGTTGCAGAGATTTTTGCTCGTCACGGCGTCAATCCGTCTCAGCACACCACGATCGAGTCCTTGACAGCAGAGGAGCGCGCAGCGCTGTATCTCGACTGGAACGACACGCTGATGCAATATTCAGGGGTTGATCAGGTCGATCACTGGATGGCTGCGATCAACTGGACACCAGCGGTCACGCAGATTCAGGGTGCTGGCCATCAGACCGTAATCGGGATCGTTGATGGCAGCTTCGATTCAGACGCAGAGCTCAGCGGAAATATCGCATGGTCAGGCGGGGGAACCACCACCGTCAACGGCCATGGCGCAGCTGTTGCGAGCCTGATTGCTGCCAAGCATGATGGCGCAGGACTGCTGGGGATTGCCCCGGACGTACAAATTGCAACCTACAACCCGTTTTCCGACGACAATTCGGCATCGTGGGATTCGGTTGCCACAGGCATCCGTTCACTGCTGACTGCATATGTTGGTGGGAATGACACCGGCTATGTCAGCGTCATCAACCTGTCATTGGGCGAAAGCGGCTCCGCTTTCTCGCAGGGCTTGGCTGATGTCCTGGCCCGCCCCAGCATTGCTGCCTGGAGCGACGAGACATTGTATGTTGTTGCGGCCGGTAACGAGGGAATCTCGCAGAGCAGTGATATCCATTGGGACTTCAGAACTGATACCTCTTTCATTCTGGTTGGATCCGTCGACCCAAATCAGGAAATTTCCGGATTTTCGAACCGTCCCGGCAGCGCTTGCCTGCTCGACAACGGTGTATGCAATGCAGGAAATGAACTGTATCTGCGTACTGTCGTTGCCCCAGGTTCGCTCATCCTAGCCTCTGATGGCGCCGGCGGCGTCACCCGCGTTTCGGGAACGTCCTTCGCAGCCCCATTGGTTTCAGGCGCTGTATCGCTGTTGCATGATCGCTGGCCGTGGCTTGCACGCCACACCAATGAAACAGCACAGATCATCTTCGAGTCTGCCCAGGATCTGGGTGCGCCCGGCCCCGATGAAGTTTATGGCTGGGGTCTGCTGGATGTTACCGCATCCCAGTCGCCGCTCGATTTCAACAATGTAAATTTCACCGTCCATCAGCCGCGTGGTGGTGGATTCAAATCGTGGACCACGACTGCGTCGAACCTGCTTTCGCAAGGCAGCATTCCTGCATGGTGGGAAACAGATGGAGTATTCCTGACCGGTTTTGAAAATGTCGGTGGCACTTATCGCGATTTCGCCGTTCCGTTTTCGAGCCTCAACCGCGGATCAAGCACCAATGCTCTGGGCAATGGCCAGCAACGCCTTCAGGACTTTGTTGCAGACCGCTTTGCGAACTGGCTTCTGAGCAACGGCAAAGACAGTAATGGCGACGGTGTTGCCGGCATCACACAACTGCGCTCCAACGCGGCCCAAACGCGCGGCCAATGGACCGTTCGCTATGATGCAATGCAACCCCGATTTGTCCAGGATGGCGCTGTGCGCCCGGTCCACAATGCTGCAACCCTGACCACTCCCAAGGGCGATATGTCCTTCACAATTGGCCATGGTCAGGGCGCTCTTGCCCTCAATGGCGGCCGGTTTGGCATCATGAGCGACCACAATCCGGCAACCGGTGGCGTCAATCCAGTTCTTGGTCTGGCTTCTGGCGAATTCTTCGCTGGAGCCACCATCAATCCGACTGCCAAAACGAAGCTTTCGGTTGGCTATTCTATGGAAAATCGCGACTGGGAAGATCTCGACTTTGTCAGTGATCTGGATCGCGAATTGCAGCGCCAATTGGGTGCCCGCGAAGCAGAAGCCTTCACGGTTGCGCTGGAACAGAAGATCAGCAATCGCTTCTCGGTCGATGTCCAATGGACTCAGCTAAGCGAGGCGGATGCTCTCCTTGGCCAGCAAACCGGCAATCCCGGTCTGCTCGGTGACGGTTCGAAAACCGATGCGATGACGCTGTCGGCCAATTATGACCTTGGTGATGGACTGTCGTTTGACCTGTCGGTGACAGGCGGCGCCACCAAAACGAACTACGACAGCAATTCGGAAACAATCCAATTGCTGTCCACCTCAGGCCGTGCTCTCAGCACAGCGGGGCAGTTTGCAGTCAACAAGCGCGGCATCATGGGATCACGCGACATCCTGCGCCTGTCTGTCGGTCAACCAATGACGGTTGAGCGCGGTGAGCTCGAACTGACCAGCGACCAGGTCATCGACCGCCAGACTGGAGAAATCGGTCAGGTGACGCAATCAATCGGGATCAACACCAAGCGCCGTTATACTGGCGAAATCGTATACGCCACGCCGGTTACGGATAACTCTGAATTGGGTGTCATGGGACGATATGTGAGCTCAGGCGATCAGGGTGACGAAGGAAACTTCATCGTTGGCATGAATTTCGGTCTGCGATTTTAATCAATTCTCCGACTTTTTCTGCTCTTGCTGTGATCAAGTGACGCAGCAGGGAGTGCAAAAGTCATGAAATCGAGGGGACTGGGCATGCTGATATTGGCAGCAAAAAGGGCGACATTGAGAGTCGCTGCAGCGGTGACACTGGCAGCAATGCCAGGCACTGCAATCGCCCAGGGCGAGCTGTTTGAAGAGAAGATTGCCGCCGCAAAAGCCTCCATGATGGCTGATTCGGCAGCTGCTCTGACCCATGCCAGGGGTGCTGTCGACTTCATTGATGGCAACAGCGCCGAAGCCAATGAAGCCCGTCTGACGGCAAAATGGCTCGAGGCAGAAGCATTGCTTCGTCTGAATCGGGCCGATGAAGCCATGGAAATCGCCACGGCGACACTGGAAGAAGCAGAGCGTATCCTGCCAGGTACAACGCTGCATGCCGACCTGCTGCGTTCAAACGGCTCGATGGCAGCAGTTGCCAGCGACTACGGCAAGGCGCTGGCGTTTTTCCTCAAGGCCCACGAACTCTACAATGCGCTTGGCGAAAAGCGAAGCGAAGCAATCGTGCTGCAAAACATCGGATCACTTTATTCCGACGCGCGCGATTATGAACGTGTGCTGCGCTATTATCGCCAGGCCACAGAAACTTATGTGGAAGATGCTGCGCTTTCTCTTTCGGCGCATAACAACAAGGGCAATGCACTGAAGGAACTGGGGCGCCTGGAGGAGGCGGAGGAAGAATTCCGTCTAGCCCTGACAGTAGCCAACCAGATGGGAAGCCCGCTGCTTCAAGCGCGCATCCTCAACAACATTGCCTCGGTTCAGTTCACGCGGGGCCGTTTGGCTGCTGCTGAAGAAACTGCCGGAAGGGCCTATGCTATCGCGCGTGGCGAAGCGCCTGAATGGATCCCTTTCATTTATGGTGTGCGCAGCCAGATCGCTCTTGAGCGTGGTAATCTGCGCGATGCAGCTTCTTACCTCACTCGAACGTTTGAGGGCCAAAAACTGGCCGATACATCGCCCTATTTCCGCGATTTCCACCAGACTGCCTATGAAACGCACCGCGGACTGGGGAATTATCGCCTGGCATCAGAGCATTTGGCATCGTTCAATCGCCTGGACAGCCAGGCACGCGACCTGTCTGCAAAAGCCAATAATGCCATTCTGGGGGCTCGGTTCGAAGCCGCAGAGCAGGAAGTGCGCATCGCTCGCCTTTCAGCAGAAAAGCAGGCCAAGGAGACCCAACTGGCGGACGAGCGCGGTCGTGTCATCGCACTCTCAGCGCTTGTTGTGTTGGGTATCCTTTTGCTTCTGGGTGGTCTGTTCGTGCTGCGCAATGTCTCTCGCAGTCGTGCAGCAATTTCGGCAGTCAATCAGAAGCTCACTTACGTTGCCCAGCATGATAGCCTGACCGGCCTGTTCTCGCGTGATTACTTCCGCGCGCAGCTGGATCTGGCGCTGGACCAGTTCAAGCAAACCGAAAAGCCCAGCGTTCTTATGCTGATCGACCTTGATCGCTTCAAGCAGGTTAATGACATCTATGGTCATGCGGCGGGCGACAAATTGCTCGAGATGCTGGGTTTACGTCTGCGCGAAGTGCTGGGTCACGAAAATATCATCGGTCGGCTTGGTGGTGACGAATTCGGGGTTGTCCTGCCGTCTTATTCAACGGCAGCCGAGGCGCAGCCTCTGGCGAACCAGATTATTGCCCGCGTGAGCGAACCCTATCTGATTGACAATTTCGAGATGAATGTGGGCGCATCCATCGGTATTGCCGTGATCGGCTCGGACGCTGACACCAGTTCCGACATGATGACCGATGCCGACCTGGCGCTTTATGCCGCCAAACACCGGGGCCGTGGCACAGCCGTTATCTATGCGGCTCATATGCGGATGAAGCTGGAAGAGAAGGCCCTGCTTGAGGCAGATTTGGCCAACGCGCTTAAAAATGGCGAAATTTCAGTCAATTACCAACCCATTGTGCGCGGACAAAACCGCGAATTGATGTACTATGAAGCTCTCATGCGCTGGAACCACCCGACCCGCGGTGCGGTCTCGCCCGAAGTGTTCATTCCGATTGCTGAAGAGTCTTTGCTGATCGAACGTCTTGGCAGTTGGATGCTTCGCACAGCCTGCGCAGAAGCGGCACAATGGCCAGAAAACGTGAAATTGACAGTCAACATTTCGGCCCTCCAGCTTTCGACACGTGCATTTCTGACCACTGTTGTAGAAGCGCTGGCATCGGGCGGGTTGTCGGCGGACAGGCTTGTTCTCGAAGTTACGGAAAGCATGCTGCTCGAGATGGATGATGAGCTCGATTCCTTGCTGGTGAGCCTCAATGAACTCGGTGTCGGCTTTGCTCTGGATGATTTCGGACGCGGATATTCTTCGCTTAGCTACATAGAGAAAATCAACTTCTCGATGATCAAAATTGATCGCAGTTTTGTCCAGTCGGCTGCAGATGGATCGCGCCGCAGCGAAGCCATCGTTGCTGCAATCGTCTCGCTCGCACGTTCTCTTGAGATTGACGTCACGGCGGAAGGTATCGAACAGGAAGATCAACTCACCACACTTGAAGGCCTGGGGTGTGCCTGTTTCCAGGGTTTCCACATTGGCCGCCCCGCTGAGCGAGTTGATTTCAACATTACCGGCACTGTCCTTGCCAATCGGCGGGTTGCCTGAACCAGCTTGGCGGCCGGTCAGCCTAAGGCTAGCTGCCTCCATTTGGCGGAGCCTGCCCTCAGCCTGGGCAGCAAAACGGGTGGCTTTGCCGGCTTGTCGATTGCATGGCCCGCTCTCTTCTGCTGAAAGGGGAGATGCCAACCTTTTGATCGATGATTGAATCAACTTCCCATCCCACCGCGACCTTCGATGCCAAATTATAATTGGGAATCTCAGACAGTCCGCAGATTCAGCGGAATTTTGACGTAAATCGTCACCACCACCCGGATGACGTCAGGGCATGATTTGACACCTTTGAATGTACGGTCGTCCTTACGCTATCCCGGCGTCAGAACGTCCTTCTATCAACGCCTCAAATCGCAATAGGCACAGTTGGCCTGACAACATTCTCGGGACGCTTTGTGGGCTGCACGACGGTGTGGGCACATCTAAAGGACCTGCGGATGGATAAGGGGCAAAGGGCAGCACTAAACCGGCTTTATTTGCCATGCATGCCATGACCGAAAACTGGTAGCGGAGGAGGGACTTGAACCCCCGACACGCGGATTATGATTCCGCTTGTATCACACGCTATTCTGCGGGTTAGCGGCACCTCTGTTGCACTGGTGTTGCACGGAGGTGGCCGCACGGCAGCTATTGGGTGCGACTAATCGCAGCTCCAATGTCCCCATTTGGGGTGGGAAGCGGACTGGCAGGTTTTGGAAATGAACACAGAGAAAGCAGACGCTTTCACACTTAGACCGCTATGGCTGCAAACGACCCATGATCAGACATCACTTTTTTTATCGCTCTTTCGCAATTCCTTCGGACTCATGCCGAAACGTTTACGGACTGCGGTCGAGAAATTGGATTGATGGGAAAAGCCTGAATGCTCACAGATTTCTATCAATGAGAA
>CALBWA010000002.1 GCA_937969505.1 uncultured Erythrobacter sp. | reverse complement strand
CGGGTTCACCTATCCTTTGCGCTGGGCAAAGCGCTGGAAGATCGCAGCGATTACGAGGCCAGCATCGGCTATTACAATCCGGGCAACGCGCTCAAGCGAGCTCAGACCCGCTCCAATGCGGGCGCCATGACCAAGGAGCTGGACAGGCAGCGCAAGCATTGCACCGCTGATCTGTTTGAACGCCACAAGGGTGCTGGTGAAGCGTCCGGTCACCCTGCCCCCGATCCGATTTTTATTCTTGGCTTGCCGCGCGCTGGCTCCACCTTGCTGGAGCAAATTTTGGCCAGCCATTCGCAAATTGATGGCACGCTGGAACTGCCCAATATTCTGGCGCTGGCACACCGGCTGCGCGGGCGCAAAGCTGGCGCATCGCTCTATCCGCAAATTCTCCATGAACTAAGCGCTGAGCAATTGGAGAAGTTCGGGGCCGATTTCATCGAGAACACACGCATCCATCGCCAAGGTGCGCCCTTCTTCATCGACAAGATGCCCAACAATTTCCGCCACATTGGCCTGATCCATCTGATCCTGCCCAATGCGAAGATTATTGATGCCCGGCGCGACCCAATGGATTGCTGCTTTTCCGGCTTCAAGCAATTGTTCGCGGAAGGGCAGGAGTTCACCTACGGGCTTGAGGAAGTGGGCAGATACTACGCTGACTATGTTGCGCTGATGGACCATTGGGATGCGGTGCTGCCGGGCAAGGTTCTGCGGGTGCAGCACGAAGATGTGCTCGATGATCTTGAGGGCCAGACTCGCCGCATGCTCGATTTTGTCGGTGTCGGGTTCGAAGACGCATGTCTTGCATTTCACACCAATGATCGAGCCGTTCGCACGGCATCGAGCGAACAGGTGCGTCAGCCCATCAATCGCAAGGGGCAGGGCGCGTGGAAACCGTTCGAGCCTTGGCTTGACCCTTTGAAACAGGCGCTTGCCCGCCAAGATTGAAAGCGCGATTGTATTTTTTGCACCGGTGCAACGACCCGGCGCGCAGAAAATGAATAACTTCTCGGTAAATGGGAAAGACTGTGGGCGGTTGGTTTGCGATTGGCTTCCAAGCCAAACCCTACCCTCAAATCCCCACCCCCCAAGACTACTGAGAGGAATTACCATGTTAAAGAATGCTTCAATTGCGGCCGCAGTTGCCGTCGCTGCTCTGACTTCCAGCGTTGCCACTGCTGCTGACGAATACAACGTCTCTTCCGGCCTGACCGCTGCAAGCGCCCCGCTTGCTCTGCACGGTGTGGACACGGTCGCATTCATCACCACCGGCAACCGGATTGAAGGCAGCGCGAAGTTTGCAGCAGTGCATGACGGAGTGGCTTACTACTTCTCGACTCAGGCCAATCTGGACACATTCAATGCCGCGCCTGCTGAATACATTCCACAGAACGGCGGCTTCTGCACCTTTGGCGTATCCGTCGGCAAGAAATTCGACGGCGATCCACGCTGGGCTGATGTCCGCAATGGCCGCCTTTATGTCTTTCTGAGCGAAGATATCTTCAACGCTTACATGCGCGATCCGGAAGGCGCGATTGCCAAGGCCGATGCTAAATGGGGCGAAATTCGCTCGACTGCGGCGACCGAGCTCTGAGTGCAATATCCGGGTTGCGCTTCGGCGCGACCCGGACCGTTTCGCATTGAGCGTGCTGGCGTAGTTCGCCGCACGCACGGCCTCGGATCTGGCCCTGCATGGGCGCCGGTTCGGAACAGGCCCCAGGCGAATCTCGACGGCTCTTAAATCCAGGAAGGATAAATCCATGGAAACAGCATATTATTTTCTCGCCCTGAGTGGCCTGCTGACTGTCTTGCTTTGGACGCCTTACATCACTGCCCGCATGTTCATCTGGGGGCTTCCCACCTTCCTGCACAATTACCCTGACGGTTTTCCGGCGCGCGAGCCGCAGACACCTCTTTGGGTCGAGCGGGCCAAGCGTGCCCATCTCAATATGATCGAGACGATGCCGGCATTTATCGCGGTCGTTGTGGCCGCCGGTCTATTGGGAGATGACACCATCGGCGCAACGGTGGCAACCTGGGCCAAAGTCTTCTTCTTTGCGCGGATTGTCCATGCCGTGGTCTATATTCTGGGCATCCCTGTGCTTCGTACTCCGGTCTATCTTGTTTCCTGGGCAGCGATCCTCGTGATCGGCGCGCAAGTGGTCCTGTAAGCCGTCATAGTCAGGTCACTGCTGGCGAGGTTGGTGAACGCGCATTGCGGCAGATCATGCCGCATGTGCAACCATCAGCCTCGCCATTGCATTTGCAGGCTGGGTTAAGAGCCAGAGGCAGCACGACCTTAACCCAAGCCAATGACTTTGAAATTGTCCACATCCCGCTGCGGCCCTGGCACCCGGCGGGATGAGGTGTACCTGTGGCTCCTGCCCTGTAACGGATCAGTATCTTGTCTGCAAAGTTGACACATGTGTCACCATGCCAGGCTCAAAAACAATCTAACCAATTCAAAAACAAACATTGTTTTGAAATTTTGAAGTTGACACACGGGCGGCGCAAAACGGGCCTTGTTCTAACGACGATCGGCGGACAACGATGGGAAAGAGCGCCTTTCGACTACTCTTTTGATGACGAGTAGGAAAACGGTTGCAACGAAACCGTAATCGGCTCCAGCCGGATCCAATCAGTCCCCTATGCGATGAGCTCAGGCTGCTTTGCTGGACCGGATTGGGATCACCACCCCGGTGGTTGTTTCAATACCGGCAATGGTCCATCTTGTCCCAACGCCTTCGGAAACCAGATCCAGCTTGCCACCAATCTGTTTGGCAAGATCTTTGATCAGCCGCATTCCGAGCGAACCTGACTTGTTCATCGCATCATGGCGACTGAACCCTTGACCATCATCGGTCACGATCAGGCAGAGACCCGACTTGCCGGGTGACAAGGACACACAAATGGTGCCTCTACCGTCCGGAAATGCGTGCTTATATGCATTGGTAACCAGTTCGCACACCAGCAGGGCGAGCGGCGTTGCCACAGCCACGTCAATTGCGCAGGGCGTGATCTTGTGGGTCAAGGCGATTTCTTTGCGTCCCAGCCCTTCGTCAAGCAGGTCCAGCAATTCGACCAGAAACTTTTCAGGATGCACCTCGGTGACTGGTGCTGCATCCGAGTTGTACAGATATCTGTGTATCAGGCTCATGGCTCGAATGCGGTTTGCGGTATTGTTGGGCCCGATTTTGCCGTTTGGATCTTTCGCCCTGCTGCGCTCCTCGCTCCGAAGCAGGCTGGCCATCATCTGGAAGTTGTTGCCTGTGCGGTGGTGTATTTCCTGCAGGAACACATCGCGCGTTTTAACCAGAGCTTTTTGCATCCGATAGGATCGGAAACTGGCATAGGCCAGCGTCGCAATGAGCAGGATGACTGTGAGGGCAAGGCCCATTGCGAGCCGAGACTGCCGCAATTCGGAATCTGCCAATGCCGCCTTGGCTTCAAGCCTTGCCAGCGTTCTATCGCGCTCACGAATTTCGAAAAGGATTTCGGAATTGGCGACAGCTTTCATCTTCTCTTCTTCAAAGCGAATGTCGCTGTAGCGAGAGGCTGCCTGAAAATACGGAGCCGCCTCTGCGGATCGCCCAAGCCGAGTGAGAAGGTCGGCTGTCAGCTTTGAATACGTACCTTTTACATGAGCATCGCTCGAGAAGCTCTCCACTTCTTCAACGCCGCCACCATTGGGTTCAAGGGCAGTGCGGGCAAGATTTAGCGCGTTTTGCGCTTTGGTAATTTCGTCTTTTTCGAGATAATATCCAGCAAGCTGCAATAGCCCGACGGCTCCTCCAACAGGCATCCCTGAATCAAAAACTTTTGGCGCGGCCGTTTCCAACATGGCGATCGCGGCGTCGATATGTCCTAAGCGATACAATGTTTCGGCGTGATTGATTTCCAGGTGTCCTCGAAGAAAATCAATCTCACCCGGATTGTGGTATTCCTTGGCGCGCAGATAGGCTTGGTGCGCCAATTCATATTGGCTGTTCATTGAATAGGCGGTGCCAAGATTGTGATAAACGGCGGCAAATTGGAAAGAAGTCGCACCATCAAATTGCTCGAAACTCTCGATCGCACGTTTATGGAACCGAATGGCTTCCTTCGAGCCACCGATATTGTTGAATATGTTGCCGATATTCGAAAGTGCGGCACCCGTTCTTTCGAACCGCCCAATGCTTTTGTAGCCTTCTATAGCTTGCTCATAAAGATCGATCGCCAGATCGAATTCTCCATCGCTCCTGGCCTGCATCCCCAAGGCATTGTAGATTTGCGGATATTTCTTCACCAAATTGCTTTTCTGAGCCAACCTCAACGAAGCATGAAGATGGCGCCCAACGCTATCGCTCGGAGCTCCTGTTCGGTTCAGTTGAGCGCCTTTGCCGAAATGGAGATGGGACAGCGCGGCCAGATCATTGGCTTTGCTCGATGCCCTGATCAGCCGGTCTGCATCGGCCATATCCAGATTGCTCTTTGCCCCCTGATCAACGGCCACATAGGACAACAGCATCCGCCGGGCATTGGGGCTCAGCTTTGTTGCAAGATCCTCAATCGCTTTCGTCTCGAGATAATCCGGCATCTCACGCAGATAAAACCTTGCGTGCCGTTCCTGATCGGCCGCAGACATGCTGGGAAGCATTGCTGCGCATCGCCGGCCAAGCACTTCAAGCTCGCCAAAATCGGACGGATCAATCCGTTCGATTTGAGTGCATGCATCACCGGATTGGGCCTGTGCTGATTGTACTGTGATAGCGGCATGACACAGAGCCAGACACAGAAACAGCACCGGCAAACGCACAGCGGTATCAAGCCGCCACAGTCGTTTGGACCGAAGCATCAACATTGCGTAAAACGCCGATATTGGGATGGTGTGGTGGACGCGATTTTGCGGAAAGAAGAGGTGAAGTGCGCCTGATTTGCAAAGCCGACTGTCAGTGCAATCTCTGCAATCGGCCAATCCGTGTTGCGCAGCAGTCGTTTTGCCTCGGCAATCCGCTCGGTCGTCATGAACTTATGGGGCGGGGCGCCAAAACTACCCCGGAACTGGCGTGAAAATTCGGCTGAACTCAGCTCGCACAATTCAGCCAGCTGTTCGACGCTGATAGATCGGTCCAGGTTCTTGTCGATAAATCGTTCGGTCTTTTCCTTGTTGGCGCTCGACAGGGTTTTCGGGTTTGGAGTGATTTTGCTGCCATCAAGCTGCGAGCCAGAGAAATTGGCGATCGCTGTATTGACCAATGCATCGACAGACTTGGTATCAAACGGTTTTATCAGATAACCGTTGGGGCGAACTATGGATGCCTTGAGAACAGTCTCGTGGTCGGCATGGCTGGTCAGAAATGCGATCGCCATGGTGTGATCCTCGCGCAGTTCTGTTGCCAGGGCGATGCCATCCCTGTCGCCTTCTATATGAATGTCGACCAGGGCAAGCCCTGGCTGATGCTCGCTGGCAAGTGCCACTGCATCACAGAAATTGGCCGCTATTCCCACAACGTCATGACCCAGCGATTGGAGAGTCTCCATCAGATCGCGCGCAAGAACGCGCTCATTCTCAATGATCAGAACTCGAACCATATCGTGGCTCCTTCCGGGTTTTTGCTCGATTTTTCGAACTGCGATCCAATTCGAGAGGAGTTTATGGCCATTCGCAAGTAGTTTCGACCCCTCGAGCGCAGAAATTGAACAATTCTCCGGCGAACGCGAAATACTGTGCCGACAATTGTTGCGACACCAGCATCCGAAGTCCCGCTCCACAGTTTTCAGGAAGATAGCATGGCGACCCAACATATAGCTGACAGTGCAAAGTCAAGCTCCGCAGCTTGGGGTGAGCTCATTCTTAAACCCCGCAAGCCGTACCATTCGCCGCGCAAGGCAAGGCAACCCAGCTGGGCTGCGCTGCGCTCGATTGATGTGGTGACGGTGTGCGAAGATCCGCGCCACTGGAAGTCGCTGACCGTGCGGTCGATGCGAGGAGAAGCGCCAGCGATGAGGCAATTGCTGGAGGAATTTTCGGTTTGCCTCGAAATGTTCTTCCTGCGGATCATGGAGGATGATTTGTCAGGCACTGTGGTTGATGAAGCGCTGACATCGGTCGCAGACAAGCTCCACACATGCGACACGACCCGGCCAATCCTGCCCTGGCTGCTGGCGATTGCACGGCACCGTGCCGAGCACCCGCTGATCCCAAGGGTCAGCCACTAATTCAGATTGTATGCCCGGACTTCACCCCTCACCCTTAGTCCCGGCATGCACTAGCACCTGGCGCTCGTCCCAGGCCCCCCGCAAACAAGAGCGCCAGGTGCTAGCAGATTTCTTCAAGACCACCATGCCAAGCCTTGCTGATGACTGATGGTATGGCGAAAAGTGAGATGAAAATGCTGCCCGAATACTGACGATATCCCGCCATCAATGGAACAAAGGCCCCATCTATGGAAAGAATCCTGGTTTTCGCAGGAAGCGTGCGTAATCAATCCACCAACAAACATCTTGCGACTTTGGCAGCCAGAGCTATCAACGCTGCAGGGGCGCAGTCGACTCTCATTGATCTGGGCGATTACGAGTTGCCGATTTATAACGGCGATGACGAAGCGGCCAACGGAATTCCAGAGAGTGCAAAAGCGCTTAAGGCGCTTTTTTTTTCGCACCATGGGTTGTTCATCGCTTCGCCGGAATACAACAGTTCTTTCTCCCCTCTACTGAAAAATGCGCTGGATTGGGTTTCCCGCCCGCACGCCAAGGATGAACTGCCGCTGGCAGCCTATCGCGGCAAAGTCGCCGGGCTAGGAGCGGTTTCGCCGGGGGTGCTGGGCGGGTTACGCGGGCTGGTTCAATTGCGCATGATGCTGGGAAATATCGGCGTAGCGGTGGTTCCCAATCAAATTGCCGTACCTAACGGATACAGTGCCTTTGACGATAATGGCCTGCTCGCAGACAAGGGAATTGAGCAGCTGCTTGATGCCACCATCAGCCAGCTGGTGGCGACCACCCGCGCCATAAATTGCTCCTCTCGCTCCTCGTAACAGCAAATCAGGCACGAACGGGGTCCTTCAACAGATCACTTCGGAGGAAAATTCCAAGGTAATTGATCTTCAGTGATGTTAGCGCTAACATCGGATCAGAAGGAAGGCCGATAAACAGGGCCAGAGGGGATAATGATCAAGAAAAAGAATATCGTGGCCATCGGCGCCATTGTCATCGCCATGTGTGGCGGCTGCTCGACCATATCGGCTGAGTCCTCTGCACCGATTGTCGCAAATGCGGAAACTGGTGAGCCTGGAGTAGCCAACCCCTCAATCTGGCCACGCTACGAATATCCCGTCGCGGTCAACTCAGCCGACGAGCAGAAGATTGCCGATCTGATCCGGCGAATGACAGTGGCCGAGAAGGTCGGCCAGCTGGTTCAGGCAGACTTGTGTTGCGTCACAGCGGAGGATGTGCGCGAATACAACCTCGGCTCGGTCCTCAACGGTGGCAATAGCGGCCCTTATGGAGAAGATCTGGCGCCGGCTGAAAAATGGCTGGAAGCAGCCGACGACTTCTATCTTGCCTCTGTAGATACCAGCGATGGCGGGGTGGGTATTCCCATTGTCTGGGGCACCGATGCTGTCCACGGCCACTCGAACATTATTGGGGCGACAATCTTTCCCCACAACATCGGCCTTGGTGCCATGCGTGACCCCGCTCTAATCGAGCGAATTGGAGCTGCCACTGCGAAGGAAATCCGCGTTACCGGACAGGAATGGACCTTCGCACCAACCGTCGCTGTGCCGCAGGATTTCCGCTGGGGTCGCGCGTATGAAGGCTATTCTTCTGATCCGGCGCTGGTCGCCTCTTACGTGGGCGCAATGGTTCGCGGCCTGCAAGGTGGTCCCGGGAACGATGATCTTCTTTCGGGCCCGTATGTCATCGCTTCGACCAAGCACTTTCTCGCAGATGGCGGGACTGACAATGGTGTTGATCAAGGCGACAGTTCGATCAGTGAAGAGGAGCTGCGCGATATTCACGGTGCGCCCTATGGCCCGGCAATTGCAGAAGGCGTTTCGACAGTCATGGTCAGCTTTTCTGCATGGCAGGGCAAGAAAATGACGGGCAATCACTCGCTGGTCACCGGCGTTTTGAAAGAACAGATGGATTTCGGCGGGTTCGTGGTGTCCGATTGGAACGCCCATGGACAAGTGGCCGGATGCACTAATGAAAGCTGCCCGCAGGCACTGATGGCCGGCATCGACATGTTCATGGCGCCCGACACCTGGCGCGCGATCTACAACGATCTGATGGACCGCGTGCAATCCGGTGATGTGCCGATGAAACGCGTCGATGAAGCCGTTGCCAGCATATTGCGGGTCAAGATGCGACTGGGACTGTTCGAAGCCGGCAAGCCCAGTGATCGTATGCTATCCGGCGAGTATGACCTGCTAGGATCGCCCGAGCACCGCGGTATAGCGCGCGAGGCAGTGCGCAAATCGCTTGTCCTGCTCAAGAATGAAGGGGTGCTTCCGCTCAAACCCGGAGGAAAGCTGCTGGTTGCGGGTGAGGGCGCAAATGATATCGGCAGGCAATCGGGGGGATGGACACTTACCTGGCAAGGCACTGGCATCGATAACAGCCATTTTCCAGGCGCGACCTCGATATTTGACGGCCTGAGCCAGGCGGTGGAGGCTTCTGGCGGCAGTGCCCGGCTTTCCCCCGATGGCAGCTTCGATGAACGGCCGGATGCCGCTGTGGTGGTGTTTGGCGAGAAACCTTACGCAGAGTTCCAGGGCGATCGCGCGACGCTTGCGCTTGACCACGAACTGACCGGTCCATTTGCAACCATGCGAGCACTCAAGGCGCAGGGTATCCCGGTCGTCGCGGTCATGGTCACCGGACGGCCGCTATACGTCAATCCGGCCATGAATGCTGCCGATGCTTTCGTGGTCGCGTGGCTTCCAGGCAGCGAGGGGGCAGGTGTTGCTGACGTTATTGTCGGCGATGATCAGGGCCAGCCGCGACATGATTTTGTCGGTACGCTACCGGCCGCATGGCCGAAGACGCCAGATATGGAGGATGGCGCGCTGTTCGATCTGGGTTATGGGATGAACTACACCACCAGACCGGCCCCCTGGAAACCTCTTGCCGAAGTCGACATGGGCGAAGCGGCTGGTGACAGCCGGCTGTGGTTCAGCGCGGGTGCACCGGCAGCGCGTTGGTCATTGCTGGTCGGGGACGGCACCACCGGAGGACAGACCCGCATAACAACCACGCCAGCCCAGGCGCTGGGTGGGCGTGCACTGGTTACGGCCGAAAACTTCGTCGTGCAGGAGGGTGCTCGCCGCTTTACAATCGACAGCGGAGAGGCGCAGATTTCCCTGCGCAATTTCGAACCGGTCGATATTGATCGCGAAACCAATGCGGACATTCTGCTGCTCGCCACGATCAAGGTCTGGGACGCACCGGACCGCGCAATGATCGGTGCCATTGGCAATGACAGCCGCGGAATGGCTGCGATCAACCTGCCCGAGGGGGATGAGTTCGTTCGCTATGGCATCCCGCTCAAATGTTTGCGGAGCAAGGGCGCCCGGGTGAAAGAGCTCACAGAACCTTTCGTACTTACGGTTGAGGGCGCCGCTGACATTGCGATCGGTGAAGTGCGGCTTGGCACTGATGCCGAGGTCGTTCTGCCTTGCGATTGATCCGATGAAACCGGTTGAGGAGATTGGCGAGGTTGATGCCGCAACATTCGAAGCAGAGCATCGACCGCTTTACCAGCCGCTGGTGATCCGCGGGCTTGCCCGCCACTGGCCTGTGGTGGAGCATGGTCAAAGATCCGCCCAGCAGGCGCTGGACCATGTCACGCAGTTTGACAACGGGCAGCCAACCGATGTCATGCTCGCCCCGCAATCGGAACGTGGGCGGTTCTTTTACTCGCCCGATATGCGTGGTTTCAATTTCCGGCGTGAGAAGCTTTCGCTCACCGATCTGGCGCGGCATCTGCGAGAGATCGCAGACAGCGCGGAGCCGATTGGAATTTATGCCGGAGCGACGGCGATGGAGAGCCATCTGCCCGGCTTTGCGCAAGCCAATCCGCTGCCGCTGATTGCGGGGATGGAGGCGACACCGCGCATCTGGGTTGGTAATGCGACACAGGTTGCAACCCATTTTGATCTGTCAGACAATATCGCAGTGGTGGCCGTAGGCCAAAGGCGGTTCACGCTTTTCCCGCCCGAGGCAACGTCGAGCCTTTATGTCGGGCCACTCAACATAACGCTGGCGGGGCAGCCGGTAAGCATGGTCGATCCGCTCAATCCTGATCTGGAAAACTATCCCGATTATGCCAAGGCCCTGGAACTGGGGCAATTTGCCGATCTTGAGCCGGGCGATGCGATTTTCATTCCGACGCTGTGGTGGCACCATGTCGCCGCCCAGGCGCCGATCAATATAATGGTCAATTACTGGCACAATGATGCAGTGCGCGGGGGCGGTTTCATCGCCCTTGTGCATGCCATGCTGGCAATTCGCGATTTGCCGATAAGACAGCGCAAGGCATGGCGGGCCTGGTTTGAACATTTCGTTTTTGGAGAGGGCGCGCCAGATGTAGCGGCGCATCTTCCCAGCCATGCGCAGGGTGTAAACGGCTCTGCAAGCCCGTCGCGCGACGAACAGATAAGAAGGTTCGTCGTCCAGGCCCTGTCCAGCAATTGATCAAGGAAGAGCTATGAAACGCACCCTGCCAATCACCAGTCTTGCCGCGATTGCGCTCGCGCTTGCCGGCTCGCACCCGGCAAACGCACAGGAAAGTGCAGCGCCAGCGTCTGCAGGGCTCCCGGTCGGAACCTGCATCAACATGGGCAATTCGCTTGAACCCCCGCAGGAGGGGGAGTGGGGCGGCAGTAATATATCACAAGCGGATTTTGCCCGGATCAAAGCGGCAGGCTTTGACACGGTTCGGATTCCTGTTCGCTGGCACAACAAATCGATGAACACACCGCCTTACACAGTCGATCCGGAATGGATGGCGCGAGTGGTCGAGGTGGTCGACTGGGCGCTGGAAGCTGACCTCAATGTCATCCTCAACAGCCATCATTTTGACCCGATTTATGATGATCCGGGCGCAGTTTCGGTGTGGCACGGTGCCGTCTGGACCCAAATTGCTACCCGATTTGCCGATCGCCGTGAGGACAAGCTGTGGTTCGAATTAGAGAATGAGCCGCACAATAATCTCGACCATTCCAATCTGCTCGAAACGCTTGCGCCTGCCTTGGCCGCTGTTCGTGCAAGCAATCCCACGCGGCCGGTCATTTATGGCGGGGAGAACTGGAGCGGGATCGATTCTCTGGCGACCTTGCCATTGCCCGATGATGCCAATGTCTATCCGACATTTCATTATTACGATCCGTTCGAATTCACCCATCAGGGGGCAAGCTGGACTGCACCGAATATCCCGCCTCCAGGCCGTAAGTTCGGCAATGTGGCAGACCGGCAGCAGCTTGCCGGAGCTGTTGAGAAGGTGCGGGCCTATATCGCGCGGACGGGCAAGGTGCCCTTCATGGGTGAAACGGGCGCTTATGACCTGCATGTCAGCACGGCAGAGCGGGCCGAATATCATCGCGCCGTGACACAGGCTTTTGCACCGACCGGCATCGGCATTTGCATGTGGGCCTATACCAACACTTACCCGTTCTATGACCATAAAAGCGGTGTTTGGCTTGCCGGTATGCGTGATGCCATTGGACTGGCTGAGCCCGGGCAGGTGACTACAAGTTCCAGTGCGGCAGTATCTGAGGGGGATGGGCCAGGACAGCGGCCAAAGGGTCAGCGGTTGCCGCAGGGGCTGGAGTCGTTTGAAGCGCAATTGCCGGGCTGGCTGTTGAATGATCCGACTTCCCTTGCGTGGGAAAGCTATGGGCCGGACCTTACAAGCAAAGCTGTGCTGGATGAAACCATTCCCGGCGGCGGGGCAGCCACCCGTTTCCAGAACACCAAGGCTGCTGAACCGTGGTCAGCGGCCGCCAACATTCCGTTGATCGCCGATGTCGAAAAGGGGCGGCGCGTCGTCATCGGCTTCTGGGCGCGGGCTGTCGGAAGCAGTGCAGAAATCGGCAATGCCGCGATCGGTGTACGTTTCCAGCAGAATGCCGATCCCTATCCGGGTTTTGGCGACCGCATGCTTTCCGTAGGACCGGAATGGACATTTTACGAAGTAAGCGCGACCGCTGACCGGACAATCAAGCGCAAGACAGCGATTGTTGCTCTCCAACTTGGCGGACAAGAACAAACCGTCGAGATCGGCCAGGCCATTGTGCTTGTCGGCGCATCATCGATTTCTCCGTGACGGGCAAATCAACCGGTTCACGGCAAGAGCGAAAATCATTGGGCCGACGATCACCTCGGCATGGAGAATGACGATGAGTCTTGAAGTTACCCGCGCCCTCGATGCCAGGTCAAAGCTGGGGGAGGGTGTCATCTGGGATGCCCAGCGCCAACTGGTCTGGTTTGTCGATATCAAGCGGCAGCTTTTGTGGCATTTCGACCCCGCGACCGGCAGCAATTCGGCCACTAGGGCTCCAGAGCAAATCGGTTGGGCGATCCCGACTGCGGAAGGCCCGCTTCTGTGCGGCCTCAAGGATGGATTGCATCTGTTCGATCCTGCGACCCAGACCTTCGAATTTCTCATGACCGTGCCGGGAGAGCCGCCAGCCAATCGCCTCAACGATGCCTGTACCGACCCTTGGGGGCGGGTGTGGTTTGGTTCGATGGACGATACCGAGGCAGCAAAGTCAGGCCGATTTTACGTGTTTGACCGGGGCAGCATTCAGGGTGCGGGCCCTTCGGCCATCACGATCACGAATGGCCCGGCGGTCAATGCACAGGGTGATCGCATCTATTTTACTGACACCACCGCGCAAATGATTATGGTCGCCGATCTGAGCGCCAATGGCGTGGGCACGGCGCGTGCCTTTGTCGACACAGGAGCCCTGTTTCCCGACGCATACCCGGACGGTCCGGTTGTCGATGCAGAAGATCATGTCTGGACCGGGCTATATCTGGGCAGCCAGGTAGCGCGCTTCTCTCCTGACGGGGCCTTGGTCGAGACAATTGACATGCCTGCACGCGACATCACCAAAATGGCTTTCGGTGGCAACGATCTTAAGACCGCCTATGTCACCACGGCGACCAAGAACATGACTGATCAGGATATGGCAGGCGCTCCGCTTGCCGGCGGGTTGTTTGCCTTTCAGGCCCCGGTTGCCGGCTTTGCTCAATCACCAGCGCGCTTGGGCTAGGCTGGCGCCCACGGTGCAGTTGGCGGCTGAAGCGCTGATCAGGGTTCGGTGCGAGGCGACCGTGCAAGGCTGGGGGCCGCATCGGAATCGCGCCGTATAAGCGTGTAAGGGATGATCGACTTTTCGACTGTGCCCTTGTCATCTGTGCGGCGCGATCGAGAAATCCGGGCAATTGCGGCAACGGCCCAGGCGGTCATTTCGCGGATCGGCTGACGCACTGTGGTCAATTCTGGCCAGATTGTGCTGGCCATTGCGGTATCGTCAAACCCACACACGGTGATGTCGGTGGGCACATCAAGGTGATTGCGATGGGCTGTTGCAATCACTGCGGCTGCCATGTCGTCGTTCGATGCAAAGATTGCAGTCGGTCTTTCAGGCAAGGACAGAAGCTTTTCTGCCGCTGCCAGGCCCGAGCGATAGGTAAAGCGGCCCTGCACGACCAGCTCTTCATCGATTTCCAGACCAGCCTGTTTCATCGCCGCGTAATAGCCTGCCAGACGGCGTTCGCTGGCAAGTTGTTCCGGCTTACCAATGATGAAGCCGATCCGCGTATGACCCAGGCCAATGATGTGTGCGGTCATGTCGACCGCAGCTTCGAAATCATCAATCATGACCGAACCTTGCGTTCCCATCGCCTTGCCTGGACCGACCGCAATGGCACAAGCTCCCAATTCCTTGGCCAGGTCCAGGACATCCTGGTCATCGCACAGCGGCGGGGGCAGGATAAATCCGCTGATTCCCCCCTCTGAAAGCTTGCGCATTAACGGCAGGGCTGCCTCTGGCGTTTCGCAAGTTTGCACTTCAAGGTGCGCATCAATCTTGCTTGCCTCTTCAAGTGCACCCCTGAGGAACTCGCTCAGGTAGGAGGCGGAGGGGTTATCGAACAGCAGGCCGATGCGTAATTGCTCCCCGCCGGCCAGCGAGCGCGCAGCGCGGTTGGGCGAGTAATTCAGTTTCTCGATAGCGTCGAGCACCTGAATGCGGGTTTCCTCGCGAACATTCCCCTCGCCATTGATAACCCGGCTGACTGTCATTGGAGAGCACTGGGCGGCACGCGCAACATCAGCAATTGTGGGCGCGGCGTTGCTCCGCCGCGAGGCGCGTCTCTTGTGTGTTTTTGGCTGGACGCTGGTGCTCATCTGCATGGCATAGACCGCCGAGCCCATGAACAGCAAGTCCGTCTACCCACAGTCATGCAATCGGTTGATAGCGTTGAGGTACATAACGCTTGACCCCCACTCTCTGCATGCTTGACAGATGCCTCGTGTAAGATAATGGTAGCGCTACCATAAGGGGCCGCTGTGTCAAAGCCAGCGGCGGGAGAGGATCAGATCATGAAAATTGCATTTCGGGCAATGCTTGCGCTTGGCGCAACCAGCCTCGTTTTTGCCGTTCCACCGGCAGCACCGCTTCACGCGCAGGAAGCGCAGGCCGACCGTCCGATGGCTGCAGCACCATACTGGGATGCCAATCTGTCGGTGGAACAGCGAGTTGCTGATCTTATGGCGCGCATGACAATGGAAGAGAAATACGCCCAGATGGTCAGCATCTGGACGCAGAAGTCGACCATCCATGACGAGAACAATTTCTTCGATCCGGACAAGGCGAGCGAGCTTTATCCCGATGGCCTTGGTTTCTTTTCGCGGCCATCTGATCTGAAGGGGCCGGGTTCTCCGCGACAGAATACACCGCGTTCGATCGAGGAGAGCATCCGTTACGTCAACGCGCTACAAAACTGGGCGCGCACCTCCACGCGACTGGGTATTCCGGTGCTGGCGCATGAGGAATCGCTGCACGGGTTTGCAGCGCTCAACGCGACAAGTTTTCCGCAATCCATCGGGCTTGCGAGCACGTGGGACCCGGACCTTGTGCGTGACGTCAATGACTATATTGCTGGTGAAGTACGCGCGCGCGGTGTGCATCAGGTTCTGTCCCCTGTGGTGGATGTGGCGCGTGATCCGCGCTGGGGCCGGATCGAGGAAACCTTTGGCGAAGACCCTTATCTGGTTTCGGAAATGGGCGTTGCGGCCGTTGAGGGCTTGCAGGGCGTAGGCAAGGATCGCAAGCTGGGCGAGGGGCAAGTGCTGGCAACGCTCAAGCATATGACCGGTCATGGACAACCCGAAAGCGGGACAAACACGGGCCCGGCGCAAATCTCCGAGCGGCATTTGCGCGAAATGTTTTTCCCTCCATTCAAGGAAGTGGTCGAACGCACGGCAATCGATGCGGTCATGGCCAGCTATAACGAGATCGACGGGATCCCGAGCCATTCCAACACTTGGCTGCTGGGCGATATTCTTCGCAAGGAATGGCAGTTCCAGGGTGCGGTGGTGTCCGATTATTTTGCGATAGAGGAAATGGTCTCGCGCCATTCGGTCGCCCACGACATTCCCGACGCTGCAGTGATGGCTCTTGATGCAGGTGTCGATATCGACTTTCCCGACGGAGCATCGTTCAAGTTTCTTGCGCAGCTGTTGGCCGACGGGCGCATCACGCAGACACAGATCGACACCGCCGTAGAACGCATTTTGACGATGAAGTTCAATGCCGGCCTGTTTGAAATGCCTTTCGTGACGGACGTCGCGCCCGCGCTTGCCTCTAACGGTCCCGAGGGTGTTGCTCTGGCGCGTAAAGCGGCCGAGCAATCGCTGATCCTGCTCAAGAATAACGGTGTTTTGCCGCTTTCTTTGCCGCAAGATGGGGACGCAAAGCCAACCATCGCCGTGATTGGTCCGAACGCCGATGTCGCCCGTCTGGGGGGATATTATGGAATTCCGCGCAAGACCATATCACCTCTCGAAGGCATTCGGGCCGCCGTGGGTGACCGCGCAAACATCGTTCATTCCGAAGGCGTCAAGATCACTCTCGATGACGATTGGTGGGAAGACCAGGTCGAACTTGCTGACCCGCAGGACAATCGCCGTATGATTGCCAAGGCCGTCGAGGCGGCACGGGATGCCGATGTCATCCTGTTGTTCATTGGCGATACCGAACAGACCAGTCGCGAAGGATGGGCCGACAATCATCTGGGTGATCGCACCAGTCTGGATCTGGTGGGTGAGCAGAACGAGTTGTTTGCCGCAATGAAGGCATTGGGCAAGCCGGTTGTCTCAGTGCTCGTGAATGGACGCCCGCCCAGCTATCTGAGCGTGGCTGAGGGGTCTGATGCTATTCTGGAAACCTGGTATGCCGGTGAACAGCAAGGCAATGCGATTGCCGATGCACTGCTGGGCCGGATCAATCCGGGCGGCAAACTGCCGGTGACGGTTGCCCGCAATGCCGGCCAGTTGCCGCATGTCTATAATTACAAGCCCAGCGCCCGCCGCGGTTATCTGTTTGATGACAAGGCGCCGCTTTACCCGTTTGGCTTCGGCCTCTCCTACAGTACATTCGAGATCGGTGCTCCGGTGCTTTCATCATCCACGATCAAGGCTGGCGAGGGTGTAACGGTGCGTGTGCCGGTAACCAACACCAGCCAGAGAGCAGGCGACGAGGTGCTGCAGGTTTATCTCAGGGACAAGGTCAGCTCTGTTACCCGTCCGGTTAAGGAATTGGTCGGGTTCAAGCGCCTGACCATCGGTGCGGGCGAAACGGCTCAGGTCGACATCGCCATTCGCGCAGATGCCTTTGCCTTTTGGAACCGCGACATGGAGCGAGTGGTCGAACCGGGCGAGTTCAGCATCATGGTCGGGCCCAATTCACGAGATCTCAGCGAAGTCACTCTCACCGTTGAGCCATAGCGCGCCAAGATCGGGGTCATCGCCATGCTAGCCAAACGCCGCCATGTTCTAGCCGGACTTGCCGCCTTGCCGGTCGGGGCCTGCGCGCCCGGATTGCGTACAGATGGACCGGCCGTGTCGATCGGCAACGCCAAACCAGGCCTTGATGCAATGGCGCAGCAGGGCGGACGGCGGTTTGGCAGTGCGGTAGCGTGGAATACTGCAGGCACCGGCATGTCGGTGTCCAATCCCGACTATGCCCGCATCCTTAGCGCAGAGTGCGGCATAATCGTCGCTGAAAACGAGATGAAATGGCAGGCGCTGCGTCCTTCGGCAGAGACATATGATTTTACCGCCGCAGATGCGATTGCGCGATGGGCGAACGCGAATGCCATGGAACTGCGCGGTCACACGTTGTTGTGGCACCGGCCACAGTGGTTTCCTGATTGGCTCAACGCCTATGATTTCGGCGCCAATCGCATGCGCGAGGCAGAGCGCGTTCTGACCAGTCACATCCGGACCGTTGCCAGTCGCTATGCAAGCCAGATTTCAAGCTGGGACGTCGTCAACGAAGCGATCGATCACGAAACGCGGGCACCCATCAAGACAAGTCTGAGCCGCGCAATGGGCAGTGCCGAGGCGGTGATTGACCTTGCGTTTCACACCGCACGCGAGGTGCTACCCGATGCGCAGCTGGTTTATAACGATTATATGAGTTGGGAACCGGCGCATTCGGGCCATTGCGATGATGTGTTGCGCTTGCTCGAAGGTATGAAGGCCCGCGGCGTTCCATGCGATGCGCTTGGCATCCAATCGCATATCGAAATGTTCGCGCTCGATGCTGCGACAGGTGTTGGCCCTTATGACGAGGCTGGCTGGCGGCGTTTTCTGGATGAGGTGACGGGAATGGGATACCGTCTGCTGATCACCGAATTCGATGTGAAGGACCAGGCTTTGCCGGGTGATCAGGGCACGCGCGATGCAAAGGTTGCCGAATTCACGCGGCGCTATTTCGAACTGATGTTCGACTATGCCGACCATCTGGACGATGTGCTCGCCTGGGGCATGGTCGATGCCTATAACTGGCTGCAATATTTTGATCCTGCGGCGCGAACAGACGGGCTAGAAGTGCGCGGCACTCCCTACGACAGCAGCTATGCGGCAAAGCCGATGCGGGAAACGTTGGCTGCGACTTTCTCGGACAACTAAGCTCAGCAAGAGATACGGTATTACCCCTGCATTTTTTGCAGGCAGTGCAGTTGCGTGCCCGCTGGGGGATTGCGCGCACTTATGCTTGGCGTAGCGACCCAAAAACAATCACCCCGCTTCCGGAGAAGCGAGGTGAAAGTTTTCAGGGATATATCCCCGAGGGAGGTTACTGTGTTGCCTGGCCTAAAAATTGCCACGCAAGATGAAGGAGAACCGGCGGTCGTTCACGAAGAATGATCGCGGTGCCAGTACGTCAGGATCGCCGGTGTATGCCTGCGATGTCCGTGTTACCTCATTGGTGAGGTTCACACCCTGAACGCCCAAGCGGATATTGTCGGTCACGTTGAAGAAGATCGACGCGTCGAGTTGTCCAGTCGGTTCGTTGAAGATGGAGAAAAACGGGAAAATCGCGTCCGAGGCGGTCAACAGGAAGCGCGAGCGCCAGTTGTAGGCGGCACGCACCGAAATGGGGCCCTTCTCGTAAAACACTGTCGCGTTGACATTGTGCTTCGACAATTGCTCCAGCGGCAGACTGCCTGGCGAAATTGTCGAAGGACTTTCGACCGTATTGTTCGCGATGTTTCCACCATTCAGGAATGTCGCCGGCAGGCCCGAACTGTCGATATAGGTGTAGTTTGCAGACACACCCAGACCACTCAGCGCACCGGGAAGGAAATCATAGGTCTGCTGATAGGCAAGTTCGACACCCTTGATCTCGCCCGTACCGTCGAAATTGTCCGGTCCGCGAACAAGAACAGGCAGGACTTCGCCGCCAAAGGCGACATCTTCAGTGCGAACACGCTGGAAGAAGAAGTCCGATATTTCCTTGTAGAAGCCGTTCACCGTAAGCGATCCGACGGGGGCGAAGTACCATTCCGCACTGATGTCAAACTGCCAGGCGCTTGCCGGTCGGATACCCGGATTTCCTGCCTGGGCAAACAAGGCCCCGCTGTTCACATCAATACCGACGTTGAGGAACGTCCGGATAAAGGCATTATCGGGGCGTGTCAGCACCCGTGATCCTGCAAGGCGGAGGACGACATCATCGCCGATGCCGAACTTGAGGTTCACGCTTGGCAACAGGAAGTCGTAGCTTTCCTTGCTCTGGACCCGAAGCGGATCGGATCCGGCGAGCGCCTGGAGATTGTTGTAGCCAGCTTCACCCAGATTGCAGATACCGCCTGGCGTAATGATGTCGCCATTGGGCGCCTGCACAGACCCGCCACAACGGGTTGCGAAGTCATCGGTTACGCCCAGCGACTGCGGGCTGCCCAGGCTGAAGAAGCCCGATGAACGCACCGTCGTGCTGACATAACGCAGTCCGACATTGCCGCCAAACCGGACATCGCCGAAGATCGGGTCATACTGGTTGCCGAAATCAAGCCGGGCATAGGTGGCATAATCTTCCTGTTTCACGGGCTGAACATCGCCGGGCAGGAATGGCGTGCCAGGCAGCACTCCGCCGCGTTGCGCAAGCGGAACCCAGCCAGAGCTGCCACCCTGATTTTGCCACTCGAGGTTCACACCGCGCGCAAAATCGATGAAGCCATCATAGTCACCGGTAAGATCACCGGTGTAATAGAGCGACCCGTCAGCCGGACCTGCCGCCGCGCCCCGGAAGAAATCGGGGAAGGCATATTGCGCTGTCTGATCAAGCCCGAATTCATCAAAGGTAACAGGACTTCCTGACCACACTTCGCTCAACACGCCCCAATTGTAGGTGGTGAAGCGAACGGTCTGGTCCGTGCCTGCAAAACGGGCTCCGAATTGCGCCTTTCGCAGGAAGGAATCGTCGGGGAATTCGTAATCGATATCGGCCTGGAAGGCGAACTGATCGCCTTCGCTGTCTTCGATATGATCCATTGCCGCGCGCCAGTAATTGGACCGCGGATCGAGGAAGTATTCCGAATCCGTTTGCGCGTTCAGTTCATCATTATTGCCGATGCCGCCCTGACCGTTCCAGCTATAGGCCAGGATGTTCGGCTTATGAGGAATGACAACGGGCAGACCACCGCGCAGATCAATTTCCTGATCCGCGAAGGTTGCACCGAATAGCGACACGTCCAGATTGGTCTTGCGCGATGTTGCATATTGCGCATCCAGATCAATCGTCAGGCGATCGGTCAGCTGGTGCCGCAAATGCATGCTCCAGTCCTGATTGGTGGTTTCTTCATCCACCTGACGGCGGCCCAATGTCTGGCCCAGGCCACCTGCTGTGATGAAGCCTTGATCAAACGGGTTGGGTTCGGTGCCGCGCCAGCCATCGCTGGGCCGGGTGATGTAACCAGCCTGAAACAGATTGTTCTCATCATAGATGAAATCCGTGAAGGCGCCGTTTGCGCACTCACCGCGAACAGTACTGTCGCCATCGGTGAAGCCGCCATTGCCATCCGGCACGCGAATGGCAGGACCGTTTACATTCTGGCCGCAACCAATCGGGAAAGTGTTGTATTCCGAGTTGTCCGGTTGGGTCTCGAAAGTGAATTCGCCCCATTGGTTGGTGCTGTTCGAGCGGATGAATTCCGCGGTGAACATAGTCCGCTCATCCAGCGATTCCCACTGCGCCGAAACTGCGATACCGATCCGTTCGCGGTCGAATTCCTGTGTGCGGAACTGGCCGCCCACCGGGGAATAGCGAATATCGGCATAGTCAGCAAAGCCGTCAGCGCCGGCACCTTGCGCAGTGCCGCAAGGTGACCCGGCTGCTGGCAGGGATTGGCTGTCTGTCCCGCTTACCGGCAGCGGGTTGCGGCAGACCTGCGCGCCGCCGGCAAAGGCCTGTTCGGCCAGCTGGTTGTCACGGGTCTGGAAGTTGGTGATCTGCAATCCGTCAGCACGGCTCTTGATCCGCGAGTAGGATGCGCTGGCGAGCAGACCAAAGCGTCCGGCACCAGTGTCCCAGGTGTTGCTGATCAGGCCAGACAGCGTGGGGGTCACTTCCTCGCGGAAATCGCCGTAATTGGCCTCGGCGCTGAATGCGATCTTGAAACCATTGTTATCGAACGGCTTGCGCGTGTTGAGGTTCACCGTACCGGCGAGCCCGCCTTCGATCATGTCGGCAGTGGTGTTCTTGCTGACGATGACGGAACCCAGCAGCTCTGCCGGGACGTCAGCAAAGTTCAGCGCCTGGCCGCCTACACCAGCAGCAAAGGCGGTGCGCCCATTGAACTCGGAGCGGACAAAATTGAGGCCGCGAACGACAACCCCTGACCCCTCGACAGAGAAGTGATCGGGATCGTTAGAACCGGCAAAACGGTTGATGGCGACACCGGGAACACGCTGCAAAGCCTCGGTCACTGAACGATCGGGCAGGGCGCCGATGTCTTCAGCCGTAATCGCGTCAACCACGGTGTCTGCGTCACGTTTGATCCGCTGCGCGCTTTCGAGCGATTGGCGAATGCCGCGAACCAGAATTACGTTGTCGCCTTCGGGCTCAACCTGCTCTTGTTCTTGATCGTCGACATCACTGTCTTGTGCATAGGCTGTGTGCGACGCGAGCAAGCCGCCAATCGCGATTGCCGATGCGCCGGCGCGCAGAAAATTCCGGTACAGATTGTTGTCACCAGCAGAATCGCTGGCAAAAGTGCGTGCCTTTTTCACAGGCTTCCCCTCTCCATGTTAGCGCTACCATTATTGGATATGGCGCTATCCCCGTCTAAGAGTTGTGATCTTATCGACAAAATCCCCGTTTGCAAGTCCGTCTGTGAAAGATTAGCGTAATAAAGTTGCATTTTTACGTGCATGAGAGGGGTCAGAAAGCATGCGAGAAGGTAAGGGTAACGTTACCACAAACCGCATCAAACGGGTCGTTATCGTTGGTGGCGGTACCGCTGGATGGATGGCTGCAACAGCCTTGACGCGATATTTCAACGACGGCGAACGCACCATCACTCTGGTTGAATCCGATGCGATCGGAACAGTCGGTGTGGGCGAGGCAACCATCCCTCCAATCCGCAATTTCAACACGATGCTGGGGATCGAGGAGAACGAATTTCTCCAGGCCACACGCGGCACCATCAAGCTGGGCATTGAATTTGTGAACTGGGGCAAACAGGGGGATCGGTATTTCCATCCTTTCGGGGAATATGGGCAGGATCTGCACGGGATCGCTTTCCATCAGCTGTATCTCAGGGAGCTGGCTCGCAGCGGAATGAATTCGGCGGGAAATATCGCTGCCTATTCCATGAGCTCCGTCGCAGCGGCCCTGGGCAAGTTCGGGCGACCATCATCTCCGGCCCGTACACCCGTCGCCCAGATCAACTACGCCTATCACTTCGACGCCTCGCTATATGCAGCCTTTCTCCGCCGTCGTGCCGAAGGGCAGGGGGCAAAGCGTGTCGAGGGCAGAATTGGCGATGTCCAGCGGAATGGTGAGAGCGGCGATGTGGTGTCGGTCAGCCTCGATAATGGCACAATCATAGAAGGCGATCTGTTCATCGATTGCTCGGGCTTTCGCGGGCTGCTGATCGAACAGGCGCTCGGAACCGGCTATGAAGACTGGAGCCAATGGTTGCCTATGGATCGGGCGATCGCTGTGCCGACAGCAAACACGGCACCCCCCGATCCCTATACGCGCGCAACCGCACATGGCGCCGGGTGGCAATGGCGTATCCCGCTTCAGCATCGCACGGGCAACGGACATGTTTTCTGCAGCGGCCATATGGACGAGGATGAAGCGCGGCAAATCCTGCTGGACAATCTCGATGGGCCGCCCTTGGCCGAGCCGCGCACACTGCGGTTTCTGACTGGGATGCGCAAGAAATTCTGGTCGCACAATGTAGTTTCTCTGGGTCTGTCTTCGGGTTTTATCGAACCACTGGAGTCCACTAGCATTCATCTGATCCAGAACGGAATTTCGCGTCTGTTTGCTCTGTTTCCGGACAACCCGGTCAATCCGATCGAACGGGACGAGTACAATCGCGGCATGCGAGAGGTGTATGAGGATGTGCGCGACTTCGTGATCCTGCACTACAATGCAACCCAGCGAAATGACACCGCATTCTGGCGCCAGGTCCGCGACATGGATGTGCCGGACAGCCTGTCAAAGAAGGTCGAACTTTGGCGAAGCCGGGGGCGGGTGTTCCGCGAGAATGCCGAGTTGTTCACTACGCCGAGTTGGGTGGCAGTGATGCTGGGCCAGAACATTACACCTGAAAAGCATGAACCTATTGCTGATACGCTGGAACCGGTAAAAGTGGCCCAAGCCATGGCGCAAATGCGTAACGCCTATCGGGCCGCAGCCGATGAATTGCCGACCCAAGAACAATTCCTGCGCCAGACGGGTGCCTGGAACAATGACGAAGGAGCGGTTGCATGAATGCTGCCCCGGTCCAGCGGGTGGTGATCGTCGGCGGGGGAACCGCCGGCTGGATGACAGCGGCCGCGCTGTCGAGGGTGCTGGGCGAAATGCCTGGCCTTTCCTTCACGCTTGTCGAAAGTGACGCCATCGGAACTGTGGGAGTAGGCGAAGCCACAATTCCGCAGATCCAGGGTTTCAATGCCATGCTGGGCCTCGACGAGAACGAGTTTGTCCGCCAGACCCATGCCACCTACAAGCTGGGGATCGAATTTGTCGACTGGCTGCGCAAGGGGCACAGTTACGTCCACCCCTTCGGGACCTATGGTATCGACATGCTGGGGATTGATTTTCATCACTTCTGGTTGCGCGGTCTTGCATTGGGCGATTCCACAACGCTTGACGAATACTCGATTGCTGCAATGGCCGGAAAGGCCGGTAAATTCCTGTGGCCGGATCGGGCGAACCCCAAATCTCCCCTGTCAAAAATCGGCTATGCCTTCCAGTTTGATGCCGGCCGCTATGCGCGCTTCTTGCGAGAGCGGGCAGAAGGACAAGGGGTGACACGGGTTGAAGGCAGGATTGTGAATGTCGAACAGCATGGGGAAAGCGGATTTGTCACCGCAGTTTCGTTGGACAACGGGGCGCGTCTGGAAGGCGATCTTTTCATCGATTGTTCAGGGTTCCGTTCACTATTGCTGGGACAGACGCTGGAGGTGCCCTTCAGGGACTGGACGAAATGGCTTCCCTGCGACCGCGCAGTGGCCATCCCCTGCACGCTTGGGGGGGATGCCGAACCGCTGACCCGATCCACCGCGCGTCCGGCGGGGTGGCAATGGCGCATCCCCCTGCAACACCGGATCGGCAACGGGCATGTCTATTCCTCTGCCCATATGAGCAGTGACCAGGCCGAAGCGCTTCTGCTCGACAATCTGGATGGAACACCGCTGGCTGATCCCAATCACTTACGCTTTACTGCCGGACATCGGGAGCGAGCTTGGGAGAAGAATGTTGTTGCACTGGGATTGGCAGGCGGCTTTCTCGAGCCGCTGGAATCCACTGCGATTCACCTTGTGCAATCGGGAATTGCACGCCTTTTGACCTATTGGCCGACCATGGTGTTCGGGCCGAAAGAGAGAGAAAGGTTCAATCGCGAGAGCGAGCAGGATTACCTCGATATCCGTGATTTTCTCGTGCTCCACTACATGGCAACCGAACGCGATGATTCAGAATTCTGGCGCGATTGCCGCGCGCTGGAACCTCCCGAAGGCCTTGCCGAAAAACTCGCCATGTTCGAAAGCTCGGGACGGGTCATCCGGGAACACAATGAACTTTTCACCGAGACCAGCTGGCTGTCGGTCATGGTGGGACAAGGCGTTGTTGCAGGCGATTTTCATCCTGCTTCCCGACTGCTTGACGACGACGAGATTTTGCGGCGCCTTGTCCATATTCGCGAAGTTGTCGCCAGTGCCGTATCGCAAATGCCAGCGCAGGACGAATTTCTAGCCCGCAACGGCAGCGCTATCCCTGACGACATGCGCCGTTCGGCCTAGCTGCGTTGTCCCAGCATCTGGGCCATCCATTGTTGGTATGGCGGGACAAATTCGAGCGCATCTGATGCTAGTTTTTCTGCACCTTGTCGCATCGCGGCGATCTGGCCGCTGCCCATAGTCGCAAATTGCGGTGGAGTGCCTGCGGCAATGCCCAGCGCGCCCATCAGACCCATTGTCTCGGATGCCGAAAATGGTGCTTCTTCCCACAGCGGCAACCGCCCGCGACGCGTGAACTGGTCCAATGACAGTATGACATGATCTGATCGTTCCAAATCGAACAGGTGTGCGGCATGGGGCGCACTGTAATGCATCGATAGGGTATCGCGCACGCCATCCATCATCAGTACAGCGCGGCGATTGTATTCGTTACGCTCAAGCGGTTCGATCAGCTGTCCCGGCAACATTTCCAGCAGCAGGGAAAGCTGGCGATGGGCAAGATCAAGAGGCAAGCCGGCGAGTGGTTCAAAACGCGCTGCGGCATCGCCAATTGCAATAACGTTGGCAATCCAGGGCGCCTCGCATCGCTGGGGCGCACAATCGATAGAAAGAGCAGGCGCGCTGCCTAGCGCGGAGACGATCGCAGTATCATCCAAACCGCCGATGCTTGCCAATGTGCTTTGCAGCCCGTCCCGTCCGGCACATTCGCCCAACCAACCTTGACCCAAAAAACTGATCCGGTCTTCGAGTGCGAGCATGGGCTGGCCTGGCGCTGCCAGATGCACGCGCCGGATAGGCAAGTGATCGCTCCAATCCTGCGTTGCATGACCGGGCAGTCTGGATAGCAACGGGGCCTGTGGTCCGCCGCAGTCGATAAACAAATCAGCCGCTATCGCACCATGTCCGGTGATCTCTATGCTGGCAACCGAGCCACTCTCGTCCAACGTAACGCCTGCAACATCGCCTGGTGCATGGCCGATGCTCAGCTGCTGGGCGATGGACACGAGCAATTGGCGATAGGCTGGCGCATTCCAGCGCAAGCCATAATCGATATCGGAAATGGGGGTGTGCGCATCGTTGGGGGGTCTGATAAACCGACCTGCATCAGCGAGCGCCTGTGCGACCGATTGCATCTGCGGTTGGCGTGTTGACCCCTTGGATCCGCCACCCCAGTTCCGCGCAAACGCGCTCTGCATGGCCGGATCACTCGGTGTGCCATAGCTCATGGCGCCGTGGCTACCGGTTTCGGCCCAACCGAAATAGCGCATCACCAACCGGTGGCTGGCACCCGCAGCGGTGATCATCTGCGTTTCCGAGATGCCCAGCCTGTCATGCAGCTTGTTGGTGAAAGCCAAAGCGGTCGCGGCATTATCGGCAAAGGCTGCGGGGTCCGGTGTGGTCCCGATGATCGTAATATCGCAGGCCGGCAAGGCTCGCTTCAGAGCGATCGCGACAATGGCTCCGACTTGCCCCGCGCCCACGACAACGATCTTGCGCAAGGGGGCGCGTGCCTTGCTCACGCGGCCTCTGCCAGTCGCGCTGCATTGCGCTGCAAATAGTCGACATGGCCTGGCATGGCGCCAACTTGGGCAGCAATCGCCTGCTTGAGATGGTTGAGCGCATTCGCGATGCGGGCAGGGTCGCCCATGCTTGTGCGCGCATCATGGCTTTGCGGGATCACGCCCTGGCCAATGTAAACCGCAATCCAGCTGGCGTCATAGAACAGGCCATCGGAATATTTCTCTACCCGGCCTGTGCGACGCCACAACTCCATCTTGCCCATCAGACTGTCAGGCAGCTGCATTGTGCGAACGTGGTTCCAAAACTCGGAATCGTCGCGCGTTGTGGCGTTGTAATGCAGGATCAGGAAATCACGGACGCGGTCGTATTCCATATCGACCAGGCGATTGAATTCGTCTCGGTCACGCGCGTCGATCCGGCCCTTTTCCGGGAAAAGTTCGATGAGATAGGTGATCGCCATCTGGGCAAGATAGATCGAAGTCGACTCCAGCGGTTCGAGGAAACCGCTAGACAAGCCGACACCGATAACGTTGTGGCTCCACGATTTGATCCGTCGACCGGGTCTGAAACGAAGGATGCGCGGGTCAGCCAGGGCTTTGCCTTCCGCGGCCTGCTGGATCGCGTTGCAGGCTTTGTCTTCATCACAAAAAGCGCTGGAGAAGACATAACCATTGCCCATCCGATGTTGTAGCGGGATTTGCCAGCGCCAACCGGCTGGCATGGCTGTGGCAATTGTATAGGGCCGGATGTCAGACGCCTGGTGGGTGCAGGGCATGGCCGCGGCCCTGTCGCATGGCAGCCAATGCGACCAGTCCTGCCAGTCTTCCTGCAATTCACTTCCCAGCAGCAGAGAGCGGAAGCCCGAGCAATCGATGAAGAGATCGCCTTCAATGCGCTCGCCACTTTTCAGGCAAAGCGCAGTAATATTGCCGTTTTCTGGATTTCGCTCGACCGAGGTAACCAGTCCTTCGATCCGGTTGACCCCATGCTTGATACCAAATTCGCGCATGAACGGGCCGAACAATGTCGCGTCGAACTGATAGGCATAACCATAGGTCGAGGCCAGCGTCATATCCTGTGCAGGCGGCGCAAAGCGATTGGCCCTGGCTGCTGCCACTGCCATCGAATAATCACCGATATCTCCCACGTTTCCGCGATGATGCTGGTCAAGCCACCAATGATGAAAGCCAACCCCGGCCACATCTTCGCCAAAGCTGCCAAAGGGGTGGATGTAACTATCCCCAATCTTGCCGAAATCGCGAAAATCGATGCCCAGCTTATAAGTCGCATGGGTCGCCTTCATGAACTCCGCTTCGTCGATTCCCAGCCTTTCGACATAGGCGCGGATGTGCGGGAGAGTGGCTTCGCCGACACCGACAATGCCGATGTCTTCGCTTTCGACAAGAGTGACCGTGGTGCTGGCTGGTAACAGTTTGGCAATTCCCGCCGCAGCCATCCAGCCAGCCGTACCGCCACCCAGCACCACAACATGCATCCGAGCCTTGGAATCCATGGGCATGACCCTAGCGCGGTGCCCTGTACCTGGCTGCAATCATCCCTTCATCTGTTCCAGTTCGATGCCCTTGGTTTCGCGCACCATTGCCCACACAAACACAACGGAGATCGCAGCGCTCAGGGCGTAGAACCCATACGCGCCCGTAAGGCCAATGGTACCCAGCATGATCGGGAAGGTCATGGTTATCCCGAAATTGGCGGTCCATTGCGAGAAGCCACTGACTGCCAGGCCCGAACCACGGATCTGGTTGGGGAACATCTCGCCCAGCATCACCCACATGACCGGGCCCCAGCTGAAATTGAACAGTGCGACATAGGCATTGGCCGCAATCAAAGCGGTCAGACCCGCACCGTCGGACAATTGCAGCGTGCCATCGACCAGCGACCCGCTGAGAAAGGCAACAGCCATTGTTCCCAGCGTAATTGCCATACCGATCGAGCCGATCATCAACAGCGGTTTGCGCCCGATCTTGTCGATCAGTGAAATCGCAAACAGGCAGGATACGATGGAAAGCGTTCCGGAAAGAATGTTGATCTTCAGCGCATCGCTTTCGCTGAAGCCGACCGCTTGCCACAGGACCGCACCATAATAGAAGACGACGTTGATCCCGACCAATTGCTGGAACACGGCCAGGCCAATGCCGACCCACACGATGGTGCGCACCTTGCCACTGGCCTTGTCCATAAGGTCAGACAGGCGAGGAGCATGATCTTCTGAAATCGAGGTTTCGATTTCCTTGACCTTGCGCCCGGCAGGGCCACCGCCAAACAATTCCGCCAGTACATTCTGGGCGTCCTCAGTCCGACCCTTGCTAACCAGAAAACGAGGGCTTTCAGGAATCAAGAAGAGGGCAATCAGGAAGATGGTTGCCGGGATCAGTTCAATCCAGAACATCCAGCGCCAAGCTTCAAAGCCAAGCCAGAACTGATTGGTCGAAGCGCCTGCAGTTTCGGCCAGAAGATAGTTGGACAGGAATGCAGCGGTAAGCCCGATGATGATCATGATCTGCTGAACGCTGGAAAGTCGCCCGCGTAGGTGCGCTGGCGTCACTTCGCTGATGTAGGCAGGGGCAAGAACGCTCGCCGCGCCAACAGCCAGGCCGCCGATAATACGGTAAATGACAAACTCACTGGATGACCCCGCAATGCCGGAGCCATAGGCGCTGACAATAAAAAACAGGGCTGCGAGCAAGAGGGTTTTCTTGCGCCCAAGAATGTCGGACAATCTACCGGCAATGAATGCGCCAACGGCACAGCCAAGTAGCATTGAAGCAACATTGAAGCCGGTGCCAACTTCGTCCGAATTGAACGCCTGGCGCAATCCGTCGACCGTGCCATTTATGACCCCGCTGTCAAAACCAAACAGAAAACCACCCAGCGTTGCCACAGCAACAATCGCTGCAATCAGCGCGAAATTGGCCTCTTGGCCGTCATGCGTTGCCTCGTCCATTTCTCTCTCCCCTAAGCCCCAATTTTATCCCGAGCCAGTTATGGTAGCGCTACCTATCTCGTATTTTCGGGAAAAAGCAAGCTGTTGCTAACCAGCTCACACAGCCATGTTTCTGACCGGTTCTAAGCAGTAAGTCGCCAAATAGCCAGCCATCAGCTATCTGCGCCTGCGGCGTGTTGCAGAGCAACTTTCAAGCGAGCGCCGGACCAGCTTTTTCTTTACCAGACGGTCCATTGGAGGCAGAGCCTATCCATCATGAGCCTGCGCGATCCCATCAGACTGATACCGGTTCTGTTTCTTGGCTTTATCGTTCTTGGCACAATCCTGCTCAGCTTGCCCATTGCCACGATGGACGGGATCAGAGCTCCGTTCCTCACCGCGTTCTTCACTTCGACATCCGCAGTGGCGGTAACGGGACTGATTGTGGTCGATACGCCGACATACTGGTCAACATTCGGACAAGTCATTATTTTGTTGCTGTTCCAGATTGGCGGTTTTGGAATCATGACAGCGGCAACGTTGTTCGGCTTGATGGCCGGCAGGGGCTTTGGCCTGCGCGAACGCATGGCAACACAGGTCGAGCGGAGTCAGCTTGCGACCAATGACACGGCCTCGGTTCTCAAGCTCATTTTCATCATCACGGTGACGGTTGAAGCGATTGTTGCCGCAATCCTGGCCGCACGGATGATGGCGACTTACTCCATGCCAATGTCCGACGCTCTCTGGCACGGTGTGTTTCACTCGGTCAGCGCGTTCAACAATGCAGGATTTTCCAGCTTTTCCGATAGTGTCATGGGGTTTCAGAGCGATAGCGTGATCCTTGGGCCGATCATGCTGGCGGTGTTCCTGACCGCTTTGGGTTTCCCCGTGATGCAGGATATTCGTGCGAACAGGCTGCGCTGGAAGAAGTGGTCCCTGCACACCAAGATCACAATTGTCGGTACGTTCGTCCTTCTGGCTTTCGGCTTCTTTTCGATCCTGTTTATGGAGTGGCACAACGAGGCCACGCTGGGACCCATGCCGGTCGGAGCAAAGCTGCTCAATGCCGCTTTTCATTCTGTCATGCCCAGAACTGCGGGTTTCAACAGTCTGGACGTCGGGGCATTTCGCGATGAAACCATCATGGTCAATTTCTTTCTGATGTTCATCGGGGGAGGCAGCGCGGGGACTGCTGGCGGGATCAAGATTACGACCTTCGTCGTGCTGCTCGCGATCGTAATATCGGAGGTTTTGCGGCGCCGGGATGCGGGACTGTTTCAGCGTCGGTTTGGGCGGGAAATTGAACGTCAGGCGTTGTCGGTCGTGGTGCTTGCGGCATCGCTCATTTTTGCCTCTACCACCTATATCGCCTCGATCAGCCCGCTACCGCTCGATGACATTTTGTTTGAATGCATTTCAGCCTTTTCGACAGTGGGCTTGTCCACCGGGATCACTTCCGATCTGCCGCCAAGCGGCCAGTTTGTCATTGTCTGTCTGATGTTTATCGGGCGGGTTGGAACTATCACTGTTGCCACCGCCCTTGCGCTGGGTGGCAGGCAGCGCCGCTATCGCTATGCCAAGGAGAACCCCATTGTCGGTTGAAAAACGCAAGCCAGTACTGGTCATTGGTCTGGGCCGTTTCGGGGCCGCTGTTGCTTTGACTTTGGAACGGATGGGGCACGAAGTTCTGGGCGCAGATGTGAACGCCAGGCGGGTTCAGGAGTTCGCACCGGAATTGACCAAGGTGGTGGAAGCGGACTGCACCCAGACTGGCACTCTGGAAAATCTCGGGGTTGCCGATTTCGAAGCAGCCGTAGTGGCCATTGGCAGCGACATCGAGGCAAGCGTTTTATCAGTGCTGGCACTGTCTGATCTTGGCCTAACCAATATCTGGGCCAAGGCGGTTAATCAGAAACATGCCCGGATTCTCGAGCGGACCGGTGCCCACCATGTGGTCTTTCCCGAACAGCGCATGGGGGAGCGTGTTGCCCATCTGCTGAACGAGCGGTTGCTGGATTTCATCTCATTCGGCAGTGAATTTGCCATCGCCAGACTGGCCGCACCGGAAAGGATCGTTGGCCTACCGTTGGTGACCAGCGAGTGCCGCAAGAAATACAATGTGACCGTGGTCGGCGTAAAACGGCGCGACGAGGATTTCATTCACGCTGTTCCCGACACCATCATTTTTCCTGAAGACGAACTGGTTGTTTCAGGCCGGATTGATGACATCGAACGGTTCTCTGCCATTTAGAGCGTGCAAGCATTGTGTCGTACAAATATCCTCGGATGCCTTGCCGGGTGACCGGCATGATGCGGATGGGCAATCACTTTCAATAGCGGTGCTGCAAGTCTGGCACCGCTAAGGCTGTTCCATGCATACGACGGCTGGGGGCAATCGCGACCGTGGCCTTGGCAAACCGACAGGAAACATATCCGCCATGACCGCTCAATATCCCAAACTTTTCGAGCCGCTCGACCTAGGTTTCACCACCATCAAGAACCGCTCGATCATGGGGTCGATGCACACCGGGTTGGAAGAGGCAGAGGGCGGTTTTGACCGCATGGCCCGATATTTCGCAGAGCGGGCAGCAGCTGGTATCGGCATGATCATTACCGGAGGAATTGCGCCAAATTTTGAATGCTCTCGCCACGGCGCGATGCTTGCGACGCAGGATGATGTACCTGACCACCGCAAGGTTACACAGGCAGTCCATGCAGCTGATCCCGATGTTAAAATCTGCATGCAGATCCTGCATTCCGGGCCCTTGGCGCACACGCCGGACCTGGTCGCTCCATCGCCGGTCAAGTCGCGGATCGGACGGTATGTCCCGAACGAGCTTGATTATGATGGCGTGCAGAAACAGATCAATGATCATGTCCAATGCGCAGTCCTGGCGCAGCAGGCGGGCTATGACGGGGTCGAGGTGATCGGTTCTGCCGGGTATCTTATCTCTGCCTTTCTGGTCGAGAAAACCAATCACCGTACCGACGAATATGGCGGCTCGTTTGAAAACCGGATGCGTATCGCGGTTGAGATCATCGAGCGCACGCGCGCTGCGGTGGGTGAGAATTTCATCCTGATTTTCCGCATCGCGGCGATGGACATGCTGCAGGGCGGGATGAGCTGGGAGGAGATCATCACTCTTGCCAAGGCCCTGGAAAAGGCTGGAGTGACGATTATCTCAACCCACTTCACCTGGCATGAAAGCGCGGTCCCAACTATCGCAACAATGGTACCGCGCGCGGCTTTCACTTCTGTGACCGGGCGCTTGCGCGAACATGTCTGTGTGCCGGTGATCACATCGAACCGGATCAACATGCCCCATGTCGCGGAGGAAGTGCTCGAAAGCGGTGAGGCCGACCTTGTTTCCATGGCTCGCCCTCTGCTGGCGGACGCTGAATTCATGTTGAAGGCGGCAGAGGGCCGCGAGGACGAGATCAACACCTGTATTGCCTGCAATCAGGCCTGTCTGGATCACACCATGTCGGGCCGCATGACGTCATGTCTGGTCAATCCGCGGGCATGCCACGAAACCGAGCTGAATTATGAACCTACCGAGGCTGTCAAACAGATTGCCGTAATCGGGGCCGGGCCAGCGGGGCTGGCCTATGCCACTGTTGCAGCAGAGCGGGGGCATAATGTTGTCCTGTTCGAGGCGTCCGATACGATCGGCGGGCAGTTCAATCTCGCCAAACGTATTCCGGGCAAGGAAGAATTCAGCGAAACCCTGCGTTATTATTCGCGCATGCTTGAAGTGTTGGGTGTCGATCTGCGGCTCAACACTTATGCCGATGCCGACACATTGTCGGAAGAAGGCTTTGACCACGTGGTGGTTGCAACCGGCGTCGAGCCGCGCATACCAGCCATCGAAGGGATCGGTCACGAAAAGGTGGTCAGCTATATCGACGTGATACGGGGCACGGTCGATGTGGGACAAAAGGTGGCCGTGATCGGAGCGGGGGGGATCGGATTCGATGTCTGCGAGCTAATCAGCCATTCTGGCAAGTCGAGCGCGCTCGATCGCGATTTGTTTGCCGCTGAATGGGGCATCGACTTTGAAAACCATCCGCGTGGCGGCGTGACCGGCGTAGAGCCGCAAGTGCCGGCTTCTCCGCGCGACATTACCATGCTGCAACGCAAGGACAGCAAGGTCGGGGCAGGGCTGGGCAAGACCACCGGATGGACCCACCGCCTGACATTGGCACGGCGCGGCATCAAAATGATGAACTCGGTCGAATACGTCCGGATCGATGATGCCGGCCTGCATATCCTGCGCGATGGCGAGCCGCATTGTCTTGACGTCGACACCGTCATTCTGTGCGCCGGGCAGGAATCCTTGCGCACCGTGTATGAAGCGGCAGACGGGCGCGGCCTGGTAGCCGAGTTGATCGGCGGTGCGTATGAAGCAGCAGAGTTGGATGCCAAGGCGGCGATCTATCAGGCCAGCCACAGCGCCGCTGCGATTTAATCCTGACATCACGCCTGGCAAGCAGATTGCAGGGCGAGTATTCTGCCAAACTGGATTGACCGGGGCGTGATGCAGCGGCACCGCAATTCCATACAATTGGAGAATGTTTCATGGTTGACCCATTGGACGCAAACTATGCCAAGGCTTATGCCGGCAAGGCAGGCTATGGCGCATCACCTGCGCTGATCATGATCGATTTCGTCGAAGGCTATTTCGATCCCGCCTGCGATTTGTATGCCGATGTGGAGGATGCCTTGCGGTCTGCGCTGCGGGTGCGGGAGGCAGCGCATGCCGCAAATATTCCGGTTATCCTGACCAATGTCGTCTACCACCCCAAAGCGATTGATGGCGGCCGGTTTTATGAAAAGGCAAGCCCGCTGCGGTTCTTCCTGCAAGGCAGCCCGATGGGGGCCTGGCCCAAAGGGTTAGAACCCACCGCTGACGAGCTGATCATTTCCAAGCAATATCCCAGCGCGTTTTTCGGAACGTCGCTCGCATCCACCCTGACCAGTCTTGGCGTTGATCATGTGATCTTGACCGGCCTTACTACCAGCGGCTGCGTGCGCGCCAGCTGCGTCGATGCCATGTCGCACGGCTTCATCACCAGCGTCGTTCGCGATGCTTGCGGCGACCGGCATGATGACCCGCATGAAGCCAATCTGTTCGACATGAACGCGAAGTATGCAGATGTCGTTTCCGAAGACGAAATCATCGGACATCTGCGCAATCTCGGCAAACCCGGTTAAGCCGGTAAAGCCGGTAAAGTACAGGTGTAAGTCTCAAGCCCTAAAAAAGGCGGGTCGCTTTCGAGCCGGGTGCAGGGAATTGCGGACAAAAGAGTGCCCAATTGCCTCAGAACTCGATCGACACGCCAAGAGAGACAGAAGTTCCCACGCGGTAGGTGTTGATTTCGATCCGGTTTTCCTCATTGGCCTGAAATTCAAAATTGTCGCGGCCAAAAATGTTGCTCACCTTGAAGTCGACTTCGAACGGGGCCCCGAACATTGCCACTTCGCTGCGCGCCACGAAATCGACGGTTAATCCGGGGTTCTCAACAACATCGGGTCGCTGAAACCCGCGGCTGGTGACGCGCTCGCTGGCGTAGTTGAACAGCACGGTGAATTGCTGCAGCTTGTCGAGGTCTTCCAGACCGATCTGGACGTTGGCAATGTGGTCAGATTGACCGGTAAGAGCGTCGCCATCATCGAACAATTGCGTGGCCGCTGTTGCACCAGATCCAGGAATCAATGTGAGATCGCTTTCGGCAACATTGATGTCTGATTTGCTGTAGGTGTAATTGCCGATCATCAGCACACGCTTGCTTTCCAGCCAGCCCCCCAGATCGACAAGATCGATGCTGTACACAGCGTCCAATTCTACGCCGTAAAGCGTTGCTTCGGGCGCATTGGCAAAACTGGTCAGCAATGCTCCTGCAGATGTCGTGACAAAGGCTTCGATCGGATTGTCGATCTTCTTGTAAAAGCCGGCAATACTGATCCTGTCTGTACCGCCGAGATAATATTCGCCGCGCGCTTCCAGATTGGTCAGCCTGCTGTCGACCAGGAAAGGGTTGCCGCGAAAAGCACGGTTGCTTTCCGGGTCGAAATAGAGCTGTTCGACCAGTTCGCGAAACTGAGGTCGCGCGATGGTGCGTGACCCCGAAACGCGCAGTTGCAGATCGTCGGTCACCTCCCAGGTGATGGTTGTCGCCGGCAGGATATAGTCTTCTGCATTGTTGGTAGCTGTTGCCCCGACAATGGGGGTGTTGAAGATGGTCTGATCCAGATCGACGGTCTGTTCAGCATCTTCATACCGCGCCCCGAAATCGATGGTCAGCCGGTCGAACGGATTGATCCGTGCCATGGCATATGCGCCATGAATGGTCAGCGCTGCATCAAAGGCAGGAAACTGGCTGGTTTCGTCAAGCTGGATATTGAACGCAGCAAGGCTAGAGCCATTGATGATATCGCCTGGTCGGCGCAGGCCGATCACAGGAACCAGGCTGTCATCCAGAACATCGCCCGAAGCGCGCGGTGAATATTCGCGCCGGACCGAATACCGGTCTGTGTCGCTATATGCGTAGCCGATGGTGCCGGTCAGAAAGTCGGAAAAACGGTAACTGAGGTCAAAACTTCCGAACAGAAGTTCTTCGGTCAGATCATCGAATGACACTGTGGTCAGTCCGGTGTCGCTCTGCCGATTGAGATACACCACAAATTCCGAACCCAGCGCGCTGTCGGGAATGTTGGTTCGCGTGTAGGAGAAATTGGCATTGAACGGTGCTTCGCGGTCAGTACGGGCATATCCACCGCGCACGTCGAGCGAAAATTCGCCGAACTCAAACTCGCCGACCAATTGCGTGTCGATCAATTGCCGTTCGAACCATGCGGTGTTCTGGTTGGCAAAGTCGAACCCGGTTTCACCCAGCTCGAAATTGGTGCCAAGGCCCAGCCGGGCAGTCTTCAATGTGTCGCGAATGTATAGGTTGGTCCAGCGAATGGTGTTTTCGCCGAAATCCAGACCGATGCCCAGCAAACCGTTCACCAGCACATTGTTGTCCGTGATGAAGGTCGTGAAATCTTCTGTGACCAGCGATAAATCGGTAGTTGCCTGTTGCGAACGAACGTTGCGATTGCGCCACCCATTCTTGATGCTCGCGGTCGCCAGTATCCCGAGGTACGTCCCGTCACCGACTTCAAACGATGTGCCACCCGTGATCGAACCGGAGAAATTTGCCGGCAAGTTGTTGTCACGCTGCAGAGTGACCAGATTGAGCGGAAAGATCTGTCCAGCGATCCCTTCCTGCACGGAGATATCGGTGTCCTCGATCCGTTCTCCGCTGTCCCAGAAGGCCTGGAGGTTGGATGGGATATCGCGATTGCCATTATCAAAGCCAAGAAAATCGATGTCGGACCCGAAATATGTCAGCCCCTCGCTGAAGGTAGTCAGGCTGTCGCCACTGATCCCCGCGCTCAGCTTCAGGAAACTTTCCTCTGGCACAGCGCGGGTTGTCAGATTGATCACTCCGCCGCCGAATTCGCCCGGGAAATTGGGCGAATAGGTTTTCTGCACAAGGGAGGAGGCAACCACATTGGTCGGAAAAATGTCGAGCGGCACAACGCGGCTCAGCGGTTCTGGGCTGGGCAGGGGCAATCCGTTGAGCAGGGCCAGCGAATATCGATCACCCAGACCGCGAACGAACACACGCCCATCGCCGACAACCGACAGTCCTGTCACGCGGGTTAGCGCCCCGGCTATGTCGCCTGCGCCGGTCCGCGCAATATCCTCGGAAGACAACACACTAACCACTTGCGAGGAGGCTCGCGTGGGATCGCGCAATCGGCGTCCGGTGACGATGATGCTTCCTCCGGGAATGGAAACATCGGGTTCATTGAATTGTTCGGTTGCTGCTTCCTGTTCGTCCGTCTCGTCCACCTCTTGCCCGTCAAGGGGCTGGGGATCAGCTGCGGTTTCTTCAGGCGAGGGGGCGTCCTGCGCGCTGACCACTGCCGGGAAACCCAGGGCGGTGGTGACAAGAAGCAGGCTAGCGAGGCGCTTGCCGGTCGACATTTTTAAGAACCCTTTCATGGCTCGATTTTCGTGCAACCATGCAGCCCCATCCTCGAAGCTGCGGTATTGAACCCACCAAACCGGAGCCATTAGATGCCGCTATCGGCTGGCCCCGGCTGGTGGTGTGGCTCAAAAGACGGGCAGACTTGTGCAGTCGCCCGAGCTGCTGCCGAAGTCGGCTGTGCTCGAGTTGCAGGTCCAGTCGCGATACCAGGTATCACTGGCACTGGAGACTGCGCCGATGAACATTGTGCCTTCGAAAAAGGACGACAGGGTCGTCGCATCAAAGGCAGGCACGCTGTTGGCGAAGAAGAAGTCGGTCAGAGTAATCGACAGGGCTTCATCATTGTTGCTGCCGGCATCCCAGCGGGCCTGTACCTCGGCATCGGTTACCCCGGCATCTCCGCGGAACGGCCGGGCAGGGTCGCATTCTGCGGCGATGGACTGGAAGTCAGGAGACGCTAGCAATGTGACCGCCTCGTCAATCCGCACGCAGGTTTCAGCACCGGTGTCGATCACCCCGTTGGACAGGGCGAGTTTGGCTCCACCCCGGGCCCGCACAGCTTGCGAGTTCGTGGTGCTGGCTTCAACGAAAGTGAAGTTGGTCACTTGCAGCACGGTCTGGGGGAGGGCGGCGGTAGCAAAATCTCCATCGGGAGAATCCAGCTCGATAAGGCTATCACCTCCACCGCTGCGTTGAACCCCGATTACGAATTGCAAATTGGCCTGTGCGCCGGTGTCGACATCGAAGCTGTCATCGTCAGCGCCCACTGCGACGACATATTTCATGTTTACGCTGCCGCCGAAGAATTCCATTCCGTCATCAGAGCTGTTGAAGCTCATGAAATAGTTCAGATTGGTGCCCGAACCGATGCCGCCAGTGGTGAGCGACTGCAATTCGCGTCCCGGAGCCAGACTGAAACCGGAATAACGGATCTGGACATACTCCAGGCTGCCCGAACTGTCTGAAGAATCGGTTCCGCCAAACAATGTTGTGGTGTTGGTACCTTCCAGTTCCTGCTCGCAACTTGCCTGATTGAACGCACCTGAACCATCGCTGTTCTGGCCGGCATTGTTGAAAACGCCCGTGCGGCAGTCAGAAACCGGTGCCCGGCCGAGGAGGACCACGCCGCCCCATTGGCCGATTGAGCTGTCATTGCTGAGGCCCAGAACATTGTCGCGGCTGGTGAATACAATCGGGCGGGTTGCGGTGCCATTGGCAACCAGCTGGTTGCCGCGATTGGCCACCAGGAAGGAGCGACCGGTGCCACCGTAAACAACAACGCCCGGCTCGATCGTGAGTGTCACATCCGTACCGGTGCTGGTCGGGCCTTGGTCCGTGCCGATATCGACCCGACCAGCCAACGAATACAGCAGGCCTTCGACAAAGGGCAGGTTGGTGTCGGCATCGACCAAAGCTGGCAATTCGCAAATCCGGTATTCACCGGTCGGACCCGTAATCGTGCCTGCGTCGGTCAATCCGCCCGTGGCGTTGATGGTGGGGCAACCTGCAGCTGGGGTGATCGTGCCAGAGCTGGTCGGCGTAGGGGTTGGGGTAGGGGCAGGTGCCGGATTGTTTATGATAATGTCACCGCTTGTACCGGGTGAGACGATCTCGTCCCCTCCACAGGCAGCAAGAGCAAGACAGCTGGTACACGCAACAAATGCAAGACGGATTTTGGTCACTGAGTGGCCCCCTTGAAACTGGAAAAGATCCCGCGCGAATCGACTTCGCAATTGCGGACCTAGGGCCAGCCAATGACAGTTTCTTTTCATGTGTGACGGTTCCGCGGCGTCTCAACCCGCTAAACTCGCTGGTCCCTTCAGGTCTGGGCACAAATGACGTTTTTGTGACAATGTTACGGTTTTGTTGCAGTCAGTCTGGGGAAGTGCGTAAAGTGCGATCATAAGAATTGGGAGAAACACAATGTTGACTGCATCGGTTGCCCTGGTCGCGATGATGTTTGGTGCAGCTGCACCAGAGCGTGTTGATGTCGCATTTGAGGAGCTGGAAGCTGGTAAAAACCAGGCAGCAATCAATGAACTGCAATCGAATGACGGCGTGGATAGCAATGACCCTTCGCTGTTGATCAATCTCGGCGCGGCCCATGCCCGCGAAGGCAATGTCGAACGCGCCCGCGCTCTTTTCAGGGCTGCTCTGTATGCCGAAGATAGGCAATTGCTGGAAACGGCTGACGGCGAATGGGTGGACTCTCGCGTGCTGGCGCGCAAGGCTCTGGCCTCACTGAGCCCGAGTAAGGCGGCCACAACCACACGCGTTGCGCAAGTCGAACGCTGAGCGGGCAAACACTTCACCGATCAAACGGCTCGTCAGTAATGGCGGGCCTTTTGTGTATGGCCTTTGGCGCTGTCTGACCGACGGATTACACCAATTCGGGTGCCTTGTTATTTGCCCACGACCTGACCATAGTTGCCACCTTCGCTTTGCAAGGAATGACAACGCATGGAATCTCTGGCTGACGACTTGCGGGAGATGCGCCGCACACCCTTGCATGACAGCCATGTCGCGGCCATTCGCAAGATTGCGACGGAAAAAGCCTATTCTGCGGGCGACTATGTGATTGAAGTGGGCGACCGGATGGACCGGTTTGTCTATGTGCTGGAGGGCGAGATCGAGGTGGTCGATGCGTTCACCGGCAAGCGCGAGTTGGAGGCCTCGCTTGGCCCATCGCAATTTATGGGCGAAATTTCTTTTTTGAGCGAAGGTCGTGTGACCTTGCCGATGCGGGCGGCAAAGGACACCCGCACTTTGGAAGCTCCTCGCAAGCCAATGCTCGACCTGATGGCCAAAATACCGGAAATGTCGGACATCATCATTTCGGTTTTTGCAGCGCGCAGGCGGAGACAGCTGGAAGACAATGACAGTTCCCTGAAGATTATCGGAGCCGATCAGACGCCTGAATTTCAACGGGTGGTCGCCTTTGCGACGCGCAACAAAATTCCCTTCGAAGCGCTAGAACTGGACAGTGATGAAGCCAATGCCGAAGCCAGAGCTTGCGGAGTTCATTTCGACAAACCTGCGGTCATTTTTGGCAAGGACGAGGTGGTCGAAGATCCCACCCCGCTGAAGATCGCGCAATTGCTGGGCATGGATGAGGAAATCGCCCGCGAAGAGGTGTTCGACCTGTTGATTGTCGGTGGCGGCCCAGCCGGTGTTGCGGCTGCGGTCTACGCCGGATCAGAGGGGTTGTGCGCCATGGTGGTCGACGATGTGGCCATTGGCGGGCAGGCAGGCACATCCAGTCGGATCGAAAACTATATGGGTTTTCCCACGGGCATTTCAGGGTCCGACTTGGTATGGCGCGGTCATATCCAGGCCCTCAAATTCGGCACACGCTTTGCCGTCCCGCGTCGGGTGACCAGCATCGCCCAACGCGACGATGGAATCTTCTGCATCACTCTGGATTGCAACAGTGTTTTGTGCGCAAAGTCTGTCCTTGTATCGGCAGGGGTTCAGTACAAGCGCCTGCCGCTTGACCGGCTGCAGGATTTCGAAGGGGCCGGAATCTACTACGCTGCGACGGACATGGAAGCGCGCTTTTGCAAGGACAAGGAAGTGGCGATCATCGGTGGTGGCAACTCCGCTGGTCAGGCGGCAATGTTCCTCAGCCGCCATGCCAGCTGTGTTCATTTGCTGGTTCGTGGCAAGTCGCTAGCAGCCTCAATGTCGCAATATCTCAGCAGCCGGCTGGAGGCAGATGACCGGATAAAGATCCACTACGAAACCGAAGCTACCGATTTGCATGGGGAGGACTTTCTCGAACGCGTTAGCATCGTTCGCCATGGTGAAAAGCAACGTATAGAAACGCCAGTCCTGCTGATAATGGTGGGCGCAGCACCCAATACCGAATGGCTGTCCGGCTTTGCGGACCTGGATGACAAAGGATTTGTGCTGTGCGGTGATGCAGTCGGTGCTGATTCACCTTACGCCACTTCGCATCCGGGAATTTATGCTGTGGGTGATGTCCGTGCGGGGTCGGTCAAGCGGGTCGCCTCGGCGGTGGGCGAAGGCTCGGTCGTGATTTCGCAGATCTGGCAATATTGCAATTCGCTGGATGGCGATGGCAAGCAATAGGGCCGTCACAATTGAACCGCAGGCGCCCTCCCATGCTGGCGCGCTGTACGATGTGCTGCGCGATCTTCAGATTTACACATTCCTTGATGACCTGCCACCTTCATCGGCCGAAGCGTTGGAGCAGCGTATCATTCGGCTGCTTGAGGGTGCGCCAGACGGATCGGGGGAAAGCTGGTACAATTGGACGGTTTTTGTTGATGAGACGGTTGCCGGATACACGCAGGCAACCGTTTACGATGATGGCCGTGCGGACCTTGCCTATGTCATCTCGCCTGAATGCTGGGGCCAATCGATTGCCTATAAGGCGAGCCTTCTGACTATCGAACAGATGAAAACCATCGCAGGGGTGAGGCAAATCATCGCCGATACAGAATGCGGGAATATACGGTCTCAGAGGCTCCTTGACCGATTGGGATTTGCCCATAGCTACACGCAGGGCAATGACATGTTCTTCTCTCTTCCGCCGCATTGATCCGCACAGTCATTGCCAACCAAAAAGGGGCAGATCCAACCGGACTCCGGCTAGAACCTGCCCCCTTTTTGACTTCACGGCTCCGAGGGAGCGAGCGTTTAGAAGCTGTAGCCAACCTCTACACCGAACCTGCGCAACGCACCCGGCGAGATGAACGATCCGCCAAACTCGATCGCCGGGATAACTTCGTTCAGATAGGTCTCGTTGGTCAGGTTGTCGACAAATGCAGTGACCGACAGATTGTCGAATTCGACCCCGGCGCGCACATCCAGAATGGAGAATGTTTCGCGCTGCGTGATCGAATAATCCGCATCGCCAACGAAGGCTGGCAGGGCCAGAGCTGACCCTGGCAGCAAGCCGCTGAACAGTGTCGGACTGGTGTTGTTCTGCACCGTGTGGAACCAGGTCGGCCCAGTGATGCGGTAATCTGCGCGGGCAACGAAATTCATCGTATTGGTAACCGGCAAATCAAGCTGTGTGCCCAGATTGATCGTGTAGTCGGCCGTGTAAGGCGATTCATTGCCGACAGTGACCGGGCGCGAGGAGTTTTCCTTGATTTCACTCTCGGTGACATTGACCGAACCAAAAACGTCCCAGCCTTCGATCAGTTGAGCGGCGACATTGAATTCGGCACCATACACTTCAACTTCGTCAATGTTTGAAACTACCCGCAGCAGGCCGAACCCGCCGACGAAAAATTCGAAGAACTGCATGTCATCGATTTCGGTGTAATAGCCGGCCAGATCAAAGGTAATCCTGCTATCAAGCAGCGAGCCCTTCAGTCCAAGCTCGAACGCGCTGGACGTTTCTTTGTCATAGACGTCCGTAATCTCGACATCGGCGCCAATGAACTGATTAAAAGACTGATCAACAATCGCGGCTGAGCCCTGATTGTTGAAACCGCCCGATTTGAAGCCAATGCCCCAGTTTGCAAACACATTGATATCATCTGTCAGCGCATAACGCAGCGAAATCTTGGGTTGCACTTGCTTGAACGTTTCGGACTGGTCGGCGATCGGGCCAAAGCCCTGGCCTGGATTGATCGGTGTTCCAGTGAACGGATCTGTTGCATTGGGAACCAGATTGGTCACGCTACGGTCTTCAATATCATATCGCAGCGCAAGGCTGACATCGAACCGATCAGATGCTTCCCAGTCGACAGAACCGAAGGCAGCGTAAACGTCAGTCGAGAAATCATCGTTATAGAGGAGCGTTGTCGGATTGCCTGAGTCGGCGGCGTTAAACAACGTGGTGCTGACACCATTGCCCAGATCCGCACCCAAGCTAACACCTGTTTCGCGGTCGATATGCAGGTAGTAAGCGCCCAATTGCCATTGCAGGGGCGAACTTGTGTCCGATGCCAGACGGATTTCTGCACTGAAGTCGCTCTGATTGCGGGTTTGCAGCTGCGTACCGTCGCAGGTCGTCGGGCTGTAAGGACCAAAGGTTGAACCATTGACGGGATCAAAAATGAACGGAGTCGGCACGGTACCAATGTTACCCGGCTGGTTGATCGGGAAGCCGGTGAGTGCCGCCGTGGAGGCAAAACAGGCATTGGATGCCGCAACAGATGCGTCGGTCGCGCCGGGGAAGGTGAAGCGGGCAAAATCCGCTGATGTGCCGTCAGCGGTCAGCAATTGATCGACATCGCTGTACAAACCCCATGCAGTCAGGACGAGATCACTGAAACGGTGTTCGATTTTCGCGGACAGCTCGAATGTTTCCTGCGTATTGAGCGGATCGATGTTCGACTGGAAGCCAAATGGGTGATCATTCACGTCTTCGAAGAAAGCCGGGTTGGCAGCAGCGAAATTGGGCAGGTGAAAAGCAGCATTGAAGTTGACTGATGCCCCGCTCACCTCGGCATATCGAGCCTTCACATCCAGTTCCGTATCTGCGCTCAATTCACTGACAAACCGTGCGTCGATAGACCAGGTTTCGGAATCGTCGACGGTGTCTGCGTCGAGGAACGTATTGCGATAGAAGCCGTCAGTTGTGGCATAGCTGCCGGATACGACCAGGCCGGCAGTATCGCCAAGAGGAGTAGAAATATATCCATTGGCAGAATACGTGTTGTCCTCTGCCGCGCTGACCCGCAGCCCGCCTTCGGCAATATCGCTTGGCTTCAGGGTCTGGATGACAATCGCACCAGCTGCGGCGTTGCGTCCATACAAGGCGCCCTGTGGACCCTTGAGGATTTCGACCTGGCGCAATGTGCCCTGGTCCTGGTTCAGTTGGGCGGTGTTGGTCTTGAGAATACCATCGACAACTAGTGCGACCGAGCTTTCCGCATCGCGCGCGCCATTGATACCGCGAATGTTGATCTGGGTATCGCCAGCTTCTGCCGTACCGGTCACAATCGTCACACCGGGAGTCAACTGGATGAATTCATCGGCGCGCTCGATCCCTGCCTTCTGCAGAGTGTCGGCGGACAGAACTGTTACTGTTGCAGGTACTTCTGCCAGTGTTTCATTCTGCCGGCGCGCCGTTACGATGATGGCGTTTTCAGGGAGCGCTTCCTCCACTTCAGGGGCTTGAGGGGCTGCTTCCTGCGCGAGAGCAGGTGTAATCAGCATCGGGCTGAACGTGGCGGTGGCGAAGAGTAAACTTTTCAACGAACGCATATTCCTCAAACTCCTGTTAGCTTTGCATCTCTGGTAGGGAAACTCTGCGACCAGATGCAATTTATTCAAATCCCTGTTGCGATAAGATTGCCGTATTGTATACAATCGTCTCAAGTCAAGCCGTGAGCGTTGCTGAATTTCTTGTCCGAACCGGAATGGAAGAGGGTCGAGAGGCATCGCCTGAAACTGCTTGTGAAAATTTGAGAAATCGGGAAGAAAAGACAGTTATTATAGATATTTAAGACTTTGTAGCAATTATACCACATGCAGACAGAATTCGTCCTGTCGCGGGCCGGCTGCAGTTTTGTCGCCTGGCGAACAGTGTTCTTTGAAACTGTATACAGTTGTCTTGTCTTTCCTGATAGGTTCGCATTCGGTTCGGAGACCGTGTGTTTCGAATTGTCGCAAGTGCATTATAAAAGAGGAATTGCGCCTGATGGGTTATCGACTGGGTGTTGATGTAGGAGGGACGTTTACCGATCTCCTTTTGTTTAATGATGACGATGGGTCATTCTGGCGGCACAAGACGCCATCCACCCCGCATGACAGTTCGGAAGGTATCCTGAACGGGGTCGAGGCGATCACGGCGCAGGCTGGCGTGTCCGCTTCGCAGATCGAATTCTTCCTCCACGGAACGACCGTTGCAACCAATGCAGTGTTGGAAGGCAAGGGTGCCAAGGTCGGGCTGATCGTGACCGAAGGTTACAGGGACATCATGCAGATTGCCCGCAGCTTCGTGCCCGGCGGTCTTGCGGCATGGATTGTCTGGCCCAAGCCTCAACCTCTGGCTGCGCTTGAGGACACGCTGGAAGTGCCCGGCAGGATCGGTGCCGATGGGGCAGAGGTTCGCCCGCTTGATGAAGAGGCCGTGCGAACAGCGCTGCGCAAGCTCAAATCGCAGGATATTGAAGCGCTGACGGTCAGCCTGATCAATGCCTATGTCGATGGGTCGCATGAAGTGCGCATCGGCGAGATTGCAGCGGAGGAATTGCCCGGCATCCCCGTGTCGCTCAGCCATGAAGTGCTGCCAGAAATGCAGGAATATGAGCGCACTTTGTCAACCGTGGCCAATGCTGCGGTGCGCCCTGTGGTGAGCAAATACATCTCCAATTTGCGTGATCGGCTGGAGGATGAAGGGTTGAAAGGTCGCCTGTCGCTGCTGCGGTCTGATGGCGGACTGATGAGTAGTCAGAAGGCTGAAGAGCATCCGGTCAACATTCTGATGTCCGGCCCTGCTGGCGGTGTCACCGGGGCTTTGTGGGTCGGCAAGAATGCCGGAATCAAGAACATCCTGACGCTGGATGTCGGCGGGACCTCGACCGATGTGGCCCTGATCGAAGGGTTGGAACCACGCCGACAACGCACTACCGAAGTTGGTCACTTGTCCGTCCGTGCCTCGGCACTGGACGTGAAGACAGTGGGCGCAGGCGGTGGTTCGATTGCTCATGTGCCTGAATTGACCAAAGCGCTGCGGGTTGGCCCGGAAAGCGCTGGCGCGGTGCCGGGGCCTGTTGCTTATAACAAGGGCGGCGAGTTGCCGACCGTGACCGATGCCAATGTGGTGCTTGGCTATCTGCCGGAGGATTTGCTTGGCGGATCCTTCAAGCTTGACCGAGAGGGCGCCAAAAAGGCGGTGCAGACCATCGCCGACGCTCTGGGGATTGGCCTGATGGAAGCTGCGCGCGGTATCATCGATATCGTCAATGAAAACATGTTTGGCGCGCTGCGGATGATTTCGGTCCAGCAGGGCTATGACCCGCGAGAGTTTGCGGTGATGGGCTTTGGCGGTGCTGGCCCGCTGCATGTGAACGCCGTGGCAAAACTGATGGACAGCTGGCCGGCGGTTTCGCCGGTTTCGCCAGGCGTGCTGTGTGCATTGGGCGATGCAACCACGCGGATGCGGACAGAAACGGCCCGCAGTTTCAGCAAGCTGGCGCGCGAAACCAGCGTGTCTGATCTTACCGCCCTGCTCGACGAAATGAAGCAGCAAACCCGTTCGGAACTGATTTCCGATGGTGTCCCCGAGGCTGACATTACCAGCGAATTCGAAGTCGATATCCGCTATGCTGGCCAGGCTTTCGAAGTGCCGCTGACCATCGACAATGACATTCTGAACAAGGACGGGATCGAGGGTATCCTTGCCCGCTTTGATGAAGAGCACCGGCGATTGTTTACCTTCAATATGGATACTCCGCATGAAATCGTGAATCTGCGGGCGGTTGCTCTAGGACAGGCTCCTGCGCTTCCGGCGGCAGAGCTGGAGAAGGGCGATGGTGATCCATCTGCTGCCAAGATCAGCGATCACAAGCTGTGGATGGATGGTGCCGAACGCGATGCGGTCATCTACGACCGGGCGAGACTGCGCCAGGGGGATATTATTCCCGGACCTGCCATCATCACCGAAATGGATTCCACCACTCTGGTCGAGAATGGCTGCGTCGCCGAAGTCGACAAGGTCGGCAATATCCTGATCAATCTGGAAAAGGAGGGCTGAGCGATGCCTGCACAGATCATCGAGACAAACCCCACCCCTTTCAAAGAGCTGACCATTGATCCGGTAACGCTCGACATCATCGAAAACGCGCTGCGCAATGCCCGGATCGAAATGGATGCGACGCTGGTGCGGACCGCTATGTCGCCCGGCATTCGTGAACAAGGCGATGCCTTCCCGTTGATTGCCGATGTGGCCGGCAAGATGATTGTCGGTCAATTCGGCAGCTTCATCGACGGCTTCCTCAAGCAGTTTGACGGCACGATTGAAGACGGAGACATGATCTTCCTGTCCGATCCCTATTCCTGCGATGGAGCCGTCAGCCACTCCAACGATTGGCTGGTGATGCTACCGGTGTTCAAGGACGGTCGCCTGATCGCCTACACCGCCATGTTCGGTCACCAGTCCGATATCGGGGGGTCTGTGCCCGGTTCAATGCCGATCGGGGCCAGCTCTATCTTTGAAGAAGGTGTGCGTATTCCTCCGGTGAAGATCTGGAAAAAGGGTGAATACAATGACGATCTGATGAAGCTTGTCATGCACCAGACGCGCAAGCCCGACTGGTGCCAGGCTGACCTCAACGCTCTGATCGCATCATGCCGTGTGGCATCGAAGCGCATTGTCGAGATGGCAGAGCGGTTTGGCGATGATGTCTATGTTTCCGCGACGCAGGAACTGCTGGCCCGCAACCACCGAGCGATGAAGGCCTTGTTGGGCCAGGCCGTGTCGGAGGAGAAAGTCAGCTTCGAGGATTATCTGTGCGACGATGGCAAGGGCTTTGGCCCCTACAAGATCAAATGCACCATGTGGCGCGAGGGCGAGAAGGTCATTCTCGACTTTGACGGGACCGATCCCCAGTCAGCAGCCTCGATCAATTTTCTGCTGAACGAGAACATGTTCAAGATGTTCTTCGGGATCTATATGATCATGGTCTTCGATCCGCAGATCCTGTTCAATGACGGATTCTATGATCTGATCGAGGTGCGCATTCCGGAGGGATCGCTGCTCAAGCCTCAGTTCCCTGCTGCCCTGTCTGGACGGACGCATGCTCTGGGCCGGATTTTCGACATTCTGGGTGGTTTGCTGGGTCAGGGCACACCAGAGTTCCTCAATGCCGCCGGTTTCAGTTCCTCGCCCCACCTGTTCTATTCAGGTTGGGACAATCGCGAAGGCAAGCTGACCGATGGCAAGCCTGACTGGTTCCAGCTGTTCCAGATCGGTTTTGGCGGCATTCCCGGACGACCGCTGGGCGACGGGCCTGATGGGCACTCGCTCTGGCCGGGCTTTACCAACGTTCCGAACGAATTTCTGGAGCGCTATTTCCCGTTGCGTATCGAACGCTATTCGACAGAACCTGATAGCGGAGGTGCCGGGCTGCACCGTGGGGGCAATGGTATCCGTATGACCTATCGCTTCCTTGCTGATGGTGAGATTGCGATCCACGATGATCGCTGGTTTGTGCCACCTTGGGGCGTCAATGGCGGCCATCCTGGCAAGCGCGCCCGCAAGGTGCTGGAACGCGCCGACGGAACCACCCAGATTGTCGGCAACAAGGTCGAGGATGTCCCCGTCAAGGAAGGTGATCTGCTGCACTTCATCACCTGGGGTGGTGGCGGCTGGGGCGATCCCCTGGAGCGCGACCCGGAACTGATCGGTTTGGAAATTCGCCAGGGTCTGGTGACGCCTCAAGGCGCGCGTGACTATGGCGTCGTGGTTGATGACCAAGGTGTTGTCGACGAGGGCGCTACCGCTGCGCTCCGCGATACGATGAAATCTGAACGCGGCGAGCTTGCCCTGTTTGATTATGGTCCCGGTATCGAGGCGCTGCGCGAGGCGTGCGAGGAGGAAACCGGCCTGCCGGCTCCGATACAGCCCGTCTGGCATCAGCATATGGCGGAGGCGGCAGAGTGATCAGTCCTGACGAGGTGGGCGCGCTCAGCGGTTTGCGCGTGGTCGAAATGGGCCAGCTTCTTGCAGGTCCGTTTTGTGGTCAATTGCTGGGCGACATGGGCGCCGATGTGATCAAGATCGAACCGCCCGGCAAGGGTGATCCGATGCGCAATTGGGGGCAGGGCGAAGAAAAGGTGCAGTGGGAAGTCATTGCGCGCAACAAGCAGTCTGTCACCTGCAATCTGCGGGTCGAAGAAGGGCAGGAGATCGCTCGTCGTCTTATTAGCAAAGCCGATGTTCTGATCGAGAACTTCAAACCCGGAACACTGGAGCGTTGGGGCCTTTCACCCGAAACCCTGCACAAGGACAACCCCGGGCTGATCATTGCCAGAATGTCTGGCTATGGCCAGGATGGACCCTATTCCTCGCGCGCCGGGTTTGGCGGCATTGGCGAGGCGATGGGCGGATGGCGTTACATCGTCGGTGATCCGGACCGCCCGCCTGCGCGAATGGGTGTTTCGATTGGCGATACATTATGCGCCACTTATGGCTGCATGGGCGTGCTTGCAGCCTTGCACCACCGTGACAAAACGGGCGAGGGACAGGTGATTGATACCGCTCTTTACGAAGCCGTGTTGCAGGTGATGGAAGGGCTGGTGCCCGAATATGATTACAACGGGTTTGTGCGCGAGCGATCAGGCTCGATCCTGCCCGGCATTGCCCCTTCAAACGTTTACAGCTGCAAGGATGGACCGTTCATGATCGGGGCCAATCAGGACACGATCTTTGCCCGTCTTGCGCTGGCGATGGAGCAACCTGAACTGGCCAATGATCCCAAGTTCATCGATCATCTTTCGCGTGGCGAAAATCAGATCGAACTCGACGAGATCATCAACGAATGGACCGCAGGGCTGACCATTGATGAAGTCGATGCCCTGATGATCGAACATTCGATCCCGGCTGGCCGCGTCTATACTGCGAAAGACATGCTGGACGATCCGCATTTCAAGGCGCGCAAGGCGATCATCGAAATTGAGACCGAGGGGCATGGCAAACTGAAAATGCAGAACGCTTTCCCGCGTTTTTCCAAGACAGCCTCGGGCGTTCGCAGAGTCGCCCCGACTTCACCTGGCCAGCACAATGCAGAAATTTATGGCGAGTTGTTGGGTTGGAGTGAGGCAGAATTGGCTGAGCGTCGGGCCTTGGGACAAATCTGATTTATTACTCGCACCATGATCGATATTGTATACAATAAGACGTATGCTGCTTGGTCGATCCAACACGATGGATGACCGTAGGTGAGGTGACAGGGAGAGTTTGCAAGCCATGTCAAAAGCCGCTGATGCAGCCTATGAAAAAATTGGCAGCCTCATTCTGGAGGGGCACTTCAAGCCGGGCGAACACCTGAGCGAAGAAGAACTGTCGCGTCTGAGCGGGGTCAGCCGAACGCCGGTGCGCGAGGCCTTGCGCCGGCTCGCTGCCGAATATTTTGTCGTGCTGCGCCCCAACCAGGGGGCAATGGTCGCGGTATGGAGTAAGCGTGACATAGAAGATCTCTTCCACATGCGCGCCATGCTGGAAGGGATGGCAGCGGCCCATGCGGCAAAGCGCAGAACCGAGGCATGCCTGGAGCGTCTGGAAGAATGTGTTGGCAAGATTGATCAGGCTCTGCTGTGTCCTGGCAAACCCGATATCGACACGTTCCTGAGCGAAAACCGGGCCTTTCATCGGCACCTTATGGAGGCAGCCGACAGCCCCCGGCTGAGCGCATCGATCTCCAGTTTGATTGCACCAGCCGTGGTCAGCCAGACAGCGCATAATTACACCGCAGAGGATTTGACCCGCAGCAATGCACACCATCGTGAACTGGTCGGCGCGCTGCGCGATCAGGATCCTGAACTGGCCGATACAATCATGAAAATGCACATCCGGGCCGCGGCAAACAGCTATCTCTCGTTGCTCGATTGATTGTATACAATTATTTGACCTTATAGCTGCAGAGGCCTATCTGCTCAGCCACGCAAAACCGGAGAAATAACGTGCAGACCGAGGCGCAAAACAGGATCGAAATCGTCGATGTCAGCCCGCGCGATGGCTTGCAGAACGAACAGCGCGTTTTCTCCACACGGGAAAAGCTGGAACTGATTGATCTGGGGCTGCGCGCTGGCGTCAAGCGGGTCGAAGTGACCAGCTTCGTCAATCCCAAGCGTGTGCCGCAAATGGCTGGTGCCGAAGAGGTTTGCGAAGGTCTGCCAAAGCGTGATGAGGTTGATTACATCGGCCTCGTTCTCAATATGCGAGGGGCCGAAAGGGCCGTTGCCGCCGGACTCGATGAATTGGGCGCAGTGTGCGTGGCCTCGGACACTTTTGCCGGCAAGAACCAAGGGCAGACGCGGAATGAATCGGGGCACAGTGCCGCTGCGATTGTGGCCTTGGCCAAAGAGTACGGCAAACGCAGTTCGGTTACCATTGGAGCTGCATGGGGCTGCCCTTTCGAGGGGGAAGTTCCAGCTGAAAACGTGCTGGAGCTTGCACGGATAGCGGCTGAGGCAGGGGCTGATGAAATCTCGCTCGCTGATACGATTGGTGTGGCCGACCCTTGGCGCGTGACCAGCCTGTTCAATCAATTGCGCGTGGTGACTGGAGACATTCCCCTGCGGGCACACTTCCACAACACTCGCAATACCGGGATGGCCAACGCCTATGCCGCGATCGAGGCTGGCGTGACCACGCTGGACGCCAGCTTCGGCGGGATTGGCGGTTGCCCCTTCGCACCTGCGGCCACTGGAAACATTCCGCTCGAGGATTTGCTCTATATGGCGGAGAGGGCCGGCATCAAAACCGGTATGGACCTGGCCCGATCAATCGAGGCTGGGCAATGGCTTGCCGAGCGGTTGCAGGGGCGCACACCGGGTATGCTGATCCGCGCGGGCGCTTTTCCGCAGACAGGCGCTGATGAGGATACGAGTGAGGCAAGCGCCACCGGTTGAGAGGTGTATTCAGCCCAGTGAGTGCTCTGCGTCGAGCGCCAAGGCCCCGCCACCAAAGGCAATCAGCATCAACAGCGATGACAACAGCAATATTTGATGTTTCATTAGCAAAGTGCTGAACCAGAAGAGGTAACCTTCATCCTTGCGCGGTTCGTACCCTTGCGTCACGAAGGCCACGATGCTGATGGCGGCGAGCACAACTGCAGCTGGCACAGTGAACAGGCCGACAGCCAGCAAAGCGCCAAAAACCAGCTCATTGGCCGAAACGAAATAGGTCATCACGCCGGGCTTGGGGATGTCGGCATCCTCCAGCGTTTCACGCATGGTTTTGCGCTGATCGCGAGTGAACAGCTTGTAGCCACCAGAGATCGCAAACATCAGGCCCACAATCAGGCGGGCGAACAGCAGCGCCAGATCACGTCCTTCGCTGAAGCCATTGGCCAGAGTTGTCATCAGCCAATCCATTGCATCATTCCCCGCTAAGCCATGGGCAGAGTGTGTCAGCCCCGCGGCTGATCCCAAGTCGCAATATGCCCCGCTTTCATCCAGCAGGCGTGAAACCCGACAGGCACATGGCGTGGCAAAGCAATTCTTGCCACCGGACCGCGTTCAATTGTTTGCGCATCGAAGACCTGCAATTCCTGCCTTTCGGTCCGCGTGTTCCAGGCAAAGGTGATGACATAGCCATGATCTTCGCTGCGCGGATTGTCCGCCGGGGCGAACCACGGCTCGCTATACCATGTGTCTTCGGGACCGTCGGACCAATTTCCGGCACTTTCGCCCGTATCGGTGTTCATTTTGCGAATACCGGTCCAGTGCAGCCCCTGTGGACTGTGATCGACTAGATAGGCCCATTGCGATCGTTGCCCGGTGTAAGCCGTGTTAAAGCTGGGAAATTCGATATTGTAGTCAGCGTTGAGGCATTCCTCATGCGTTTCGCCAGTGACCATGTTCATCCGATATCGCCACAGACGCGCATCCATCCCCAATTCGGCAATCATGCGCGCCGTGCGCTGTTCATCAATGGTGCCATTTTCATCCAGCGTCGGCATGAAGCGGCAAGCGACCATCACGACTTCGTCGCCCTCCTCCCAGCAATTGACCACATGATAGAGGAAGCAGGGCGAAAATTCGAACCAGCGAATACTGTCGGCTGCGCCGCGCCGCGGGATCACCCCGAACCGTGCGGGCATCTGCGCATTGAAACGGATTTTATGGCGCCCCGCCTGCAGCGCTTCTTCGTCGTGGTAAACCGGCAGATCATGCAGGATTGAGTAATTTTTGGTGATCCCCATGTCATGCGGCAAGCGGTCGCCGGGCAGCTCCACCGGCACGTGGTGAACCAGTTCACCCTCGGCATCGACGACGCTGTAGGTCATGAAGGGCGCAAAATCGAAATAATCGAAGAACATCAATTCGCCGGTGTCTTCATCGACCTTGCCGTGGGCTGAAATGCCCTTGCCTGGGCCGCTGACATAATCACCCGTCCCGACAGTCTGCAGCGAGACCGGATCAATTCGGTGCGGCTCGCCCGAGAGATACCAGGTTGCCACGGCATAACCGGCATGACCCAACACATCAGTGTTGGCCGCATCGGCCAGAACCATGTCTGTGCGACCTTTCAGCGTCTGGCGCACACCCCAATGGGTCTCGCGGCCAGCGGCATCGTCGTCCAGCCAGCCCTGCGTGCGGACCCATTTGTTGCGATAGGTGACGGTGCCATCGCGGAACTCGGCTGCGTGCAGCATGCCGTCGCCATCAAAAGGGTGGTAGGCCCCTTGGGGCTTGAACCGCGGATTGGGTCCATTGCGCAGATAAACCCCGTTGAGGTCGACCGGAATGGTCCCCTCAACAGGCAGATCGTCCAACACCAGCTCGTCTGTGACAGGCGCGAAAGGGCCCATCATCATCGGGCCGAATTCCTCCCCAAAGGGTTGCAGCTCAGCAGTGATTGGTGCGTTCATATGCGGCATCGTCCCAAGGTGGTCTTCTGTTATCGGGCAAAGCTACACCCTGGCATGGGCGCACACAAGTTTACCCCTGCCCGCCATGCAGGTGGAGCCAGAGCGGAATTGGCACCGGGCGCTATCTTTTCAGCGAGTGCCCGAAGTCCTTGCAAATGATAGTCTGATGCATGGACACCAGCCCTGACAATCCCGCAAGCAGGGACACAACCCCTGGCCAAATGTCGGCCCCGGTTTCGGCAGCGCGCGCAAACTATGTTCTCGCAGTGCTGTTTCTGGTCATTATGCTTAGCTTTCTTGACCGGCAGATCATCGCCATTCTGGCAGAGCCGATCAAGCAGGAAATGGGCCTGTCTGACAAGCAGATAGGGCTGATGTCCGGTCTGTCATTTGCGTTGTTCTACACCACATTGATGGTCCCTGTTGCCGCGCTGGCCGACAAGTGGAACCGCAGCTGGATCATCTCCATCGCCATATCCTTCTGGTCGGTCATGACCATGATGTGTGGTTTGGCCCAGAACTTCACCCAGATGTTCCTCGCCCGGATTGGCGTAGGAGTTGGGGAATCGGCCAGCAGCCCGGCATCGCATTCGCTGATCGTGGAGTATTTTCCTCCGGAAAAGCGCGCCGGAGCGATGGGCATTTATGGTGCAGCAGTCCCGGTTGGCGCTTTCATTGCCTATGCCGGTGGCGGCTGGGTGGTCGATAATTTCGACTGGCGCACAGCCTTTATCATGGCTGGTCTTCCCGGCGTGTTTTTGGGCGTGCTGATGTGGCTGACGGTCAAGGACAGCCGGGGCGGGATGCGACTGGCCGATGCTTTCAAGCGCCGGCCTAACGAAATGACATTGCGTCAGGCCATCACCGAACTTTCGCAGAAACGCGCCTATTGGCATCTGGTTGCCGCCGGAACACTGGTGCAATTTGTCGCGTATGGCACCGGTGCGTTTTACGGCAGCCTGTATGTTCGCGTATTCGGCATCGGATACAGCGAGTTGGGGCTGAAACTGGGCATTATGGTCGGCATTGCGGGGGTCCTGGGAGCCTGGCTTGGCGGCAAGGTTGGCGATAGGTTGGACCAGAATAGCCCGGCGCGGTCGCTAACCATTGTCTCGCTTGCCTTCCTGCTGGCAGTGCCGGGCACCATTGCCGCCGTCAGCGTGGCCAATGTCAATCTGTCGATTGCGCTGCTGGGCCTCATGACCTTTGCTGCGACATTCTATTACGGCCCCAATTTCTCTCTCGTGCAAACGTTGGCAAGCGAGCGTACCAGAGCAATGGCAGTGGCGATTTACCTGATGATCAGCGGGCTACTCGGCCTCAGTCTGGGGCCCTTGTTCGTCGGTGCCGTGTCCGATTTCATCGCCGCCGGGGACCCTGCACGAGAAGCTGCAGGGATCAAGGGCGCGATTGCGATCACTGCCTTCTTCAATCTTTGGACCGCCTTTCACTTTTGGCGTGCGCAAAAATGTGTCCGAGCTGCGGCAGTGGTGCACGTCTGACGGCGCGTCGACGCCAGTGCGAATGCCCACCAAAAACGTGAATTGCGGCGCTCTCCTGACGATCTATCACAACTGATCAAACCCTGTTTCTGGCGAAGGATTGGCCGACATATGACTTATGAGATGACCATCAATGGGAAGGGAGTGATGTCCGATCGCACAATCGATGTGGTTAATCCTGCTACGGGCGAGACTTTCGCAACCGCGCCTGATTGTTCCAGAGAGCAGCTTGATCACGCCGTGGACAGTGCGCGCGCCGCTTTCAAGACCTGGAAAAATATGCCGATTGCAGAACGGCAGGCCGCGGTGCGCAAGGCGGCAGATATCCTGGCCGAACATGCAGGCGAACTGAGCCGGTTGTTTACCAAGGAGCAGGGGCGCCCGGTCGATATGGCCTATGGCGAGATTGACGGTTCAGCCAGCTGGATGAAGGCTGTGGCCGAAATGACCCCGCCGGTTGAAGTGGTGGAGGATTCAGACGCCCAATTTGTCGAGACACGCTATGTCCCTCTGGGGGTCATCTGTGCGATTGCGCCGTGGAATTTCCCGGTCAATCTGGCGATGTGGAAAGTTGCTCCGGCGCTGGTTGCTGGCAACACTGTGGTGTTGAAACCATCGCCCTTCACGCCCTTGTGCACGCTGCGTATCGGCCAGCTGTTCCAGAAGGCTTTCCCGCCGGGCGTGTTCAATGTGATCACTGGCGGAGATGATTTGGGCCCGATGATGACTTCGCATCCCGGCTTTGCCAAAATTTCCTTCACCGGCTCATCGGCAACCGGCAAGAAAGTGATGGAATCCGCGTCCAAGGATTTGAAGCGGGTCACGCTGGAGCTTGGCGGCAACGATGCCGCGATTGTGCTGCCGGACGTTGATCTTGATGAAGTGGCGGAGAAGATCTTTTTCGGCGCGTTCTTCAACACAGCGCAAATCTGCGTCGCGACCAAGCGTCTGTATGTCCATCATTCGATCTATGACGATCTGCGCGACCGACTGGCGGCCATCGCGTCGGCGACGAAGGTCGGCGATGGGTCCGACCAGGGGACCAATCTGGGTCCGATTCAGAACAAGCGCCAGTTCGAACGGGTGATGGACCTGCTTGACGATGCGAAAAACAACGGCCTGACCCTGCTGACCGGATCGGACGTTCCCGACAATGATGGTTATTTCGTGCCGGTTACCATTGTCGACAATCCGCCCGAACAATCGCGCGTGGTGCAAGAAGAGGCGTTTGGCCCGATCCTGCCGATGCTGAAATTCGATGACATCGATGATGTGATCGCCCGAGCCAATGACAGTGAATATGGCCTGGCGGGGGCGGTCTGGTCGAAAGACACGGACAAGGCGATGGATATCGCCCGACAGATTGAAACCGGAACCGTGTGGATCAACCAGAATTTGACCTTGCGTCCTGACACCCCGTTTGGTGGGCACAAACACAGCGGATTGGGCGTTGAAAACGGGATGGAAGGTCTGCTGGAATATATGCAGCCGCAGACGGTTTATCTGGCGCGCGGCTGATCAGCTGACCGCGCGGCAATCCGCGCTCGCTCAGCTTGGTAATGTGACCGATCCGGCTCGGTTCCCGGAGTGAAATTGCCAAAGGCCTCGCGCAGAACAACATAGATGATCTTGGTCCCCGCCAGGACAACACCCTTTACCGTGCCAGAGATTTTCGACGTGCCGATACGCTTGCGATAACACACCGGAACCTCATCGCAGGTGAGCCCCTGCCGCGCGGCGGCTACCTGCATCTCAACCGTCCAGCCAAAGTCGCGATCAGCCATTTCGAGAGCCTCCAGACTGCTGCGCCGGATCGCCCTGAGCGGGCCAAGATCGGTAAAGCGATAGCCCCAGAATAGGCGGATAAGCCACGGTGCCAGCACATTGCCAAAGCGTTGCGGCCAGGTCATCGATCCCGGCTCCAGCTGGCCGGTGGTGCGCGATCCGATCACCAGATCGTGCCCCCGTGCAACGCGGCGCACGATGGTGACCGCATCAGCGGGATCATCGGCGGCATCAGCATCGGCAAACAACACGATATTGGTATCGGCCGGCAATTGGCCAATACCGGCCAGACACGCCGCGCCATATCCGCGATCAGGCTCGCTGATAACGATAGCGCCGGCTCTGGTGGCTTCGGCAGCGGTTTGATCGGTCGATCCATTGTCGACGACTATGATCTGGTCGAGCCCCTCGATCCCTGCGGATCGCAGTCCGGTGACCACCTGGGCAACCGAGCCTTCCTCGTTCAGGGCCGGAATGATGGCGGTGACCCGCGGCGCAGTGATCGAAGATTTCAGCGCGGGTGGTCCATTGCTTTCGCGTCGCTTGCGCGCTTGCCACACATCCCAGCCGATTGCTCCGGCTATGATAGCAATTTCCGCGATCCTTGCTGGCCAGATAATTACAAAGGGGTCCATGGCTTCAATCTCCAGGTTGAGCCCGGTGAAGTAGGACAAGGGCAAGGCGGCCGCCGCTGCGAAAGGCCAGATCTGACGGCCCGATATCGCAAAGGGAAGTATCCACAGCAGGTACCAGGCATTCACGGCCGATGCGAAAAACAGCAGGATGCCGAATTGCATGGCGAGCGTCTGAAACCGGTCGCCTTCGGATTGGCTGTGCAACCACACAATCGCAACAGCGGCCAGAGCCGCGCAAATCAAGCGGGCAGTGTCGGGCGCAAACAGCCGCACTGCGGCTTCGTAAGCGAAGGGATTGAAGTCCCAATAGCGGGCGAACACAGTGGTCGTTTCAAACCCGGCGCCATTGTCCTGAACCAGGAACCAGCCATACATTGCGGCCATCGTCGCCAAGGCGGCCAGAAGCGCTGCTGGCCGTGTCCGCAGCATCAAGGGCCAGGCGACCAGGGCGACGATTTTCACCCCTGCGGCCAACGCAAATAACACACCTGCAATGGCCGGGCGAGCGTATAGCAGGGCGAGCGCTGCAAACAGCAGGGCTGCCATAATCGCATCGGGATGGGCGTGCAGGGCAATTTCCGCAATTGCCAGCGGGTTCCAGGCGTAAAGCGCCACGCGCGAGGGGGCAAAGCGGCCCAGCATGATCGCGACAAGAACCAGGTTGCAGGCGGCAAAGGCCAGCCGCAATCCAATTGGGTTGGTTTCCGCGAAATAATAGACCGCAGCCAGAAATCCCTGCAGCGCAGGACCGTAAATGGTCGGAATTTCCGGGTAATTGACCCCGTCCAGTACGGGCAGCAAAGCCTCTGGAACTTCGGGATCGGTAAAGAATTCGGACGGCGCTACGCCATAGGGTGTGCCCGCTGACAGCGTTCGCCAGCCGTCCCAAATGAAGCGATAGAAATCATCTTCAAAGGCGGTTGCTCCAGCCAGCGCAACGCCATGCAGTACGGCGGCAATGACCAGCACGACCCAGCCGGACAATGCCCGGTCACGCCAAAGCAGAGCCGAGGTCACTGCGCTGCCCAAAGCCAGTGCCAGGGCATATGGTGTTATGGTCGGATACGAACCATGCGACCACAGGCTCGCAAAGCCGACGGCAAAAACTGCTGCAAGAGCAGCCCCGATGGTCCAGCCCGTGCTGTGCCGGGCCATCGGAACCAGCGTTTTGCTGATGGTCAGAGCCTGTAGCGGCGGAAGATGTAAACCAGCACGTCCTGACGCTCATTATCGGTCAGGTTGAAATCGCCGGTCTGCACCTGAAGTGCGACGCTGCGCGCTGCGTCCTTGCCCTTCACACCATCTTTGTGCTCGCAAGTCTTGCAAGTGATCTGTTTCTTGAACCGCTTTTTTCCGCGCGAATATGCAGCATCAAGCGGGTCACGCGCTTGCTGGGTGGAGAAGCCTCCCCCGCCGCGGCTCGCGCCGCCCGAACTGCCGCTGGCAAGCACGGGTGCAGATGTGATCAATGTGCCCAGCACTGCTGCGCTCAAAGCGATACGGGTAAATTTTCCAGCCATATTATCCTCGCAAAACTGTGGTGATGACACTCATGTTTCGCAGCAAAGCCCCGTTTGGTTACTCCAAAACGCGCAGCTGCAAGATATTTATCCAATCAAACTCATGACGGTTCGTTGAGCGACCAGTCATAGGCATAGCCATCAATGGCATCGGCATCGCCAATCACCGAAGCGGTATCTTCGTTGGCGTATTCGCGAGCATGGTCGAGCACGTCCTCCTCGTCGCCCCAATCGGACTGATACCATTCGAAAATCTGTGATGCGACCAGCTCGCCGTCCTGACGCGAGAAGGCCCGCGGATGGTTCACAAAGCCGGTGGCGGCCTGTTCCAGCATCTCTTCCAACCGGTCCGAACGATAGGCCCGCAGTGCCAGGTTGGGGCAGCCGATGGAGGCACAATTGACAGCATAGTGGATGCGAACATCCTGCCAGATCGGTCGAAGAATGGTATGCTCGACATCATCAAGCGACAGCTCGCGCCCTTCCACAGTCAGGAACTGGTCTTTCCAGGGTCCCAGGCCAAGCACGCCGATATCGGTTATCGAATCAACCGGGTAATTTTCGACAATCACCTGCACCGTGGCGGCATTGTAGAGGTTGACCCAATAGGCGAATTGCTCGTCGCGAGGATATTCGGTGATCGTGACATCTTCCAACGCGGCAACATAAGCATCCAGCCGGTCTGCCAGATCACCTTCGATCGCGGCATAGTCTACGCGCACGATGCCATCATCGCCCATGGTCGCAACTTCGCTGAGCAAGGCGTCCCACTCGTCATGATTGATCACGTCCGCCCGCGATCCCGACTGCTCCCATTCAGCTGCCAATTGCGCTTCGGGAGCGGAACAGGCGGTTGTGGCGAGCGCAAGACCGGCGGCCCCGGTCCACAGTATCCGGGTGAGTGTTTTACCCAATGTCGGGGCGTGGTGATGAAGCGTTTGCATGATGTCTCCAGTGAAGTTGACGGGCGGCGTGTACAATCTGCATTCGCAGCAGCACGCCCATTGGTCACACAATGCGCAAAATATTTTTTGTCAGCCTGTGCAACTGGCCCCGCCAAGAACGCAAAACCGCGCGCAATGCGGGTGGTTGAGCGCCACATTGCTGCTTGCCTCGTGCAGGGTTGCACCAAGGTCGAAGTCATCCTGATAGGGTAACAGAGTGCAGGCGGCGACCCGCGGTTGTGCCTCGCCGCGGCGCTTGACCACCATGCGACTGCTTGCGCACATCATGGATCGCGGATCGACGTTCAGAATGTTCCAACACTCGGTGGTGATCTCTGCCACATCGGCGCTTTCATCCATTTCGGGAAACAGCACCAGCTGGGCTGGATCATGGGCATCCACAGGCAATCCGTGCTGTTCGAACAGCGCGGCAAATCCTGCCCGCGCACCGGCATCGTCTTCGCTTTCCAGATGCCGTCCGGCAATTGCGATGGTAAAGCGATTGTGCGCCAGCCAGCGCAATCCATCGATCGCCTTGTCCCAGCTGGGGCCGCGCTCGGCCTCATGCACGGCTTGAGTGTAATGATCGAGACTGACACGGATCGTCAGCCGCTCGCGCGGGGCAAGTGCCAGCAATTCCTGCTCGAACCGGCGCATCGGACGCATTGCGTTGGAAAGCACCAGCACGCGAAACCCACGGTCGAGGCACAATTGGATGATCGCGATCATTTCCGGGTTCATGAAGGGCTCGCCCCCGGTGAAGGCGATTTCCTGCGTCGGCAATTTGTCTCTTGCTATCTCGTCGAGGAACGCGCGCACTTCAGCCAGGCTGATGTATACCAGCGCATCATTGCGTGGAGAGCTTTCGATGTAGCATGACGCGCAGGCTAGATTGCACAGGGTGCCGGTGTTGAACCACAAAGTTTCCAGACCCTCCAGCGCAACATGGGCGCGTTGCTCGCCCTTCTGCGTCTTCACCGGGTCAGTGAACTTTCCTGCGCGCAGCGGCTGATGCTCGGCCAGCGCGAAAGGGGATGATCGGCCTGTCATAATTGTGTTATTCGGTCCATCTACAATTGCGGTTACAGGCACTTGGAACGCGGGCAAACAATCTGTAACCCGCAAAGGCTTGCTGTCGAATGATCACGGGCAGCGCAACAGAAATTTGATGGAAGACGCATGAACCTACAAAATTCCCAGGAATATTACGGCGAGGTCCTTCAGGGCTCGGTCGATTTGAAAACCGACGCATGCACAATGGCCGACATGCCCGCGCCGCACATCATGCAGGCCATGGCCAAGGTCCACCCGGAGGTAAAGGCCCGCTATTACGGATGCGGCCTGGTCGCGCCTGCCGCAATCGAGGGTGCACGTATCCTCGATCTGGGATCGGGATCGGGACAGGACGCCTACATTCTGGCACAATTGGTTGGCCCAGAGGGAGAAATTGTCGGTGTCGATGCGACCCCGCAACAATTGGCTGTGGCCAATGAATACCGGGAATGGCACCGCGAACAATTCGGCTATGACAAGGGCAATGTCCGCTTTGTCGAAGGCGATATCGAGCGGCTGGACGAGCTCGGCCTGGAGCCGGGCAGTTTCGATATCATCGTATCCAATTGCGTGATCAATCTGGTCGCCGACAAGGCCGCTGTGTTTAAGGCCGCTTTCGAATTGCTGAAGCCTGGTGGCGAGCTGTATTTCAGCGATGTTTATTGCGACCGACGCGTGCCAGCGCATTTGCTTGAAGACCCGGTTCTGCATGGCGAATGCCTGTCTGGTGCGCTTTATTGGGGCGATTTCCATGCCCAGGCCAAGGCATCGGGCTTTGCCGATCCGCGACTGGTCAAACATCGCCCGCTGGGCATTGGCGATGCTGCCATTGCCGCAAAGCTGGACGGGATCAATTTCATTTCAGCCACCTATCGCCTGTTCAAGCTCGAAGCGCTTGAGCCTGAATGCGAAGATTATGGCCAGGCCGTAATCTATCGCGGTGGCATTGTCGGGGAAGACCGTGTGTTCACGCTCGATCAGGGGCACGTGATCGAGAAGGGCCGGGTCTTTCCGGTGTGCGGCAATTCCTGGATGATGCTGCGCGACACGCGCTTTGCCGATCATTTCGAATTTATCGGCAATTTTGATCAGCATTTCGGCGTTTTCGAAGGATGCGGGGCAAGCTCTCCGTTCGGGGCCACCGACAATTCGGCTGAAGCCGAGCCGGCGGCGTGTTGCTGAACGGGAGGCAAGGGGGCGCTGCCCGCTGTGGCAGCGTCCTGTGGGTGACTAACGAATATCGGGGTAGTGATCGGCAAGATTGCGTCGCTTGCCCAATGCCCACAGCATCCCGACCTTGAAATAAAGCCAATTGGCCCGCCACCGGCCAAGCGCTGCGATCCTGCGGTCTGACGTGCGAACCCAGCGGTGCACCAGGCAAGTCCTGCCCAATTCGCAGAATTTGAGGCACAATCCGGCCTCTTCCATGATGTCGGCATCCTCGTCACACCCGCCAACGGCAAGAAACTCTGCGCGGCGGAAAAACATGGCGTGGTCACCGTAAAGCAGGCGCGCCCCACGGAAAAAGCGCCCCGGCATGGCGAGCAGAGGAATGTACCAGGTCTTGGCCCAATTGTGTAGCGTGGACCCCCAACGTGTGCCGCCCTGTCCGGTGACACGGGGCAAGAAACTGGCCAGCACAGTGCGCGGGTCTGCCATGGTTGTCCGGATCACTGCGACCGCATCGCGGGGCAGGGCAGTATCGGCATGGACAATGCACACCAGCTGCGACGATGCTGCGCGCACGCCATGATTTATCTGTGATCCGCGGCCCTTGCGCGGAGCATGGACAATCCGAATGCCCGCTGCCTCTGCAATGGTGCAGGTTTTATCGGTGCTGGCGCCGTCGACAAGAATGACCTCGGCCGCGGGAGGATCCAGCCTGGCGAGTGCGGCAAGTGTTGCCGGAAGCGCTGCCTCTTCATTGAACGTGGGAAGGACAAAGCTGACTGGTGTCATGCTTGCGCCAGTTCAGCGAGTTGCGGCCAGCGGGCCAGATCCTCTGGCCGGTCGCAATCGGACAGTGTTTCCAGCAGCAATGGCGCAATGCCATCCTGGTCAAGTCGCCGCAATGTTTCGGGCAGGACCTGGTCAGTGCTCCATGGCATGGCGGTGAACAATTGCGGCATCGGGTGGGCCAATCCGATCAGGTAATAACCACCATCCTCGGCAGGTCCGATCACGACATCGTGATCGCGAAGCCCGGCAATCGCGGCCTCGACATGGTGCCGGGCAAGATCGGGTGTATCGGCACCGAACAGGATAACCGGGGCCTGAGCGGCAAAAGGCAAAAGCCGATCGGTAAGATCGCCCTGCCCCTGCTCCACCAGCATCGGCCTGTCGCCCAGCCAATTGGCAAAGTCATTATGAGATGCACCCGTGGTGGCCACCGTGACCCGGCATTGCGAATCCAGCAGTAGAGCCGTCGTCCTCTCTGCAAGAATCCTGTGGATATTCGCTGCTCCTTGTTCGCCAACAGCCGGAATAAGGCGCGTTTTACACTCACCTGCGACGGGATAGCGCGCAAAAAGTACAAGAAGTGGCGCGGTCATTTCGGATCGGGTGGGCTGAACCATACATCGTCGTTGGCCGAGCACGGCCCCCAGTGCAAGGCGGTTTTCGAGACAGGGCAGCAGGCATCGCGACAAACCCGTGGCAGGGGACCGAATGCCTAATTACGCCTCTGGCGGCCGCGAGGCCGTGCGCAATCCGAACATCTTTACCAAGTTGATGACCGGGGCCGGCCTTGCTGCTCTGGCACTACCCGCTTCTGCAATGGCTCAGGATTCAGCCACCGAAGGAGCAACCGAGACCGAGGGCGAAGCCATTATTGTCACAGGCATTCGCAGCTCACTTGCCAGCGCGCTCAATGAACAGCGCAATGCCGATAGCTTGGTTGAGGGTATTCAGTTCCTCAATCAGGAACAGGAAAATGCCCTCTTTGAAACAATCAATATCGCCGGGACGCTGGAATGGGCTCCGAACGAAAACATTAAACTGTATTTCGATGGAATTTATAACGACCAGACCCGCCGTCAGGAAAGCACGCGTGTGCAGGGATCCGGCGTAAGTGCCGGTGGCGGTCAGGACGAGATTGCCGATGGAGACCGCCTGCTGGGCGATCTGACGCAGGACTTTTCGGGCTCTTTCTCGGTCGACGGGGAAACGCACGCAATCTATGGTCAGCTAAATTTCGAGAGTGTAATTTGCGCGGTAATGTCGGCTTGAGCTGGGTCAGCACCACCATCACTTCACGCAGCAATGGCGTATCGTCGGTGGGCGGTGTCCAGACCATCACTCCGCTGGGGGAGACCGGCAACTATCAGGAATTCCTGCCACGGGTGAACCTGGTTGCCGATCTATCTGTTCAAGACATACGGTTTCGGTGTCGAAGAAATCGCTGTCTATGCCTGGATTCCCTACGTCGGGGCGATGTTCGGCGCGTGGTTCGGCGGTTTGCTTGCCGGTGGATTCATCAAGGCGGGATGGACTGTCAATAGAACGCGCAAGACCGTGATCACCCTTGGCGGGGCCATCATGCTGGGATCGTTGCTGGCCACTACGCAGGCCAGTACGCCCTTGTTCGCGGTTCTGCTAATGGCGGTCATCCTGTTCGGATTTCAAACTGCTGTCGGCAATATCCAGACCCTGCCGAGCGACTTCTACAGCGGCAAGTCGGTTGGCACACTGGCCGGTTTTGCCGGCACTGCGGCCAAGCTGGCGGTGGTCCTGCTCAACTTCCTTATCCCGGTCATCACAGTGAATAGCTATGCGCCAGCCTTTATTGTTGGCGCAGGATTGGCGATCATGACGGTATTGTCGATCCTGATCCTGTGTCCGGAAATCAAACCTCTCAAACCCAAAGCGGCTTAAATCCGTTCAGAGCATCAGACAGGAAAATTTGAAATGAATTTTGCAGGTAAAGTTGCAGTCGTCACTGGAGGCAGCCGGGATATCGGCCGGGCAACATGTGTGAAACTGGCAAGCGAGGGCGCCAGCGTCGTCGTCAATTACAACAGCAATGAAGCTGATGCCGATGCAACCGTAGCTGCGGTTGAAGCTGCAGGTGGCAAAGGGATCAAGGTGAAGGCCGATGTGACCAAGCCTGCCGATGTCGATGCGTTGATCAAGGCGGCGACCGATGCCTTTGGTGGCAAGATCGACATTCTGGTCAACAATGCCGGTGGTATGGTTGCACGCAAGACGCTGGAAGAGATGGATGAGGAGTTTTTCAACTTCGTCATGCAGCTCAATCTGACGTCGGCCTTCCTCGTCAGCAAGGCCGCTGTGCCGCATATGGGCGAAGGCAGCGCGATCGTTAATCTGGCATCGCTGGCTGGTCGCGATGGCGGCGGCGGCGGCGCGATTGCCTATGCCACCTCCAAGGGCGCTGTGATGACCATGACACGCGGCATGGCCAAGGAACTGGGCCCCAAAGGGATCCGGGTCAACGCACTGTGCCCTGGCATGATCGCCACGACTTTCCATGACACGTTTACCCCCGATGCTGCCCGCGAGAATGTCGCCAATTCCACTCCGCTGCGACGTCAGGGACGTGCCGAGGAAACAGCCAACCTGGTCGCTTATCTTGCGTCGGAAGAAGCGTCCTTCATCACCGGTGCCAATATTGACATCAATGGAGGGCTCGTCTTCTCCTGACCGGGGATTTTTCGAGGAATGCTATGAAAGACGAATTGTCGAACCGATTGTCAAACGCGCCTGTGGTGCCCCTGATCGGCGAAAATGACGCCGGTCGAGCGGTGGCCACGGCCAATGCCCTGTCGCAAGGTGGGCTGAGCGTGATCGAAGTGGTCATGCGCAGCGATGACGCGCAGAAGGGCATGGAAGCTATCATCCAGCAGACAGAAGGCCTGTTGGTGGGTGCGGGCACTGTCCTGACGCTGGACCAGTGCAAATCGGTCCTCGACAGCGGCGCGCAATTCATTGTCTGCCCCGGCCTGGTCGACGAGATTGTGACATATTGTCTCGGCAAGGATGTTCCGATTTATCCCGGCACCATGACCGCGGGCGAAGTGCAGCGCGCCTATGCCATGGGACTGCGTGAAGTGAAGTTCTTCCCCGCCAGCCTGGCCGGTGGTGTGCCAATGCTTAAGGCGCTGGGTTCGGTTTTCCGCGAGATGCGTTTCATGCCGACCGGCGGCGTTTCAGCGGGTAATCTGGCTGAATTTCTCGCCTTGCCCAGCGTGTTGGCATGCGGTGGCAGCTGGCTGACCCCGGCGGCAGCGGTCGAGGCTGGAGACTATTCACAAATCACACAACTGGCGAGCGAGGCGGTGGATATCGCCAAGTCCGCTCGCGCATAGGACAACGAAAATGGCAGACTTTCTTTCTTTCGGTGAAATCATGCTGCGGCTCAAAACGCCCGGGCATGAACGGTTCTTCCAGTCACCCGCCTTTGAAGCGACTTTTGGGGGTGGCGAGGCCAATGTGGCGGTGGCTCTGTCCAACTATGGCCTCGATGTCGGTTTTGTCTCGGCCCTGCCGGACAATGACATCGGCGAGAACGCCATCATGGAATTGCGCAAGTTCGGCGTCGACACCGCGCACATCAGCCGCTCGGGAGACCGCGTGGGGATCTATTTCCTGGAAACCGGATCCAATCAGCGGCCATCAAAGGTTGTCTATGACCGGGCCAATTCCTCGATCTGCAATGCGGGGATGGACGAGTTTGACTGGCCGACGATTTTCAATGGTGTCAAATGGTTGCACATCACCGGCATCACCCCTGCGCTCAGCCCATCGGCGGCAGAATTGTCGATGGCCTGTGTGAAGGCGGCCAAGGAAGCCGGCGTCACCGTTTCGTGCGACTTCAACTTCCGCGGCAAGCTGTGGAAATACGGCAAGAGCGCACCCGAAGTGATGCGCGAACTGGTCAAATATGTCGACGTTGGCATCGCCAATGAAGAAGACTGCCAGAAGTCGCTCGACATCACGGTTGATGTCGATGTGGAATCGGGTGAGCTGGACACGGCGAAGTATGAAGCATTGGGCCAGAAGGTCCTCGACATTTATCCCGACATGCACACCATCGCGATCACGCTGCGCGAAAGCCTGAGCGCGGACCGCAACAATTGGTCGGCCTGCCTGCGCACCCGCGACGATGGTTTCATGCTGTCGAAGAAGTACGAGCTGACCGATATCGTTGACCGTGTCGGCGGTGGTGACAGCTTTGCCTCGGCCCTGATCTATGGCCTCAACGCTTATGAAGATCGCCAGCAGAGCCTGGAATTTGCCGTTGCTGCCAGCGCGCTGAAGCACACGATCATGGGCGATTTCAACCGGGTCACCGTGCCCGAGGTTGAAAAGCTGATGAGCGGCGACGGCTCTGGCCGCGTCCAGCGCTGATCTGCAGAGATTTGATTGAGGGCAGCGTGACCGGCGCTGCCCTCAATGAAAATCACGTGATTTCGGAATGACTTGCACGTCGCGCGGGTGACGGTGCGTGCCGCCCGGCAAAGGATTGACGACATGATCGGCACGGCTGACGTCGGCCGTCAGCATATCGTCGGACAGGGCGAGCAATTGGCGCGAGGCGTCGACCAATCGGCTCGCCACCACATGAATGACCCCGCTGTCCGGATCGCATTGCAAATGGCCCTGCACTTCGATCAGGCGGGCTGACATGATGACCTTGCGATAACGGGTCATGACATCGGGCCACACCACCAGATTGGCCACCCCGCTTTCATCCTCCAGAGTTATGAAGCACACACCCTTGGCACTGCCGGGCCGCTGGCGGATCAACACCACGCCTGCCAGTTTCACCGCTGACCCCGATGTGCGCCCGGCCAGATCGCTTGCCCGGGCAAAGCCGCGCGCTGTGTAATCGGGGCGCAGGAACGACAGCGGATGCGCTTTCAGCGAGAGTCTGAGCGTCTGGTAATCGGCCACGACATGTTCGCACACCGGCATGGCGGGCAGGGTAACGGGTATCTCGGCACCCTCGTCGCGTTCTTCGGCAAAGGTGAACAGGGGCAGGTCGGGGGCCTGTTTCAGCGCGCGCGCATCCCACAGCGCCTGACGCCGGTCCAGCCCGAGCGAGCGAAACGCATCGGCTGCCGCCAGCCGTTCCACCGTGGCGACCGAGAGGCCGGAGCGGATGCGCAAATCCTCTATATCAATATAGGGCATGGTGCGGTGATGCAGCAGCCGGGCGATCTCTTCACTAGGCAATCCGCTGATCTGGCGAAAGCCCAGCCTGACCGCCCAGTTCATCGCGCCTGCACTGGCTGAGCCTGCACCATCCGATCCGGCAGATGTATCGGGCTTGCCCGGTTCCAGCACATTGTCCCATTCGCTGAAATTGATGTCGGGCGGGCGCACTTCGACATCATGTTCGCGCGCATCGCGCACGATCTGGGCGGGGGCGTAAAAACCCATCGGCTGGGAATTGAGCAGGGCGGCGCAAAAGACATCGGGATAATGGCATTTGATCCAGCTGGAGACATAGACCAGATGGGCAAAGCTGGCGGCATGGCTTTCAGGAAAGCCGTATTCGCCAAACCCCTCGATCTGGCTGAAACAGCGGGCGGCAAATTCCCGATCGTAACCGCGCCCGGTCATGCGTTCCACCATCCGCTCCTTATGGGCAGAAACCAGCCCGCGCGACCGGAACGTGGCCATGGCCTTGCGCAGCTGGTTGGCCTCTGCCGGGCTGAATTCAGCCGCGACGATGGCGATCTTCATCGCCTGTTCCTGAAAGATGGGAACGCCCAATGTGCGCGAGAGGATTTTCTTCAGTTCGTCCGGGTCATGTGGCGATCCGGGCGAGGGATATTCGGCCCGTTCGCGGCCCGATCTGCGCTTGAGATAGGGATGCACCATATCGCCCTGGATCGGTCCGGGCCGCACAATCGCCACCTGGATCACCAGATCGTAATAGCGGCGCGGCTTGAGCCGGGGCAGCATGTTCATCTGGGCCCGGCTTTCGACCTGAAAGACACCGACCGAATCCGCCTGGCACAACATGTCATAGACCGCAGCATCCTCTCGCGGGAGATTGGCCAGCGTGTACCGCTTGCCGTAATGCGCGTGGATCATATCGAAGGCCTTGCGAATGCAGGTCAGCATGCCCAGCGCCAGAACATCAACTTTCATGATGCCCAGCTCCTCGATATCGTCCTTGTCCCATTCGATGAAACTGCGATCCGCCATGGCGCCATTGCCGATGGGCACGGTTTCGACCAGTGGCCGCCGGGTCAGGATGAAGCCGCCGACATGCTGGGACAAATGGCGCGGCATGCCGATCAATTGTTCAGCCAGAGCAATCACGCGGCGAAGATAGGGGTCGCCCAGATCAAGCCCGGCTTCCTGCGTTTTGGCGTCATCGACCGAACTGCCCCAGCTGCCCCATACCGTTCGGGCCAGGGCACTGGTCACGTCCTCTGACAGACCCATTGCCTTGCCAACTTCGCGAATGGCCGAGCGTGGGCGGTAATGGATTACAGTGGCGCACAGGCCGGCCCGTTGGCGGCCATATTTGGCATAGATATGCTGGATCACTTCCTCGCGCCGCTCATGCTCGAAATCGACATCGATATCGGGCGGCTCCTTGCGCTCTTCGGATATGAAGCGTTCAAACAACAGCTCCACCTCTGACGGGTCGACCGAAGTTATGCCGAGGCAGAAACACACCGCGCTGTTGGCGGCTGATCCGCGGCCCTGGCACAGGATTGGCGGATCGCAGCTGCGGGCGAAATCGACGATATCCTTGATGGTCAGGAAATAGCGGGCAATGTCGAGCTTGCCGATCATCGCCAGTTCGCGCTCTATCAATGCCGTCACCTTGTCCGGAATGCCTTGGGGATACCGCTTTGCTGCCCCCTCCCATGCGATCTGGGTCAGATAATCCTGCGGCTCGCGCCCATCGGGTACGGTTTCCTGCGGATATTCATACTGCAATTCATCCAGAGAAAAGTTGCAAGCCTCGGCCACTTCGCGCGTGGCGGCGATGGCATGGGGCCAGTCGGCAAACAGGCGCTGCATTTCAGCCGGGCTTTTCAAATGGCGTTCGGCATTGGCGTGAAGGTGAAAACCGGCCTGTGCGATGGTGGTCTTTTCACGGATGCAGGTCATCACATCCTGCAGCGGGCGGCGTTCCGGGGCGTGATAATGCACATCATTGGTGGCCAGGATCGACAGGCCAAGCCCGCGTGCCAGCGCATCCAGGCGGTTGATCCGCGCGCGGTCATCGCCGCGATACAGATGGCTGGCGGCAATGTGGCGCATGCCGGGCAAGGCTGCGCTCAATTGCGGCAAGGAGGCAGCAAAACCGTCCAGATCCAGACCCGGCAATGCGATCAGCTGGATATCGCCGCACTGGCGGGTCAGCATGTCGAGCGAGAGGTGACATTCACCCTTGTCCTGCCATTGCCCGTCCAGCGTCTGCATCTTGCCTTGCGACAACAGGGTGGACAGCCGGCCATAGGCTGCGCGGTTCTGCGGATAGGCGAGGAATTGGTGCCCTTCTGCCAAATGCAGTCGGCATCCGATGACCGGGCGCAGATGGGCAATTTTTGCCTCGGCATGGAGACGCACGACCCCGGCCATGGTGTTGAGATCAGCAATGCCCAGCGCGTGGTGGCCCTGGGACAGAGCGGTCATCACAAGGTCTGCGGCATCGGAGGCTCCGCGCAGGAAGGAAAAGCAGCTGGTCACCCCCAGCTCGACAAAGGGGGCGGGGGGATTGGGAGTGAATTCGGCGGGGCTGTTTTTCAGCGAGTGCCTGGCAGGGGTCAGCGCGGCTTCGGGCATGGCTCAGGCGAACAGACCGTGCAGGAACCAGCGCGGCGGCGCCCCGCGGCCATCGTCAATCACTCCATTGCGATAAATCCAGTAACGCCGTCCTGCGTCATCCTCCACGCGGTAATAATCGCGCAAACGCACGCTTGATTTCTCGCGCCACCATTCTGGCGCAATGCGTTCGGGCCCTTGGGATTTGGCTACATCATGCACCTGGCCGCGCCATCCGAAACGCCTGGGCGGGCCATCGGGGGTGGCATAGATGACGGTGATCGGCTCGGGCCAGTCGAGCAGCTTGATCGGGCGCTGCTGGGTGGCGGCGGGTTCTGCGGGCATGGCGTTCGCGGTGATTGTGCCGGGCGCGCCTGCGGGCTGGGAGGCGGCCTGCACATCGCCCTGCAACGTGACTGCGCGTTCGGGAATATGGCTCGGATGGGCCGCCAGCAGGCTGACCTTGCGCGGGCCCAGCCGCATGCGCAGCCGATCGATCAGGTGCGGCAGCGGAGTGCCGGGAAGATCATCACGGTCATCCAGCCCCTTTTGCACTGGCTGCATCGGCTCATGCCACAGCGCGGTCAAGGCAAAGACATCGAAACCAAACCCTGCATCGAGGTTCTCTATGCGCTCGCCAAACAGCTTCACGATATGATCGGGACAACGCACAGCGGCGGCCGTTTCCACCTCCACCCGGGCGATATGGCCATCGATGCGAAAGGCCTGGAAGGCTGTTCGACGCAGGCCAAGATCGTGGTCCTCCAGATCGCGGCACAGGCGCCGCGCCAGATCGGCCAGAATGGGCTGCAAAATGGCGGTGTGCCGGACTGGCTCTGTCACGCGTTTTACGGCGCGGTAAAGCGGGCGCGGGACGAGCGGCTCGACCACTTCCTGCCGGTCACCGCGGGCTTGCTGCAAGCGCTTGAGCGGGTTGGCAATTTCGCGCCGGTGCTTGCGAAACCTGCGGGCAAGCGCGTCCACCGGAATATCCGCCAGACTGCCCACAGTCTTGAGGCCCAGACGCCGCAGCAACAGGGCGGCATCGCCATCGATCCTGAGCGCTTCTATTGGCAGAGGTGCAAGCTGCGCCTGCCACTGCGCGCCGGCCAGAATGGTGCGCCGTTTGCTGCCATAATGCGCCATCGCCCAAGCCGCCCCGATGGTGGGGGCAGCGGCAATGCGGCTGGTGAACCCCTGGGCGGTAAGGGCGCGCTCGATATCGTGCAGCAAAGCCTCCTCCCCACCGAACAGATGCGACACGCCGGTGCTGTCGAGCAGCAATCCATCCCTGCCATCGGCTGCGGTCCACGGGCTCCACCGCTGCGCCCACAAGCCCAGCTGTTCCAGCCGCGCTGCATCGGCCGATGGGTTGGAGGGATGGATGGCGAGGGCAGGGCAAATCGCGCGGGCATCGGTCAACCTCTGTCCCGGACGTGCGCCTGCCTCTCTGGCTGTATCGCTGACCGCATCAATCACCATGCCATGGGGGCCTTCGCTGGCCAGAGCAAAGGGCTGGTCGCCTGCATCATTGCGATGCGTGTTCAGCCAATGCTCCAGCGCCATGCGCGGCAGCCAAATGGCCACCATGCGCCTGCCCGATGGGGCTTTGGCGTGGTCAGCAGGCGAGTGAGAATGCGAATGGGTTCGAGACACAGCGGGACAATCGAAAAAGAATCAGTGGGAGCCTCATGAGCAAGGCGAATGTTCCCATTATGTTCTATTTTCAAGCCAGCTGCAATATGGCCATGCCTATGCCGGATTATGCGAAGTGCAATTTGCGGTATTTGCCGCGGAAATACAGCAAAGGATCGCGCTGCGGAGCATAGCGGACGCGCAGCACCTCGCCGACCAGAATGATATGGTCACCACCGTCATACTCGGCATATTTGCGGCATTCAAAACTCGCCAGAGAATTGCGAATGACCGGAACGCCGCTGTCCCAGATGTCGTATTGCGTCTGGGCAAAGCGGTCCTCGCCCGGCGTTGCAAACAGGGTGGAGGTTTCCTGCTGCCCGATGTGCAACACATTGACGGCGAAATGTTCAACCTGTTCGATCACTCTGGTCGATCCGGCATCGCGCGCCGGACACACCAGCAGCAAGGGCGGGTCGAGGCTGACCGAGGTGAAGCTGTTGGCCGTCAGGCCAATTGGCGTGCCATCGGGTGTGCTGGTGGTGAGCACCGTCACCCCGGTGGCAAAAGTGCCCAGCGCATCCCGCAAAGTGCGCGGATCGGACCCGGCGACATATTCCATCGGTGCGCGCGGGATCTGCCGTTCGAGAAAGGCAATCAGCGCCGCGTTGAAATCATCGACCGGATCAGCCGAACTTTCCATGTCCCATCGCTCAAGACCGGGCAGGGCAGAGGCAACCTGGCCCAGAGGCGTGTCGCCGCGCACACCCAAAGCCAGGCAATCCAGCCGGATCGCGCCCGCTGCCGCCTGCGCCCGGCGTGTCAGCGCGCCCGCATCATCCGGCACCGCGCTGTGTGATGAGGCGGGAGCATGCGCGGTGACCACAAGCCCGCTTGCCAGATCAGGTTCACCTTCGCCCAACACTGCAATTGCCGCCATGGCGCCCAGACCCGACCCCAGAATGACCGGGCGCGAGAGCAATTGCCGCAGCACCGCATTGAGATCGCTGACCAGAAGGTTTGCCTCTTCGCCCGCAAGTGCTTCGAGTGTGATGACATAGCGTCCAGCTGCCGCCAGCGCTTCAGCCGTGGCAATCCAGCCATCTGCATCAGGCTGACAGTCTGGGACAATGACGATGCACGGATCGTGACGCGCGCCAAATTCGCTCGCCCGAAGGTCCCTGTCGCCAAATCCATCGAAACTGCGCCGTGCCATGGCAGCCTGTTGTGCGGCCTTACCCGATATTGCAAGTGCGAACCCGCGCCCGATGACAAACGCATGATCCACTGCCTGTGCAAAATGATCATTTGTGCCAGCCCGCCAGCTGCGCCAAACATGCTATCGCTTGCACATTGCGCGGGCGGACCGGTTTACACCGCAGCGTGCACATCCATTCTCGCGACAGGAAATTTCTATGCTCAATACCGCTGCCCGCACTGCCTACAATGAAGATCACGAGGCCTTTCGTGACACCGTGCGCAAGGTGCTGGCCGACCATATGACGCCCCATCTCGATCAACATGAGGAAGAGGGGCTGGTGCCCAAGAAAGCGTGGCTGGCTCTGGGCGAGGCGGGCATGCTGTGCCCCACGGTAAAAGAGGAAAACGGCGGGCTGGGCCTCGATTTCGGCTTCAACTGCGTTCTGGCCGAAGAACTGGCCTATATCGGAACTTCGGCAGGCTTCACCTTGCAGAACGACATCACGGTCAATTATTTCGAGCGGCTGGGCACGCCCGAACAGCGCGAAAAATATCTGCCCGGCATGGTGTCAGGCGATATCATCACCGCCATTGCGATGACCGAACCGGGCACGGGCAGCGATTTGCAGGGCATTCGCACCACGGCGATCGAGGATGGCAATCATCTGGTTATCAACGGCTCCAAAACCTACATCACCAATGGCCAGAACGCCGATGTGGTGATCGTGGTGGCCAAGACCGATCCTGCTGCCGGGGCCAAGGGAACTTCGCTGGTGCTGGTTGATGCGGACACCCCAGGTTTTGAAAAAGGGCGCAATCTCGACAAGATCGGCCAGCACTCTGCTGACACATCCGAATTGTTCTTCAGCGATTGCCGCGTGCCCAAGACCAATATTCTGGGCGGTGAAGGGCGCGGGTTTGTCCATCTGATGGAAGAATTGCCGCAGGAACGGCTCAGCATCGCGGTGTCGGCCCAGGGCGGTGCGCAACGCGCCTTTGATGAAGCGGTCAGTTTTACCAAGGACCGCAAGGCCTTTGGCAGCACCGTGTTTGAATTCCAGAACACCAAATTCACCCTCGCTGACCTCAAGGCGAAATTGCAGGTCGGCTGGGCGCATCTGGACTGGGCCATCACACGCCATCTGGCTGGCGAGCTGACCACGGACGAGGCATCAGCGGCCAAGCTGTGGCACACCGAAATGCAGTGGGAATGCGTGGATGCAGCGCTGCAATTGCATGGCGGTGCGGGGTATATGAATGAATATGCCATCGCTCGCCTGTGGCGCGATGCGCGTGTCCAGCGTATCTATGGCGGCACCAGCGAGATCATGAAGGAAGTGATCAGCCGCTCGATTTAAGCGCAGAGGAACCTGCATGACACAACCATCCGCAGCGTTCGATTTGACCGCAAAGCACGTCCTCATCATCGGTGGGTCGAGCGGTATTGGCAACGGCATTGCTCGCAGCTTTGCCGAATGCGGGGCGAGGGTTCATGTCACCGGCACGCGCCCGGATGAAGGCGATTATCTGGAATCGGAAGACAGCGATTTTACCGGCCTGACCTATCACCAGCTGGATGTGACCGATCGTGAAGCGGTTACTCCTTTGGCCAAGAAAATCGGTGCGCTCGACGTGTTGGTGCTGTGTCAGGGTGCGGTACGGTATGGCCGGGCCGAGTTTGCGCGCGAGGGTTGGGACGAAGTGGTCGACGTCAATCTCAATTCGGTGATGGATTGTGCCCGCGCATTCCATCCCGGAATGCAGGGCAGGGACGCCTCGATCATCATTGTCAGTTCCACCGGCGCCTTTCACGCGATGATCGGTAATCCCGCCTATGGTGCCAGCAAGGCGGGCGCTGCCAGTCTGGTCGGATCGCTGGCGCAGGCCTGGGCGCGCGATGGCATCAGGGTCAACGGGATCGCGCCGGGCTTTGTCGAAACCAAGATGACACACGTCACAACGCAAAATGCCGAACGACGCGAGGGCGCGCTGGCGCGGATCCCGCTTGGCCGGTTCGGCACGCCGTCTGATATGGCAGGCACGGCGCTGTTTCTTGCCTCGCCAATGGCATCCTACGTCACCGGCCAGTCACTGATTGTGGATGGCGGGTTGTCACTCTGAAAAAAGGCGTTGGACGGCGCGCAGCTTTCCTACTTTGCTGCATCATGCGAAGGTTGGCGCTGATGAACGCGCTAAGCCCATCAGGAACAGAACCGATTTCGTTTGCAAAAGTGTCAACTTCGCTCTGCGCGATAAAAATCAATTGGGCCAGCAGGTTATGGCCGATATCTGAAGGTAACACTCAGTCAATTGTGTCAACTTCGCTAACCCGTTTCATGCGCGAAATGCGCCAATGGAGACCATCATGAAATACACCCGCCTCGGCAAATCCGGCCTGAATGTTTCGCAACTGTGCCTTGGCTGCATGAGTTATGGCGACAGTTCCAAGGGCTGGCACGGCGATTGGCTGCTTGATGAAGAGGCAAGCCGGCCGTTCTTTCGCGGGGCGCTGGAACACGGGATCAATTTCTTCGACACGGCGAACATCTATGCCGGGGGCACATCGGAACAGATCACCGGAAAATTGCTGCGCGAATATGCCAGACGTGATGAAATCGTGGTCGCGACCAAGGCCTATGGCGCGTGGCGCAATGCGCCCAACACCGGCGGGCTTTCGCGCAAAAGCCTGATGCAGGCAATTGATGACAGCCTGACTCGGCTGGGGATGGATTATGTCGATCTGTTCCAGATTCATCGGTGGGATGATGCGACCCCCATTGAAGAGGTGATGGAGGCGCTGCACGACATCGTGAAGGCTGGCAAGGCGCGCTATATCGGGGCCTCTTCCATGTATGCATGGCAGTTTGCCAAGGCGCAGGAGGTGGCGCGCAGCCATGGCTGGACGCGGTTTATTGCCATGCAGAACCAGCTCAACCTTTTGTATCGCGAGGAAGAGCGCGAAATGCTGCCGCTGTGCGCAGATGAAGGGGTGGGGGTCATCCCGTGGAGCCCGCTGGCGCGGGGTCGTCTGACCCGTCCGGCGGACGAGGAGACTGTGCGCAGCAAGACCGACCGGGTCGGGACGATGCTGTATGATGACAGCAACGAGACTGATCGGGCGATCATTGCAGAGGTCGGCGCGATTGCGCAGGAGCGCGGGGCGGCGCGCGCCAGCATTGCGCTGGCCTGGCATTACAGCAAGACGCAAGTGGCTGCACCGATCATCGGGGCGACCAAGGCGCATCATCTGAGCGATGCGGTGGCGGCTCTGGAGATCACTCTGACTGACGATGAACTGGCGCGTCTGGAAAAACCCTATCGACCCAAGTGGCCTACGGGCATGGCGATGCAGGGTGCTGCAATGGACCAGGTCACAGTGCGCGGGGAGTGAAGTCAGCAGGCGAGAGTTGGGCAACCGTAACATTCGTCATGAATGCGTCATATGACTGCGCCAAATCCGGAACTCGCAGGGCAGCCAATGGGGCTGGGATTTGGGGGTTTGGATGGATATCGTCGATATCTTTGTCACCGATGATGCGGTCGGAAAATACGAAAATTTTGTCCATGATCTTTGGCATTTCAAATTCGGCCAATTGACCGCTGCGGGCCCTGAACATCTGGTCGATGGACCGATGTGGGCCTTTGTCGACTGGGTCATGGATGATTTGTCAGGCCTGGAAATGTGCCGACGCTTGCGGGCTGATCCGCGCACTCAGGATGCCCATATTACGGTCGTCCTGGAAGACGATATTGCCGAAGATCGGCGCCGGGCGCTTCGGGCCGGTGCTGACGATTACATTGTCGGGCCGGTGGATCGTACGGTGATACTTGACCGGGTGCTTGCCTTGCAGGCCGATGGAGGCGCGCGAATGGCAGCTCGAAAATTCGAGCGGGGCGACCTGACGATTGATATGACGGCGCTTCAGGCGCGCTGGGCAGGACAGCCGATTGATTTGCGGCCCAATGAATTCCGGCTGCTGCGGTTTCTGGCAGAAAACGCCAATTGCGCCATGACTCGGGCGGAATTGATCGGAGGGCTGGGCAAACAGGAGCCAGCGATTGATGAACGCACGGTCGATGTCTGGGTCGGGCGGCTGCGCCGGGCCTTGCGTGCCGCAGGTGCCGGACATCCTGTGCGAACGGTGCGCTCGATAGGCTATGTGCTCGACCTGGGATAGGCTGGATGCATTGGCGGGGAACGGCATTCAGCTTCTATCCACAAGCCATCCTCCAGTTTTGTCCAGGCTGGGCAGTCACTCTGCTGTCATATGTAGTAGGCATTGGAGGTGTGGGAGGTACGCGATGATTCGCTTACGCACGGGTCTTTTGGCAACCGCTTTGATCCCGGCCTTGTGGGCCGTTCCGGGCAAGGCAGACGTCATGGAAGTCAACGCAGATGGTGCGCGCTGGATTACCGGCGAGCTTGCGCTTGTCGGTATGGCCGTTCCCGATGGCAGCGATATTGTCATCCCCGATCGCGCGATTGCCAATGCGGCTCTCCATGCGCTGACTGTGCCGCCGGAATACGCTGAAAAAGTGGCAGAACTTGCCCGACGGTTTGACCTTAGCCCGGCTTTGATCGAGGCGCTGGTATGGCAGGAAAGCCGGTGGCGGGCCGACGCTGTTTCCCCCAAGGGTGCGCGCGGCCTGGCCCAGTTGATGCCTGCCACAGCGCGATATCTGGGGGTCGATCCGGACGACCCGATGGCCAATCTCGAAGGCGGGGCGCGGTATCTGCGCGAACAACTCGACCGGTTCGAGGGCGATCTGGAGAAGGCTCTGGCTGCTTACAACGCTGGGCCCGGCCGGGTTGAAAAGGCTGGCGGGGTGCCTGCCATCACTGAAACCCGGCACTATGTCGCCGCCATTATGGGCCGGCTATCCAATCACTCTCGTGAGGATTACCAATGACGCTTTTCGCTCGCCTTTCGGCCCTGATCTTTTTTGTCTTGCCAAGCGCTGCATTGGCGCAGCAGACTGACCCGCAGGGGTCCGGCCCGATCGTGGCTGCGCTCGCCTGGCTGCAGGGCACTCTGCTGGGCAATGTCGCCACCGCGATAGCGGTGATGGCGGTCGCCGCGGTCGGCTTTATGATGCTGACCGGCAGGCTCAATTGGCGCTTTGGCGCAACCGTGATTGTGGGTGTTTTCATCCTGTTCGGTGCAAGCACCATCGTCGCTGGCATTCAAAGTGCTGCAGCCTGAGCGACCATGACCGACCTTGTCCGCCACCGCGTGCACAGAGCACTGACCAGGCCGCAAATGTTTGCCGGCGTGACCATGAATTTCTTCATCATCAATCTGATGGTGACGACGATTGCCTTCCTCATCCTGAAAAGCTTCTGGATCATTCCTGTGCCCATCATCACCCATGTGATCGGTTATTTTATCTCTTTGAGAGAGCCGCGCATCTTTGACCTGTGGATCACCAAGGTTTCAACCTGCCCGCGGGTCAAGAATTTCAAGCGCTGGGGGTGTAACAGCTATGCTCCGTAATCTGCGCGATCCCGCCAGTCTGGTAAGGAGGGCTGCCTGATGGCCAAGTGGATGGGCCCTGCCAGCTGGAGTGCCAAGGAAGCGCGGGCGGGTGATCGCCTGCCGTACGAACGGCTGATCGACGAAAACACTGTGCTGCTGCGCGATGGATCGGTGATGTCGGCCATCCAAGTGCCCGGACTGCTGTTCGAAACCGAGGACAGCGAAGCGCTCAACGCTCATGCGGCAACGCGCGAAGTGATGCTGCGATCCACGCTGGATTCGCGCTTTGTCCTCTATCACCACGTCATCCGCCGCCGAGTAGAGGTGGAACTGGACGCAAACTTTGCCGATCCGCTCAGCCGGCATATTGACGCCCGGTGGAAGCAGCGGCTGGCCGGTGGATCGCTGTTCATCAACGACCAGTTCATCACGCTGATCCGTCGCCCTGCACGGGGCAAGGCGGGACTTGCCGAACGCGCTGCGAAAATCTGGAACCGCAAGGGCCGCGAAAACGAGGCCGACCCGCGTGATGTTCGCACGCTGAAGGCGGCGATGACGGGCCTGGTTGCCTCGCTATCGTCTTATGGCGCGGCACTGCTGGGTGATTATGACGCGCCCGGCTCGGGTCAGGGTGGGGCCAGAAATTCCGAAATGCTGGAGCTGCTCAGCGCGCTTTACAATGGTGAAATGCGCCCTGTCCGCCGTCCGCAGAGTGATGTCGATATAGGTCAGATGCTGCCCTACCGCCGGGTCAGTTTCGGGCTTGATGCGATGGAGCAGCGCGGCTCGGGACATCCCGATTTTGCCGCGATGATCGGGCTCAAGGATTATCCCGAGGCAACTTCTCCCGGCCTGCTCGATGGCTTGCTGCGCCTGCCGTATGAAATGATCGTGACCGAAAGCTATGCGCCTTCGGAGCGCACGACTGCCAAGGAACGGATCGATCTGGCGCTGCGCCGCCAGCGTTCAGTTGATGAAGAGGCTGCGGCCGAGCGGGCCGACATGCTGCATGCGCGCGATGCATTGGGCAATGGATCGGTCGGCTTTGGCGATCACCATCTGACCGTGCAGCTGCGCTCTGGCGATCTGGCCCGGCTGGACGACGCCGCTGCTGCATGCGCTGCCATTCTGGCCGACACCGGCGCGATTGCAGTGCGCGAAGACACCAATCTTGAGCCCAGTTTTTGGGCACAATTCCCCGGCAATGAACAGTATATCGTCCGTCGCGCACTGATCTCGTCGGCCAATATGGCGGGTTTTGGATCGTTTCACGGCTTTGCTCTGGGTCAGGCGAGCGGCAACCATTGGGGCGATGCTGTCACCCTGCTCGAAACATCGAGCGCCACACCATTCTTCTTCAATTTCCACCACGGTGATCTGGGCAATTTCTCGATCATCGGACCGTCCGGCTCGGGCAAGACGGTGGTGATGAACTTCCTTGCCGCTCAGGCGCAGAAATTCAAACCGCGCACCATCCTGTTCGACAAGGATCGCGGAGCGGAGCTGTTCGTGCGCGGCATTGGCGGCAATTACGACCGGATCGTGACCGGACAGCAGAGCGGTTTCAATCCGCTCGCTCTGGAAGACACACCGGTCAACCGCGCTTTCCTGCGCGAGTGGCTGGGCGTTTTGCTGGAGGCAGACGGACCAGAGGAATTGGCCGCCATCGGTGCTGCAGTTGATGCTGCCTATGCCAATGATCCGTCGCTGCGGCGGTTGCGCCATTTCAGGGAACTGCTGGCCGGGACCCGGCGTCCCCAGCCCGGAGATCTGGCAGACCGGCTTTCGGCCTGGATCCATCGCGGCGAAAACGGCTGGCTGTTCGATAATGAGCGCGACGAACTGGACCTGGAAAACCGGGTTCTGGGCTTTGACATGACTGCGCTGCTGGAAAATCCGCGTCTGCGCACGCCGGTGATGATGTATCTGTTCCACCGGATCGAGGAACGTCTGGACGGTTCGCCCACGATGATCCTGATCGACGAAGGGTGGAAGGCGCTGGATGATGCCGTGTTTGCCGCCCGCATCCGCGATTGGCTCAAGACGCTGCGCAAACGCAACGCGCTGGTCGGTTTCGCCACGCAGAGCGCTGCCGATGCGCTGGAAAGCCGCATCTCGACCGCATTGGTCGAGCAGACTGCAACCATGGTGTTCATGCCCAATTCGCGCGCCCGGGCAGAGGATTATTGCGAAGGCTTTGGCCTGACACCTCACGAGCTTTCGCTGATCCGCACGCTGCCCGCGCACAGCCGCTGCTTCCTGGTGCGGCAGCCCGATGCAAGCGTGGTGGTGAGGCTCGATCTGTCGGGCGCACCCGAAGTGCTGACCATTCTTTCCGGGCGGGAAAGCGCGGTCCGGCGGCTTGATCTTCTGCGCGAGGCGGTGGGCGATGATCCAGCGCAGTGGTATCCCGAACTCACCGGCCATGAATGGCCGGAGGAACTGAACGGGTCCGACAATGATGCGCATATGACTGGTGGTGCGGGGACCCCTTACCCGATCGGGCAGGCAGCAGAATGAGCGCCACCTGCTCCCAGGCGATGGACGGTGTTGGCACCGGCGTGTCAGCCGCGCTGACGGCGGTGGACTGTGTTGCAACGCAAGTCACGGCAGAGGCGTTCGGGCGCCTGTTCGCCCCGGGCGGATCGCTCGGTCTGGTGCTGACCATTGTGCTGACGCTGTATGTCGCATTCTTTGCCATCAGCCTGCTGCTGGGGCGGACCAATCTCAATATCCGGCAGTTGACCCCGCGAATGATCACGTTGGGTCTGGTGTTGACCTTTGCTACCAGCTGGGTCGCCTATCAAAGCGTGGTGTGGAATCTGGCGGTTGGTGCGCCCGATTATCTCGCAACCATCCTCAGCGGCAGCGACGGGTCGGCCAGCATGGATTTTGCTGCCAAGCTGGATGTGGTCTTCATGGCCGTACAGCAGGCGAGCGCCGGACAGGAAAATATCGACACATTCTCGCCTGCAGGCATGATGTGGATGGGCGCAACGTTGCTGATGCTGGGCACGGTGGGCGTGCTCGTGACAGCGCGCATCGGGCTTGCGCTGCTGGTCGCATTGGGCCCGGTCTTTGTTGTGCTGGCGCTGTTCAATGGCACACGCGGTCTGTTCACGGGATGGTTGAAGGGTGTGGTCATGCTGGCGCTGACACCGCTGTTTGCAGTTCTGGGCGGATCGATCATGCTGGAGCTGGCGGTGCCGGTGCTGGCCTCGCTCAATGCAGTGCCGGGCCAGATCGACCAACAGGCCGCGATGGCTTTCTTCATGATCGGCGCGGTGCATGTCGCGCTGATGATCATGGTGATCAAGGTGGCCGCCACAATGGTTGCCGGATGGCAGATGTTTGGCCTTGTACCCTCTGACAAGGCTGCGACGGGTGAGCGCGCGGCGATGAATGCGCCGATGTCCGATCCGCGTACCGGCGGATTTGCCAGCACTGCGCAGGCAGCAGGGGCTGCTGCAAATCGCCGGATTGAAACGACGGCAATCGCCACTGGCGCTCCGGCCAATGATGCAGGGCAGGGCGGCTCTGCTCCTGTACGCGCCAGCAGCGTGTATCTCAGCTCGGCCAGCGATCGCGCGCAGCCCGCAGCTGCTGCAACCGCATCCCGCACACGCGGCATCGGCAACCGATTTCGTCCGGCACGCACCGGCACAATGGAGACTAAGAAATGACCCGGCTCGCTATCATTGCGTTGGCCCTTGCAGGGGCTGCATTGCCTGCCACCCCGGCGCTCGCCGACGATCCGCGCCTGGTGGAACGGGTTTATGATCCGGGCACCATCGTGCGCATCAATGGCCAGGCGAAGGTCCAGGCAACGATCATGTTTGGCGATGACGAGGCGATTGAAAACGTTGCGGTCGGGGATTCAATGGCGTGGCAGATCACTCCCAATCGCCGGGCCAGCATGCTGTTTGTCAAACCATTGGCGGAACGCGCAGCGACCAATATGACTGTCGTCACCAACAAACGCACATACCTGTTCGATCTTGTTGCAAGCAACGCCTATAAACCGTTGTATGTGCTGCGTTTCAGCTACCCTGAAGAGGAGCGAAGACAGGCCGAGGAATTGGCTGCGGCAACGCAGCGCGCAAGCGCCCTGGAGCTGGAGGCAGCGCGCGATCCCTATGCTGTGCTCGACCCGGCAGAGCTCAATTTCAATTGGGAGAGTAAAGGCGATCCGGCGCTGTTGCCCGATCGTGCCTATGACAATGGCGTGGCCACTTTCCTGTCTTGGTCTGCCGAAGTGCCAGTGCCAGCGATACTGGTCACCGATAGTGAGGGGATCGAAGGCCCGGTCAATTTCACCGTGCGCGGTGAGACAATCGTGGTCGAAGGCGTGCCGCGCTCTATCGTGCTGCGCATGGGAGACGAGGTGGCGACATTGACCAACAACGGTCCGGTGCGGCCGCGCAGTCTGTCTGATGATCCGGCACTTGCCCAAGCGATGGAGGCCAATTGATGAAACTGGCAATGCGAGTACCGTCGAAGAAGAACGGCTCCAATACAAATGACAATGCCGATCCGCGTGATGGCGAATCTGCCGAAGTCATCGATCTGGCCAGCCGGACCGCCTATCCTGCTGTCACTCAGCGCAGCAGGGGGTCTGATGGAATGGGGCTCGCGGCAGGCGTCGCGATTGTCGGCCTGCTGGGCGCGGTGACCTTGTGGAGCATGAATTCGGCCCGGGTGGCAGAACCGCAGCCGGTCACTGACATCATCCCGGCCCAGCCGGAAGCTGCCGCTTCAGCACCGGCGGCGGTTGTGGTTCAGCAGCCCGCGCAACCGGTATCGCGGCCCGATCCTGCACCGGCGCCGGTATTGGCCAATCAACCCAATCCAACCATAGTCCCCGCAGCAAACCCTTACAGCTCGCCCACCATGGTGTTTGACGCCAGCGCCGCAACCACCGTTGCTGTGAACCCTGCAGCGGCTGCCACTGCCGCAGATGCGGCTGCGCCATCGACAGGCGGCGCGCTGGGGTCAGCGGCGGATTTTGCCAGCCGAGTGGGCGGTGTAGGCGGCGCACCAGCTCAGGCGCGCGCGATGGTCAATCCCACCACCACGGTGACGCAGGGTACGCTCATTCCGGCCATTCTGGAGACTGCAATCGATACCAATGTGCCCGGATATGTCCGTGCCGTGGTGAGCCAGGACGTGCGCAGTTTTGACGGGACGAAAGTTCTGGTTCCGCGCAGCTCGCGGCTGATTGGCCAGTACCAATCGGGCCTGCAGGGCGGGCAACGACGCGCCTATGTCATCTGGTCGCGGCTCATCCGGCCCGATGGCGCTTCGGTCAACCTGGCATCGCCTGCCATCGGATTTGACGGCACGACGGGGCTCGCAGGAGAGGTCAACAGCAATTTCTTCAAGCGCTTCGGATCGGCCATGCTGCTGTCTGTGGTCGGCGGGCTGTCCGCCATCGGCACGGGCGGAGCCTCGGTCGTCCTTGGTGGAGGAGGCCAGGCAGCCGCCGCCGCCGCGGTTCAGCAGGACAGCCAGATCGGCCCGACAATTCGGGTGCGCATGGGCGAACCGATCCGGGTGTTTACCGCGCGCGATCTCGATTTTTCGGCAGTCGAATAAGCGACGCAAGCGATGACGGCGGATATTCATCCCCTGCCGCAAGGCGATCCGGGCGCAGCGAACATGCTGGGCAGTGAGCACAGCGTGTATCTCGACGCTTATCTCCAGCCCTTCCGCCAATGGCTTGATCGCGACACGGTTACCGAGATCATGGTCAACCGGCCTGGCGAAGTCTGGATAGAGGATGCTGCCGATCCGGGCATGAAGAAAATCGCAATGCCGGAAATTGATGATCAGCTGGTGCAGCGCCTTGCTGAACAGGTCGCCCGCGTCAGCCATCAGGGCATCAACCGCGAGCATCCCCTGCTGGGTGCAACGCTGCCTGATGGAGCGCGTGTGCAGTTTTGCGGCCCCCCTGCCGCGCGCCAGCATTGGACCATGGCCATCCGCCGGCACCGCAGGCTTGATTTACCGCTCGATGCCTATGACACGGGCCCTCTTACGCAGCCGCGCAGCGACCCGATGCCCGATCCGCAGCAGGAGCCGATTGCCTATCTGCGTGAGGCGGTTCGCCAACGTCGCACCATTCTGGTTTCAGGCGGCACCAGCACAGGCAAGACGACGTTTCTCAACGCGATGCTGGGGGAAATCCCGCGCGAGCAACGCGTTGTGCTGGTCGAGGACACGCCGGAGCTGCGCTTGCCTGGGGAAAACGGTGTCGGTCTGGTCGCAGTGAAAGGCGATCTGGGCGAGGCGAAAGTCACCGCAAACGAGCTGCTGCAGGCAGCCTTGCGTCTGCGCCCTGACCGCATTGTTCTGGGCGAATTGCGCGGTGCGGAAAGCGTCAGTTTCCTGCGCGCCATCAACACCGGCCATCCGGGCAGTTTCTCGACCATTCATGCCAACAGCTTGCGCGGCGCGCTGGAGCAATTGGCGTTGATGGTAATGCAAACCGGGATCGGGCTGACCCGCAGCGATACGATTGCCTATGCCGCATCGGTGATTGATGTGGTGGTTCAGCTTGGCCGGGGCGAGGATGGCAAGCGCGGCATCACCCAGATTGCCGACAGCAGCGAATTGCTTTGAAACTTCGGTAACGCCAGGCTTGGGGGTGCAATCCAAGGGCCCGTTGCGTGTGACAAATTCACTTTTGCGCCTTACAGCCTAAGCGTGCCGGGAAACCGGCGCGGGTTTGGGGCGTTGGCCCTGTGATGAAAGCTGGCGACAAGGGGGTTAAGCAAAGCGCGAAATGAGCAGCCAACCGATACCCTTTGATGACCACACGCCCAATAATGATGCTGGCGGCGATGCCAGTGCCAAGGGGCCGGATTACTTCAATCGCGAGCTGAGCTGGCTGTCCTTTAACGAGCGGGTTCTGGCCGAAGCTTGCAATGCCAATTACCCGCTTCTGGAACGGCTGCGGTTTCTGTCTATCTCCGGCAGCAATCTTGACGAATTCATGATGATCCGCGTCGCCGGACTGGTCGGTCAGGTGCAACGCGGCATCGGCAGACCCAGCATTGACGGGCGTTCCCCTTCGCAGCAATTGTCAGCCATCCGTGAACAATTGGCGAAAATTTACGATCATCAGCAAGGCATCTGGCGCGACTTGAAGCAAAGTCTGGCCGAAGCCGATATCCATATCGCGGACGAGCGACGGGTGAGCCCGGCAACCCACAATTGGCTGCGCGAATATTTCTTCGACACCATCCTGCCGGTGATCACGCCCCAGGCGCTGGACCCTGCTCACCCGTTTCCCTTCGTGGCCAATGAAGGCATGGGCCTGCTGTTCACGCTCACCCGGCAGTCCGATCAGGTACAGATTATCGAGATGATCCTGATCCCCAGCGCTCTGCCGCGCTACGTCAGGGTGCCGGGCGACGAGGCAATTTTCATCAGTATCTCCAGTCTGATCGTGCGATTTGCCGAGCATCTCTTCCCCGGCTTCACGATTGAGGGTGATGGCCTGTTCCGCGTTTTGCGCGACAGCGATATCGAGATCGAAGAAGAGGCAGAGGACCTTGTCCGGACCTTCCGCAGTGCCATTCAGAGGCGGCGGCGCGGGCAAGTGATCCAGCTGGAAATCGAAGAGGATTTCAACGCTGTTGCCGAACAGGTTTTGCTCGAACAATTAGGCGTGAACGAGGCAGCCGTGATCAAGACCGATGGCGTGATCGGCCTGGATGGACTGGCAGAAATCGTTGACGAGGACCGCCCTGATCTCAAATTCGATGCCTATTCACCGCGTTATCCCGAACGCATTCGCGAACATGATGGTGATGCCTTCTCTGCCATTCGCGAGAAGGATATTATCATCCACCACCCCTATGAAAGTTTCGAAGTGGTGGTGGACTTCATCCGGCAGGCCGCCGCAGACCCGGATGTGGTCGCGATCAAACAGACGCTTTACCGTGCAGGCAACCAGTCTTCCGTCATCAATGCCCTGATTGCCGCTGCCGAAGCGGGCAAATCGGTTACCGCCGTGGTCGAGCTCAAGGCGCGCTTTGATGAAGAACAGAATTTGATGTGGGCCAGCAAGCTGGAGCGGGCCGGGGTCCAGGTTATTTACGGGTTTGTCGATTGGAAAACCCATGCCAAGGTCGCCATGGTGGTTCGCCGCGAAGACGAAGGGTTTCGCACCTATTGCCACTTTGGCACGGGCAATTACCACCCGATCACCGCGAAGATTTACACCGATCTCAGCTTCTTCACCGCATCGGCAAAACTGGGCCGGGACGCTGCCAAGCTGTTCAATTTCGTAACCGGTTATGTCGAGCCGCACGGGCTGGAGCTGATCTCCATCGCGCCGCTCAGCCTGCGGGAGGAATTGTACCGCCACATTGACGCTGAAACCGCCAACGCGAAAAAGGGGCGGCCTGCTGCCATCTGGATGAAGTGCAACCAGATCACCGACAAGGGCATCATCGACCGGCTGTATAAGGCAAGCCGTGCGGGGGTGCAGATCGAATTGCTGTGCCGGGGCATCTGCTGTCTGCGGCCGGGCATTGCCGGGATGAGCGAGAACATCCGGGTGAAATCGATCATCGGCCGGTTCCTTGAACACAGCCGCATCTATGCCTTTGGCAAAGGCAAGTCCTTGCCCAATTCGGATGCAGAGGTGTTCATTTCATCCGCCGATCTGATGGAGCGCAATCTGGACCGCCGTGTCGAAACGCTGATCCCGATTACCAACAAAACCGTGCACGAACAGATCGTACAGCAGGTGATGCTGGCCAATGTTCTGGACACGCAGCAAAGCTGGTGGCTGCAATCCGATGGCACCTACACCCGCGTCGATGACGGCGAAAAACCGTTCAACTGCCACCGTTATTTCATGACCAACCCGTCGCTCTCGGGCCGGGGTGGAGCGCTGGAAAGCGGCGCGGTTCCCAAGCTTGCCCTGCGCAAGGGCGGCGCTGCATGACATTGCGAGCCAAGCGCGCAGACAGGTCCGGCTCATTCTCTGGCAAGAATGCCGAGCGAGCGATTATCGACATCGGATCAAACACAGTCCGCATGGTGGTGTATGGCGGCAGTTTGCGCGCGCCAATGATCCTGCTGAACGAAAAGGTTGCAGCCAAGCTGGGCAAGGCCATGGCTGAAACGGGCCGGCTGCCCGATGATGCGGTCGAGCTTGCGATGCGGGGCCTGCGCCGATTTGTTCTGCTGCTGGAGGATCTGGGGGTCGATGACATCGACACGGTCGCCACCGCTGCCGTGCGTGATGCGGAAAATGGCGGGGACTTCATTCGTGAAGTGACCGCGCTGGGACTTTCGCCAAGGATCATTTCAGGTGAGGAAGAAGCGCGGTTGAGCGCCAATGGCGTGATCGGTGCTTTCCCCGGGGCAGCAGGCGTCGTGGCTGATCTGGGCGGCGGCAGCCTGGAACTGGTCAGCGTGGCCGGCGGCACAACCGGGGCGGCCACCACGATGCCGCTGGGAACGCTCAGACTGCCGGAATTCCGTGCTGACACGGTCAAGGACATGCGCAAATCTTTGACCCAGATCGTCAAGAAAGCGGGCTGGGACGAACCGATTGATGCCCCGCTTTATCTGGTCGGGGGGACATGGCGCGCAATGGCGGTCTATGCCATGCAGCAGCGCGATTATCCGCTGACAGACCCCCATGGCTTCAGTCTTGATGCAGACGAGGCCGCAGACCTCGCCCGCGAACTTGCCGACAGCGACGGCGACACGCTTTCCAGCATGCCGCGCATTTCCAGTATGCGGGGCGCCAGCATGCCTGATGCAGCGGTGTTGCTGCAGGTTTTGCTCAAACGTTTGCAACCCACCCGGTTGGTGTTTTCATCCTGGGGCCTGCGCGAAGGGCTGTTGTATGACCGCTTGCCCGCGCACAGCAAGGCGCAGGATCCGCTGCTGGCGGGCGTCACTGTGTTTGCTGATTTGCGCGGCGCACCGCCCACGCTGGCAACCCGAATTGCTGGCTGGACCGCTGGCGCTGTGCCGACAGATGCATCGGGCTCCGAGCGGTTGCGGCTTGCCTCGACAATGATGGCCCTGGCATCCATGCAGGTTGAGCCCAACATCCGCTTGAACCATGCGGTCGATTGGGCGCTGCACAAGCGCTGGATTGATCTGGATGGACAGGGGCGCGCCATGATTGCTGCCGCGGTTGCAGCCAATGGCAACAATTTAGACCTGCCCGATACGCTCACGGCGCTGGCATCGCAAGACTGCTTGGACGAGGCGATTTGCTGGGGCTTGGCGATCCGCTTGGCCCGCCGGGTGGGCGCACGCTCGCGCCGTTCGCTTCAGGTCAGCCGCCTCTCGGTGAGCGAGGATGCGCTGATCCTGCGCTTGCAGGAAAGCCAGTCCGATCTGCTCGGCGTGCCGACCGAAAAGGACATGAAACTGCTGGCCGACCGGCTGGGCCTGAAGCCGCAAGTTGAATTCGTGCCCGACGATGAGTTGAACGATATCGCGCTAACCCAGCCTGCTGCCTAGCCTTGTGATGGCTGGCTAGCCGGGCCGCTGTTCCTTGGCGAAGGGGGAGAAATTCGTGTCCGTATCAAACAGATCGACCCCTTCAGCGCGTTTAAGCTTGCCCACCACCAGATAGGTCACCGGGGTCAGCATGGCTTCCCATACGACCTTGATGATCCATTGCGAGATTACAACCTGGAGCAGCGTTTCGGGCGGCCATCCGGCCAGCCCCCAAAACGCCAGCGGATAGAAGATCATGCTGTCGAGACCTTGCCCGACCACGGTTGACCCGATGGTCCGGCTCCACAAAGCCTTGCCCTTGGTCCAGATTTTCATCTTCGCCATCACGAGCGAATTGGCAAATTCCCCTGCCCAGAAGGCCACGATGGAGGCGATGACAATGCGCCAGCTGTTGCCGAAAACGTTCTCGTAGTCCTCCTGGAATGGCCAACCCTCGGCTGCGGGCAAATTGACCACCACCCAGGCCATGAAGGCCATGAAAGCAAGTGCGGCAAACCCGGTCCAGATCACGCGGCGGGCGCGGGCATAACCGTAAACCTCGGTCAGGACATCGCCGATGATGTAGCTGATCGGAAAAAACAGAACGCCTGCGCCAAAGATCCATGGGTCACCGCCTGGCAGAGTAATATAGCTGGGTTTGGATGCGCCGATCAGGTTGGACAGCAGCAGGATCGTGACAAACGCTGCCATCACCAGATCGTAATAACGAAACGCCGGTGGAGCAGTGGAGGTTACGGTGGGTGTTCCGGAATTTTCCATGCTTTACTGCGTAACGCGATTTCCAAGCGAGTTAAAGCGCGCTAATGGCGACGAGGCTGCGCGCCCGTAGCTCATCTGGATAGAGCGCGAGACTTCTAATCTTGAGGCAGCAGGTTCGAGTCCTGCCGGGCGCGCCACCTTACCTGACATCTACCATTTGCATGGTGCGTAAACGCGGTTCATCCGCGTTGAACACTCTCGAGAAGTTCAGACGTAATCGGATATCCCGCGTCTTCCATAATTGTCAGCATGGGCTGGCCGCTGGCTTCAACAATTTGCGGAATGATTGTGCGCACCGGGATGGTATCTGCCTGCGCCTTGGCCTCTGCATAGGTCGAAAACAGGGCAAGCCGCTCCAGATTACGGCGGGTGGGAAAGATGACCTTTATGTCGCCGCGGTCCGCTGCCGCCAGCGCGTCTTGCGGGCTGGTCCAGAACAGATGCGTATTTTCCGACAGATCAGCCTCGATATCAACCGCGCCTGTGCCCAGATCAGCAAGATAGAAGCGCGTATCATAGACCCGCGGGATGCGCTCGTTCTTGGGATACCAGCGGGCAAATGGCGTCATTTGAGCCAGATCAAGGTTCCAGCCAAACTCTTCGAGCACGGGGGCGAGCGCTTTCACTTCGAGCAAGCGCTGCCGGGCCTTGCGCGCTTTTACTGCGTCAATGTTACCGGTCAGGCCGATGGCCAGACCTGTTTCTTCCAGCGTTTCACGCACGGCTGCAATCTGATTGGCAATCTCTTCATGATCGCCGTCAGCAGCGATCATTCGGGCGAGATCGATATCGGCGTCATCGACCCGCCCGCCGGGAAACACCGCCATGCCGCCGGCAAAGGTCATATTGCGCGACCGGATGGTCATGAGGATTTCCGCCGGACAGCCCTGCGGACCATTGCGGTAGATAATGACGGTGGCGGCCTGGATGGCCTCTGGCTGGCTGGGTGTTTCGCTCGACATCGGCACTCTAGTGCAAGCAGCGCGCAGGGAAGCCAAGCGCGATTTCGATAAGCCTGTCGGAAAAGTTTACAATTCGCCGCTTCGCAAATTCTTGTTAACCACGAAAACCCGTGTTTTTCCGAGGATTGTCAAATTTGGCACGGGCTGTGCAAAAGAACCGGTACCCAAACAGTCTTCAGTAAAGAGGCGGAACCGCCCTGGTCTCTAGGTTCCGCCTCCCCGAACAAAAAGCCGCCCCGAGGTTTCCCTGGGGGCGGCTTTTTTGTGGAACTGCGTAAAGGGCAGCTGCAACTGACGGTGGGTTAATCAGCCCTCGGCTTTCGCGACGGCCTTTTCATCCATCAGCTGCTGCAATTCGCCCGCTTCAAACATTTCCATCATGATATCACTTCCGCCCAGAAATTCGCCTTTGACGTAAAGCTGGGGGATGGTTGGCCAATCCGAATAGGTCTTGATGCCCTGACGCACTTCCATGTCCTGCAGCACATCGACGCTTTCATACGCGACGCCGCAATGTTCAAGAATGGCGACCGCCTTGCTGGAAAATCCGCATTGCGGAAACAGGGGCGTGCCCTTCATGAAAAGGACCACATCGTTGTCGCCAACGATGGAAGAAATACGGGTGTTTACGTCGGACATGGCTGTTGGCCCTAAGTTGATTGAACTTTGTTGATTGAACTTGTGACTATCAGGTGGGAACCCGCGTGGTCAGTTGCAAGGCATGCAGCACACCGCCCATGCGGCCCCCCAAGGCATCATAAACCAGCTTGTGCTGTTGAACCCGGTTTTTCCCTGCGAACTCAGCAGCGGTAACTTCTGCTGCCCAGTGATCATTATCGCCGGCGAGATCGGTCAACACAACGGTTGCGCCCGGCAGGGCAGAGGTGATTGCCGCTTCGATTTCCGGGCCTGTCATCGGCATGGGATCAGCTCTCGCTCATCAACTGGCGCTTGGCCTCGATCGTCTTTTCCTCGAGCATGGCGCGGATGTCAGCTTCGCTTACATCGCAATCAGCAGCGGTCAGATCGCCTAGAAGCTTGCGGATAACATCTTCGTCACCGGCTTCTTCGAAATCAGCCTGCACGACAGCCTTCTTGTAGGCGTCGGCTTCTTCGTCAGTCAGACCCATCAGACCAGCCGCCCATTCGCCCATCAGGCGGTTGCGCCGCGCGGCAAGTTTGAATGCGGTTTCACCATCCATGGCGAATTTGGCTTCTTCACCGCGTTTGCGATCGTTGAAATCGGTCATGTGATCCTCTCGGGAATTGCGTGTAGATCTAAAATAGTGCGCGCCGGGCGGCGCGGCAAGGTGCCTGTGATGCAGAGTTTTGCCAATCGGCAGGCCAGCACTCAGGCCGATCAGTCCATCGTCACCACAAGCTTGCCGACCGCCTGCCGACTTTCCAGCTTGGCAATCGCGTCGCCTCCGCGTTCCAGCGGGAAGGTCTCGGACACCAGTGGATCGATTTTGCCGGCTTTCATGAGGTCGAACAATTCCTCCACCTGCGCCTTGAACTTGACCGGCTCGCGCGCAGTAAACGCGCCCCAGAACACGCCGCAGATGTCGCAGCTTTTCAGCAAAGTGAGGTTGAGCGGCATTTTGGCAATGCCCGCCGGGAATCCGACCACCAGGAACTTGCCTTCCCATGCGATGGAGCGCAGCGCCGGTTCCGAATATTGGCCACCGACAATGTCATAGACAATGTTTGCACCCTGCGGTCCGCAGGCCGCCTTGAACGCGTTGGCCAGTTCTTTCGATGCGGCCTTGTCCATCTCGCCCTTGGGGTAAATTACCACATCATCAGCACCAGCCTTGCGGGCCACTTCGCCTTTTTCCTCGGTCGACACAGCTGCGACAACGCGCGCACCGAATGCTTTGGCCAGTTCAACCGCAGACAGACCGACCCCGCCAGCAGCGCCCAGGATCAGGACGGTGTCACCGGCCTTGATATGGCCGCGATCCTTCAGACCGTGAATGGTCGTGCCATAGGTCATCAGCAGCGATGCCGCCTTCTCGAAGGACACGCCATCGGGGATGGGAAACATGCGGCCCGCAGGTACGACAACTTGCTCAGCCAGGCCGCCATTGCCGATCCCGGCCATGACCCGGTCGCCGACGCTGTATTCGCCGACGCCTTCGCCCACAGCCGAAACCACGCCAGCCAATTCGCCACCCGGGGCAAAGGGCCGCTCGGGCTTGAACTGGTAGAGGTCGCGAATGATCAGAGTGTCGGGGAAATTGATCGCGCAAGCCTTCACATCGACCAGCACTTCGCCCTTGTCGGGTGAAGGTGTTTCAACCTCGTCCAGAGTGAGCGTTTCCGGGCCACCGGTTGCGTGTGAGCGCAGGGCTTTCATGCGTAAGTCTCCGTTCCCTTGGCAAGCCAGGCCATCTTGTCCTGACGGCCCGTTTCATATTTAGAAATAACCGCGTCCTGCTCCAGCGTCAGGCCAACTTCGTCCAGACCGTTCATCAGGCAATGCTTGCGAAAGGGATCGACATCAAAAGTGAAGCGATCCTGGAAGGGGGTAGTAACAGTCTGCGATTCCAGATCGATAAAAACGGGGTGATCCTTTGCCACTTCCATCAGGCGATCGATTTGATCTTGCGGCAGTTCAACGGTCAGAATCCCATTCTTGAAGGCGTTGCCGGAGAAAATATCGGAGAAGCTGGGCGCGATCACAGCTTTTATGCCCATGTCGAGCAAGGCCCAGGCGGCGTGTTCGCGGCTTGATCCGCAGCCGAAATTATCGCCCGCGATCAGCACCGGTGCACCGGCATACTCAGGGTCATCGAACACATTGCCGGGCTTGGCCCTGACCGATTCAAATGCACCCTGGCCCAACCCCTCGCGGGTGATGGTCTTGAGCCATTCTGCCGAAATGATCACATCGGTATCGACGTTTTTCGCGCCAAAGGGATAGGCGCGGCCTTCAATGGTGGAAACGGCTTCCATCAGTCGGTTTCCGGCTTTTCACCCGAGGGGATCGGGCCGGGCTGAGCGGGGGCGTTCTGCTTCTTGCGCTTTCCAGCATAGAGTAGCGCCGCTGCAATCGCAGCAGAACCGATGGCAGCAGCGCCGATGGCGGCTTTTCCAGCAAGTTTCTTTGTCATGGCATTCTCATGGAAAGGTTGAGGGATGATGGCAAGAGGTAGCGGCACGAAATGCGTCGGTGCCGGGATCAGATGAATATGTCTTTCCCGATGAGCCCGGCGGGGCGATGGTGATCGGGCGGGGCGGCCCCGGTCCAGTTGCGCCCATCCAGCATGCGCCCCTCGATGCCTGCCAATTCAGCAGGTTCAAACAAACGCATGTTCACGCCTATCCGGTCTCCCGGCGAATGTTCGGTCAGCAGCCAATGCGTGGTTGCCCCGCACGTGCTGCAAAAGTGCAGTTCGATGCATGCCGGGTCCATATCGGCCCGGCGATAAGATCGGGTGGGACCTGACACTGACACCTCTTTTATATCAAAATATCCCCATGCGCCGCCGCATTTGGCGCAGAGCGAACAGTCGCAGAAATTGACGTATTCCGGCTTATGCGCAAGCTCGATGCTGACAGCACCGCATTGGCACGCAGCCTTCATCAACCAAGCTCGCGCACATCGGCCAGCCGTCCGGCAACAGCGGCAGCTGCGGCCATGGCGGGGGAGACCAGATGCGTGCGGGCTCCTGGTCCCTGGCGACCGACGAAATTGCGGTTCGAAGTGGACGCACAGCGCTCGCCCGGTGGCACCTTGTCCGGGTTCATGCCGAGGCAGGCGGAACAGCCCGGCTCGCGCCATTCGAAACCAGCGGCTTTGAAAATCGCATCGATGCCTTCGTCCTCGGCCATTTGTTTCACCAGCCCGGAACCGGGCACGACGATGGCCCATTTGACATTGTCAGCTTTCTTGCGGCCCGAAAGCACCTTGGCCGCAGCGCGCAAATCCTCGATCCGGCTGTTGGTGCAGCTACCGATGAAGATGTTTTCAACCGGCACGTCCTGCATCCGCTGACCCGGTGTCAGGCCCATATACTCAAGGCTTTTGGCGGCAGCTTCCTGCTTGGAGGGATCCGCAAAGCTGGCCGGGTCCGGCACAACCCCGCCGATGGCGACAACATCCTCGGGGCTGGTGCCCCAGGTTACCGTCGGTTCGACTTCGCTTGCCTGGATGGTTACGGACTTGTTGAACACCGCACCTTCATCGCTGTGCAGCGTTTTCCAATAGGCCAGGGCCTCGTCCCAATCCGCCCCTTTTGGGGCGAGCGGGCGCCCTTTCAGATAGCGGAAAACGGTTTCGTCTGGCGCGATCAGACCGGCGCGTGCACCGCCTTCAATGCTCATGTTGCAGACTGTCAGGCGTTCCTCGACGCTCATCGCTTCAAACTCCGGCCCGCGATATTCAATGACATGGCCGGTCCCGCCAGCGGTGCCGATCACACCGATTATATGCAGGATCAGATCTTTGGCGCTGACGCCTTCGCCCAGCGTCCCCTCGACCCGCACTTCCATTGATTTGGAACGTTTGAGCAGCAGCGTTTGTGTTGCCAGCACGTGTTCCACTTCGCTGGTGCCGATACCAAACGCCAATGCGCCGATGCCGCCGTGACTTGCAGTGTGCGAATCGCCACACACGATCGTGCTGCCAGGAAGGGAGAAACCCTGTTCCGGGCCCACCACATGGACAATGCCCTGCGTGACGTGGTTTGCATCGATGTAGCGGATGCCGAAATCGGGGGCATTGCGCTCCAGCGCGGCAAGTTGCTGCGCGCTCATCGGATCGGCGATGGGAATTCGATTGCCGGCATCATCAAGTCGCGGCGTGGTCGGCAAATTGTGATCGGGCACGGCCAGTGTCAGTTCCGGTCGGCGAACTGTGCGGCCTGTCATGCGCAGCGCTTCAAAAGCCTGCGGGCTGGTCACTTCGTGCACCAGATGGCGGTCGATATACAGAATGCTGGTGCCGTCATCGCGGCGCTCTACTTCGTGAGCGTCCCAGATCTTGTCGTACAATGTGCGGGGCTTGTTTGGCATGGCTGCTCGCTAGGCTGGCAGCGGGCGGCTGGCAAGATATTGCCGCTCGAAAATCGCTCTGTGAGGAAACTCGGGACACAAATGTGCGCCTCCCGAAGCACAGGCAGCGCATCGCACTTGCAACCGATTGGACACATCGGAAAAACATTTTCCGATCCGCGCACGATTGTCATGGAACAGTAAGCATCGAGCGTCTAACTGACAGACATGTCAGCAGCACCATTTGCCTTTCCGATCCGAATCGTCCCCGATGATATCGACTTCATGGGGCATGTGAACAACGCCCGGTACCTGAACTGGGTTCAGGACGCGGTGCTTGCGCACTGGCAGAAACTGGCCCCTGCTGAAGAGGTGGCGAGCAAGGCCTGGGTCGCGCTCAAGCACGAAATCACCTATCGCAAACCCGCCTTCATTGAAGATGATGTGATCGCCAGCACGGTCCTGGAAAGCTTCAAGGGCGCTCGGGCCTTTTATTCCACCGTGATCAAGCGCGGTGAAGAAGTCTTGGCAGAGGTGAAATCGGCCTGGTGCTGCATTGATGCTGTAACACACCGTCCGGCCCGAATTGACGAAGGTATGCGCCAGTTCTTCCTTCCCGACGAAGATTGAGGGCCGCGCACACGCTTTGCGCGGAACGACAAGCGCCCTATATAGGGTGTTACCCTTTGTTTCTTTGAACCGAGCGATGCCACAGCCTGCCGCCTTAGCCCCGAACGCCAGCTTCGTCCTTCCCGCCAAGGCGCGACAGACGGCCGTCGGTTTGGGATTGGCCGGATTGATTGCGGGATCGTGGCTGGCTCTGCATTTCTACGCCATGCTGGTGTTCCAGCTGACGTGGTTGACGCTGCCCTTCGCGATCATTCTGGCTGCGGTGCAATGCTGGCTCTCGGTCGGCGTGTTCATCATCAGTCACGATGCAATGCACGGGACCTTGGCGCCGGGCCGCCCGCGGGTGAACTCGGCAGTGGGTGCTGTGTTGCTGTTTCTATATGCAGGTTTTGGCTGGCGAAAAATGCGCGATGCTCATTTCGATCATCACAAGCTGGCCGGCCACGCTGGGGATCCTGATTTTGACGAGAACAATCCCGACCATTTCTTGCGCTGGTATGCGACATTCTTCCGGCGGTATTTCGGGTGGAAGTCAATCGCGTGGGTGTCATCGGTGGTGACGGTTTACTGGCTGATTGTGGGTGTTTCCATGGTGCAGCTGATCATGCTGTACGGTCTGCCGGCCATCGCCAGCTCGCTCCAGTTGTTTTACTTTGGAACGTATCGCCCCCATCGCCACGAAAAGCGGCCAGATGAAGGTGACCGTTTGTCACGCGGTTTCAGCGACGAGCATAATGCGCGCAGCGATGAATTCGGCACGCTGGCCAGCCTCGCCACATGTTTTCACTTCGGCTATCATCTGGAGCATCATCGCCGTCCCGATGTCCCCTGGTGGGCACTACCGGCAGCGCGTCGTTCAGGAGTTGCCAAATGAGCTGGTGGGAAATTGCAGGCGTCGTCTTAGCCTCTGTCATCGGGATGGAGCTGTTTGCCTGGTATGCGCATAAATACATCATGCACGGGTGGGGTTGGGCCTGGCACCGCGACCATCATGAACCGCATGACAATATGTTCGAGAAGAACGACCTTTATGCCGTCGTGTTCGGCACAATCGTGTTCGCCATGTTCTGGATCGGATATTATGTTTCCGATGCCCTGTGGTGGTCCGCTTTCGGCATTACCCTATACGGCGTGATCTACACCTTCGTGCACGATGGTCTGGTCCATCAACGCTATTTCAAATGGGTGCCCAAACGCGGTTATGCCAAACGGCTGGTGCAGGCGCACAAGCTGCATCACGCGACCGTCGGCAAGGAAGGCGGGGTCAGCTTCGGTTTTGTGTTTGCCCGCGATCCAGCCAAATTGAAGGCGCAATTGCGCGAGCAGCGCGAGGCGGGCATCGCCCAGATACGCGAAAGCGCGACCCAATAGGGCCGCGCTCGCGTGTACGTCTCGGGAAATTGATCAGCGGGCGTAGTTTACATACAATCCGTGGATCAGGCCGGGGATGAAGCCCAGCAGCGTCAATACCAGATTCAGCAACGTTGTCGCGCCAAGTCCGTGCTTCATCGCCACGCCAAGCGGGGGAAGAAGGATCGTCGCGATCAGAATGAGAATAGCCATAGTTTCAGTGCCCTAATTTGTGTCATGCGGTCGATGCCGCTTGGTAATATAACGGGCGGACAGGGTATTCGGTTCCGAACCGGCGGTTTCACTCATTGCGCGTGGCAATCCACGTCCCGCTGATGGCCAATATGGCAAGCGAGACATAAACCCACGGCTCACCGAGGGTGAACCAGGTAAATACCGCGCCTACGCTCATGGCTCCTATAGCCATCAATTTCGACCGGCGAGAGATTGCGCGGCGATCGCGCCAGTCGTGCACCTGGGGGCCCCAGACAGGGTGGTCCAGAATACGTTTTTCAAAGGCGGGATTGCTGCGGGCAAAGCAAAAGGCTGCCAGCAACAGGAACGGGACTGTGGGCATGATCGGCAGGACAGCGCCAACCGCCCCAAAGCCCACGCAAATGATCCCCGCTGCCAGATAGAGCGGGCGCATGTCAGGCGGCCGCTATCCGGGCGGCATGTTCCTTCACCAGTGCGATCATATTAGGCACGCCTTGCGTCCGGTTCGAACTGAGCTGGTTTTTCAGATCAAACGGGTCGAGCGCTGCCATAACGTCCATCTGGGCAACCTCTGGCGCAGACTTGTCCTGAACCGCTGCAATCACCAGCGCAACAATGCCCTTGGTAATCGCAGCATTGCTGTCTGCCAGAAAGTGCAACGCACCGTCGCTGTCTGTCGGATAGACCCACACACTGGCCGAACAGCCACGCACCAGGGTTGCATCGGTTTTCAGGGCGTCGGGCATCGGCTCAAGCTCGCGGCCCAGTTCGATCAGCAGGCGATAGCGTTCGTCGCCTTCAAGGAAATCATATTCTTCGGCAATGTCATCAAGCGATCTCATACGAGCGCACTTAAGCGCTTTCGCTCACAAATCCACCCCACTGGCGATGGCTTCGAGTTTCTTGATCCGTTCCTTCAGATCCGAAATTTCGATCCGGGCTGCGCCCATCCCGCCAGAGATACCGGCCCCGCCTTCGATTTCGTGCGGGCGGTTGTCGAGCTCGCGCTGCTTCAGCGAAAGCCATCCCTGCCATGCGCGCAGCAGGGCAAACGACACAATGATCAAGCCTGCCAGACTGGCCGCTGCAATAATGAAAGTCGGTTCGAACATGTCCGTAATGTCCTCCTTGACGCTCAGGCGATAAATGGCCCGTTGCTGTTTCTACTTCTCGGCTTCGCGTAAATTTTCGATCTCGGCAGCAATCCGTTTGGCTTCGACCGCCTCGCTTGAATTTGCATCGGTCGCGATCCGTTCGAGCACCTGAATACGCTCGCGCAAATCGGTCACTTCGCCCTCAAGCTGCTTCTCGCGCTTGCTGGGCAATTCCTCGGCCTTGCGCTCGATTTCCTTGCTGCGCCGCCTGCGGTTTTCCCAGGCGCCGGAAATGGCTGCGATCAGCGCAATCAGGACAAAGGCGGTCCACATGCTCATCGGGCGTTCTGCTCCAGCCGATCAAGTTCCTGCACATCACGCAAAGCTTCGATTTGCATGGCAAGATCAACCTTGTTGTCGGTCGCGATGCGTTCCAGCACGCGGACGCGCTCTTCCAGCTCGCGATGCTTGTCAGCCGAGGCTGGCGAAGCACCATATTTGGCTTCGCGGTCGAGCGCGTTCTTGCGCTCCTTATAAGCGATCTGCCGCTTGTGCATGACTAGGCCAAATCCAAAAGCAACAATGGTCACCGCCAGAATAAAGCCGAAGATAATCGTCAGCGGATGCATCAGGCGCTCCCTTTGTCCTTGAGATTTTCCAGTGCCCGATCACGCAGGGCATCAATTTCGCTTCCCAGCCCGTATCCGCCATCGGTCACGATCCGTTCGACATTGGCCAGGCGGTCCTTCATCGAGCCTACTTCAGCGCGCAGCTCTGCATTTTCCTGCGTCAGCAGCATGATGCGCTGCTTGGCTTCGCCATCACTCGAGGGTTTGAGGGACTGGCCCCACATGCCTTCCAGGGGATAGCCATGCTTGATCTTGAGCCGGGTGGTGTGGATCCAGCCGAACACGCCTGCGCCGCCGATCGCTAGTGCCCCTGCAATGATCCAGGGGAGGTGGGGAACTACTGATTCTGCGGCAAGCATTATGCGCGCTCCTGCTTGTTGATGTTGAGCGGCGTGCCGCTGTCGCTTTGGTCGACAGAGCGGGTGTCACGCAGCGCTTCGATCTGGGTGGCAACGTCATAACCACGGTCGGTCACTATGCGTTCAAGCACTTGCACACGGTCTTCCAACTTTTGGATGTGGCTTGCATATTGTGCCGCCTTTTCTGCGGTGTTTTCTGCTGTTGCCTCAACCTGCATCGCGGCAACTTTTTGCTTGTGCTTGGTCCAGATCGCAAAGAACGGGATGCACAAGGCCATGATTGGAATGAGAAGGGCCATTTCGCCTTCCATGAGATTGTCCCCTAATCGTATGTAACTTGAGTTTAGCGCAGACGCTCGATTTCGGCTGAAAGGCGCGGGTTGCTGCTGACATAGTAATGTTCAACATCGGCCAGGCGGCGGTCCACATCGCGGAACTGGGCGCGGATTTCGCGGGCCGAGCGTTGCGGGCTCTGGCGAACGCGCTGCCAGTACTTTTGCTCGTCCACATCCTTGTAGAGATGCGGCGGCTTCTTGTTCAGCAGGATGCCTGCGATGAAATAGGCTGGAATGGTCATCCCGCCGGTCAGCCAGAGCGAGATTATGGCCGCAAACCTGATCCATCCAACATTGACACCGGTGTAATCGGCAATGCCTGAACATACGCCCATCAATTTGGCATTGTGCTTGTCGCGGTAAAGCGTGGTGCGTGGGCTATTCATCGGGCGGCTTCCTTCTTGTCAGCGATCAATCGGTCAAGTTCGCGCAATTGCTGATTATCGGTTTCCTGATCAGCGCGAATACGCTTCACTTCGTAATCGGGATTATCGGCAGCGACCAGGCGCTCAACCGTGTCCATCCGGTCATCGAGACGGCGGGCGAGCTGATACAACTCGTCCAGCAACACTTCATCATCGGTGGTGATGGTGGCAGCGGTTTTCCACTTGGTAACATAATGCAGGATGAGCCATGGAAGCCCGATCAACACCATTGCGATAGGGATAAATTCGAAGTCCACGGTTTCAGTCCTCCTGAGTTTTTGAGTCTGAGGCGCTATCTTTGCCCAGCGCCTTTTTCATCTGTTCCAGTTCATCATCAATCGCATCCGCTCCGGCGAGCGCGGCGATCTCGTCCGACAGCGACAGCTGGCCGGGCTTGTTATCGATGCTCAGCGCCTCAGCACGGCCCTCAGCGTAATCGACCCGGCGTTCCATCTGGTCAAAACGGGTCAGCGCCTCATCCGTGCGTTCGGTGCTCATCAAAGTGCGCAGCTTGACCCGGTTTTCCGCGCTTTCGAGCCGCGCTGCGATCTGCGTCTGACGGCTGCGCGCTTCGCGGAGGCGATGCTGCAGCTTCTGAATATCCTGCTCGTAAGCGCGCAATGCATCGTCCAGCACCGCGATTTCCTGCTTCAGCTGGTCGGCCATGTCGGCTGCCTTCTTACGCTCCACCAGAGCCGCGCGAGCCAGATCTTCGCGATCCTTGCTCAGCGCCAGCTCGGCTTTCTCGCCCCAATCGGCCTGGAGCTTGTCCAGCTTGACCGTATGGCGATGCATTTCCTTCTGATCGGCGATTGTCCGGGCAGCGCTCGCGCGCACTTCCACCAGCGTTTCCTCCATTTCGAGGATGATCATGCGGATCATCTTGGAAGGGTCATCGGCCTTGTCCAGCATGTCGTTGAAATTGGCAGCGATGATATCGCGGGTGCGGCTAAAAATGCCCATAAAGGCTGCTCCATCAGTAAAGTTCATGACGCGTTGCGCGGGTGATGGCGCAGTCTGCGTCGGAGTGGGGCTTTGACGCAAGCGCTCAACTTCTTCGTCGAGCCGCGTCATGCGGGGTTGGGCCGGAGCAGCGGCGCTGCGGGGGGTGTCAGCGCCAACGGGGTTACCGTTTTCGGGGACTGAGCGCTCCGGCCCGAAGGGGGTATTGTCAGTGGGCTTGCTCATGCGATCTCAACAATCGGGGCGACCGAGCCGGCTGCCATATGCGGCGCCAACTGCATTTGCGAGCTGAGCGCCACGAACAGCGTCATCGCCGCTGTGCTGGCAATCGCTGCCAATCCCAATTTGGTCTGGAAAAAGCTGCGGTCGAACATGATCAAATCCTTTCAATCGAAACACTTGGTGACATTTCGTCGTGTATGTTCATGTAATAGCAATCTGCGTGCCAAAACTGAAAAACAATTACAAATCAGATTGTTGCGATTTTTGTGATTATGCCGAGTTGGTTTATGTTGCCAAGCATTGGGAATTTTCACTATAGTTTGGGTCATGGAGCGGGATAATCAATTCATTGGCCAATCCGGGGCCTTTCTCGATGCGGTCGAACGTGCCTCTCGTGCTGCCCCGATGAGCCGGCCCGTGCTGGTGATCGGCGAACGCGGCACCGGCAAGGAACTGATCGCAGAACGCCTTCATCGCCTGTCCACCCGATGGGGCGAGCCGCTGGTCATCATGAACTGTGCAGCCTTGCCCGAAACGTTGATCGAGGCAGAACTGTTCGGCCATGAAGCCGGCGCCTTCACCGGCGCTACCAAAGCGCGGGCAGGAAGGTTTGAAGAAGCCGACAAAGGTACGTTGTTTCTCGACGAACTGGGCAATTTGTCCATGGCCGCGCAGGAACGCCTGCTGCGCGCGGTCGAATATGGTGAAGTGACCCGGATCGGGTCCTCGCGCCCGGTGCGGGTTGATGTGCGGATTGTCGCCGCCACCAACGACAATCTGCCGCTGATGGCAGAACGCGGCGAATTTCGCGCTGACTTGCTCGATCGGCTCAGTTTTGAAGTCATCACCCTGCCGCCCCTGCGCGTGCGCGACGGGGATGTTGGCGTTCTGTCGGACTATTTCGGTCGGCGCATGGCGGCAGAATTGGATTGGGAGGCATGGCCCGGCTTTGCCCCGCATATCCAGCGCAATCTGGAAGATCATGACTGGCCCGGCAATGTGCGCGAATTGCGCAATGTGGTGGAGCGCGCCGTTTATCGCTGGGACAATTGGGATGAACCGATCGGACATGCCGTGTTTGATCCCTTTGATTCGCCTTGGAAGCCGTTCACTCCCGCGCACCGGCCCAGCGACGCGCCAACCGGCAGTGTGGGTGCAGCCGCGGCCTTGTCGGCCCCGCCATCACAGGATTTCGAAGCGATTGAGGATTTGCGCGGTGCCGTCGACGCGCATGAACGCGCCATCGTTGAGCATGCCCTTGGCAAGCATCGCTGGAACCAGCGCCAGACGGCCAAGGCGCTGGGCCTGAGTTATGACCAGCTGCGCCATTGCATCAAGAAGCATGGCCTGATGCAGGAAGATGATTGAGGCGCGCCGGCAATGTGCAACCTTTATAAGCTGAAAGCCTCGCCCGCTGAAATCGGGGATTTCTTCGATGCCGAAGTCGCCGGATTTTCTGCCAATATGGCCGGTGAAGTCTATCCCGGTTACCCCACGGCCGTAATTGCTCAGGGTAAGCTGCAATCAATGAACTGGGGCTTCCCGCTCCAGCGCAAGGGTGCCAAGGGGCAGCCACTCAAGCCCAAGCCGGTCAACAACACCCGCACGGACAAGCTGAAAAGCTACTTCTGGCGCGCATCCTTTGAAGAAAGGCGCTGCCTGTTGCCGGTCAGCAGCTTTGCTGAGGCAGAAGGGGCGAAGGGCGCAATGACCCGAACCTGGTTTGCCGATCCGGACGACAATCTGCTGGCCATGGTTGGGATTTGGCGGAACAGCGACGAATGGGGGCAGGCATGCTCCATGATCATGACCACGGCCAATCAGCAGGTGGCGCCTGTACACAATCGGATGCCGGTCATCCTGCGACGCGATCAGTGGGCTGAATGGCTGGGCGGCACTCCGCATCAGGCCTATGATCTGTGCCTGCCGTATACCGGCGAATTGCTGATCAATCGCTCCGACGAGCCGTGGTTTAAGCGCCGGGGGTAGGGATCGCCGGTTTGCCGCGCCTTAATGGTTGCAAAAGGCTAAGAACGCGCTTATCTGACTGCCAATCCCGACATTGTTGAGACAAAGTTGGTTGCTGGCGCCGCAAGGGGCCGGCCCCCAAGACCTTTGCAGATGATGCGGTTCACAACGGAGACTTTACGAGATCCATGGCAGACATTGCCCGCCTGACACAGATTATCGAGCCACAAGCCAATGCGCTTGGGTTTGATCTTGTGCGCGTGAAAATGATGCCGTCGGAAGCTGGTGATGGCGGCATGGCGCTGCAGATCATGGCTGAAGATCCGGCCACCGGACAATTGGTGATTGACCAATGCGCTGCTCTTTCGCGCTCTGTGTCTGACGCAATGGATGCCGCAGAAGAGCAGGGCGAGGCTTTGATCGAAGGGGCCTATCACCTCGAAGTCAGCTCTCCCGGAATTGATCGCCCACTGACCCGGCCAAAGGATTTTTCCGACTGGGCCGGGCACGAGGCAAAAGTATCGCTGAAAGAGAAGATTAACGGCAACCGCAATCTGCGCGGGGCCTTGGTCGGTATTGAAGGCGATACAGTTACAATTGAGGACAGGAAGGCGGGCAATGTTGCATTCCCGCTCGATGCCATTCATGCGGCAAAGCTGGTTTTGACCGACGAGCTGATCGCTGCAACACAACCGCTCGACACCAAAGGTGCCGAAGAAGTTTTAGAAGTCGAAGAAGAAAAGGCTGACGACTGATGGCCAGTGCTATTTCCGCCAATAAGGCAGAGCTGCTTGCGATTGCGAATGCGGTCGCTTCGGAAAAGATGATCGACAAGTCGATTGTTATCGAAGCGATGGAAGAGGCGATCCAGAAATCGGCTCGCAACCGTTACGGTGCAGAAAACGATATCCGGGCAAAGCTTGATCCGCAGACTGGCGATTTGCGCCTGTGGCGCGTGGTCGAAGTGGTCGAGGAAGTCGAAGACTACTTCAAACAGGTCGATCTGACGGCTGCGAAGAAGCTGGAAGACGATGCCAAGCTGGGCGACTTCATTGTTGACCCGCTGCCGCCTGTCGACCTGGGCCGGATCGATGCGCAGAGCGCCAAGCAGGTGATCTTCCAGAAGGTCCGCGATGCCGAGCGCGAGCGTCAGTTCGAAGAATTCAAGGATCGCGCCAATGAAGTGATCACCGGCGTGATCAAATCGGTCGAGTTTGGCCATGTCATTGTCAATCTGGGCCGCGCCGAAGGCGTCATTCGCCGCGATCAGCAGATCCCGCGTGAAGCTGCCCGTGTGGGCGAGCGTATCCGCGCAATCATCACCAAGGTGGAACGCAACAATCGCGGTCCGCAGATTTTCCTGAGCCGTGCGCACCCCGATTTCATGCGCAAGCTGTTCGCGCAGGAAGTGCCCGAGATTTACGATGGTATCATCGAGATTAAGGCCGCCGCGCGTGATCCGGGCAGCCGTGCCAAGATCGGCGTTATCAGCCACGACAGCTCGATCGATCCGGTCGGTGCCTGTGTTGGCATGAAAGGCAGCCGCGTTCAGGCCGTCGTACAGGAATTGCAGGGCGAAAAGATCGACATCATTCCTTGGAGCGAAGACACCGCGACTTTCGTCGTGAACGCGCTGCAGCCGGCCACCGTCAGCCGCGTTGTGCTGGACGAGGAAGAGGGCCGCATCGAAGTGGTTGTGCCTGACGATCAGCTTTCGCTGGCGATCGGTCGCCGCGGCCAGAATGTGCGTCTCGCCAGTCAGCTGACCGGTCACCAGATTGACATCATGACCGAGGAAGAGGCGAGCGAGAAGCGCAGCAAGGAATTCGCCGAGCGGTCCAAGATGTTCGAGGAAGAGCTCGACGTTGATGAAACGCTGTCGCAGCTGCTGGTTGCCGAAGGCTTCGCCGAACTGGAAGAAGTCGCCTATGTCGAACTGGCAGAACTCGCCAGCATCGAAGGTTTCGATGAAGAGCTGGGCGAAGAACTGCAGAGCCGTGCTCTGGAAGCGCTCGAACGGCAGGCAGAAACTTTCCGTGCCGCTCGCCGCGAGCTTGGCGTGGAAGATGCGCTGGCAGAAATGCCGCACCTTAGCGAAGCCATGCTGGTGACGCTGGGCAAGGCGGGCATCAAGACGCTGGATGATCTGGCCGACCTGGCAACCGACGAACTGATCGCCAAGAAGCGTGAAGCGCCGCGTCGCCGCAACAACAGCCCCGATGGACCGCCGATGCGCCGTGCGCCGCAGCGTCCGGAAGACAAGGGCGGTGTGTTGGGCGAATACGGCCTCAACGAAGAACAGGGCAACGAGATCATCATGGCTGCCCGTGCGCATTGGTTCGAAGACGAAGAGGAAGCTCCGGCACCTGCTGCCGAGCAGACCGATCAACAGGAGGCCGCCGATGCGGACTCCACCCAATGAGCGCCTGACGTCCGACATCGCTGACGTAGCCGAGGCTCGGGATTCCGGGCCCGGTAAGCCTTGCCCGAAAGAAACAGGGCCAGAGCGCAAGTGCATAATGTCCGGCGACATCGCTTCGCGCGATACGCTGGTGCGGCTGGCAGTTTCGCCGCCGCTTGGCGATGGTTCGTGCGATGTACTGCCTGATCCGCTGGCCAAGGCCCCCGGGCGCGGTGCCTGGATCGGCGTTTCGCGGCCCCAGCTTGAAAAGGCGATTGCCAAGGGCCAGTTGAAAGGGGCGTTGGCGCGCGCTTTCAAAGGTGCGCGGTTGAACATCCCTGATGATCTGCCCGGACAGATCGAGGCGGCATTGAGCCGCGTTCTGCGGGACCGGCTGGGTATTGAAATGCGCAGCGGCCAGGTCATTCTGGGCTCTGACAGGATTGCCGAACAGGCAAGACGCGGCGCTGTCGCACTGTTGTTGCATGCCAGCGATGCCAGCGAGGATGGGCGCAAGAAGCTGGATCAGGCCTGGCGAGTGGGCCGCGAACGTGAAGGCAGCGGAGAGCGCGGATTGACCTTGCCACTGGACCGGGCGGCTTTGTCTGTGGCATTGGGCCGCGACAATGTCGTCCATCTGGGGATTGGCGGCCACGGATCGAGCCACAAGGCGGCACAACGCATCGCAGCGCTGGTGGGCCGCCTGGAGCATTACACCGCGGCCGCAGGGCCACACGAGAATTCCGGCGGTGCCCAAATTGCACCTGCCATGGACAATGAATTGAACGCGTGAAGGACAATTGAGCTAGATGAGCGACGAAGAAAAAAAACCGGCCCGTAAACCGCTGACCCTCAAGGGTGCGCAGCCTGGAGAGGTCAAGCAGACCTTTAGCCACGGCCGCACCAATAAGGTTGCGGTTGAGGTCAAGCGCCGCCGCAAGCTCCTCAAGCCGGGCGAAACGCCCGAGCCTGCGCCAGCTCCTGCGCCTGAACCTGCTCCGGCGCCTGCACCAGCTGCGAAGAAAACAGAGCCAGCTAAGCCAGCTCCGAAAAAGCCGGCTGCACCTTCTGAAACTCCGCAGGAACGCGTCGCTCGCCTTCAGCGCGAGGCCGAGGAAGAACGCCTGAAAATGGCGGAACAGGCCCGCAAGCGCGAAGACAAGGCTGCCAAGAATGCAGCTGAGGACGAGAAGAAGCGTGCCGAGGATAATCGCAAGGCTGAAGAAGACGCCGCCAAGCAGGCCAAAGCTGACGCCAAGGCAGCGCAAGAAGCCGCTGCAGCGGCTGAGAGTGCCGAAGCTGAGGCGGAAGCTGCACCAGCTGAAGCGCCTGCCAAGTCCGCTGGTACAAGCGCACGCAAATTCACGCCTGTGGCGCGTCCCGAACCCAAGCGTCCGGAAAAGAAGAAGAAGGAAGAAAAGCGCGGGGCGCCCGAGCGTGCCGACAAGCGCCGTTCTGGCAAGCTGAGCGTGTCCAAAGCGCTGAACGAAGACGAGGGTCGCCGTGCCCGCTCGCTCGCAGCGCTCAAGCGTGCGCGTGAGAAGGAACGCCGCGCGCAAGGCGGTCCATCGACGCCGCGTGAAAAACAGATTCGCGACGTTATCGTACCAGAGGCGATCACGGTTCAGGAACTGGCCAACCGCATGGCGGAAAAGGGCGCCGAACTGGTCAAATCGCTGTTCAACATGGGCATGATGGTCACCGTCAACCAGACCATCGATGCCGATACGGCGGAGCTGCTGGTCGAGGAATTCGGCCACAATATCCAGCGCGTTTCCGAAGACGATATCGAGATCAAGGTCGAGGAGGACAAGGATCCGGAAGAGACCCTGAAGCCTCGTCCTCCCGTCGTGACCATCATGGGTCACGTCGATCACGGCAAGACTTCACTGCTCGACGCCCTGCGCGGCACGAATGTGACCAAGGGAGAGGCCGGCGGCATCACCCAGCACATCGGTAGCTATCAGGTCACGACCAAGGATAAGCAGAAGATTACCTTCCTTGATACACCGGGCCACGCCGCCTTTACAGAAATGCGTGCGCGCGGTGCCAATGTCACCGATATCGTAGTGCTGGTGGTTGCCGCTGATGATGGCATCATGCCGCAGACGATCGAGGCGATCAATCATACCAAGGCAGCCGGCGTTCCGATGATCGTTGCGATCAACAAGATGGATAAGCCAGAGGCAAACCCGGACAATGTCCGCAACCGTTTGCTAGAGCATGAAGTGATTGTGGAGAGCCTGTCGGGCGATGTGCAGGATGTCGAAGTGTCGGCAACCAAGGGCACCGGCCTTGACGAACTGCTCGAAAAGATTGCGCTTCAGGCCGAATTGCTTGAATTGAAAGCGCGTCCGGATCGGGACGCTGACGCGATCGTGATCGAAGCGCAACTCGACAAGGGCCGCGGCCCGGTTGCGACCGTTCTGGTCACGCGCGGCACGATGAAGCGCGGTGACACCTTTGTGGTCGGTACGCAAAGCGGCCGTGTTCGTGCGATCGTCAATGATCAGGGCAAGCAGATCAAGGAAGCTGGTCCGTCCATGCCGGTCGAAGTGCTGGGTCTGGGCGGGGTTCCGTCCGCTGGCGATCAGCTGACCGTGGTGGAAAATGAACAGCGCGCCCGTGAAGTGGCTCAATTCCGTCAGGAAAAAGCGACCGAACAACGCACTGCACTCGCGCCGACCAATTTCGACACAATGTTCAGCAATCTGCAGAGCGATCTGGTCGAATTCCCGGTTCTGGTGAAAGCGGACGTTCAGGGCAGTGTGGAGGCGATTAACACCGCGCTGCACAACCTTGGCAATGACCTGATCCAGGTCCGCGTGTTGCACGCAGGTGTGGGTGCAATCACCGAAAGCGATGTGGGCCTGGCGGCAGCGTCAAATGCTCCGATCATCGGCTTTAACGTGCGCCCCAACGCCAAGGCGCGCGAATTGGTCAAGCGCGACAATGTCGAGATGAAGTATTACGACGTAATCTATCATCTGACCGAGGAAATCGCGAAGGAAATGGCTGGCGAGCTGGGTCCGGAGCGGATCGAGAATGTGGTTGGCCGTGCCGATGTGAAGGAAGTCTTCAAGTCCGGCAAGAAGGACAAGGCGGCTGGTCTGCTTGTTACCGAAGGCGTCATTCGCAAGGGGCTGCATGCACGCCTCACGCGCGAAGATGTCATCGTTTCGGCGACAACCATCGCTTCGTTGCGCCGCTTCAAGGATGATGTCGACGAGGTCCGCTCGGGCCTCGAATGCGGTGTTGTCCTGGAAGACACCAATGACATCAAACCGGGCGACAGCCTGGAAGTGTTTGAAGTCGAAGAACGCGAGCGGACTCTTTGATAGTTGGGCGTATTCTGACCGTCAGGATACGCCGCCTATCGCCCGGCCAATCCGCTGATGCAAGGTGAGTGACGTGATGAGTGACCTCGGCGATCTTGGTGATATAGTCCACACGGATTCGCCCCACTCCAGCTTGCTCGGGGCGGAATTCGTGTCGTTTGACGAGGCAACCGCAACAGCAACCATGCGGTTCACGGTAATGCAGGAAATGTGCACCTGGCGCGGCGGTGTGCAGGGCGGCTTGGTCGCTGGCTATCTCGATGATGTGATGGGGCATGCCTATGTCGCGGCAACTGGCGGCGAACAGGCGCCTTTGAACCTGGAAATCTCGATGCAATTGCTTGGCCTGTTGCCCGAAGGAGCGACCATCATCGGCAAGGGCCGCGTGGTGCGCGGGGGACGCAGAGTCATCTTTCTTGAAGGGGAATTGCTCAGCGAGGATGGCCAGGTCCTTGCCCGATCAACTTCCACCGCCATTCCTACCGCTCGTCCTGTTCCAGCCCCACAAGAGATCACCTGATGGCTCGCCAGCAGCACACCCCTGAACAACAATCGGTCCGCGTGCTTAAAGTGGGCGAACGGGTGCGTCATATCCTGTCCGAGCTTCTCGCCCGGCAAGACGTGCATGACGAGACGGTGAGCGCTGCAAATATTGCGGTAACAGAGGTGCGCATGACCCCTGACCTGCGCAACGCGACGGCCTATGTAAAACCGTTGCTGGGGCTGGCTGAGGATGAAATCATCAAGGCGCTGCGCCAGAACACGGCCTATCTTCAGCGCCAAGTGGCCAAGCGATTGGGTCTGAAATTTGCGCCAAAGCTGAAGTTCAAGCCCGACGAAAGCTTTGACGAAGCGGAGCGGATCGAGCGTCTGCTGTCCGATCCCAAGGTGGCCCGCGATCTTGATGATGAAGGCGGTGTGGGTTCTTTGGACTGACCGCGGCAAAGCTGAAAATCAGCGCGGGGCCAGCCTTGCCTGCATTGTGATGTCGACATTCTTGCCCACTATCAGGCTGTAGGATTTCATCCCGTAATTGCGCCGGTTGATGGTGGTTGTTGCGACCACTTCCAAGGCTTCGCCAACCGATGTCAACGGAGGCTTGTCGAAGGTGACAGCAAAGGTTTCCTGCCGGCTGATCCCGCGTGCGGTCAATTGCCCGGTTACCGTGCCACGTGTGGGGCTGGTCAAGTCCAGCTGCGTTCCGGCAAAGGTCACGCGGGGGTATTTCTCGACCCAGAAGAACTTGTCACCCTTCAGCCGGTTCAGCGTGACAGTGTCACCGGCGGTCAATGCGCTGGCATCGATCACCAGATCGAGCTTGACCGCATCAGGCGTTGCTTCATCAAAGCGTACCGTCCCTGAGACTTTGGGAAAACCTGCGGTCTTGCTGCCCAAGCCAAGGAATGCGACCTTGGCGCTGGCGCTGCTGCTGCCAGGGTCCAGAGTATAGACCTGAGGCGCGGTGCTGGCGCCGGTCAGCAGCATCGCGGCTGTGCACGCCAGAAGTGAACGCATGGAGTTTCCCATGATCATGGAACGGCCTTGTCAGCCCCCTGTTTCGCGGGGGTTATCTGGAACGGTGTCAGCCGGAACCGGGCAGGGCATAGCTGACGGGTGCATCGGGCCCCAGTGGGATCCCGAGATAGAACCATACCACGATCAGCAATGTCCCGGAGATTAACAGCCAGATCGAATAGGGGACCATCATCGCAGTCAGGCTGCCAAGGCCGAAGTCTTTCTGCCAGCGCTGGGCAAAGACCAGGATCAGCGGGAAATAGACCATCAGCGGGGTGATGATATTGGTGGCGCTGTCGCCCACCCGATAGGCCGCCGTTGCGCCTTCCGGGCTGATCCCGAGAAGCATCAGCATCGGCACCAGGATCGGTGCGAGCAGGGCCCATTTCGCGCTGGCCGATCCCACGAACAGGTTCAGGACACCGGCGAAGATCACCATCAGACCCAGCACCAAGGGCAAAGGCAGTCCGGTGGACTGGATCGCGCCCGCGCCGTGTACGGCACTGATCAGGCCGAGGTTTGACCAGCCGAACATCTCTACAAAGTGGGCGGCAGCAAAGGCGAGGACGAGGTAATAGCCCATGTCTTTCATGCTTTCGGCCATCATATCGACCAGATCGCGGTGGTTCTTGATTGTGCCAGCGGCACGGCCATAGGCCCAACCGGCGAGCAGGAAGAGCAGAAAGAACGCCGCGACAAGTGAGGAATAGAGCGGGCGCAATTCTGTATGGATCGAGCATTCTCCCGGGGCAGCGCCCGTACAGGCGGCCTCGTCCACCAGCGGTGTGCCCGGGGCAAAAACCATGGCAACCCACAGGCCGACCACAAACAACGCTGCCAGGCCTGCTGCGCGCAATCCCTTGGAGGCAAACTCGCCCTCCTGCGTAGCAGGGTCAGGGCTCAGGCCGGTGCTGGTATCAGGAACATTTTCTACACCAGATGCGGTGGCGGCAGTCGCACCGCCGGTCCATGGGCCCAGTCGCGGCTCGATTACCTTGTCAGTGACGTACCAGATTATTGGCAGATACAGCAGGGTCATCGCGCTGATGAAATACCAATTGCCTGCAATATTGGCGGTCCATGCCGGATCAAGCGCGCTGGCTGCAACGGCTTCTTCGGTAATGCCGAACAACAGAGCATCGAGCTGGCCAGGCGAAATGTTGGCGCTGAAGCCGCCCGACACTCCAGCAAAGGCCGCGGCAATTCCGGCCAAGGGATGACGGCCGGCGGCGGCAAACAGGATGCCGGCAAGCGGGATCAGCACGACATAACCAGCGTCAGCGGCATGATTGCCAAGCATGGCAACCAGCGCGACCACCGGTGTCAGGAGTGATGTGGGAGCAGCCTTGACCGCTTTGGCCATGCCCGCAGCAAAGAAGCCGGAGCGCTCGGCCACACCCGCACCCAGCATCACCACCAGGACATATCCCAGCGGGTGGAAGTGGGTGAAAGTCTTGGGCATATCGACCCACAGGCGCTGGATATTTTCAGCCGAGAGCAGGCTGACAGCCTCGATCCGCAGGGCACCGCCTGTGCTCTCGTCGATTTGCGTAGGGTGAAGGGCAGAGACCCCGGTCATTGCGCTGATGACGGAAATGATCACCAGTGCGATGATGAGATAGAAGAAGATAAACACCGGGTCGGGCAGCTTGTTACCGCTGCGTTCAATCCATCCCAAAATGCCGCTTTGCGGCGGTGTAGCATCGGACATGAAAACTATCCCTAATTCCGTTTGTGCTGAGCTTGTCGAAGCACGGCGTTTTCTTCTAGCATAAGGCCTAGGAAAAGCGCTGCCCTTCGACAAGCTCGGGGCGAACGTCGCGGGGGAAAATGGCCAAGCTTTATTTCTATTATGCCAGCATGAATGCGGGCAAATCGACCACCTTGTTGCAGGCGGATTTCAATTACCGCGAGCGCGGTATGCAGACCATGCTGTGGACAGCACAACTGGACAATCGCAGCGATGACCAGGCGATTGAAAGCCGTATCGGATTGGGCGCTGATGCCCATCGCTTTGCAGGCGAAACCGATTTGTGGACCGATATCACGGCGGCGAACAAGGTTGAGCCGCTCGATTGCGTGCTGGTGGACGAGGCGCAGTTCCTCTCGAAAGAGCAAGTGTGGCAATTGGCTCGTATCGCCGATCAGGGCGGTATTCCCGTATTGTGTTATGGATTGCGGACAGATTTTCAGGGCGAGCTGTTCCCCGGATCAGCTGCACTTCTGGGCATTGCCGATGCTTTGGTCGAACTGAAGGCGGTGTGTCATTGCGGGCGCAAGGCGACGATGAATTTGCGCGTTGATGAAAGCGGCGCGGCCGTTGCCGAAGGAGCCCAGACAGAGATCGGCGGCAATGATCGTTATGTCGCGCTGTGCCGCAAGCATTTTTCTGAGGCGCTTCATGGCTGAGCTGAGCAGCGTTTTGGAACACGGACCCGTCCGGATCGAGCCGTTTGAAGACGGGCATCTGGAGCCATTGCGCGCAGCTTGCGCTCTCGATCCGGACATCTGGGAGATTTACCCGGTCAATTTGATGGGTGACCATTTCGACCCGCAGATGAGGAAATTTGCAACGCTGACCAATTGGGTCCGGTTTGCGGTTATCGACATACGTTCAGGCGATCTGGCGGGAATGACCAATTACATCGATCCGGATGATTTCGGCGTGGTGGAGATCGGGGGAACCTATATCGTCCCGGCGGTGCGTGGCAGCGGGTTCAATCGGGTGATGAAGAAATTGCTCATCGAACACGCCTTTGCCTGCGGTATGCACAAGATCGAATTCCGGGTCGATACGCGCAACAAGCGGTCGATGGCCGCTGTGCTCAAATTGGGCGCAAAGCAGGAGGGCATCCTGCGGCAGAACCGGGTCACCTGGACCGGATACCGGCGCGATACAGCTGTATTCGGGCTGCTGCAGAACGAATGGGCTGGCTGAAGCTCGACGCACCTCCTATCTCTGAGTAATGACAGAAACTCTCACGCTTGCTGCAATCCTGATACCCAGCCTGATAATTGCAATTGTCTTTCACGAGGTGGCGCATGGCTATACTGCGCTGTTGCTGGGCGATCCGACCGCGAAAGAGCGCAGGCGGCTCAGCCTCAATCCCATTCGCCATGTTGACCCGGTTGGTACATTGCTGGTGCCCGGTGCCCTGGCACTGGCCGGGGCGCCCGTGTTTGGCTGGGCAAAGCCAGTACCAGTGATGCAGCATCGGCTCGACAATCCGCGCTATGGCATGATGGCCGTGGCTGCGGCCGGCCCTGCCACAAATTTCGTGCTGGCTGCCGTTGGCGCAATCGTACTGGGACTGGTGGCGGCGAATACGGATGTGTCAGCAGGAGAGGCTGGCCTGCTGGTACAGGGCGTGTTCTATTTCATTCTGATCAACATCTTTCTGGGTGTTTTTAACCTGTTGCCGATCCCGCCTTTTGATGGTTCGCATATTGTCGAGGGGCTGCTGCCACGCAGTGTGGTGTCATATTATGAAAAACTGCGCCCGTTCGGGATGCTGTTGTTTGTCGGATTGATTGCGCTGACGTGGTTCGCGCCCGAGCTTGGGGTGCTGGAGAACACAGTTGGTCGACCGGTCGAATGGGCTCTTGAGAAATATCTGAGCCTTGCCTCGGCCATCGGCAGCTAGGCAGAGGTTCGCGATACAGCATCGACAAACCGTGCGCCGGGGTGGCGGGCAAGCACTTCGGTCTGCCAATCCTGGCGCGAGGCGTTTGCGACCAGCGCCACGATGCATCCGCCAAAACCGCCTCCGGTCAGCCGAGCTCCCGCCGCACCCAGTTCGACGGCGCTTTCCACCAGTGTATCGATGGGTGGTAGAGAAATATCGAACAGGTCGCGCATAGATGCGTGGCTGGCATTCATCAGCGCACCCAATTGTGCGATGTTCCCGGATTTGAGAGCATCCACTGCGCCGATGACCCGCGCGCTCTCGGTCGCGCAATGGAGCGCCCTCAGGCGCGCGGGATCAGCAAGGTCGGCCTTCGCGATGCTGTCGGGATCGAGCAAGCACAGGTCCTCGGTGCCGAAATGGGCCTTGGCAATATCGCACTCATCCTTGCGCTGCTTGTAACGTCCATCGGTCAGCTTGCGCGTTACACCGGAATGAAGAATGACAAGCGATTGATCTGCAGGCAGGGTGACAAGGTCGTAATCGAGCGTCTTGGTGTCCAGCGCCATCGCTGTTCCGGGAGTGGCAAGGGCAACGGCCATTTGGTCCATGATGCCGCAGGGAACGCCCAGAAAGTCATTTTCCACCCGCCGCGCAGCCAGAGCCAGCTGAACGTCATCGGGGCCAGTTCCGCGCGCCTTTCGCGCGGCCTTCAAGACTGCAACAATCAGTGCAGCAGATGATGACAGGCCAGAACCTGCCGGTATGCTCGACCGGATCGAGAGATCAGCTCCGCCAGTGATCAACCTCAGCCGACGGGCTTCTTGCAGAGCGCCCAGGGCCGTGTCCGACCAATCGCCGCAGGCACCGTCATCCATAGATCGTTCTGCTGCTTCGTCATGGCTTGTGCTGGTGATAGAAGCTGTCAGATCATGGCGCGGGGTGAGTACCACTTCCAGCCCGACCGACAGAGCCGCCGGCAGCACCATGCCGCCATTGTAATCGGTGTGCTCGCCAATCAGATTGACCCGGCCCGGCGCGCGGGCAGTGAAGGAATGCTCAGACATTGCGCAGCATTTCAGCAGCGGTTTCCGGCATGACATCAACGGTGAAGACCCCGGTGTGCTGCTCGACAGAGGCGAGGTATTTTACTCGGCCTGGCGCACGCAGCAAAGGATAGAACTGGACCGTGAAGTGGTATCTCGCGCAGCCACCTGCGGGCGCTGCATGAAACGCCATCATGGTGGCGGCTGGTTGCTGAAACAGCGCGTCATAGCGGCGGGTGATCTCGCCCAGCCAGTGCGCGAGCCCCCGCAATTCCTGGTCCGAACAGTCCCATGGTCCTGCGCGTAATGCACGTGGAGCCAGCCAGACCTCGTAAGGGAACCGGGCAAAGCGCGGGACAAAAGCGGCCACACCGCCTTCCTCGCCCAATCCGTAATCAGGCAAAGCCGATGCGATTTCGCTCGCCAGGTCAAAACCCTTTGCAAAGGCGTCTGCGGCGCGCTGTTGAACCAGTGGCGTGCGATTGAAGCCGTAAATCTGCCCGTGGGGATGGTGCAACGTTACGCCCACTTCGTCACCGCGATTTTCAAACGGCAGCACATATTGGCATCCAGCGGAAAACAGAGCCTCATATCGGTCAATCAATGCCGCAAGGAAGACCTCGCGCCGGTCCTGCCCGATGGTGTGCAGGCTCCCACTGGCGTCGGGCGAATAGACCACAACGTCGCAGGCGCCACGCGCCGGTTCGGTCTCAATTGCACCAATTTTCACAGCATTGGCAGCTTTGGGGTGAAAGGCGGCAAACTTGTTTTCAAACACCGCCAGTTCAAAATCGGTGAACGGGATCTCTGTTTCCGGGCCGCCCTGCCGTGTCGGGGCCAGCGGATCATCCGAAGCGCTCGGCTTGAACGTGCGGTTCTGGCGATGCGCGGCATAGACATTCCACTCGCCACGCAAGGGATGATGACGCAGCTCGCCCCCCTGCGCCAGATCATCGGCACTTTCCGGCTGAGGTGACAGTGTGTGAGGGGTTCGCCCGTAAAGCTGGAGCAAGCGTCCATCAGCCTTGCGATGGTCGCGGCGATAGACAGGCGCGTTACCGATTGTCCGCTTCAGTTCAACATTATCGCTCATGCGCCAGCTGCGTTCACATGGCGGGCGAACCAGGCTTGTACATTGTCCTGCGCCGCCTGATCGAGATGCAGGCCAAGCTTGCTGCGTCGCCACAAGACATCCTCTGCCGTGCGGGCAAATTCATGTTCGACCAGATACTCCAGCTCTCGAGCATAGAGATCGCCGCCCATGAAATCGCCGAGATCCTCCAGACCGTTCGCATTGCCCAGAACCCGGCTGATATTGCTGCCATAGGCACGCGCCAGACGCAGGATGCCCTCTGGCCCGAACCAGCCATAATCGGTCATGCATTCGACAAAGAAGGTATCAAAGCGGGCAGGATCGATATTGCCACCGGGCAAATGCTCGTCTGCGGTCCAACTGCCATCGCCAAAACCGCCAATCTTCTCAAGGGCATGTTCGGCCAATTTACGATAGGTTGTGATCTTCCCGCCAAAGATCGACAGGATCGGCGGTTTGCCGTCATCATTGTCCAGCTCGAACACGTAATCGCGGGTGACGGTCGAATTGTTGTCCGATTTGTCGTCATACAATGGTCGCACGCCAGCATAGCTGGAGATCGCCTGTTCCGGCGAGACTTCAACCTGCAGATATTCATTCACCGCGTCGCAGATATAGCGTTTTTCATCGTCGGAAATTTCAATGCCATTTGGGTCGCCATCAAAGGCCACATCGGTGGTGCCCACCAGCGTGAATTCGCGTTCGTAGGGGATGGCAAAGACAATCCGGTTATCGCGGTTCTGGAAGATATAGGCGTGGCGCCCCTCGAACAGTTTGGGGAAGATCAGATGGCTTCCCTTCACCAGGCGCAGGTTCTGATGCTGTTTTGCCGGGTTGGCCTGGCCCAGCACAGCATCCACCCATGGTCCTGCTGCATTAACGACCACGCGGGCGGTAACAGTCTCCTCGCCCGTGCTGCTGCGCAATGTGGCGGTCCAATGATCCCTGCCGCGGTCCAGATGCACGCATTCGGTGCGCGTTCTGATGTCCGCGCCGCGCTCACTCGCGTCCTGACAATTGAGCGCGACGAGGCGGGAATCCTCCACCCAGCAATCGGAATATTCAAAGCCCTTGGTCAGGCGATCCTGCAACACCTGGGCATGGGGATGGGCGCGCAGATCAACCGTGCGCGTGCCGGGCAGCAATTTGCGCCCACCCAGATTGTCATAGAAATAAAGGCCCAGCCGCAGCATCCATTTGGGACGCAGGCCCTTGTCATGCGGCAGCACAAATCGCAGCGGCCAGATGATGTGCGGGGCAATATTCAGCAATCGCTCGCGCTCGATCAGGCTCTCGCGAACGAGCCGGAATTCGTAGTGTTCCAGATAGCGCAAACCGCCATGCACCAGCTTGGTGCTGGAAGATGAGGTGTGCGCTGCCAGATCATCCTTCTCCACCAGCAGGACGCGCGCGCCGCGTCCGGCGGCATCGCGGGCAATTCCGGCACCATTGATGCCGCCGCCAATCACCAGAAGGTCGTAAGTTTCGTCACTCATAGCGCGGCTTTCAGATGATATATCAGGCATGTGTCCGGGTAAGTTAGAGGCAATTGGAGGCCGTATTGCATCAATGCCGATCCTGCAAAACTGCCGAGCGGCTTTTCGTGTGCGCTTGGCCACACACAGTGCACGGCATAGCTTTGTTGCAGGTCCAGCCCGGCAAATTTCAGGCGAGGCGGGTGCGTCGTAGGATGCTGGTCGCACACGGCAATTTGGTAAAGCGCCTCTTGCCTGTCCGCTGCTACTATCCCTGCTGCGACGATATGCACCGGGGTTTCAAGGCGGTGATAGTCGCCGGTGTGGATCAGGGCCCGATGGCGCTTGTGCAGAGCAATGGCATCGGACAGGATCGCTCGGTCAATCTCGCTTTCCTGCGTCAGATCCATCTCCATAGCCATATGGCCAAAGACTGCGGTTCCGGCGCGGAACGCCATGTCGAATTGTCGCCCGGTGATGTGGCACCTTTGAGGGCCGACGTGGTTGCCCAGCACGCTAAGCGGCAGGAAATGGGCCGCCCCACGCATGATGGCATGGCGAGCGCGGGCATCATTGTTGTCGCTGGTCCAGACGCGGTCGGTGCGGTGCAGAATTCCGTAATCAGCGCGCGCGCCGCCGCTGGAACAGCTCTCTATCACCAGATCAGGGCAGGCTGATCTGATCCGGTCAATCAGGGCATAAAGCGCAGTCACCTGGATGTGCATCACCGCGCGCCCATCCTCACCGCCGGGGTGCTGGATGTCGCGGTTCTTGTCCCATTTGATGTAATCAATGCCCAGCTCTGCAACCAGGGCTGTGATGCGTTCGAACAGATGGTCACATACGTCAGCTCGCGTCAGGTCGAGCGGCAATTGATGGCGCGATGCAATCGACTCGACACCCGGCACACACAGCACCCAATCGGGATGGGCGCGATAGAGGTCGCTGTCTGGATTGACCATTTCCGGTTCGAACCACAGGCCGAATTGCATGCCGAGCGAGCGGATATGGTCGGCCAGCGGTTTCAGCCCGCCGGGATAAACCTCGCTGGAGACAAACCAGTCGCCCAATCCGGCCTTGTCGCTGCGCCGCGCGCCAAACCAGCCATCATCCAGCACGAACCGTTCCGCGCCGACCGCCGCTGCATGATCGGCCAGCGCCATCAGCTTTTCAGGCGAGTGATCGAAATAAACAGCTTCCCAGCTGTTGTAATGCACTGGCTTGGCAGGACCGGGACGCAGCAATTGATCGCGCACAAAGCGGTGCAGACGGCGGGTGACACCGCCATAACCGGCATTTGACCAGCACAGATGGAGGGGAGGGGCGGTATAGGTCGCGCCGGGTTGCAACTGAATTTCACCCGGCAGCAGCAGCTCGCCCGCTTGCAGAATAATATTTCCATCAGCCAGCTGGTCGACCCTCAGCCGGAAATTGCCGCTCCATCCCAGATGCACGGCACAGGCATGCCCGTGGTTCTCGCCCGTCTCTGCTGTGCCCAGATAGAGGCCGGGATAGTTGGCATGGCCCGTGCGGCCGCTGCGGTTTTCCTGCAAGAAAGAGCCGCGCACCAGATCATGGCTTTGCGTCTGAAACTCTCCAGCCCATTTCCCGGCAAAGCTGGTAATCTGGGTCAGGCGAGGGTCAATCGGAAGGCACAATGCGGCGCACCAATATAGAGTGAGCGGGGCATCGCCTTGATTGGTGATTTGTGTGCTGCACTGCGCCACCCCGCTCGCCGGGTGAAGCCTGATCGTATGAGCCATCTCGACGGCGCACTGTGCATCGCGGGTCGTCAGTGTGAGCGAGTGCTTATCTTGCGACAGCTGGGCCACGCGCGGGTCGAGCGCCCAATCGTGCCCATCGCGATGGGCGATCAGGCCGGGCGGTGACGGGTGGCCTGTTCCGATGGTGTTGAGCATGGAGGCCGCGATCGGCTGCTCGGGCCCGCCGGGGGCGTGCTCGCGGGCGCTTAGTTTCAGAAACTGCGCAGCCGAAGCGTTTAGTACATTGGGGCCAGCGTATAGAATTCGCGCGCGCTGGCCCGATGGCGCAGACAGGCATATCATCGCGCCGCCAGCGTCCAGCGTCACCAAGCCATCCAGAGAATCTTGCGCATTGCTCATTGCAGATCGCCATGCGGCACGTCATGGGCTAGCACAATATCAAACCGTCATAAGCACGGGTGAGAACAAGGGGATGGGAATGGCTCCGGTACAGGTCGCGGTATTTTTGGGTCTGATGGCGGTGTTGACCGCGCTGACCTGGCGCAAGGTGGCGGCAGCTCGCGCGGCCAGCCACGCTTCGGCCGATCGGGAGATTTTTCTGGCCGGTGGCGGGCTCAGCTGGTTCTTTGTTGCCGGCGCTATCACGCTGACCAATCTGTCGACCGATCAATTGGTTGGGATGAACGGCAACCAGATGCTGCTGCTGGCGTGGTGGGAACTGGCGGGATTTGTCGGCCTGCTGCTGCTCGCCTTCGTCTTTGTGCCGATCTATTACCGCAACAATTGCACCACGATCACCCAATTGCTGGAAAAGCGATACGACGGGGCGAGCATTCGCACGGTGATCTCCGCGCTGTTCCTGCTCGGCAATCTGTTCATCTATCTGCCCGCTGTGATCTATTCCGGCGCGCTGTTCATGCAGACGCTGTTCGGTATTGAGGCCTCTATTGTCACAATTGCCGCGATATTTGCAGTGATTGGCGCGGGGTTTGCCATTCTGGGCGGTCTGCGAGCGGTTGCCGTGCTCGACACTTATGCCGGGGTCGGCATTCTCGCGCTGGCTCTGGTGGTGGTCTTTCTTGCGATGCAGGCCATTGGCTGGGATCTGACCACCGGCGTGCCAGAAGAACGCCTGACCATGATCGGTTCGCTCGACAGCCCGATCCCGTTCCACACGCTGTTCACCGGCATGCTGTTCATCCAGATATTCTATTGGTCGACCAATCAGAACATCACTCAAAAAGCACTGGCAGCACCAACAGTGAAAGAGGCGCAAAAAGGCGTAGTAGCAGCGGCCATTATCCGCGTGCTGATCGTGCCGCCAATCGTCGTCATTCCCGGCATCGTCGCCTTCAAACTGTTCGGCGATGTGGATGACCGCGCCTATGGTATGGTGGTGGCAGAGGTGCTGCCCGATTGGACCAGCGGCATGTTTGCAGCGATGATTGCAGCGGCCGTACTGACGACCTATTCGGCCGTGATGAACGCCACCATCACGCTGTGGTCGGTCGATTTCCACCGCCGTTTTATCAAGCCGGACGTTGATGTGCGCAAATTGAACCGCACGGTTGGGATCATCGCCATGATCGCTTCTGTCGCTCTGGTGCCGGTCTATGCGGGTGCAGAAAGCATCATCAATCTGCTGCAGGAACTGAACGGGCTTTTGTCCATGCCCATTTTGTCGGCCTTTATTGCGGCGCTGCTGTTCCGCAATATGGACGCACGAGCGGCTGTGGCGGGGCTGGTATGGGGCTTTAGCGTCTATGCCTTCCACACTTTCTATCTCTACGTGCCAGAGAATTTTGGCGGGGTCAGCTGGTATGCGACCATCGGCCTGCCGTGGGTGCACTACATTGATGTGATGCTGTTCGTATTGGTCAGCTCGGTGGCAGTGGCACTGCTGACCAATCTGGTGGTGTTCGGCAATCGGGCAAGCCTTGCCTTCGGGAAGGGCGCACCCCAGCTAAATGAGGCATGACTGATACCCAACTCCCGCCAAATGGCTGGCTGATCCTCGACAAACCCCGCGGCCTTGGCTCGACCCAGGCTGTCGCCGCAGTGAAGCGCAACTTGCGAACTGGCGGATGTGCCAAAACCAAGGTCGGCCATGGTGGCACGCTCGACCCATTGGCTGAAGGCGTACTGCCGATTGCTCTGGGCGAGGCGACCAAGCTGGCGGGGCGCATGTTGGATGCCAGCAAGATCTATGAATTCACCATTCAGTTTGGCGCAGAGACCGACACGCTGGATACCGAGGGCGAGGTGATCCACACCAGTGATCGTTTCCCGCCGATGGCCGCAATTGCCGCCGTTCTGGAACATTTCACCGGAGCAATTGAGCAGATACCGCCTGCCTATTCCGCGCTGAAGGTGGACGGCAAGCGGGCCTATGACAGGGCGAGGGCAGGCGAAACGGTGGAGATGAAGACCCGCGCAGTCACCATTTACGAGCTTTCGCTTGCCAGCGAGCGCGAGGATTCTGAACTGCGCTCGGCCTTTCAATCCACTGGTGGTCGGCCCGACCCCTATGACCCGTCTGCGCCTTTGGAATTGGCCGATTGCGTCACGCTGCGTGCTCATGTCTCCAAGGGCACGTATATCCGTTCTCTGGCACGGGACATCGCACGCGCGCTTGGAACCTACGGTCATGTTACCTATCTCAGGCGGATCAAGGCCGGGCCTTTCCTCGAAAAACAGGCGATTTCGCTAGACAAACTCAACGAAATCGGTAAGGGCGCGCGACTTGAAGACGTAATACTGCCATTGGAGGCAGGGCTGGACGACATCCCGGCTCT
>CALBWA010000001.1 GCA_937969505.1 uncultured Erythrobacter sp. | reverse complement strand
GATGAGCCATTACGAGATGTTCAAACACCTCACCGCAGGCGATACAGACAGCGCGCAGGCGACAAAGGATTTCTACGACGAATATCGCGCCGTGTGTGACATGACAGCGGAGTTCTACCTCCAGACGGTAGAGGAAGTGTTTCAGAAACACTCCATCCCCAATGGCACATTCGAACATCGCGGCGAAGTTGTGGACCTCACCCAGATCAAAGATTCGGCCCTGCTCGCCATTGAAGGCGAACGCGACGATATCTCAGGATTGGGCCAGACGAAGGCGGCTTTGAAACTCGCCAGCGGCCTCGCTGCTGATAAAAAGCGCTACTACATGGCCGAAGGCGCCGGGCATGACGGTATCTTCAATGGCAGCCGCTGGCGGACCAAGGTCGCTCCTGTTGTGGAAGAGTTTGTTGAAGCGCATTCGGGCTGAGCGAGCAGGCTTGACTAATTTTCAGCCTTGGGCGCTCGGAAAAACAACCGCTTGATCACCCTGCGCGCCCACAGCAAGAGCAGGACGACCAGCACCAGCAGCACCGTTGCAATGCCGCCTGCCACCAACGGGTATTCGTAAGCGGCATAGAGCAGACCGACGGTGGCCACGTCTTCCACGCTGGACGCAACGACATTGCTGACCGGTTCTGGCGATGTGTTGACCACCGCGCGGGCGCTTGCCTTGCCGCCATGCGCCAGAAAACTCGCTCCCCCTCCCAGTAGGAATGCGATCACCTGCGTTGCAGGATCAGACGGGTCGACAATCGCCAGCGCGAGCAGTGCTCCGCCAACCGGGCGGATAAGCGTGTGAATGGTGTCCCACGCACTGTCGAGCCACATGACCTTGTCAGCAAAGAATTCGGCCAATGCGCCAATCGCAGCTGCGGCCATCACCCACGGGTTTTCCAGCACACCCAGACTGGCGAGATGTTCTGGGATTGGAATGGCATCGAGCCGCATCGCAAGCCCGGTGGCAAACACGCACAGATACAGCCGCCAACCCGCCAAAAGGCTGACGCTGCCTGCGATCCCGATGATTTCCATAATTCCCATGCAGGCAGTCTAGACTGAAACCGCGTTCAAGAAAATGAGCCAGACAGGATTGTGATGCAGGATCAGGGCTTTTGCGGCCAGGTCGATGACAAGTTTGCAGCCTCGTCCCGATAGAAGTGGCGCAGGGCATCACTCATGATGCGCGGAACGACTGTGTAGTGATCCTCGCCATCGTAGAAGCGGCTCTTGATCGTCAAACCTTCGTAATTGCGCAGATTCATGGTTTCAATAAAGCGGGCTGCCCCGGTCAGAATGCCGCCGGCATTCAGGAACCATTCGTTGCCCTCTTCCCCGCCTGCACCAACGAAGAGGTCGACGGGCAATTCGGAATTGTTCTCGGCAAATTCGCTTTCCAGCTTGAAAACCGCATCGTCCACATTGGCAATCGCAGGCGAGCCTAGGATCATCCGGTCAAACAGGTCTGGGCGCGCAAACAACGCATAGCCTGCAAACAATCCGCCGAGCGAATGGCCATGCAGAATGTGGTCATCGGCAAAACGAAATTCCGCCGACAGATCAGTGCGCAGTTTCCCGCCGAGAAAACTGAGCAACTCATCCGCACGATGGGGATAGGGAGGGAACGGTGCAACGCTCCGTACCGCCTCCTTGTTCAGTCCGGGTGCTGCGAAACCTTCACCCGGAGGGGAAAATTCCATGATCCGTTTGCCGACCCCCGCCAACCCTTCCTCGGCTGGACTGCCAACACCAATCACGATAATTTCGGGCATCATATTGCCTGAGACAAGCAAGTCGACTGTTGCCACTGCGGTTCGGAACATCAACGGATCATCCAGCACCCACATGACCGGATAGGTTCGATCAGGCTGAACCTGATAGCTTGCCGGCAAGGCGATGCTGACAGCGTGAGCATACTCGAATTCATCCGACTGTATCTGCCGCGTTTCAAGCACTTCCATATTCGCCCTGGCGCCAGGGATGGAGGCAAGCTGGGGATTGGCCAGTGCCGGAGCTGCTACCAGACCTAGCGAGGCCAGAGCGGCAGCGGCAAACATTCTAAGCATCATCAACTCCCACAAAAAATCCCCGCCCGACCAGAAGCCGAGCAGGGATTTCATGTAATGCGATTTGGCAGTCGATCAATAAGTGTGGGTGCTCAGAATACCTCGAACAGGCCAGCTGCGCCCATGCCGCCGCCGACACACATGGTCACAACAACGTATTTTGCACCGCGACGCTTGCCTTCGATCAGAGCGTGGCCGGTGCAGCGTGCACCGGTCATACCATAGGGGTGGCCGATCGAGATCGAGCCGCCATTGACGTTAAGAATGTCATTATCGATACCCAGTTTGTCGCGGCAGTAGAGAACTTGCACGGCGAAGGCTTCGTTCAGTTCCCACAGGCCGATATCGTCCATTGTGAGACCAGTCTGCTTGAGCAGCTTGGGGATCGCGCAGACCGGACCACTGCCCATTTCATCCGGCTCGGTTCCGGCCACCGCCATGCCAACATAACGGCCGAGGGGCTGAAGACCCTTCTGTTCGGCCAGCTTGGCTTCCATCAGCACGCTGGCTGACGAGCCATCGGACAGTTGCGATGCGTTACCCGCAGTGATGCAATTGCCCGGACCCATGACCGGGTTAAGCGACTGCAGGCCCTCCAATGTGGTGGATGGGCGGTTGCCTTCGTCCTTGGCGATGGTGACTTCCTGCTGGGAAACTTCCTTGGTTTCCTTGTCCATCACATTCATCGTGGTGGTGACAGGCACGATCTCGTCATCGAACTTGCCAGCTTCCTGCCCTGCAGCTGTCCGCATCTGCGATTGCAGCGCGTATTCGTCCTGCGCATCGCGGCTGATGTCGTACCGCTTGGCAACCGTTTCCGCCGTCTGGAGCATCGGCATGTACACGTTCTTGTGCATGGCCAGCAGCGATGGGTCCATCTGAACCCGCATTTCCGGAGTTTGCACCAGGCTGATCGAATCCTGACCGCCACCCACGACAATATCCATATTGTCGACCACGATCTGCTTGGCAGCGGTGGCGATTGCCATCAGGCCCGAAGAGCACTGGCGGTCAATGGTCTGCGCCGCGACCGTTACCGGCGCGCCGCCACGCAGAGCGACCTGACGGCCAATGTTGCCAGCCTGTGTCCCTTGCGTAAGGACGGCTCCCCAGACGACGTCGTCAACTTCGGCGCCGTCGATGCCAGCACGCTCAACAGCAGCCTTGTAGGAAAAGGAGCCGAGCGTCGCGCCGGGTGTTGCATTGAAGCCGCCCTTGTAGGCGCGACCAATCGGAGTGCGGGCGGTAGAGACGATGACTGCGTCACGTGACATGGTGGGGGTGTCCTTTCGAGGGATATTCGTTCTCGCCCCGCATTCACGAGGCGTATTTCATAAGTTGTGAAGTGGGCTCAGACGAAAAGCAGCGTCATCCATTCGCAGATCAGGGCGGGCTTGTCCTCGCCTTCGATCTCGATTGTAATCTCGCTGGTCTGCTGCCATTGACCGGGGCGTTTTTCGGCCATTTCGGTCAGCTTCCAGTGGCCGCGAATGCGCTTGCCGGTGCGCACGGGGTTGATGAAGCGGGTTTTGTTGCCACCGTAATTGACCGCCATCTTTACTCCGTCAAGCTTGGGAATGTCGCTGTTGGCGGAAAGATAGGGAATCATCGAAAGCGTCATGAAACCATGGGCGATTGTGCCGCCAAAGGGAGTCATCTTGGCCGCTTCTTCGTTAATGTGAATGAACTGGTGGTCGCCCGTCGCATCAGCGAACATGTTGACCTTTTCCTGGCTCATCTCGACCCATTCGCTGGTGCCGATATTCTCGCCGACTTTTGCGGCCAATTCCTGCGGGTTCATGCGCCTCTCCTATTGTCAGACCCTGATCGGTGCGATCAGAGCGTATCTGCAGTTTGAATGCTGCGCTTAATGGCGGAATTGCCCGCCAAGTGCAATCAAGTTTCCGTAAACGTCAACTTGCCGCTACGGCATCGTCTTCGGAAACCTGCCAAATCTGGCCGTTTGCAGGGCATCAAGCTTGTCGAAGGCGTACAACGCACGGTGAAAATCGCTGGCGTTTCAGGTCGCTTTCCAGACGATTCGGGTGAGCTTCTACGGCTGTTATCTGCTCGTTTACCTGCTTTTGTTAAGCCAACGGAACTGAACAACGCAGTGGCCTGATTTCAGGCATTGCTGCGGGGAAAGTTGGAAACAGACGAGGCCAGACCGATCAATACAATGAACAGCCAGGATGCGTTTGTGCGCAATGACCAGACCTGCGATCTGGCTCTAGGTGTCACCGGTCATGAAGTGGCCGCGCGTGAGGCTGGACCGAACGGAATGAAACCCCCGCTCAGTTCCCATCCGGCATTTTCCATTATCTTGATGGCATGGGCCGCAGCACTTCTGGGTTTGTTGGTTTGGGTGGCTCCAGGGTTATTTACCGCAACACTGGCAAAGGCAACCGGATGGCCGGCTTTCTCACCTCCTATCGGTGCATCCGTTGCGGCTCTTGTCGGCGCATGCCTCGGTTATGCCGCCTCCAGTGGTATCAGGCGTTTTCAGTCCCGACCCGTGAACCGAGCCAAGCGGCAAGTTTGCGTCGCAATGGCCGACTGCCAGAACAACACAGCAAGCAGTGTCGAAGAAAGCGCCAAACCAAAACCTGAAGCGGCGATAGATGCAATGCCGGAAAGCATCGCGAGCGCGGACGAAGGGCTCGGAGATCTTGATGGCGATGTTCTGATTCTCGACAACCCGCTGATCCTCGACGATCACTTTGATGCATCAGCTGTTTTTGAGAAATCAAACTGTACTGCCGAAGACGAAGTTTGCCCTGATGTGGATCCGCCCGAACAAGAAGTCACTGCATGCGATCCTGCTGTTGACCCCTCGATGGTTGATTCTGGAAATAGCATCCCCTTGTCAAAAGATGAGAGCAAGCAAGGCGCTGCGGTGCAAGTCTTGCAGGCTCCACCGGTGTCGAGTCTGAGCATGATGCAATTGACCGAGCGCTTCGCCGTTGCGTTGGACGATCATCGATCCGAAACTGGACTGCGCCGCGGCTTTCCATCGGAAAGCCTAGAACGCCTGCGTGCGATACAAGGGCGCGGAAAAGGCCTTCCTGCAGAGCCCAAATTAAGCCGCCGGGACGAGCACATTGATGAAAATGACGGCATTCAGACATATGTCCCGCGTCCCGTGATGGCTCAGCAGACCATCGAAACGGAGGCGGCGTTGCGTGATGCGCTGGAAACCCTGGGCCGCATGAGCGGTTCGCGCTAAAACTGTCACTCCGCACAGCGGCCACATTGCAGACCAATAGCCAGCTTAGCCGCATACGTATTCCGCGTCAGGAGTTGCCACTGGGACGCTTCCGGTTGGAAACAATCCAGCGCGCTTCGCAGTTGCAAAAATCATTTCATGTCGCCATTAGGGCGTTCTGCAACACAAATACTGCGCTCAGCGGCAGATTCGGTTGCGCACCCTTGCCGATTGGCCTCATTGCGGCGTCGCACGGTCGGCACCTGACAGGAATGGACTTTGAATGGGATACCCAGCGCCCCAGGGCTTGTATGACTCGCAAAACGAACACGATGCCTGTGGCGTCGGTTTTGTTGCACATATCAAGGGAAATGCTTCGCACGATATCGTTGCGCAGGCGCTGGAGATTCTGAAAAATATTGATCACCGCGGCGCTGTGGGTGCTGACCCTCTGCTGGGTGATGGTGCTGGCATTTTGCTGCAAATTCCTGATCTTATGCTGCGCAAATGGGCCGATGACAAAGGGCTGAATTTGCCAGCAGCTGGCGAATACGGTGTCGCCATGTGCTTCATGCCCCAGGACGAAGCTGCACGCACATATGTCACCGAACAATTCGAGAAGTTCACCGCCAAAGAAGGTCAGAAACTGATCGGATGGCGCGATGTCCCGGTCACGCTCGACGGGCTGGGCAAAGCGGTGATTGATTCCATGCCGGTAATTCAGCAAGCGATCATCGCTCGCGGCGATAATTGCGCTGATCAGGACGCATTTGAGCGCAAGCTGATCGTGATTCGCAAGCAAACGCTTAATCCCCTTAAAACGCAGGCGCATAAGCTGGGCATGCCTGACCTGGCTGACACTTATATGCCGAGCTTTTCCTCGCGCACGATTGTCTACAAAGGTTTGTTGCTGGCCAATCAGGTTGGCTCTTTTTACGACGATCTGCGCGATCCCGATTGCAAATCCGCGCTTGGCCTTGTGCACCAGCGTTTTTCAACCAACACTTTCCCAAGCTGGCGGCTGGCCCATCCCTTCCGGCTGGTGGCGCATAATGGCGAGATCAACACCGTTCGCGGCAATGTGAACTGGATGAACGCCCGGCGCCGGACGATGGAATCAAAGCTGCTCGGCCCCGATCTCGACAAGATGTGGCCATTGATCCCGCACGGACAGTCGGACACCGCATGCCTCGACAATGCGCTCGAGCTGCTGCTCGCCGGGGGCTACAGTCTCGCCCATGCCATGATGATGATGGTGCCAGAGGCCTGGAGCAAGAACGAGCTTATGGACCCAGCCCAGCGGGCCTTTTACGAATATCATGCGGCATTGATGGAGCCATGGGACGGTCCCGCAGCGGTCGCCTTTACCGATGGTCGCCAGATTGGCGCAACGCTGGATCGCAATGGCCTTCGTCCAGCGCGTTATTGTGTAACCAAGGACGACATTGTCTGCATGTCTTCGGAGAGCGGCGTTCTGCCCTTCGCTGAAGAGGACATCACTCGCAAATGGCGACTTCAACCAGGCAAGATGCTGTTGATCGACCTGGAAGAGGGCCGGATCATCGAGGACGAGGAGCTCAAGGCCGATCTCGCCAATGCCGAACCTTACGCCAAATGGCTTGAGGAAACGCAGTACAAGCTGGAAGACCTCGACCATATCGAGCCTGATGTGGCCGATGTTCCCGAGCATCAGACCACCCTGCTGCAACGCCAGCAAGCGTTTGGCTACACGCAGGAGGACGTTTCACGCTTTCTGGAACCTATGGCCGTTAATGGGGACGATCCCATTGGCAGCATGGGTACAGATACCCCGATTGCCGTCCTGTCGAGCCGTTCACGCTTGCTCTATGATTACTTCAAGCAGAATTTTGCGCAGGTAACCAATCCCCCGATTGATCCGATCCGCGAAGAACTGGTCATGAGCCTGCTTTCCATGGTCGGCCCGCGTCCCAATCTGCTGGGCCGCGATGGCGGGACTCACAAGCGGCTGGAAGTCAATCAACCGATCCTGACGAACGAGAATCTCGCCAAGATCCGTTCAGTCGAGGCGGCGCTGGATGGGGCCTTCCGCACCGAAACGATCGATATCACCTGGGACGCCAGTGCCGGGGTCGAGGGCGTTGAGCTCGCCATCAAGGAAATGTGCTGGGCTGCGACCGAGGCCGTGCTGCAGGATCGCAATATCCTGATTCTGTCAGACCGTGCGCAGGGACCCGACCGCGTACCGCTCCCCGCATTGCTGGCAACCGCGGCCGTGCATCATCACCTCGTTCGCCAAGGCTTGCGCATGCAGACCGGTCTGGTGGTTGAAACGGGTGAGGCACGCGAAGTGCACCATTATTGCGTTCTGGCCGGTTACGGCGCAGAAGCCATCAACCCATATCTCGCGTTTGAAACACTGGAGCAATTGCGCAGCACTAAGCATCCAGAATTGACCAGCCACGAGGTTGAGCAAAACTATATCAAGGCCATCGGCAAGGGTATCCGCAAGGTCATGTCCAAGATGGGCATTTCGACCTATCAATCCTATTGCGGCGCGCAGATCTTTGACGCGGTGGGCTTGTCCAGCGCCTTCATCGAAAGCTACTTTACCGGCACCGCGACCACGATCGAGGGCATTGGCCTCGAAGAAGTGGCCAAGGAAACGGTCCGGCGCCATTCGGCTGCGTATGGGGATAATCCTCTGTACAAGAGCATGCTCGATGTCGGCGGGATATACCAATACCGCCTGCGGGGCGAAGAACATGCCTGGACCCCGTCCAATGTGGCTGACCTTCAGCACGCAGTGCGCGGCAATAATCCGAAAAATTACGAGGATTATGCCAAATCAATCAACGAGCAGTCAGAACGCCTGCTCACCATTCGCGGGTTGATGGAATTCAAGACGCCAGATGAGCCTATCCCCCTGGATGAAGTTGAACCGGCAAGCGAGATCGTCAAGCGTTTCAGCACGGGCGCGATGAGCTTTGGCTCGATCAGCCATGAAGCGCATTCCACGCTGGCCATTGCGATGAACCGCATCGGTGGCCGCTCCAACACGGGCGAAGGCGGCGAGGAACCCGCTCGCTTTACGCCTATGGAAAATGGCGATTCCATGCGCAGCCGGATTAAGCAGGTTGCCAGCGGGCGCTTTGGCGTCACCACCGAATATCTCGCCAATTCCGACGACATCCAGATCAAGATGGCGCAAGGAGCAAAGCCGGGTGAAGGCGGGCAATTGCCCGGCCATAAGGTCGACAAGCGCATTGGCGCGGTTCGCCATTCGACGCCGGGTGTTGGCCTGATTTCACCGCCACCGCACCACGACATCTATTCGATCGAGGATCTCGCTCAGCTGATCCACGATTTGAAGAATGTGCAGCCAGAGGCGCGCATTTCGGTCAAGCTGGTGTCTGAAGTGGGTGTGGGCACGGTTGCCGCCGGTGTTTCCAAGGCGCGCGCGGATCATGTCACAATTTCTGGTTATGAAGGCGGTACCGGAGCCTCTCCGCTGACCAGCCTCACCCATGCCGGTTCGCCATGGGAAATCGGCCTTGCTGAAACCCAGCAAACCTTGCTGTTGAACGATCTGCGCAGCCGCATTGCGGTGCAAGTCGATGGCGGCCTGCGCACTGGCCGCGATGTTGCCATTGGCGCCTTGCTGGGCGCTGACGAGTTCGGTTTCGCCACAGCTCCGCTGATTGCGGCAGGCTGCATCATGATGCGCAAGTGCCACCTCAACACTTGCCCTGTTGGCGTTGCAACGCAGGACCCGGTTCTGCGCAAGCGCTTCACCGGCACGCCGGAACATGTCATCAATTACTTCTTCTTCGTTGCAGAAGAGTTGCGCCAGATCATGGCCGAAATGGGTTTTCGCACCGTCGAGGAAATGGTGGGCCGCGTCGACCGATTGGATATGCGCCGCGTGCACCGTCACTGGAAAGCTGACGGAGTTGACCTGTCGCGCCTGCTGCACACGGTCGACATTCCCGAAGGCGCTTCGCTGTTCCACACCGAAACGCAAGACCACGGCCTGGCGGGCGCGCTCGACAATGAACTTATTGCCACATGCCGGCCGGCAATTACGCAAGGTGAGCCGATCAAGATCGACACCACGGTCCGTAACGTCAATCGCACGGTTGGTACGATGCTGTCGGGTGAAATCGCCAAGGCTTATGGCCATGAAGGGTTGAAGCCCGACACCATCCGCATCAATCTGACCGGTGTTGCGGGACAAAGCTTTGGCGCATGGTTGGCGCACGGCGTGACGCTTGATCTGACCGGTGATGCGAATGACTATGTCGGCAAGGGTATGTCGGGTGGCCGGATCATTGTGAAGCAGCCCGCCAATGTGGGACGCGACCCGAGCGAAAACATCATTGTCGGCAATACCGTTCTGTATGGCGCGATTGCGGGCGAGGCCTATTTCAATGGTGTGGCTGGCGAACGGTTTGCGGTGCGCAATTCCGGCGCGATTGCTGTGGTCGAAGGCGCTGGCGATCACGCCTGCGAATACATGACCGGCGGCGTCGTGGTGGTGCTGGGCGAGACCGGACGCAACTTTGCTGCGGGCATGTCCGGTGGCATCGCCTATGTCTACGACCCTGAGGGCAAGTTCGAAAATCTGGTCAATCCAGCCCAGGTCGACTTGATGCCGATTTCCGCTGGGCCCGATGCAGATGAAGGCACCGGACGGCCGCATCAGCGCCCCAGCTCGGTGAATGATTTCGGCATGGGCGACATGCTGCGCCATGATGCAGAACGGCTGAAAATTCTGGTTGAGCGGCACAAGCTGCACACCGGGAGCGCCAGGGCCGCGCATCTGCTCGACAATTGGGACGAGGCGCTGGGTGCATTCGTCAAGGTAATGCCGCGCGATTACGCTCGGGCGCTCAAAGCGCTTGAAGCAGAGCGCGAAGAAGCCGCATCAGTGGCGGCGGAGTAAGAGACATGGGTAAAGAAACAGGCTTCCTCGAACTTGATCGCCGCGAGCGTGATTATCTCGATCCCAAGGAGCGGGTCGGCAATTACCGCGAATTCGTGGTCCAGCCCGATGATGACACACTGAAAGGCCAGGCATCGCGCTGCATGAATTGCGGCATCCCCTATTGTCACAACGGTTGCCCGGTGAACAACATCATCCCGGATTGGAACCATCTGGTCTATGAAGGTGACTGGAAGAATGCGCTCGACGTGCTGCATTCGACCAACAATTTCCCCGAATTCACCGGCCGCGTGTGCCCCGCTCCGTGCGAGGCAAGCTGCACACTCAACATTGTTGACCAGCCCGTCACCATCAAATCGATCGAATGCGCAATTGTCGATCGCGGATGGAAAGAGGGGTGGATCGAGCCGCAGGTGCCCGAAAAGAAGACCGGCAAATCCGTTGCCGTTGTCGGCTCAGGCCCGGCAGGTATGGCCTGCGCCCAGCAATTGGCGCGCGCGGGGCACAGCGTGACCCTGTTTGAAAAGAGTGACCGGATCGGCGGATTGCTGCGTTACGGCATTCCCGATTTCAAGATGGAAAAGACGCTGATCAATCGGCGTGCGGCCCAGATGGAAGCTGAAGGCGTGGAGCTGAAAACCTCCAAGGAAGTCGGCGTTGATGTGTCCTTCAAGAGCCTTGAGGAAAACTTCGACGCGATCGTGCTGTCGGGCGGCTCGGAAGATGCCCGTCAACTGGCGATCCCCGGCTCGGAAATGCCCGGCGTGCGCCTGGCGATGGAATTCCTGACGCAGCAGAACAAGCGTAATGCGGGCGACGATGAAGTGCGTGCCGCACCGCGCGGCACTTTGACTGCCACAGGCAAGCATGTGGTCGTGATCGGCGGCGGCGATACTGGCAGCGACTGCGTTGGCACCTCCAACCGTCAAGGCGCGAAAAGCGTCACTCAGCTGGAAATCATGCCGCAACCTCCCGAGAAGGAAGATAAGGCCCTGACCTGGCCCGATTGGCCGCTGAAAATGCGCACCTCGTCCAGCCATGAAGAGGGTGTTGAGCGCGATTGGGCGGTTCTGACCAAGCGTGTGGTGGGCGACGGCGAAACTGTCACCGGCCTGGAGTGCGTCCGGGTCGAATGGAAAGGCGGCCAGATGCAGGAAGTGGAAGGCAGCGAATTCACTCTCGAAGCTGATCTGATCCTGCTGGCGATGGGCTTTGTGGGCCCCAAGAAAGCTGGTTTGCTCGATCAGGCAAGCGTTGATCTGACCGATCGCGGCAATGTTGCTGCCGATACCGAGCGTTACGCCACCAGCCGCGACAAAGTGTTCGCTTGCGGCGACATGCGACGCGGCCAGTCACTGGTCGTTTGGGCCATCCGTGAGGGGCGCCAATGCGCGCGCAGCGTCGACGAGGCGCTGATGGGCGCGAGCGAACTGCCGAGGTAGAATTCTGCTTGGTGACGGTTTTTTGGGGAGGGACCCGCCCGGACATCGCGCTCAGTCGCTGGTCGAGCCGGCAATAATTGTCAGCTTCCGCATTGCAGGAACATATATGCTGAAAAGAAACATCCCCCACCATTCCGAACCAGCTTCGAAGAATTTGGATACTTTCGGCAGCTGTGGGTTGCTCCAATCGTAAATGATGCTCATTTCTTCAGGTGGGAGAATGTAATCCCTAATCTGCTCAAAGACAGTTTGAATTTCGCTGGGGTGCCCAGACAATCCATACGGCGGATGACTAAACGCGTAAGCGAACTGACCGCCCCCGCCGATATCAGGCAAATCAGCAACTCCTGATTCAAACCTCACTTTGTCCAGTTTTCTTAGCGGCGGATCTATCATTGTGCCTCCGCGAACAGTGGTGTGATGGCCCTTCTTTAGAAGGTCTCCTCGTTCAAAGTCATACCAATCGCCAAAGAACTTGCGCTCGCTGATCTTTCGATAACCTTGGCCTCGGAGAACCTCTGATTCGATCTCATATCGGCTCGGGATTGCGCTTACTATCCCTTCAAAAATTTCTTCGTCTCCGCCGTCACAATCCTCAAATACCGCAAACTCTAACACGCCACCCTTTTTCTCAAAGAGTCTGAACTGGGGTGGCAGTTTTTCGATTGGTCTCATTTGTCCAGACTAAGAGTTCCAGCCAACGCCCGCAACTGGCTCGCCAGCGATCACGCGCAGCGCGCCTCACCCTGCACACCCCACACAAAGCGGCACGCTGGGGTCGTGCTGTAGCCGAGCCTCGGCAATTTCCTCGCCGCATTTGAGGCAATAGCCCCACTCGCCTTCCTCCAGTCGCTGCAAGGCGGATGCGATCCGCGCCCGCTCTGCATCGCGGCGGCGCTCTGTCGCTTGTGCCATCGCTTGTTGTTGCATCGCATCCATCCGGCTGAGGCGCCCAACGCTGTCCTGCTGCAATTCCACCGTATCGCGCGAATCGGAGTTGGCGCTCGCCTCTGCCTCCAGCGCCTGCAACCGGGACCGCAAAGCGGCGCGGGCTTCATCCTGCGTCATGCCGACCAATCCACCGGGGGCAAGCCGTGTTCGCGCAGAAAATCATTGGTCTGGCTGAAAGGCTTTGAGCCGAAAAAGCCATTATAGGCGGACAAGGGGCTGGGGTGCGGGCTGGTCAGCACCAATTGATCGGCTTGCTTGCCAAGGCCTGCAACACGCCCCGCTTTCTTGCGCGCATGGCTGCCCCACAGGATGAACACGCATGGCCCGCCACGGTCCACCACTGCTTGCACACAGGCATCGGTCACCGCGTCCCATCCGCGCCCGGCATGGCTGCCCGCCCTGCCCGCCTCCACCGTCAGCGTGTTGTTCAGCAACAGCACGCCTTGGCGCGCCCATCCTGTCAGATTGCCAGTTTCGCGGCGCGGAATGCCCAGATCGCTCTCCAACTCTTTGTAGATATTAACCAGCGAAGGCGGCACCTTGACCCCATCGGCGACCGAGAAGCACAGTCCATGCGCCTGGCCCGGCCCGTGATACGGATCCTGCCCCAGGATCACCACCTTCACCGCATCGAGTGGAGTCAGCGCAAGCGCATTCAACCGTTGCCCGCGCGGGGGGTAGACCACTTTTCCCGCATCCTCTTCAGCGCGCAGCCAGCCGCCCAGCTTGCGCGCCTCCGGCGTGTCCAGAACAGGGGCGAGAGCGGACTTCCAGCTCTCGGGAATTGCCTCTTGGGTCATGACCCATGCTAGGCTCTGTTTCGCTGCAATGTCACCACCCCTTCCCCTCTTTCCCCAATCGGCCTAAGGCGATGGACCTATGACAGTGCATTTTCATGAAGAAGACCTGCCCGAAGGCGTTTTGGGCGATGGCCCGCTGGCCATCGATACGGAAACCATGGGTCTGGTGACCCGGCGTGACCGCTTGTGCGTGGTTCAGATTAGCGATGGCGGGCCAGACGAACATCTCGTGCGTTTCAGCCCCGGCAGCACCTATGACGCGCCCAATCTGAAAGCGGTTCTGGCGGATCCCGATCGGATCAAGCTATACCATTTCGCACGGTTCGATCTGGCAGCGATTGAATATTATCTCGGCGTAATGGCCGCGCCTGTGTTCTGCACCAAGATCGCCAGCAAGTTGGTGCGCACCTATACCGACCGTCATGGACTGAAAAATCTGGTCGATGAATTGCTCGGCGAGAGCATTTCCAAGCAACAGCAATCCTCCGATTGGGGCGGCCCACATCTGAGCGACGCGCAGCGTGATTATGCCGCGAGCGACGTGCGCTTCCTGCATCGGATGCGCGAAGAATTGATCCTCAGGCTGGAGCGCGAAGGCCGCATGGAAATGGCTCAGGCCTGTTTCGATTTTCTTCCCACCCGTTCACGGCTGGATATCGCAGGCTGGGAAGACCGCGATATATTCAGCCACGAATAAGGGTTTCGCGCGTTAGTATCGAGCCATGGTCATCAAGCGACGAATAGAAACAGAGCGGGCAAAGGAACTTCGCGGCAAGCGTCAGCATTTTGCTGCGCCCGGCGGTTCACATGATACGCTTGTTCGTTGGCTTGCCCGATTGCTTCCCATGGCAGTGGGCGTGGTGGCTGCACTTATGGTTGTCACCCCGCTCAGTCCGCGGGGCGAAGTCAGCTTTCTGCTCGACCGGAACAAGGTGGCGATGATCGATGAGCGGCTGAGCGTCGACAATGCCATGTATCGCGGCCAGGACAATAATGGCCGTCCTTTCACCCTGACTGCGGGCGAAGCCGTCCAGCGATCCAGCAGTGAGGGGGTCGTGAGGATGAGTGATCTGATGGCGCTGATGGTCCTGTCCGATGGGCCTGCGCGCGTCGGCGCACAGGGCGGCGCTTTCGATATCGAACAGGATGTAGTCTCGGTCATCGGTCCGGTGCGTTTCACTGCGACTGACGGCTACTCGATGGTGGCCCGAGGTGTCTCGATTGATCTTGATGAGCAGACCATGATCGGCGACAGCGGCGTTGAAGGCGTGGTTCCAGCGGGAACATTTTCCGCGCGCGAATTGCGCGGTGATCTGGAAGAGCGCATCATTACATTGGAAGGCAATGCGCGAATGAGCATGACGCCTGGAAAGCTGAGGATACCATGAGCACATCTGCCAAGCCATCGCGTTGGAACCATTCACTTTCTCCCTTGGTGAAAACTGGCTTGCGCTCGGGAATTGCCGCCTTCTGCGTGACTCTTGCCGCTGCGGGCGGGATGCAGTTGCACGCCCAGGCCATTGCAGCTCACAATTCCAACGCACCGGTAAACTACGCCGCCGACCGGATCGAATTACAGGACCGGCAGAACCGCGTGGTGCTTTCGGGCAACGTCGATATCACCCAAGCCGGATTGCGTGTTCGTTCAGCGCGAACATTGGTCAATTTCAGTGACGCGGGATCGCTCAGCATCCAGCGTATCACGGCCACAGGTGGCGTTCAGGTCACGCGCGGTGACGAGGCAGCCACAGGAGATGTCGCTGTGTATGATTTCAACCGCCGGATCATCACCATGGCTGGCAACGTGCGATTACGGCGCGGCGGTGATACGCTGAATGGCGGCCGGCTTGTGATTGACTTGCAAAGCGGCGTTTCGAGCGTCGACGGATCGGCGAGCGGAAGTTCTGGCGTATCCACCTCAACCGGCAGCGATGGGCGGGTCACGGGCAGTTTTACCGTACCTCAATAGAATGAGTTTCGAAAAGCGATACGGTCGATCAGTAGGCCTTGTCGTGACGTAGAACATGCCATGTTCGCCAGATAATCCGGATGTCGCGGATCAGTGACCAGCCCTCGATATATTCCAGGTCCGACTGCAGCCGTTGAGTCAAATCGTCCTCGCACTCGGTCGCTCCGCGATACCCGCGCACTTGCGCAAGACCTGTCATGCCAGGCTTGAGCGAATGGCGTTGCCAATACTGCCCATCGACTTCCCAGAAAAGTTTGTTGTTGGCGCGAGATCCCAAAGCATGCGGCCGCGGGCCGACGAGGGACATTTCTCCGCGGAGAACATTCACGAGCTGCGGCAATTCATCCACGCTGGTGGAGCGCAAACGGGCCCCGATCTTCGTGACACGTTGATCGTCTCTCGCAGTCGAGCTTGTGCCGTCCTTGTCGCATGACGAGTCTGACATCGATCGAAATTTGAGCATATTGAAAAACCTATTGCCGCGCCCAAGTCTGCGCTGGGCAAACAGTACCGGCCCTCCATCCTCAAACTTGATCCGTAAAGCGGCCCACAAAAGGATGGGCAAAAGGGCAATCAGAGCCAAGCTCGCGACAATGATATCAAAACCGCGCTTGATCACCCGGCTCTGCAATGCAAGCGGCCCGGTGGACACAATCAGCGTGGTCCGATCCAGCGCTTCATACCGGATAACCCCAAGCGCACCGAGCGCATGAGCTGGCTCGCTCACGAGCTCTCCCCTCACACCGGCCGCCTTTAGGACAAAGGCCCATTTTGCCCGCCGTTCTGAGGGACAGCTGATGACTACTCTATCCTGATTGCGCATCAAACGGCCAAGACGATCGAGCATATACGGGTCTTCGGGATCAGCGCGAAGCCCGGCTTCTTCGGCATTTATGCGCTGAGCATTTTCCAAATGGAATTGCGGACCCCCATCGGCGACCACCATCTGGTTCTGTACGACACCCTGCCACAAGATCTGCACGATCCGGGTCGCAAGCCACCTTGCCAACGCCAGACCGAAAAGACTGAAAAGCAACCCAAGCGTAAAGCTGCCGCGAGAGAATTCTGCGTTGGATTTGGTGTAAAAAGCCACGAAATTGAGCAGGACGGCTGCGACTACCAGGGCCATGCTCGCTTTGCGCATGGCCAACCTTGGATCGATCAACACACGGGAAGAATACGTCCGGTTGTAGAAGGCGATGGTGTAGAAAATCGGGAGCAACAATTGCCCTTGCATAGCTGCTCTGGTCCCCAGCCAACTCCCTTCGTAGAGCAGTCCTGCAAAAAGAAACGCGACCACAATCGTGACCAGGTCTCCGGCCATCATTCCAGCATAAAACCGAAGTCGGCGTCGCTCCAGCGAAGGCGCGCCGACAATTCCACTGGGCACAGCAGCGACCGCCTCAATAGGCGCAGAGGCGGATTTTGCCTCTACAAATTCGCTGGATGAGCCAAAAGGCTTGTTCATTGACGACCTATCCCGATGCCAGACTTTACCCTAGTCGGTAATGGCGCCCAGATTAATCGCGTCCGAATTCTATGCACAATTAAAGCACTGTCATCGTGCGCACAGCGCCCCTTGGCTATCGCCGCGCTGCAAATCGGGTGATTTCGATAATCCCTTGGGACAGCAACAATTCCGCCGACTGACTGTTCGTCAGCAGGGCGCGGTGCAGTCCGATCAATTTTGTACTGAGCAAGTCGAGCTTTCGCCGAGGCCATTTGCCAAGCTGATTGCGGATTTCGCGTTCTTCACGAAAGAAAATGCCAAGTTGCGCCTTTTCCCCGCGATTGAGCTTGTCGAGAGATCCTTGACCGCCAAGCCGTGCAGTGATCTGCGTCAATTGTGCGGCACGCCGTTCGATCGCAAGCAATAGGCCGACCGGATTCATCGCTTGTTCGCGCATCCGGTCCAATTCGCGGCTCACCCGCTTGGCATCTCCGGAAAGGACGACATTGACCAGCGGCATAAAGCCATCCTCTTCAGTCGCAGCGCCAATTGCATCTATATCAGCGGCTTCGACTGTATGAGGAGATTGAGGTGAGGCATCACAATACAGCGCAAGTTTAGTCACTTCAGATTGGGCCAAGCGCACATCCAGCCCCGACCCGCGTGCTATGCGTTCGGCCAATTCTCCATTGAGCCGCAACCCAGCTGCATCCGCCATTGCGCGAACCGACACGGTTACAGATGAAAGATCGGGCGGCCAGAACATGGCCACGAGTGCGTCCTTGCGTTTTTCGAGGAGCTTTGCCGTGCGCGATTTGTCTGTCGCAGACGTCGCCACCACCAATACCGGGGCCGCGTCGCCTGCACCAGCATCGCCGGTATCGATCAGGGCCTTCAGTGCATCATGGGCCTCATCGCCACTGGCCCGCACCAGAATGTGCCGCTTGTCACCGAACAAGGAGGACGAGCGCGCCTCGTCACCCAAGCTGGCGGGATCCTTGCGCAAGTCTGCGCCTGACATATCCAGACGTTCGCCGGCATCGCCTATCTCCTCGATAATGCGACCGGCTGCAGCGGACGCGCCTGCTTCGTCGGGACCACAGAAAAAGAAGATCGAACATTGCTGCGCTGCCCGATTGGCGATGGTGTTGAAATCGCGCTGTGTTGCTTTCACTGTTCGCCGACCACGTCCATATCAGGTGCCGGATTGGCCGGGTCAGTCTCGCCTGCGTGAACTGCCTCACCATTCCGGCGCAAAGTCAGTGATATCTGCGTCACCATGCGGTCGGCGATATTTAGCGCGAGATTTTCAAGCGCGCGTTGTTCCGCCGCAATCGTCGCGTATTCGCTCGACACCACATCAATACCGGCATCCGAACCAGTGCTGGCATCCAGCAAGATCGTGCCCGTACTGGTATCTGTCAGCTGATAGCGAGCACGCAAAATTCGACGTTCACGCGTAATCGTATCATCATTCAGGACGCCAAGCCCCTGCAATGAATCGTCCAATTGCACATCAAGCTGATATCGGGCGCCGGCTTCTCCAGCCACACCCAATCGATCGGTCAGTGCGTTGCGGACCAGCCATCCTGCACGGCCTGGAATGGAGGACACTTGTACGTCAGCCAAATTCTGAGCCAGCCGGGCATTGCTGGCATTGCCGTATAGAGGCTGAAGGCCACCGCATCCGGTCAACAAGAGTATGAGCGGCAAACCGAGGGCCAACAGACCATTTCGGGCCAAGTGAGCAGATGGGTGCATATGCTTCGACATCAGGTGACTATATTGACCAGACGGTCGGGCACAACAATCACTTTACGAACAGCGGCTCCATCGATTGACCGCTGGACCTTCTCGCTGGCCAGTGCAAGCGCTTCGAGATCATCCTTGGCCATACCCTTGGCGGCCGTGATCGTATCACGCAGCTTGCCTTTGTGCTGGATCGCGATGGTCACTTCGTCCTCGACCAACATGGCGGGATCGACTTCGGGCCATGGAGCGTCAGCAATCAGCCCGTCAGTTTCGGCATCACCAATTTTTGCCCAAGCTTCTTCAGCCAGATGCGGCATCATGGGCGCAACCAGAAGCAAAATGGTCCGAATCGCGAAATCCCTGGATGCGCTGGGCGCGGCCTTTTCCGCAGCACCAGTCAGTTCATAGAGCCTGGCGACGGCTTTATTGAAAGACAGGGCTTCAATATCGTCGGCAACTGCAGCGATGGTCTGGTGTGCCTTACGCTCCAGGGCTTTGTCTTCACCCTCGACAGGCCCACCTGCTGTTTCGAACAAGCGCCACAGGCGCTGAACAAAGCGCGCGCAGCCTTCGATGCCGGCCTCAGACCAGGGAAGGTCCCGTTCAGGCGGGCTGTCAGACAGCATGAACCACCGCGCCGCATCCGCGCCGTAGCTGTCGATGATGTTGTCCGGATCGACGACATTTTTCTTCGACTTGGACATCTTGATGACGCGCCCGATATCGACCGGGTCACCGTCAGCTTTCAACGTCGCGGAGTCCCCGCCCCTTTCAATTTCATCGGGTGTGAAGAAAATCGCGCGGCCACCGTCTTGCCGATAATACGTTTCATGTGTGACCATGCCCTGCGTGAACAGCGACGCGAAGGGCTCGGCAAAATTGAGCAAGCCGATATGCTGAAGCGCTCGCGTCCAGAAGCGGGCATAGAGCAGATGCAGGATCGCATGCTCGATCCCGCCAATATACTGCTCAACCGGTAGCCATTTGGCCACTTCTTCAGCGTCGAAGGGCTTGTCATCGGGTTGGCTGGCAAACCGCAGGAAATACCAGCTCGAATTCGTGAAGGTATCAAGCGTGTCCGTTTCCCGCGCCGCCTTGCCACCGCATTGCTGACAATCAACATGCTTCCAAGTGGGATGGCGCAGCAGCGGATTGCCCGGCGTCTGGAAATCGACGTCTTCGGGCAGAGTGACCGGCAATTGGTCCTTGGGCACCGGCACCACACCGCAGACATCACAATGGATGAACGGTATGGGTGTGCCCCAATAGCGTTGCCTGGAAATGCCCCAATCGCGCAAGCGCCAGACGGTGGTTCCCTGTCCCCAACCAGCCTGTTCGGCGCGGGAGATCACATCAGCTTTGGCATCGTCAACAGACTTGCCATCGAGAAAATCGGAGTTGACGATCACACCATCGCCAGATTCTGCTTCGCCCGCAAAGGGCTTGTCGGCAGCGTTTGGATCGCTGGCGACAACGCGCTCAATCGGCAGATCATATTTGGTTGCGAATTCAAAATCGCGCTGATCATGCCCTGGCACGCCCATCACTGCACCGGTGCCGTAATCCATCAAGACGAAGTTCGCGATGAAGACCGGTAGTGGCGCGCCGGTAAAGGGATGCCTTGCGGTAATTCCGGTTTCGAAACCCTGTTTTTCGGCTGTTTCCAGTTCAGCCGCCGTCGTACCGCCGCGCTTGCACATGTCGACAAATTCGCGCGCAGCATCACTTGCTGCGACCACAGCCTGCGCAACCGGGTGGTCGGCCGCAACGGCGACAAAGCTCGCGCCGAAGATCGTGTCCGGGCGGGTAGAGTAGACTGGCAGTTTTTCACCGTTGGACAGATCGAACGAGAATTCGATACCCTGGCTCTTGCCGATCCAGTTCTCCTGCATCAGGCGAACTTTCTCGGGCCAGCCGTCCAATCCGTCCAGCCCTTGCAAAAGGTCCTCGGCAAAATGCGTTATCTTGAGAAACCACTGATCAAGTTTGCGCTTTTCGACCTCGGCGCCAGAGCGCCAGCCCTTGCCATCGATTACCTGCTCATTGGCGAGCACGGTCATGTCGACCGGATCCCAATTTACTTCGCTTGACCGGCGATAGACCAGTCCTGCTTCATACAAATCGAGAAACAGCGCTTGTTCGTGGCCGTAATATTCCGGGTCGCATGTGGCAAACTCGCGGCTCCAGTCCAGCGCAAATCCGATGCGCTTGAGCTGGGCCTTCATCGTTTCGATATTCTGCCGGGTCCAGCCGCCGGGATGCACACCTTTTTCCATCGCGGCGTTTTCCGCAGGCATGCCGAAAGCGTCCCAGCCCATCGGGTGCAAAACCTCGAAGCCGCGCATGCGTTTATAGCGGGCCAGCACGTCGCCCATGGTATAATTGCGCACATGCCCCATATGGATGCGCCCTGATGGATAAGGAAACATCTCCAGCACATAGCTTTTGGGCCTGGGGGAATTGCTGTCCGCGTTGAACGTGCCGGCCTTGTCCCAGGCAGCTTGCCAACGGCCGTCAGATTGTGACGGATCAAAACGCGTATCGGTCATCATGTCCCCGCTGAGGGAAGAAATTTAGTCGGTGACGGCCTGGCGGCGCAAATCGCGCGCCTTGGTCAGGATGATATCTTCGAGCTTTTGCACCGTGGCAGCCTGCACAGGTGCATCCACCCAGCCACCACCTTGCGCAACCTGACGGCTGGCAGCCACTCGCAGCGCATCAGCGCGCAGGTCTTGGTCCAGGATCACCACTGTGATCTTCACCCGCTCGCCCGGATTTGTCGGGTTGGCATACCAATCGGTTACGATGACGCCACCGGCGCTGTCAGCTTGAAGCAAAGGCGCAAAGCTGACGGTTTCGAGCGAGGAACGCCAGAGATAGGAGTTAACGCCGATCGTAGTCACTTGCGAGGCTGCAAGATCGGCGTCCGGACGTTCACGTCCACCGCAAGCCGAAAGGGCAGCCAGAGAAGCAAGAGCCAGTGCGAAACGGGCCGGATGGCTAGAGATGGTCTTCAGAACGCTCATGTGTTTCCGTATTCCTCAAAAATCGTGTGCAAGCTCTATAGCCGCCCCACCGTGCGCGGCAAGCGGGGAGACGTGCGCGTTCCCCGAAGGAATAACACTCCCGATCTCGTTGAGCCCGTCGGGCGTGCTACAGCTTTGGCCTCAGCAAGGCCCAATACAAGACTGAGCGATGAAGCTAAGGACGCCTCGCGCTTTACCTTTGCTGAATGCCGAAGCGTGGCTGATCAGGCAGGGATCAGGTGTCTGCCACCTGCTAGCTGCATAGATAATGCAAAGAAAATGCGGGTTTCATACCAACATTCCGAGTCGCAAATGTCAGATGGACGAGATTCTGTGTGCCTGACGCAACATATACCGCCTCACTTGCAAAATTCTCAAACAAAAGATTGCTTCGCCGGTGGTTGGAGGCCTACCATTCGGACATACGCTAGCGACCCGATTCGCTGTTGCTTAGACCCATTGGGAAACCAAAACGGTCATCAATGGTTCAGGGTTTTGGCTCTAGCGAGATAAGATAGTGTTCCGGGAAGGTTTGACTGAAAATGAGTTCGGCAATCTCCAGCAAAGCGAAAAAGGGCTTTAAGCTTCCCTTGCTGCTGGCTGCTGCCGGACTGACTTTTGGCGCGCCAACCGCAGGCCTTGCTGTCGCGGCTTTTTCAAATTCGCCAGATGGTCTCTCATCCGCTTCGCATGGCTTTTTCACCCCAGCTGCGGTTGATCCTGAGCTGGCCAAGCGCGTTGCCGACCGTGCGAGAACCAAGGGAATGCGTTTCACGCCAGCAGGTACCGTGGCTGACAAGCAACGGACTGTAACCGTCGCCGTCAGGGTTGATGATGACACGGCGCGGGCGATTTCATTTCGCTCAGCGATCGAGCAGGCTCCTGGTTCCAGCGCCGGCATAGCCGCAATTGCCAAGACGCGTTACGATCTGGGCATCTCTCGTGATTATCAAAGCTTCGCGCGGCCCATCGACCGAACAGTTGCACTGCCCAAAACTGTCCGCAATGTCAGCATGCCTGACCTAGCCAGTTTTGCTCCTGCGCAGGCGACTGCGACTGATGAACCAAGCCGGTTCCAACCGCGCATTGCCTTGAAGGACAAGGGCAAAGCGGGCCGTTCGGCGGATACGCTGGAAGGTTTGGGATCGCAAACGGTCGATCTGGGCGGCGCCTACCGTCTTTCGCCCAATCTGAATGTGACGGCCGGCGTTCGTTTGTCGCAAGAACGTGATCGCTTGTCACCGCTGGTCGATCCAGCCCAGGACAGTCAGGCTGTCTATGTCGGGACCCAGTTCCGCTTCTGATCATTTGGCCGATTGGTGCCAAGCTTCCTCGCATCGCGAAACCTTGCTTCATTGGTATATGGAGGGGTGCTTCGCGGCTCCTACCGTAACGGCCATGAGCCGGGCATTCGTTTTCACCTGAATTGTGTTTGCTTGACGCTACGGCTTCGTTACTCTCACCGAACTATCAGAATCTGCTGGGAGAAATGCAATGTCACGTGTCGCCATCGTAACCGGAGGAACCCGTGGCATCGGGCGCGCAATCTGCGAACACCTTAAAGCAGATGGCTTCACTGTCGCGGCCAATTACGCTGGCAATGATGCCGCTGCCGACCAGTTGAAAGCCGATACCGGCATTCCTTCTTTCAAATTCGACGTCGGCGACCATGAGGCGTGCGTTGCCGGGTGCGCCAAGGTCGCCGAGGAATTGGGCCCAGTCGATATCGTAGTCAACAATGCAGGCATCACGCGTGACGGAACTCTGCACAAGATGAGTTATGATGATTGGCACGAAGTAATGCGCATCAACCTTGGCGGCTGTTTCAATATGGCCAAAGCATGCTTTCCCGGAATGCGTGAGCGCAAATGGGGCCGCATCGTCAACATTGGCTCAATCAACGGTCAAGCCGGGCAATATGGTCAGGTCAATTATGCCGCTGCCAAATCCGGCATCCACGGCTTCACCAAGGCGCTGGCCCAAGAAGGCGCAAAGTTTGGCGTGACCGTCAATGCAATCGCCCCAGGCTATATCGACACCGATATGGTCGCCGCTGTGCCCGAGCCTGTGCTGGAAAAGATTGTGGCGAAGATCCCGGTCGGCCGCCTTGGCCACGCAGAGGAAATTGCGCGCGGTGTGGCATTTCTGTGCGCTGAAGAGGGCGGTTTTGTCACGGGTTCAACCATGAGCATCAATGGCGGCCAGCACATGTATTAATGCTTCTATGGGCGGGTTGACCTGAAAAAGGCACCAGCACCTAATTGATCCGCCAGTGTTCTTGGCTTCGTGCAAGGCTCAAACATCTGCCTTCACATTAGTGAAAGCAAAGGGCGGATGAGCACAATGAGCATTCTCGACGCATTCAAACTGGACGGCGAAGTTGCGGTAGTGACGGGCGCCGGCAAGGGTATTGGACGCGCCATCGCAATCGCTTTGGCAGAGGCCGGTGCTGATGTGGCTGTTGCCTCTCGTACCCAAGCCGATCTTGATGATGTCGCGCGCGAGATTGAGGGATTGGGCCGCCGCGCTCTTCCCGTGGCAACCGATGCCACCAACAGCGAAGCACTGACCCGCTTGGCAGAGCAGGCAGTTTCGCATTTGGGCAAGCTGACCATCTGGGTCAACAATGCCGGCGGTATTCCTGACGGATCACCGCGTTATTTGACGCGCACCAGTGAAGAGCAGTTTTCGGCACAGATTGACCTCAACTTGAAGGCTGTGTGGATGGGCGCAACCATCGCGGCCAAAGCAATGGGCGATAGCGGCGGCTCCATCGTCAATATCTCGTCTCGATCGGCCTTTGGCCCACAGGTGAAAAACGGCCCCTATGGCGCAGCGAAAGCCGCTGTTAACAGCCTCACCAGCACGCTCTCGGTTGAACTGGCCCCGACCATCCGGGTCAATGCCGTGGCGCCGGGTCCTGTACCAACTGAGAATTTCAACGATTGTATGGGCACAGAAACCGACGAACAGCGCGACAAGCTGCTCGAGATGATCGGCGTGCCCATGCAACGCTATGGCACACCGCAGGACATTGCCGCTGCCGTTGTTTACATGGCTTCACCCGCCGCCAGCTGGGTCACCGGCCAATGTCTGTATGTCACCGGCGGACGCTGACAGAAGCGCTTGTGCTGGTAGGAAAGCGGGCTAACACTGGCCAGCAGAATGTCCGACACTCCTTTTCACCCTCCGGTCAAACGGTCCATCCAGATTGCTGGCCACAAGACCTCGATCAGTCTCGAGCCTGTGTTTTGGGATATGCTGGTCAGCGCGGCAGAAATGCAGGGCGTCGCGATCAATGCGCTGGTGGCGCAAATCGACGAAGCACGGATCAAAGCAGAGAGACCACCTGGCCTGGCTAGCGCAATCAGGGTCTGGCTGGTTGCCAACCAAACGCCGGAGTAAGAGACGACCAGCACTGCCCAAAGTTTAGGAACGTTTATTCAGGCAAGAGTTGACATAAAACTCTACATATGTAGATTTAAGTTATGCCTCGTCTCCCTCATTCATCAAAACAAGCAATCGTGTTGTTCTGGTTTCTGTGCAAGACCCCAGCGCAATGGCATCATGGATACAGTCTGATCGAAGCGACAGGATTGCATTCGGGAACGCTTTATCCTCTTCTCATTCGGCTCGCTGACGCCGGATATCTGGAGTCGCGTTGGGAAATTGACAATGGCACACAAAAGCCTCGTCGATATTACAGGTTGACGCCGTCCGGCCTCGATTTGGCACATGATCGCTTGGCTCGATTCAGCGCCAAGAACGAGATGCAAACGAAGGGGTCGCCGGCATGACGGGCCCGATCCCGACGGCAGCAGGAATCATTATCCTGGCTTGCCGTCGTATAATGCCCGCCAGTCGCAGGGAATGGGCAGACGCGATGCTTCACGAATTTGATCACATCCCTGCATCAGAACGCCTGGCGTTTGCCATCGGCTGTCTCAAAAGTTCAGTTCTGGAAAGGTTGCATTCCATGTTCACATCAAGAGATATTTTGTTCCTCCCTGCTCTGGCAGGTTCGGCTCTGCTTGCTTTGCTTTGTCTGATTAATGGTTTCCGGCTCGGTTCGGAGGACGGCGCGGTAGGGGCCGTACTCATCCTGCTGGCAGCGGTCTGGTCTGCAACTTATCTGGCGTTCCTTTTCCGTTCGAAGGTCAACGCTATTCGCGCGGCCCTTACCGGGCTGATCGTCTATACTGCCATTGGATTGGCCAGCTGGTCGGCCTTGCCAGGATTTGCAACCAATGCGGCCTATTTTGAAGCCGTGGCAGCTGAGGGCATTTTTCTGTTCCTGACGACTTTGACCTTGGTGATGCTGCCCATATTGTGGCCGCGCCAGCCGACGGGTTAATCGTCACCTACGCGCTCAATATCTGCGCCTACCAATTGCAGCTTTTCTTCCAGACGCTCGTACCCGCGATCGAGGTGATAGATGCGTCTAACGGTCGTTTCGCCTTCTGCCGCAAGAGCTGCGATAATCAGGCTCATCGAAGCGCGCAAATCGGTCGCCATCACTTCGGCACCCGTCAGGTCCGCTGGTCCTTTCACGATAGCCGTGCGGCCTTCTGTTTCGATGGTAGCACCCATCCGGCTCAGTTCCGGCACGTGCATGAAGCGATTTTCGAAGATTGTTTCCTTCAGAACGCTGGTGCCCTCTGCCTTGCATAGCAAGCTCATCAATTGTGCCTGCATGTCAGTCGCAAGCCCTGGAAACGGGGCAGTCGTCAGATTGACCGGCTTGAGAGCTCCACTGGCGCGCACGTTAATACCCTTGGGGTCCTCATCGATTTCGATCCCGATGTTGCGCATGGCATGAAGTGTGGAGGCCATGTCGCTGGCCTTGGCCCCTTCGAGCCGGACATCGCCGCCAGTGATCGCCGCCGCGCAGGCATATGAACCCGCCTCGATCCGGTCGGGCATCACCTTGTACGTTGCCCCGTTCAGTCGCTTGGCACCGTGAATGACCAGATCGGATTGCCCGATATTTTCAATTTCGGCACCCATCGCCACGAGTAGATTGCAAAGGTCGACAATTTCCGGCTCGCGTGCGGCATTGAACAGTCGGCTTGTGCCATTGGCCAGAACGGCTGCCATCAGGGCATTTTCGGTGGCGCCAACGGAAACGACCGGAAAGTCGAAATCGCCGCCGGGCAGGCCGCCATCCGGTGCAATGGCTTTGACGTAGCCCTGAGCCATTTCGATGGTCGCGCCAAAAGCTTCCAGCGCTTTCAAATGCAGATCGATCGGACGATTGCCGATCGCGCAGCCACCGGGCATGGAAACGGTCGCCTCGCCCATGCGCGCCAGCATAGGCCCCAGCACCAGGATCGAGGCGCGCATTTTGCGAACAAGATCATAGGGGGCGACGCTGGAAGTGAGACGCGATGCCTCAAACGTTACGACACGGCCGAAATCCTCAGGCCGCTTGCCCTGAATACTGACCGAGACGCCGAACTGGGTCATAAGGTGCTGAAAGCCGTCGATATCGGCAAGCCGCGGCAGATTGCGCAGCGTCAGCGGCTCTTCGGTCAAGAGAGTGCAGGGGATGAGTGTCAACGCCGCATTCTTGGCGCCTGAGACTGGGATGGTTCCGGAAAGGCGATTGCCGCCGCGTATCACAAGTTTATCCATGTCAGGCTCTTACCGCATTCGGCATCACTGGCAAGTTGTCGCGATGCGCAGGAATGAATTTGCGCAAACGGGCGGTTGACGCGTTTAACGTCGCGCCCCTATCGCTGTTGGTCATGAACAAGCGCAAACCTATCAAGAAAGCCGTCTTTCCCGTGGCCGGGCTTGGCACCCGCTTCCTTCCCGCGACCAAGGCGATCCCCAAGGAATTGCTGCCAATTGTTGACCGGCCGTTGATCCAGTATGCCGTCGATGAAGCGCGCGAGGCAGGGATCGAACAGATGATCTTTGTCACGGGACGCGGCAAGACCGCCATCGTTGAACATTTCGACGTTGCCTATGAGCTGGAAAGCACCATGGGCGAACGCGGCAAGGACATGGGTGTGTTGGAGCCGACCCGTGCCACGCCTGGCGATATCATCACGGTTCGCCAGCAGGTGCCAATGGGCCTGGGCCATGCCATCTGGTGCGCACGCGCAATTGTTGGCGATGAGCCTTTCGCGATTTTCCTGCCCGACGAGCTGATGATCGGCAACAAGGGTGGCACTGGTTGCATGAAGCAGATGGTCGACGCCTATGAAGAAGTAGGCGGTAATTTGATCAGCGTACTGGAAGTGCCGCATGAAGAGGTTTCAAGCTATGGCGTGATTGACCCAGGCGAAGAGCACGGCACGCTCACACAGGTCCGCGGACTTGTCGAAAAACCGCCCGTGGACGAGGCGCCGTCGAACAAGATCATATCAGGCCGATACATTCTGCAGCCCGAAGTGATGCGCACGCTGGAAAGCCAGGGCAAGGGCGCCGGGGGAGAAATCCAGCTGACCGATGCCATGGCGCGCATGATCGGAAGCCAGGCGTTCCATGCCGTGACGTTTCAAGGCAAACGCTATGACTGCGGTAGCAAATTGGGCTTTGTCGAAGCGACTTTGGCCTTGGCACTGGAGCGCGAGGACATGGGCACTGAAGTGCGCGCAATGGCACAGCGCCTGCTCGGGTAAAACAGCAAAACCCCGCCGCACCTTTCGAGTGCAACGGGGTTTATGGGGCAATCTGTGTGACCGACTGTGCCTAAGGCAGTTGATCAGGCTGGGACCACCCCATCCTTATCCGAGCCGTCGCCAGGCGCATCGCCAAGGTCGTCGCGGTTAGATCTGTCATCGCTATCAAAACTGAGTTCGGCTGGAGTGGCGCCATCGCCCTCCTTCGCTTCCGCCGTGGCTCCTTGAACAAGCGTGCCAAGCGAAGAACCGTTTAGGCCCAACTCTTTCATCAGTCCATCCAGCACCGGCGCCTGTGCCCGGTAAGCGAGCGCAGCAGAGACAGCATCGCTGGCAAGATTGCCCGAGCCACCGGCTGCTGCGCCAGGACCTCCTGAACCACTGCCCGATCCGCCGCCATTGTTGGTGAGCCCATCGACCTGAACGATCTTGATCGAGTCGATCGCTTCCATCGGCTTGGCGCTTTCGCGGATAACTTCCGGTAGCACCTTGAGCAGGGCCAGTTTGGTTTGGAGGCTGATCTGATCCATCGACAAGATGTTTGCAGCCTCGTTGATGGCTTGCTGACCTGCTGCTTCGACTTCGAACCGCACGCGGTTGGCCTCGGCACGCAGAACTTCTGCATCCGCCTCACCCTTGGCCTCCAATCGAGCCGCTTCTGCACGGTTGGTTGCGGCATCTTTCTCCGCCTCGGCTTCAACCTTGATCCCGATCGCTTCACGCTCGGCTTGCTTGGCGGCCTCGATCAGCTCGATTTTCTTCTGACGTTCGGCAATCTCGCTTTCTCGCGACGTTGAGACCTGCTCCTCAGCGGCAACTGCCTTGGCTCGCGCAGCATCGGCTTCAGCCTTGGCCTGGCTTTCCTCGCGCGACTTGTTCTGAACGGCAATCTGCTGTTCTTGCCGAGCAATTTCGAGCGCGCGCTGTTGATCGATCCGTGCTTCTTCGACGAGCCGATCAGCTTCAATTTGCTGCGCATCCACCTGCTTTTTCGCCTCGATCCGCGCGACATCAGCCTCGCGCTGACGCTCTGCCTGTTCACGAGCGATTTCCGATGTCTGGCTGGCACGGCGCACTTCGACTTCGCGTTCCTGCTGGAGCCGGGCATACTCGGTGTCCCGCCCGATTTCGAACGAGCGCTGGTCCGCTTCCAGATTTTTGCTCTCCATCTGAACACGCGTATCCTGTTCGATATCGTTGCGCAGCTTCTTGCGCGCCTCGATCTGCTCGGTCAGCTTGGTCAGGCCTTCGGCGTCAAACGCATTGTTGGCATTGAAATGCTCGATGCTGGTCTGGTCAAGACCGGTCAGCGAGACCGATTCCAGTTCCAACCCGTTCATCGCCAGATCATTGGAAGATACCTGCTGCACTTTCTGGACAAAGTCTGCGCGTTGTTCGTGCAATTCATTCATGCTCATTCCCGCAGCAACGGAACGAAGCGCGTCGACAAATTTACCCTCGACCAGATCCTTGAGCAATTCGGGTTGCATGGTCCGGTGACCGAGCGTCTGTGCCGCCATTGCAATCGCGCCTGCGTCCGGACGCACACGGACATAGAATTCCGCTTTTACATCGATCCGCAACCGGTCGAGCGTAATCAGCGCTTCGCTATCGCGGCGGATTACCGCGAGGACCAATGTGTTCATATTGACCGGCATGGTTTCATGGAACACCGGAAGCACCAGAGCGCCACCGTTCATAACCACCTTTTCACCGCCGACACCGGTCCGCACAAATGCGGTTTCCTTCGACGCGCGGCGATAGAGCATCGTCATCGAGATGATGATCACGAAAATCGCAAGCATTGCGATCCCGGCCCAGATTAAAACATCAAGATATTGCATTAGTCCTCCTGTCCAATTGATCTGTGCGTCGGCAGCGCATTACATGGCGCCGATCGCGGCTGTATGCCGGGCGTTATTTCAGGCCCAACAGCGGGTTTTCGTATTGCACGGCATAGAAAATGCCGCCCTCGCGCCGCACCAGAAGAACCGTCTCTCCTTCGTTGAGCGTGGCATTGCTGTCATGAGGTTCGACCATCACGAAATGGGGCTGGCCATGCCGGTCGAGCACCTTGGATCGCGCTGGAGATCCGGCTGTCGCGCTGCCGAGCTGAATTTCGGCATCGCGCCGGATCAGGCTGTCGATCCCCACTGCTGAGGTTTCATCCTTGGGCAGCATTTTTCCAATCGGTCGCGACAGCATGCCCGTGACCGGCAAAGTTGCGCCTGCGGCCAGCACTCCTGCAAGCCCGGTGTGCAACGGTGCACCCAATAGGCTGATCGCCAAGGCCTGACCCGATGCGCCGATGGCGGCAAAGGCGACCAGGAACAGCGTCAGCCAAACCAGAAACGGCACCCGACCCAGTCCGATCAAGCTGAGCAGACCATTCATGAAACCGTCGCCCGATATGGCATCAGCGCCATCGACATTGACGTCGGCGTCAAGATCAAGAGACACATCGGCATCACCGCCAAACATGTCGCCAGCACCAAGAATTTGTAGGACCGCCACAAAGCCCAAAAGAGCGATGGCAACTGCAAACGGCAGATTATAAGTTTCCAGCAGACTCATAGAATTCGGCCCGCAAAAATCCGCGCCGCACTAGCAGCGACCACCCTGTCCAAGACTTTTCCCATGAACGCAGTGTTAACACAAGTTGCGCACAAATAACAGAAAAATCGTACTTGCTTTGCTATTCTTTGCCCGGCGCCGATTATAAAACACAGATGCGAGTATTTATATTACCTTGGAGACATCAAGCGCACTTATGCGGGTCGAATAGTCAGCGGAAGTGTCTTGAGGCCTCCGACGAACGTCGATTTTGCGCGCCGTGGTTCGCCTGCCAGATCGACTGTGTCGATCCGGTCCAGCAGGGCTTCAAACAGCAACCGCATTTCGAGCCTCGCCAGGTGCAGCCCGAGACATTGATGCGCCCCAGCGCCAAAGGCCAGATGCCGGTTGGGCGATCGCGCAGCATCAAATGTGCGCGGATTGTCAAATTGCGCTGGATCGTGATTGGCGGCCACGTAATTGATCATGATCCAATCGTCGCGGGCAATTCTTTGCCCTGCCACATCCACATCACACGCAGCCGTGCGCATGAAATGTTGTACGGGGCTGGTCCAGCGGATCGCCTCTTCGACGATGCCGGACAACAGACTGCGATCCGCCTTGACCCGGGCAAACTGAGCTGGATCGCGAGCCAAAGCCAACATCGCGCCAGCGGTCGACGCGCTGGTCGTATCATGACCTGCCGCAGCCAAAATGATGTAATATCCCATCATTTCGCGGTCATTGAGCAAAGCGCCATCGATCTGGGCATTCGCAATCGTGCTGGCGACATCGCTGGTAGGATGGGCCCGTTTCTGGGCTGTGATCCCGGCAAAATATTGCTCGAAATCCTTGACCGCGCCAGCCACCAGCTGGGTAATCTGCTCCGGCGACATATCCTTCATACCGGACTGGTTCAAGTCTTCATCCTGACCGCCGAACATCTGCTGGGTCAGCATCAACATGCGCGGCTCGTCTTCTTCCGGCACGCCAAGGATCTGCATGACGACATGCAACGGGTAAGGGCCAGAGACTTGCTTGACGAAATCAACCCGAGAGCCAGCTGATACCAGCCCGTCAGCGGTCCGTTCAGCCAATTGCCGGATTTCAGCTTCTACCGTGGCCAAATTCTTGGGCATGAACCAGGTCTGCGTCAGCTTGCGGTACTTGGGGTGTTCGGGTGCATCCATGGTGACCAGGCTTGCAACCATATGCTCGCTGCCGCCGGTCATTGCTCGCGCAAATTCAACCCCTTTGTCGAGCGAGAACACGGTGGTTTTGGGATGGTTGAGAAAGCGTGCATTGTCCTTCGATATCTGCATCGCGGCATCATAGCCGGTGACCAGCCAGAAGGGGCGGTGATACCCCGGTGCGGCCTGTACGTAGCTGACCGGCGCACTTGCCCGGATAGCATCGAACCGATCCAGCAACCCGTCCCATTCAGCATAGCTTTCGGGATCGATGATGGCGCGCGCATCACCCTCGTTCAGGATATGGGTCACATCAGCACCTGGCGGGCGATCACTGCGCTGCGCGGGCCGCGAATTCATCGCGTAGCTCGCGCTTGTACAGCTTGCCATTGGCTTCGCGGGGAAGGTCGGGGCGGAAGTGGAACTCGCGCGGAAGTTTCAGCCGGGCCAGTTGCGGTTCGAGATAATCGCGCAGTTCCTGCTCCAGCGCCTCGCCAGCTTCGGCCATATCGACCGGCTGCACCACGGCGACGACCTTCTCTCCGAAATCCGGATCGGGCGCCCCGATCACCGCTGCGTCCATGATCTTTGCATGGCTGACCAACAGGTTCTCAATCTCCTGGGGGTAAATGTTGACCCCGCCCGAGATGATCATGTGGCTCTTGCGGTCGGTCAGATAGAGAAATCCATCCTGATCGAAATGACCGATGTCCCCTAGTGTCATCCACCCCTTGGGATGCATGGCCTCAGCCGTCTTGTCAGGGTCATTATGGTAGGAAGGCAAGACATCATTTTCGAAGAACAGCAAACCGTCTTCACCTAAGGGCAATTCCTCTCCATCGGGGCCGCACACATGCACCTTGCCATAGATGGGTTGACCCACGCTGCCGGGGTGCTCGAGCCATTCGGCTGCCCGGATCAAGGTCATGCCAATGCCTTCTGATCCAGCGTAATATTCATTCACGATCGGGCCCCACCATTCGATCATGGCCTGTTTGATCGGCACAGGGCACGGTGCGGCAGCATGCAAGGCCCGCTGATGGCTGGACAAGTCGTAACGTTGGCGCACTTCCTCATCGAGCTTGAGCATCCGGACGAAGTGGGTGGGCACCCACTGGCTGTCAGTCACCTTGTATTTCTCGATTGCTGCCAACGCGGCCTCTGGGTCGAACTTTTCCATCACTACAATGGTCCCGCCCAGTCGCTGGGCTGATGAACACCAAGCCAAGGGTGCTGCATGATAAAGTGGTGCCGGGGATAGATAGACCATGCTGCCATCGGTCGGCATGCCTGCACCCATAGTGGCTAAGGCGACAAAGGGGATCATCGCCTTGGGATCAGGATCGGCAGGCGGTGCCGGGCGAATTCCCTTGGGTCGCCCGGTTGTGCCTGAGGAATACAGCATATTGAGGCCGGCGCGCTCATCGTCAATTGGTTCGGCCGAGTGGGATGTCAGCTCTTCCTCAAAGTCCCCGCCAGCATTGCCTGCACCGACAGTCAATATCTCGAGATCGGGGCAAGAGGATCGGATATCAGGCATCACATTGTCGAACAGCGGAGAGGTGATCAGCAGCCTAGCTTCGCTATCCTTGAGAATGTATGCGATTTCCGGCGCGGTAAGCCGGGTCGAAATGGGTACCAGCAAGGTGCCTGCCCGCTGCGACCCCCAAACAAGGGTGAAGTAGTGGTGGGTGTTTTCCAGCAGCACTGCAAAGGCATCATCAGGGGCGAAACCACGGGCTCGGAGAAGCTGAGCAAACTGGTTCGCTGCCTGATCCATTTCGCCATAGGTGATAGTCTTGCCGCTGCCAGCCATGATGATAGCGGGATGATCGGGGCGTGATTGCGCGTGCGTTGTCGGATGCATCGTCTCTCTTCCATTTTCGCCGATTCTTGCAATCCCAGATGATTGCGCCGGAGTTGAAAAAGAGCCTAACCACTCCTGTCTCGGCGACAAGAAAAAAGGCGGCGGTTTGACCCGCCGCCTATCAAAACGAACATCCTCTCCAATGTTCGAACCCGTTCTTACGGGAAACTTTGTGAGCAAAGCGAGATTGCTTCGGTCGCGCGCAAATATCTGGCTCAGTCGCCGCCTTGTCCACCTGTTCCGGTCGCCAGAGCAAATTCCTGCTGCGCCTGCGTCTCTACCATGTAGGGGATAGGGTTGACCGCAAGCCCATCAATACGAACTTCATAATGCAGATGTGGACCAGTCGAGCGCCCCGTTGAACCGACATAGCCGATCACGTCGCCTTTCTTTACCCGTTCGCCGGCCGCCACGGCCAGCTTTGAAAGGTGGGCGTAACGTGTTTCGAGCTTCGCGCCATGGTCAATCCGGATGTAAAGCCCATAGCTTGAAAACCACTTGGCCTTGCCAACAATTCCGTCTGCCGTGGCATAGACTGGCGTGCCGGTCGGGGCCGCCAGATCAATGCCGTTATGCTTCTTGCGCTTGCCCAGAACAGGGTGTGTCCGCATGCCATAATCGCTGGTCATACGCGCACCCTGAAGCGGCATTTGCGAGGGGATTGCAATTGCAGGGCGCACCGTGACGGCTTTCGAACCGGCATCATCCAGTGCTTCCCAACTGGCAAACAGCTGACGGAACCGGGTGTCGCCCGAAGTCAGGCTGTCAGATTGCGCCTGACGCACAGGCTCGGTGATGTCTACTGGTGCCGAGCTATTTGCTGAAGCGGGAACGGCGACGAGGCCGACAATACCTGCAAAAGTAACTGCAAAGCTCTTGGCGAGCTTAAAAACGCCTGGTGATACGATCAATGACCCGTCCTCTTGGCGACGCTGTTGCGCCTTTGAAAGAACCCGAAACCACAGACCCCCTTGGCCCAAAATTCGAATTCTTTTTGAAACTGCGGAACCAGTCCGCGTTTCGTGTATTATGGAGTTATCGGGTTAAATCTTTACGAAGCAATACCGCCATAGAAGTCTAGCGACAAACCGGCTGCATCACGCGCTGAGTCGTTAAATGGCGGCTTCAGCCCCCCTCTAAAATGCTTGTGAACCAGATTTTTCCAAGCAATTTGCGGGGATTCCCCATCATTTTCAGCCAATTTCACGAAATGTCTTGTGCCGATTGCGACGTGACGAATTTCATCGTCAAGGATTCGCTCAAGGATTTTGGCGCCATGCTCGTCTCCTTGCGCCCTTACGCGGGTCAAGGTTGATGGCGTGACGTCAAGACCCCGCGCCTCCAACACCATAGGAACAATGGCAAGCCGCGCGCGGACATCATGCGCAGTTTCTGATGCTGCCTGCCACAGCCCCCCATGCGCTGGCAGCGCACCATAGGAACTGTCCAGTGCCTCCAGCTTGCGGGCAAGCAATGCGAAATGCATCGCCTCATCTGCGGCGATCGCCAGAAAATCGTCGACAAAATCTCGGCCCATTTCTTCGCCGAAGCGTCCGGCCATATCCAGCGCAAGGTCGATTGCGACAAATTCGATATGCGCCAGCGCATGCCATAAAGCGATGCGTCCCTTGCCTGACCCGGCCTTTCGCCGCGGCATTTGCGCAGGAGGCAACAATTCAGGTTTGTCCGGAGCCGCAGGCGCATCCGGCATTGCGCAGTCGAAGCTGTAAGCAAGCTGCCCAAGCCGCCAGTTTCGCGCTAAATCGCGTGTAGCCATAACCTTGGCGCGCGGCTCTGCCGTCAACAGGGCAGCGCGGATCGAGGACGAAACTGATGGTTGGATTGTCATGCCAACGTCTCTTTAAAGAGCGCGCACAGCGGCCAGCACTTCTTCGGCATGGCCTTTCACCTTCACCTTGTTCCAGGCTTGCGCAATGACGCCATCGGTTCCGACCAGATAGGTGGAACGCACCATGCCCATATAGGTCTTTCCGTACATCTGTTTCTCGGTCCAGATGCCAAGCGCATCGGAAAGGCCATTGTCTGCATCATCGGTGGCAAGCGGCGTGGTCAAACCGTGCTTTGCGATAAAATTTTGATGCTTCTTGGGCGAATCCTTGCTCACTCCGAGCAATGCAGCACCGGCAGCATCGAATTGATCCTTCAAGGCGCTGAAGTCCTTCGCCTCGGTCGTGCAGCCGGGGGTATTGTCCTTGGGATAGAAAAATACCACCAGCTTCTGTCCGGCAAAATCGGACGGTTTGACGGTGCCGCCATCAGGTGTTTCCATGACAATGTCGGGCATAGTATCACCCGCTTGCGAAAATCCGCTCATTTTGTGATCTCCAGATCTTGATTGAATATCCAGCTCCAGGCCTGTGCAACCTCATGGCGTGCATTGGCCAACGCTTGCAAGAGGTCTTCGTAACTGTCCGCCTGGCAAGCGCGTGCAAGCGCCGCCCCTGCTGCTGGCGGGGGAGTTTGTTGGTCGGGTGCAAGCAGCCGTCCTGCCACCAGTGCGCGAGTCATCAATTTGTGTGCATGGTCGACGGCGCGCGGCAGGTGGCCTCCACTGCACAGCTCGTCGATCGCGGTCGACAGATCGGGCGAAAGAGCGGCTTTCTCGCCAAGCTGCAAAAAGTGGACCAGAAATTCCAGATCAACCAGGCCGCCGCGCAGCAGTTTGACATCCAGCGGCCCGCGTGGCGGCTTGTGATCGGCCATGTCATGCCGCATCGTCAGCACGTCTGTGCGCAGACGATCCTTGTCGCGATCCTTGTGAAGCACCGCTTGGATGGCAGTGTCCAACTGCTTGGCAACCGCGTCCGACCCGACCAGAACCCGGGCCCGCGTCAGAGCCATATGCTCCCAAGTCCAAGCGCTTTCGCTTTGATACTTTGCAAAGCTTTCGCACGTCACCGCCAGCGGTCCTTGCGCGCCCTGTGGCCGTAGCCTGGTGTCCACTTCATAAAGCGCACCCTGCGCGGTCGGTACGGACAATGCCGCACTGACGCGCTGTGCCAATCGGTTGAAGTAATGCGTCGCCCCCAAAGGTCGCAGGCCAGTGGATTCAAGGCCCGAGGTGCCGGTGAACAGATAAATGATGTCGAGATCAGAAGCATGGGTCAGCGCACCGCCGCCAAAGCGGCCCAGCCCCAGGACCACCAGCTCGCTTGTGCCATCAGGCCCGATGACTTCGCCATGCTTTACCGCGAATTCGTCAGCCGTTGCTCGGCATGCGATCTGCAAAGCGGCCTCGGCTGTTCGTGACAGCGCCTCTGCAATTTCGAGCGGGTCGCTTAACCCCTCGATCAATTGCAATCCCAGAGAAAAGCGCACCTCGCCCGTGACCAGCCGGATCCGGTCCAGCGTGCTTTCATAATTTGACCCCGCTCCGCTCGATTCCATGCGCCCGGCCAGCGCATCCACACACGGTGGCAAATCCAGCGCCGTTCGATCAATCAGCGTGTCGAGCAATTCGGGCCTGCGGCCCAGCTCGTCGGCCAGTGTGGGGGCAAGGGTCAGAATCGCGACCAATTGATCAAGCAGGGCAGGACGCGCCTCCAGCAGGCGGAACAGATTGATGGCCGACGGCGCATTGGCGAGCACACTTTCCCAGCGTAGCAGTGCGCGGTCCGGGTCATCGGTATCTGCCAGTGCCTCGACCAGCATCGGCAGCATGGCATCAAATGCATTGAGCGCGGCCGGACTTCGCAAAGTCCGATAACGTCCATCGCGCCACCCTTCGATACGCTGTGCCAGCCTTTCAGGATCAGCAAATTTCAAGGTGTCGAGCTGTTCGACCAGCGAGGGCTCGCCAGCAGACGGAGTCTCCACCTGAGCGGCCATACCCACACCCGGCCCCAACCCGGTGGCAGCGCTCGCGCCTGCCACTGGCTCGGCATCATCAATCAACGTATCGTAAGCAGCTGCAACGCGGCTCGTAATTGCCTCCAGCTCCTCAAGCAGAGCGTGGCCATCTGCCAGCCCGTCCAGCCGGGCGACATTATCCAGCGCATCGCCCTCGGGCAAAGCATGGATTTGGCGGTCATTGACCATTTGCAGACGGTGTTCGACCATCCGCAGCCTGTCATAGGCATCGCCCAGACTTGCGGCTTCAGCCGTGCTGACATGGCCTGACACGGCCAATGCATCAAGCGTTTCGCGCGTCCCACGCAGGCGCAGCGATGGGTCGCGGCCGCCATGGATCAATTGATGTGTCTGGGCGAAAAATTCGATTTCGCGGATGCCGCCGCGTCCATGCTTTACATCAAAGCCGGGGCCCGGCTGCTGAGGCCCCTTGTAATTTGCTCTGATCCGCCTGGTCAGGCGCCGGATTTCCTCAACCGCGCCATAATCCAGACTGCGGCGCCAGATGAACGGGCGGATTGCTGCGAGGAAATCCTGGCCAGCCCCCACATCGCCAGCCGCAGACCGGGCGCGAATGAACGCCGCCCTTTCCCATGCCAGCGCCGAGCTTTCGTAGTGGCTGAGCGCTGCTTCGCATGAAATCGCCAAGGGGCTAACCTCGGATGCTGGTCGCAGTCGCAAATCGACCCTGAAGACATAACCGTCCGCCGTATTCTCGCTCAGCAAGCGAACCACTTCGCGGGCATAGCGCTGCGCTGCGTCACCCGGCTCATCGCGCGGGCGGCGCGGCAGGGTTTCGGGATCGAACAACAGGATCGGATCAATGTCAGAACTGTAATTGAGCTCGCCAGCACCATGCTTGCCCAGCGCCAGAGCGAAAAAGCCAGGCAGCGAGGGGGGCGAGCATTCCTTTGCCAATTCGGCCGCATCGGGAACACGCTGAAGAATAGCAGCCTGGATTGCTTGTCCGAGCGCGCGGTCGGCAAAATCGGACAGCTCCTGCATGATTTTTGCGAGCGGAAAGGCGCCAGCCAGATCGCCGATCGCCAGAGCCGTCGCCAAGGCCAGTTTTTCCCGCCTCAGTGCAATCGCAATGTTTGGCGCTTCATCGCCAGCGCCCATCGCCCAGTCCAGCGCGGCATCTGCATCGCCCTGATATAGCAATTCTGCCAATTCAGGCTGGCGACGCAGGGCTTGCGCCAGAAATGGCGCATGCGCGTTTGCTCGTCTCAAGGCATCGGTCCAATCAAGCGTCATTGCTGCCACCCCTGCCGTTTTGGACTGGCGAGGACAAGGCTGACGTGGCAGATGCGCGGGTTAGCTGCTCCGTTAAGGATGGAAGATCGCCACCATTATGTCCGAACCAGAAACAGCAGTGCCAGGCAGCCGCGTGATGCCGGCCGAATGGGCGCCGCAGCAATGGCTGTGGATCGGCTTTCCCCATCTGGCCGAGCAATGGCCCGGCTTCCTTGAGCAAGCCCAGCAAGAGATTGCCGGTTTCGCCAATGCCGTGGCGGATAGTGGCCAGCAGGTCCGTCTGGTGGTGCGCGACCATCACAATGAAGCGCGGGCTCGCGCACTGGTGAGCGAGGCAGTGACAATTGAGCGGCACCGGTATGGCGATATCTGGCTTCGCGACACCGGTCCTTTGGTGCGCAGCGATGGAACTGCCTTGCGTCCGGCGTTCAATGGCTGGGGCGAAAAGTACCTGATGGCGGGCGACCAGACGATTGGAGATGACCTGGCCCAATCGGCAGACCTGCCTGTTCAAACAGCAGACTACGTGCTGGAAGGAGGGGCTCTGGACGGCGATGGGACGGGCCTCGTGATCACCACAGAACAATGCCTGCTCAACCCAAATCGCAACCCGGCAATGTCTCGCGAAGACATCGAAACGGCGCTCAAACATGACCTCGGCTTCGAACGGATTGTCTGGCTGGGCGATGGACTGACCAACGATCACACCGATGGCCATGTCGATAATCTTGCACGTTTTGTGGCGCCGGGCCGCATTGCTTTACCCGTAGAAAGTGGCGGGGATGATCCCAATGCCATCATCTATGATGATGCGCGGCGGCGCGCCGAGGCGGCAGAGCTTGGGGTTTGTCCGGTCCCTTCCCCCGGCATGATCCGGCGCGATGGAAAGGTGGAGCCTGCAAGCTACGTCAATTTCGCCATTACCACCCACCTTGTAGTGGTACCGACCTTTGGCAGCACATATGACGACGCCGGTGTTGCAGCGATTGCAGAACTTTTCCCCGGTCGCCAAACCATCGGCCTGCCAGCCTCTGCGGTGCTCGCTGGCGGCGGCGGCTTCCACTGTGCCAGCCAGCAGATGCCGCAGCTCGCCAGCTTGTAACCATGCGGCATGGTGGCGCGAACCGGGATAAAGTATTGTCCCGGAGAAAATCACCCATGTTCAAAGCTTATGCCAGCTTGATGATAGGCGCTTTCGCAGCCACGCTTGCCGTGATGGGATTTGTGCGAGCCGATTTTGCCATGGGTCAATCGCAAGGGGGTGCGCCTGCCCCGCGAGCCAATGCAGAGCCTGTCCTTGTTGAGCTGTTCACCAGCCAGGGCTGTTCGTCCTGCCCTCCGGCGGATGTGTTGGCCGAACAGCTTAGCAAACGGGGCGACCTGGTCGTGATTTCGCGTCCGGTAACCTATTGGGACCGGCTTGGTTGGAAAGACACACTGGCCCTGCCCTCCAACACTGATCTTCAGCGCAATTATGCCGCTCGTCGGCTAGTCGGACGCAATGGCGTATACACCCCGCAAATGGTGCTCGACGGATCCTCTGGTGCTGTTGGATCGCGCGCAGGGCAGGTAGAGCGGCTGATCAATCAGGCCAGCCACAATCAAACGGCAGCCATCCGCTCGAGGCGGCTGGACAATGGCAATTACCGCATCGCTTTGGGTGGACGAACATCACCCAGCGGGACAGCCGGTGCGCCCGCCACACTCAGCCTGATTGGCCTGAGTACACAGTCGAGCGTTGCCATTGGCCGGGGCGAGAATGCAGGCAGGCAAGTGCGCTATACCAATGTGGTGCGCGGTGAACGTGAAATAGCGCGCTGGAATGGAGGTGCCGAAACAGTGGACATCGCGGCAGGCGACCTGCGTATTGCCGGAGCAGACCGTTATGCCTTGGTGCTTCGCAGCACGAAAAGTAACAGTGCGGGACAGGTTCTGGCTGCGCGCTATCTGGACGACACGATTTGAGGCAAACCACTGCACATCGTGGTACAGCAAGTCTTTAACGCATCATTAGGATATGCCCGCGATAATCGCATCATGTCCAAAGTCATTACCCTATCTCGCGCGCGTCTATCAGCGTATCAGATAGAGGCGGTTCGCCTTGCTCTGGTATGTTCAAGCGCCGTGGCGCTTATCGCTGCCGGACGCGCGTTTCCTTTTTGAGGCAGGGTTGCTGACACCAGACATGACCGAATAGACCGCCCTGTTAAGAGCGGCCCATTCCCATTCTGAGTAATTTGATCAATCCCGCAGATCAGGCGGCGTTGCTGCGTCCTTGAGCAGGGCAACTGCGTCTTCTACTGACAGAACTTGCTGCTCTTTCTGGCCCAGCGTGCGCATGGCAACAGTGCCCTCTTCTTCCTCTCGCTTGCCCACAACCAACAGATGCGGAACCTTTGCGAGGCTGTGTTCGCGCACTTTATAATTGATCTTTTCATTGCGCAGATCGGTATCCACACGGATGCCGGCATCGCGCAATTTGGCGGCAATCTGTTCTGCATAGCCATCGACGTCGGTGACGATTGGCGCAACAACGGCCTGAACGGGCGCGAGCCAGACCGGCAAGCGACCAGCAAAATGCTCAATCAAGATGCCGATAAAACGCTCATAAGAACCGAAAATCGCGCGATGGAGCATAACCGGGCGATGGCGTGCGCCATCTTCGCCGATGTAAGTTGCATCGAGCCGTTCGGGTAGCACGCGGTCCGACTGGATCGTGCCGACCTGCCAGGTCCGGCCAATTGCATCGGTCAAATGCCATTCCAGCTTAGGCGCATAGAATGCCCCTTCGCCAGGCAATTCGCCCCAGCCATATTCCTCGGTCGCCATGCCGGCATCAACAACCGCTTGGCGCAGTTCGGATTCAGCCTTGTCCCAATCTTCGTCCGATCCGTATCGCTGCTCGGGTCGCAGAGCGAGCTTGATCTTATAGGTGAAGCCGAAGTCCTTGTAGACACGGTCCGCCAGCTGGCAGAACTTCTGCACCTCGTCGACGATCTGATCTTCGGTGCAGAAGATGTGCGCGTCATCCTGCGTGAACTGGCGCACCCGCATCAGTCCATGCAACGCGCCATGCGGTTCGTTGCGGTGGCAGCAGCCATTTTCATACATCCGCAGCGGCAGGTCGCGATAGGACGTGATGCCCTGCTTGAAAACCAGCACATGGGCCGGACAGTTCATCGGCTTGATCGCCATCCAGTCGGCATCGCCAGAGATGACTTCGCCCTCATCCTCGGTATTGGGAACTTCGTCCGGCACCACGAACATGTTTTCGCGATATTTGCCCCAATGGCCCGACTTTTCCCATTGGCGAGCGTCCATCACCTGAGGCGTTTTAATCTCTTGGTAGCCGCCATCATCAATTGCCCGGCGCATGTAAGCTTCCAGCTCGCGCCAGATCATATAACCCTTGGGATGCCAGAAAACGCTGCCGTGTGCCTCTTCCTGAAGATGGAACAGTTCCATCTCTCGGCCCAGCTTGCGATGGTCTCGCTTGCCGGCTTCTTCCAGATTGTGGAGATGCTGTTTAAGCTGCTTCTTATTAAGCCAGCCGGTACCATAAATGCGCGTCAGCTGGGCGTTGCGCTGGTCGCCGCGCCAATAGGCGCCCGCCACCCGCATCAGCTTGAACGCTGCCGGATCGAGTTTGCCTGTGCTGGCCAGATGCGGTCCGCGGCACATGTCCAGCCATGCGCCATCACTGCCCGGCTCGCCTGACCAATAGACTGTCAGTTCCTCGTCCTCGGGCAATTCCTTGGCCCATTCAGCCTTGAAGCTTTCGCCTTCGGATGACCATTTCTCGATCAGGGCTTCGCGGCTCCAGGCCTCGCGCACCAAGGGCTTGTCAGCCTTGATGATCTCGCGCATTTTCTCTTCGATCGCGGGCAGATCGTCCATGCTGAAAGGTGCGCGGGAAGCAGGCGCCATCACGTCATAATAGAACCCGTCTTCGGTTGCCGGGCCAAAGGTGATCTGCGTGCCAGGCCACAGCGCCTGCACCGCCTCTGCCAGAACATGGGCGTAATCGTGCCGCACGAGTTCCAGCGCATCTTCCTCGTCGCGAGAGGTAATCAGTTCCAGCTGGGCATCACCGTCAAACGGGCGGGCGATATCGCGCACTTCTCCGTCAACGCGTGCGGCAAGCGCCGCTTTGGCAAGGCCCGGCCCGATCGCAGCAGCGATATCAGCAGGCGTTGAGCCTTCCTCTACCTCGCGCACCGAACCATCGGGCAGACTGATCTTGAGAAGTTGCGTCATCAAATTCTTCCATTGCGTTTGACCGGCGCAATGCCACAAGCGAGGCGGCGCCGGAAGAGCGGTGTTGGGTTTTTCGCCGATTTCAGGAAGTCACCGCATTCCCCCGAAACCGTTTGGCCGGGGGTGGCAGGACACTGCGCTTAAAGCGCGACCAACCGCCCCCGGAATTCCGAAGTTGTGGTGGTGGTCGTGGTGGTCATCATGTGTGCCATAGCCAGCCATATAGGGGGGTAAAGTTGCAATGTCATTACCCGCCTTCGCTCAATATATCCGGAAAGCACGCGCTCCTATTTGGAAAGTTTGCTTGACAAGTGTGCGAATCAATGACAAGTATCCTTTCCATAGTTGAAAGGGAGCTTTACCATGACTGATCGAACCAAAGCCATTCTTTGGGCTATCGCAATCATCTGCGCGGCATGGATCGCCAAATCATATGGCGCCAGCGATGCTGCCAGTTTCACGCTTGTCACTGGCCTGTCGGCCGCAGCAGTGACTTCGTTTCGTGCGCGCAAGTCGCGTGTAAAAGGGAGGTGCTGATGACTGGTCTGAGGACGAGCAGTGGGGCTCCATCATGGATTTGGGGCGGCCTCATGATACTCACTGCCGCGACAATCCTTGGCCTCAAGATAAGTGGGGCGATCAATCCTGGCACGACCTATCTTCTGCTTATCATACCTTTCCTGCTTGGCGTGCAATTCTATCGTAGCCAGCAGAACAGCGCTGATGCGTGCGGTGCAAGCAGCCCAGCCATCAAGCGTTACAATCGCGGAATTGCGCTAAGTTCGCTGGGCTATGTGTTGGGCATGGGCATCGCGATCTCGGTCTGGAACCGATACGAACTTTCAGACTCACTCGTCTTTGTGATCTCGCTTCTGCCGGCCATCCCAACCTTCGCCATGATCTGGGTTATGGGTCGCTATCTGAAAGACGAACAGGACGAATATCTGCGCCATCGCTCGGTTATGGCCTCGCTTTGGGGGTTGGGTGTGGTCCTGGCCCTGGGCACGTTCTGGGGATTCCTCGAAATGTTCGCACTGGTGCCACACATCTGGTCTTGGTGGGTCATGCCAGTATGGGCGATCAGCATGGGTGCAAGCCAGTACTGGCAAGGGTGGAGATCGGGCGAGTGAACAATCGTCTCAAAGTGCTTCGCGCCGAACGCGACTGGAGCCAGCAGGACTTGGCCGAGCGGCTAGAGGTCAGCCGACAGAGCGTCAACGCGATCGAGAAAGGCCGCTATGATCCCTCGCTACCGCTGGCTTTTAAAATCGCCGATGTTTTTGGCATGACGATTGAGGAAATTTTCACCCGCGATTGAGTATGCAAAAAGGGGCAGCGCCAAATTGGCACCGCCCCTTTTTGTTGCCTGAGTCGCGCTATTCTAAGCGTTGGCTGCTTGTGGCGCGATTGCCGGTGTCGCAGGCTGCGGCACACTGGCCACTGGTGCAATCTTCGGATTGGTTGGTTCCGGCATGTCCGAATTCTTCTTGTCGAGAAACTTTTTCGTGAAGTAGCCACCTACGCCAAGCGCCAGCTTGGCCGGGATGCTCAACCGGCTGAGGACAAACGGCGCTGCTGCCCCGATCATCGCGCCGGTGGTTCCGCCCACCGATTTGGTTTGCTGTGCGAGTTTTCCGCCCAGAGCGGCTCCAATAACTTTACCAATCATATCAATCTCCTTTGCCCAACCAACGGGGGCGGCCCAGCGAAGTTCCGAGATTGTTCCAGGATGCGTCGGGGCGTTTTTCCGCGCAGTTGAACAGCATGCTTGCAATTGCCCGGGCCAGATGGGCATGGTGCCCTGCGTGGAGAACATTTCTTATCACTCAATGCCGGACGGGCGGCAGATTGCCTATCGCCACTGCCCGACTGCCAAAGCCGATGGCCGGGCAACGATCGTGTTTCTGCCCGGCTATATGTCCGACATGGAAGGTGGCAAGGCGACCGCCATTTTCGAGCAAGAGCGCCAAGACGGGTGCGGCTGTCTGCTGCTGGATTACAGCGGGTGCGGGGCAAGTTCGGGCGATTTTGCCGCCGGATCACTGTCGCGCTGGCGGGACGAGGTTGTGTCTCTGATCGAAGCTGTGGTTGAGGGCCCGGTCATTGTCATCGGATCATCCATGGGGGGCTGGCTGATGCTGCTGGTGGCGCAAGCCTTGGGTGACAGATTGGCCGGGATCATAGGCATTGCAGCTGCGCCTGATTTTTCCAGTTGGGGCTATGACGAGGCCCAGAAGGCCAGTCTCGCGCGCGGCGAAACCGTGCTTGAGGATAACTCCTATGGCCCGGAGCCTACGCCGACCCATGCTGCGTTCTGGAACGATGCACAAAGCCATTTGTGCCTGCATGAAGACATTGCCATCCATGTTCCGGTCCGCCTGTTGCATGGCCAGCGCGATGCCGATGTGCCATGGGACATTTCCATGCAGCTAGCCCGGCAATTGCGTTCGGACGATGTACAGGTCACCTTGGTCAAGGACGGCGATCACCGATTGTCGCGCGAGCAGGATATCGCCATGTTACTACAGACAATCAGCACCCTTGTCGAACAGACGAAATCGGAGGCATAAATGTCCATCGCCCTTGCTTTATTGGCCCTGATGCAGGTTGGCCCGCTGGGACAGGCCGGCCAGACGGCAGACCCACATGATCTGGTACGCGACCGGCCGCCCCGCCAATCGACCGAAATCGCAGCACCGGCTTCGCCATCAGCATGGCTGGATGAATGCTTTGACCTGATCGATAGCGACCCCGCACGGGCCAATTCGATTGCTCAGATCCAGCGTGACACCACAATCGGTACCGAACAGGTGCTGGCCAATCACTGCCTTGGCCTTGCCGCGACCAAGCTGGAGCTGTGGAGTCAGGCACAGGCAGCCTTCATCGCCGCGCGCGACGGAGTGCCTGCTGACGAGTTGCCCCTGCGGGCGCGTATGGGAGCAATGGCCGGTAATGCGGCGCTCGCTGGCGGAGATGCCACCACCGCGCTGGCACTGTTCAATGCAGCACGGGCTGACGCCTTGGCCAGCAGCTCGGGCGATCTTGCCGCGCTCGTCGCTTTGGACCAGGCGCGAGTCCTGGTCAGTCTCGACCGGCTGGCAGAGGTTGCCCCCCTGCTTGCAGAGGCCCGTAATCTGCGCCCCAACGACCCGGAAAGTCGCCTGCTGTCAGCCACATTTTTCCGCCGCCAAGGGCAGTTGGACGCGGCCCAAATACAGATAGAGCAAGCCTTGGCACTGGCCCCCGATGACCCTGAAATCTTGCTGGAAGCCGGCGTGATTGCGGTCCTGGACGACCGCGACAACACCGCGCGCTCGCAATGGGAATTGGTTATCGCAACCAACCCGGGCCACCCGGCTGCGGCAACGGCACGCGATTATATCAATCAGCTCGGTCCGGTTCAGCGCTGATGGTTGCGCTTTCGGTTCTGGATCTTGTGCCTGTGCGCGCAGGTGGAACCTTGGGCGAGGCCTATGATGCAGCCGTAAAATTGGCGCAAACGGCCGAAAGGGCTGGATACAAACGGTTCTGGGTGGCCGAGCATCACGCCATGGAGGGCATCGCTGGCGGGGCGACATCGGTCGTGCTGGCGCATATTGGCAATGCGACTTCGACCATTCGGATCGGTTCCGGCGGCATCATGCTGCCCAATCACAATCCTTTTATGATCGCTGAGCAATTCGGAACGCTGGAGGCCCTGTTTCCCGGCCGGGTGGATTGCGGGCTGGGCCGCGCTCCGGGCGCCGATGGCCGCATTCAGGCGGCTTTCCGCAAGAATTTGCAGCAAGCTGCAGAGATGTTTCCACAGGATGTAATGGAGCTCCGCGCGCTGATCACAGGCGATGTAGAATTGCCGCTGAAAGCCACGCCGGGTCTCGGGGCGAACATCGAATTCTGGATGCTCGGATCCAGTCTGTTCGGCGCCAGCCTGGCGGCGAAACTGGGCATGCCTTATGCTTTTGCTGCGCATTTCGCTCCGACACACCTTGATGCAGCGCTGGCACTGTATCGGCGTGAGTTTCAACCATCTCGATGGCTCGACCAGCCGCATGTGATGGTGGCCATGAATGTGTTTGCAGCGGAACGCGAAGAAGATGCCGTTCTTGCCGCGTCCAGCCAACAACAAAGCTTTGTCCGATTGCGCACCGGCGAGCCGGGCAAACTGCCGCCACCGGTCAAGGATTACCTCGGCACTCTGCCATTACAGGCACGCGCTATGCTGGACCATGTGGGACAGGCGGCAGCCGTGGGCACCCCTGATCAAGTCAGAGAGACAATCGAAAATTTTGCGACCCGTACCGGGGCTGATGAAATCATTGTGGCCGGCGCAACCTATGACCCGGAAATGCGCCTGCGGTCGCTGGAATTGACTATGGATGCTATGGCTGCGCAAATCGCGTAACCCAGTTGCAGGGGCCGCCCATTCCGGAAGGGTTGGGGCGAGCGACCCCTGCACAAGGGATATAGACAGTCATGACATGTTTCGGGCGCAAGGACTGATCAAGCTGATAAGGCCACTCGAGAAGCGGTCGTTTTTTGCCGCTTGCCCGGAACACAGCGTGCGACTATCGGCGCATGATAAATACAGCGGATGAAAATAATATTGCTGGCAGGTTTGGAGCAGGATTATGGTTTCTCGTTCAAGCGATGCGATGGAACGCCATTTGGCCAAGCACCTGGCCGCCGCCATCTTGCCAGGTGACGATGCGCTCGGCAGCGCAGAACTGATACAGGCCACCAGCTTCCTGTTTGGCGCGGCGCAAATCCGCGAGCCGGAAAAATCAACATTAATCATCGAGCCTAGTGACGAGCAGAATCGGACTCACCGGATTGCAATCATCAATGACGACATGCCTTTTCTGGTCGATTCCATCGCCGCCACAATCGCTCACCAAGGTCACGCCATCGCTCGTCTGGTTCATCCGATTGTGCCGGTTCGCCGAGACACAAAAGGGAAGCTGACCCATCTTTCGGACATTGCAGGCAAAGCCGATCGCAATGAATCGATGGTCTACATTGAGATCGAAACGATAAGCGATACGCAGCAGCGTCAGCTGGAAGAGCATCTGCGTACCGCGCTTGGAGACATTCGTGCCGCTGTGCTCGATTGGCCCAAGGCGCAGGCCGCGATGAGCGAAGATGCCAGCCGGCTGCAGGACCCGGAAAACGCAGCTCTGTTGAATTGGCTCAATGATGGAATGTTGACCCAGCTCGGCCATCTGACCCGCAAACGCGATGGCAGCCATGTCAATTTGTTCGGAATATGCCGCAAAAGCGCCAAGCAATTGCTCGCAGATGCATCTTACGAACGCGCTTTTGCCTGGTTCGACCAGGCTGACGCTTCGGGTGCACCGCGCGAACTGCTGGTGGTGAAATCCAACCGGCTGGCCAATGTTCACCGCCGCGTTCCTCTCGACCTGTTCATCATCCCCGTTCGCAAGGGCAAGGACATTACCGCCCTGTCCGTGCATGCCGGTGTCTGGACCAGCGCCGCTCTTGCCAGCCCTCCGGGCAAGGTTCCGCGTCTGCGGGCAGCGCTCGACAGCTTGACGGACCAGCTTGGATTTGACCGTAGCGGCCATGCCGGCAAGGCGCTGGTCCATGCGCTGACCGTTCTGCCCCATGATTTGCTGATCGGGTTCAACCCCGCCGATATTGCCAGAGTTGCGACAGTCATGATGGGCCTGATTGATCGCCCTCGCCCGCGCCTTGCCATGGTGGAGGCGCCGCTCGCCCGCCATATGTTCAGCTTCGTCTGGTTGCCGCGGGATTTGCTTTCAACCCAGATCCGTACCCAGGTGCAGGACCTTCTGACGGCGTCCTGCGGGGCACAGCTGCTTGACTGGAGCCTTCAGGTCGAAGGCGGCAATCTGGCGCTGCTGAGGTTCGTCCTCGACATTCGCGATTCTGCAGAACAGCCAGCCGAAGCCAATCTTGAAGCGCGTTTGCAGGATATGCTGCGCGGCTGGGACGAAGCGGTCGAGCGGCACTTGGCCGAGCTTGTCGGACAGCAAAGCGCTCACGACCTGGCGCGTCAGTATGCGGGCAGCTTCCCGCAGAACTATCGATCGGCTGATGGGCCAGCGCAGGCGGCACAGGACATCGTTAGGCTGGATGGGCTGGCGTGCCGGGGCGATGGTGATACGCGCCCAGATTGGCGCGATGCGCGGTTGTATCTGTGCGACAATGATCCGCACGAGCAGCTGCACTTGAAAATTTACCACTGCACCGGCGATCTGGCCCTGTCTGATGCCGTGCCTGCGCTGGAGAACTTCGGCTTCACTGTACGCACGGAAACCCCCACCTTGCTCGATGGAGGCCAATCAGGTTCGGTGCATGATTTCACCGTTTCGCTGGCTGAGGGCGAGGATGCCGCGGCCCTGATGGAGCGAGCAGAGACGATCGAACATGCCATCGCTGCCGTTTTGACTGGCAAGGCAGAAGATGATGCCTTCAATCGTTTGGTGGTGGAAACCAGACTGGAAGCTCGCGAAGCCGATTGGCTGCGCGCCTTTTATCGCTATCTGCGCCAGACCGGCATGGGGTTCACTATCTACACTGTGGTCGACGCGCTCAGCCGGTCACCGCAGGTTACTCGCGCCATTATTGACCTTTTCGCTGCGCGCCATGACCCTGCTTTCCCTGGCGACAGGCAGGCGGTTGCCGGGGCTGCCAAGGATGCAGCGCGGCGCGGCCTTGCCCGCGTGGCTGCCATCAATGATGACCGGCTGCTGCGGCTCTATCAGGCCGTGATAGAAGCCATTTTGCGCACCAATGCCTTTGCCCCGGCTGCACGGGAGGCATTGGCCTTCAAGATCGATTCCCAATTGATCCCGAACCTACCCAAACCCGTTCCGTGGCGCGAGATTTTCGTTTATTCGCGCCGGGTCGAAGGTATCCATTTGCGCGCTGGACCAATTGCACGCGGGGGCCTGCGTTGGTCTGACCGGCGCGATGATTTCCGCACCGAAATACTCGGCCTGATGAAAGCCCAACGCGTGAAGAACGCGGTGATTGTGCCAACCGGTGCCAAGGGCGGCTTTTATCCCAAGCAATTGCCTTCACCAGCAAAAGACCGCGAAGGCTGGGCTGCCGAAGGCCAAGCCAGCTACGAAGTCTTCATCCGCACCTTGCTTTCGATCACTGACAATCTCGTCGAAAACAAAGTTGTCCACCCTGATCAGGTGGTCGTCCGCGATGGCGAAGACCCTTATTTCGTTGTTGCCGCAGACAAGGGAACGGCCCGCTTCTCCGATGTCGCCAATGCAATTGCCGAAAACGCCGGTTTCTGGCTGGACGATGCGTTCGCCAGCGGCGGATCGAACGGGTACGATCACAAAGCGATGGGGATAACTGCTCGCGGTGGTTGGGTGTCGGTTCAACGCCATTTCCTGGAGCAGGGCGTCGACGTGCAAAACGATCCTGTCCGCGTTGTCGGTTGCGGTGACATGTCGGGCGATGTCTTTGGCAACGGCATGCTGCTGTCGCGCGCGATCAAGCTGGTGGCAGCCTTTGATCACCGGCATATCTTCATTGATCCTGACCCCGATCCAGCCGCCAGCTGGGCAGAGCGAAAGCGCCTGTTCGACCTGCCCCGGTCCAGCTGGGACGATTATGACAAGGCCCTGATCTCGAAGGGGGGCGGGGTGTATCCGCGCGATTCCAAGCAGATCAAGCTGACACGTCAGGCCAGGCAGGCATTGGGTCTTGATGTGAAGGAACTGCCGCCAGAAGAATTGATGAGCGCCATCATCGCAGCAGAAGTCGACCTGATCTGGTTTGGCGGCATCGGCACCTACATCAAGGCCACGGCTGAAAATAACGCAGCGGTGGGTGACCCCGCCAACGATGGACTGCGAGTGGATGCGCGCGATGTCCGCGCCAAAGTCATTGGTGAAGGTGCCAATCTGGGGGTCACTCAGGCGGGGAGGATTGAGTTCGCACTCAATGGCGGACGGATCAACACCGACTTCATCGATAATTCGGCCGGGGTCGATTGTTCGGATAATGAGGTGAATATCAAGATCGCGCTGGCGGCGGCACGGCGCGATGGAAAAATCTCCGAGAAGAAGCGTAACGTTCTGCTGGCCGACATGACCGATGAAGTCGCAGCTCTGGTGCTGGAAAACAACCGTCTGCAAGCGCTCGCTCTGTCGATCGCTGAAAGCGGCGGTGCACGTGCCATGGGATCGCAATTGCACCTGATTGAAAAGCTGGAGGAACGCGGCGCGCTTGACCGGCGCACAGAGGGCCTTGCCGACACAGTCAGCCTCAATCGCCGTGCCGCCGATGGTGCCGGCATGACCCGACCGGAACTGGCAGTGTTGTTGTCATCGGCCAAACTGGTTTTGCAAGATGCCATTGAAGCCAGCCCGCTGGCTGACGCGGACATCCTTGAACCGCTCTTATTCGCAAGCTTTCCCGAACCGATGCGAAAGCCGTTCCGCAAGCAGATTGGCGGACACAGGCTGCGGCGCGAGATCATCGCCACGAAACTGGCCAATCGCATCGTCAATCGGCTGGGCGTCATCCACCCGTTTGAATTGGGCGAGGAAGAAGGCGTTGACCTCGCTACGATTGCAGCGGCTTTCGTTACAGTGGAAGCTCTGTTTGATCTGGAGGCCATGTGGGACGCGGTGGATCGCGCGCGCATGACTGAAGACGCCCGCTTGCTGTTGTTTGATCGATTGGCGGCAGCCGTCGCCAATCTGATGTCCGATATATTGCGCACCACTGCTGGTCATATCGATACAGCGAGGGTCATTGCCGAGCTTGGCCCGCACGTAAGGGCGCTTTCCGATGCCTCGGACGACCTTCTGGCTGAACAGTCGCGCGATCAGGCAGCGCAATTGCGCGAACGAATGGTTCTGGCAGGCGCTCCGGCAAAACTTGCCAATGAAGTCAGTCACTTGTTCAATATGGATGGCGCAATCGGGCTTGCCCGGCTGGCCAGTGAAACGCAAATGGATCCGCGTCCGATCACTGCTGCCTTTACCCAGATTGGCGAAAAGCTGGGGCTGGATTGGGCGCAAAGTGTTGCCGCCCTGATGAACCCGTCAGACATCTGGGAGCGACCCCTTGTCAGCGGGCTGGCACGGGATTTCCAGCAGATGCGGCTTGATTTCCTGCGCCGGTTGTTGCGGCGCAAGGCCGGTAAAGCTGATCCGGTGGCGACAGTAAGCGATTGGGCAGAGCATAATCACGATGCGATCGCCCAGTTCCAGACCATGATTGCACGCGCGCAGAGCCACACACCGGTTGCCCCCGTCATGCTGGCACAGATCGCGAGCCAGGCGCGCAATCTGCTCGAACGCTAGGCTCCGTCTGACCGGTTCTGGCGATTTGGGAACTTGACGCAGACCGATTTTGCGTTGACCGCTCTGTCATGACCAAAGCAGACGTAGTGATCGTGGGGACGGGGCACGGCGGGGCGCAAGCGGCCATCGCCTTGCGCCAACAGGGGCACGAAGACAGCATCGTAATGCTCGGGCGGGACGCAGAACCTCCCTATGAGCGGCCACCCTTGTCGAAGGAATATCTGGCTGGCGACAAACCGTTTGAGCGGATCATGATCCGCCCCCAGCAATTCTGGGCGGACAAGGATGTCGATTTGCGCTTGCAGAGCGCAGTCGTTGAAGTCGATCCGATGGCCCATGAAGTTGTTCTGGGTAGCGGAGAGCGAGTTGAGTATCGCAAGCTGATCTGGGCTGGCGGGGGCGATCCGCGCCGCCTGTCGTGCCCCGGTGGCAATTCCAGAAACGTCCATTCGGTGCGCAACAAGCGCGATGTTGATGCCATCATGCAGGCACTGGATGGTGGCGCCAGGAAAGTTGCGGTCATTGGCGGCGGCTACATCGGACTGGAGGCAGCTGCGGTCCTGCGCAAACTTGGCTGCGAAGTGACCTTGCTGGAAGCTTTACCCCGCCTGTTGTCGCGGGTGGCAGGCGAAGACTTGTCGAGCTTCTATGAACACGAGCATCGCGCCCAGGGTGTCGATCTGCGCTTGAACGTCGCGGTCGAGGCAATCGAAGCAGAGGATGGCATCGCAACAGCGGTCCGCCTTGCCGATGGTGAAAGCGTTCCCTGCGATCTCGTAATCGTGGGCATCGGCATCATCCCCAGCGTCGCGCCGTTGATTGCGGCTGGCGCGGCCGGTTCTAACGGGGTTGACGTTGATGTGTTCTGCCGGACCACGCTGGATGATATTTATGCGATTGGCGATTGCGCCGCCCACGCCAACCCTTTCGCTGATCAAGCCGTGATTCGGCTGGAATCGGTTCAGAATGCGAATGATATGGCCAACACTGTGGCCCGAGCGATCATGGGCGACAAACAGCCGTACCATGCGCTGCCGTGGTTCTGGTCCAATCAGTATGATTTGCGCCTTCAGACAGCAGGTCTGTCTCTCGACCACGACGCCACCATATTGCGCGGTGATCCGGCCGAGCGAAAGTTTACGGTGGCCTATCTCAAGGAAGGTCGGCCAATTGCGTTCGATTGCGTGAACAACACCAAGGATTACGTCCAGGGGCGAAAATTGATTGAGGCTGCGCCCGATGCAGTTGATCTGGATGCGCTGGCTGACCCTGAAATCGCGCTCAAGTCGCTGCTCTAAGCCGCTCAGCGGCCCAGTGCGCTGCGTCAGAAACCACCGGATCGCTGTCTGTCACCAAAGCATTGACCTGGGCCAGCAGAGCGCGGTCCCCGCTGTTGCCGGCGGCATAGAGGCAATTGCGCACGAACCGGTCGCGCCCGATCCGTTTAATCGGAGAGCCTGAGAACAGCTGGCGGAACCCGGCATCATCCAGTTGCAGCAATTCATCCAGCCGCGGCGCGGTTAATTCCGCCCTAGGCAGGAAATCGCGATGGGTCGCCGCATCGCGGGCAAACTTGTTCCACGGGCAGACCGCCAAACAATCATCGCAGCCATAGATCCGATTGCCCAGGGCGGCCCGAAACTCCTCGGCAACCGGCCCCTTATGCTCAATGGTGAGATAGGAAATGCAGCGCCGTGCATCGAGCTTGTAAGGCGCAGGAAAAGCGTTCGTGGGGCAAGCCGTCTGGCAGGCATTGCAGGATCCGCACCTGTCATCGTGCGGCGCGTCGGCCTCGAACCGCAATGTGGTATAAATTGCGCCCAGAAACAGCCAATTGCCCTGCTCGCGGCTCACCAGATTGGTGTGCTTGCCCTGCCAGCCGATCCCGGCGGCTTCACCCAGGGGTTTCTCCATCACTGGCGCGGTATCGACAAACACCTTGAGCTCGCTTTGCGGTGCCTGTGCGACCAGCCAGCGCGCAAGCGCTTTCAGCTTCTTCTTGACGGTATCGTGATAATCCTTGCCTCTGGCATAGACCGATATGCGGCCCCGATCGGGATAATCCTCCAGCACCAGAGGATCATCATGCGGGGCATAGCTCATGCCCAGAGCGATGACGCTTTGGGCCTGTGGCCAAAGCGATTGCGGGCCTTGTCGCACATCCGCGCGGGCCTCCATCCATTCCATTGACCCGTGATGGCCATCGCCCAGCCAGCTGTGCAGACGGGAGGCGCGAACCGGATCATCCTGTGCCGAAGCAAATCCAACCGCAGCAAAGCCCAGGCGCTCAGCTTCAGCCATGAGGGCGGCACGCAGTTCGGTGGTTTCTGCGGTATTAACCACGCTTGGGGTTGCTCCCGTTCATGCCCTAAGGTTAACCGGGCGACATGGATATTGCGGTAAGCGAACAAATGCAGCCCGGCAATGGGGCTGAAGGCACGGGTAGCGATGGCTCACTCGCTGGCAGCACCACCCTTGCGATTGAAGCGCGTGGGCTGGTCAAACGGTTTGACGGCACGCTGGCGGTGGACGGTGTGGATATCTCAGTTCCCGAAGGCGCAATTTACGGCATTCTTGGGCCCAATGGCGCGGGCAAGACCACGACCCTGCGCATGCTATTGGGCATTATAGACCCGGACGAAGGTGTGCGGCGCGTGTTCGGCCATGACCGGCCGCATGATATTGCGCGCCTGATTGGCTATCTGCCGGAAGAGCGCGGGCTTTACCCTGCGATGAAAGCGATCGAGGCCATTGCATTTATGGGCGCATTGCGCGGTCTTTCGTTGGCCGAGGGGCGCGAACGTGGCCGCGAATTGCTCGAGCGGCATGATCTGGCCCATGCAGCCGAGCGGCAAATCCGCCAGCTGTCAAAAGGTATGGCGCAAACCGTCCAGTTGCTGGGAACATTGGTGCACCGGCCGCGGCTGGTGGTGCTGGACGAGCCGTTTTCAGGCCTTGATGCCATTAACCAGGGCAAGCTTGAACGGATGATCCGCACGCTGGCTGATACCGGCACAACGGTGATTTTCTCTACCCATGTGATCCATCATGCAGAACGCTTGTGCGAAGGCGTGGCCATCATCGCAGGCGGCAAAGTCCCCTACGCAGGTTCGGTAGAAGCAGCGCGCGACCGCATCCCGGCGCAAGTCCGTCTGGAGACGCGAGCGCGCGAGGGGGGCTGGACTGCGGCCCTGCCCGATGACGCACGCCGAGAGGGGGATTTCTTCATGTTCTCCTTGCCGGAGACCGGAGTGGAGCCATTGCTGCGCAAATTGATTGAAGGCGATGCCGGGATTTTATCATTGTCGATTGAACGGGCCGGACTGCACGATGCCTTCGTTCATATCGCTGGTGAAGCCGCCGCACGTCAGCTGAAGGCCGATGGCCAGGGCGGAGGCGAACAATGAGCATCGATATGAGTGAGAAATCCCGCCTGTCCAACCTTCAGGCAGCCTTGGTTGTGGCACGCCGCGATTTTGTCGCAATCCTGTTCAGCCGCAGCTTTCTGTTCTTTCTGCTGGGGCCGTTATTTCCCGCCATCGTATTCGGCATGTCCGGTGGCCTTGCAGCCAGCAACAGCAAAAGTGCACCTGATGTGCGCATAGCTTTGCAGATGCCGAGCGAGGATATGGCCGCCATCCTTGATGCGCATACGCGGATCGAAAACGAGCTTGGCCGCGGCCCAATTCCCCATTTCTATCTGTTTGATCCAGCAGAGGGGCATGCCCCCATTGACCCGGATGTTCTGATTGCCGACAAGCGAGGCATTTATGGTGCCGTATTGACCGGCACGCTGGAAGATCCAGTGCTGACCGGCACAGGCGACAGGCTGCGCCAATGGAGTGGTCACATCAGCATGCACCTGGCGCTGGCACGCAACAATGCAGACGTGTCCTATCCCGCGTTGGAAACCAGCCTGGTCACCACCAGCGGCGCCACGATCAAGAACCAGCGGCGCGACACGGCGCAAATTTCGATGACCTTGCTGTTTCTGCTGATGATGTTGCTGGCGGGCATGGTTCTGTCCAATCTGGTCGAGGAGAAAGCCAACAAGATCATCGAAATTCTGGCAGCGGCCTTGCCGATGGAGGCCGTATTCCTGGGCAAGCTGTTTGCTATGCTGGCGGTGTCGCTGGTGGGCGTAGGTGTGTGGTTCGCGCTGATTGCTATCGTGATCCTGTCCGGCAGCGATTTTGGCGGCGTCAAGCAAACCCTGATCGGCATGCCCGATCCCGGTGTGGGATGGCCTTTGTTCAGCATTCTTTTCGTGGTCAATTTTTCAATGGGATATTTGCTGATCGGCTCGATCTTTCTGGCGATCGGTGCGCTCGCCAGCACAGTAAGAGAGGTTCAGACACTTTCGATGCCGGTCACCATGCTGCAGCTGTTCATCTTCTTCTTTGCCAGCTTCACCCTGATCGATGGCGCACCCATGTTGGAATGGCTGGCCATACTGTTCCCGTTAAGCTCGCCCTTTGCGATGACGGCACGGGCAGCACAGCACGAGGAATTGTGGCCGATCCTGCTCGCAATTGGGTACCAGGCGCTGTGGGTCGCGATATTTATCCGCTGGGGCTCGACCTTGTTCCGCAAGCGCGTGATGAAGTCCGGCGGCGGCCATAACCCCAACAAAAGACGCTGGTTCTGGCAGCGCCGTCGGGCCGACGCTCAAGCCGCGTAGTCAGCTTGGGCGCTGCATTGCGAGGCGGCAGTAGGTCGCAAAACGCAACTGACTATTGACAGATGTGTCAATAGTCGCAGGATGGCCAAGAACGACGGAGCGGCCAGACGAGTCGCCCGCGATGGAGAGAGAAATGGCCACAATCGCCCAGGAAAAGCCGCAATGGCGGACCAGCCCTCAAGCCCACGAAGCGCTGGATCAGCACTTCAAGGCCAATCCTGACGAAAGGCCTGAACACACGCATCCCTATGATGTCAGCCGTTCCGACATTTATGCAGAGGACCGCTGGCAGCCCATCTTTGCCGAAATGCGCGCCAAGGGGCCGATGCATTATGTGCCTGAAAGTCCATTTGGTCCCTACTGGAATGTGGTGAGCCACAAGGCGATCCAGCATATCGAAGCATTGCCCGAGCTATTTTCATCAAGCTGGGAATATGGCGGCATAACCATTCTGGAGCCCCGTCCGCCCGAAGAAGGGCGCGAGCTGCCGATGTTCATCGCGATGGATCGCCCCGAGCACACCGGTCAGCGTCGCACAGTGGCGCCCAAATTCACTCCCAGCGCAATGGCCGACATGGAGAAAGAAATACGCGCTCGCACGGGCGAAGTGCTTGATTCCCTGCCGCGTGGTGAAACCTTCGATTGGGTCGACACGGTGTCAATCGAATTGACCACCGGGATGCTGGCCATTCTGTTCGGTTTCCCGTGGGAAGATCGTCGGCTGCTGACCTTCTGGTCGGATTGGTCAGGCGATACCGAGTTGGCGCTCGCCCCGGCGCTCGACGATATGCGCGATGCCGTGCAGCAGGAAATGGCACAATATTTCGGGATGCTGTGGCAGGAACGATCTCAGGCGGAGCCGACCGGCGATCTTATTTCCATGATGCTGCATTCCGAAGCGATGAGTGCCATGGGCCCCCGCGAGTTTATCGGCAACCTCGTGCTGCTGATTGTTGGTGGAAACGATACGACCCGTAACACCATGTCGGGCATCATCCATGCATTTGATACTTTCCCCGATCAGCGCAAACTGTTCGAGGAAAATCCTGATCTGATTCCCAACGCGGTGCAGGAATGCATTCGTTTCCAGACCCCGCTGGCCCATATGCGCAGGACCGCTACCGAGGATACCGAACAGTTCGGCCACAAGATCAAGAAGGGCGACAAGCTGGTCATGTGGTATCTTTCGGCCAATCGGGACGAGGAAGTCTTCGAAAATCCCGATGCAATCGACATTACGCGCGACAATGCCCGTCGCCATATTGCTTTTGGCTATGGCATCCACCGCTGTGTCGGGGCGCGTCTCGCCGAACTGCAATTGCGCGTTCTACTGGAAGAAATGCACAAGCGCCGCATGCGGGTGGAACTGGTTGGCGAAGTCGAACGCGTTCGCGCCAATTTTGTCCATGGTTTCCGGCGGATGGATGTTCAGGTTTCCGAATTCTAACCCTCGGTTTTTTCCAGCGACGGTGAAACCTTTTGCCCCGAGCCAACGTACCTGAAGTGAGGTGAAACGAATTGGCAGGGGCCAAAATGAATAAGAAGAATGTTGAAAGACGAAGCGTCCTTGGTGGACTCGGGATAGGGCTTAGCCTGCCGTTTCTATCTGCCTGTAGCAGTGTGAACGCGCGTGCTGGCGAATATCCTGTCGCATTTACTGACGCAGAGTGGTCAAAGAAATTGACCAGGCAGGAATTTTACGTCCTGCGCAAAGCAGGCACTGAACGGGCTTTTTCCTCGGCGTTAAATGACGAAAAGCGCGCGGGAACCTATGCTTGTGCAGGATGCGGCAATGCTGTCTATTCCTCGCGTACGAAATATGACAGCCGCAGTGGCTGGCCCAGCTTCTATGCCGCAATCGATGGCGGAGCGGTCAAGACCTCAACCGATTTCAAGATCGGCTACCCGAGGACCGAAGTGCATTGCGCCGACTGCGGCGGACATCTTGGGCACATATTCAGCGATGGCCCAAAGCCGACCGGCCAACGGCACTGCATCAACGGCGTGGCGCTCGATTTTATTCCGGTGTGACCGGTGCTGACGGCGCGCCCGACACCTGCTCATCCGGCGTGAATTTCCAGACTCTAAGCTGCTCAGGTCCATCAATGGAAACCGGAATAAGCCATTGTGGTGCGTTACCCGTAATCAGCTGATACATCAGCGATGACGGGCCGCCCGCAGCGGCCAGGTTCGAAGCCTCAAGCAAGTCACTGCAAATCACGACATAGTCAGCCCCACTTTGCATAATGATGGGCTCGGCAATCGCAGGCTCGCTGGTGAAGGCTTGCAGCACCTGGCTCATCGCTTTCTGGGCACGATGATGGCCCGATGCAGCGACGCTGTGATGCGTTTTCAGCAATAGCATCGGCCCTACATCAAGTGGAGCAAAGATTGTTGCCGGGGCAAAGGCATTCAGCCCTGCGGCATGGTCGCGGAGATTGCATTGCGTTTCTCGCGTGCCGGTCACCACGCTTTCATCGAAGGCGTGCGGAGAGGACGTTGCGAATTGATCACGCGCCAAGGCAAGTGGGCCAGCGGAAAGAAAAATCAGATACAGCCCAAGCGCGGCAAGCACCTTTGGCATGATGTCGCTGGTCGTTTTCCAAAAGCGGAATACCTTGTTGAGAAGATAAGCCAGAGGAATGGCGGACAAGACTGCTGCAAAGGCGATGGAGCGCGAGGTCGCCACGCCACCGGCAATTGCAAGCGCGAGCAGGAGCGAATATTCAAACCACCAGCTGCGTGCCCAACCACGACCTTTTAGAGCCAGCCTGACGCTGATGATCAAGGCCGCCACTGTCTGGATAACGCTCGGAAGCCAACGATCAATCTGATCGTGCCAGATCGGCCGCCCTTCCAGCACCCCTTCATACCAATGGCGGCGCACCATAGGATCGAGATCCGTAAAGGGATTGGCGGCGCATTGCGGTGCAGACCAAAGCAGGAAACCCACGCCCAAGGCCGCAGCAAATCCCATGCCTGCAACCAACGCAATACGCGGCATGGAAGGAATTGCAGCGTAAATTCCCGTGGCCAAAGCGATGATCAGGAACAGGCCCAGGTGCGCCGGGGAGATGACATCGCAATGCTGTGCCAGATCGGCAAACCCGCGTGTCGCCAGAAAAGCCAAAACCAGCGATCCGGCCAGCCCCTGCATATAGCTGACCAGCCACCAGCGCTCCTTGTCGCTGCGCATCCAACGCAATCCCAATATCAGCGCAAAGGCAGCGCTCATCGGCAAGGTTTCGAGCGAGATCATCATGCCCAGGCCCATGGCTATGCCGGCCGCAGCCCCGCCTCTTGTCTGAGAACGCCAGGATAAAGCCCATACCGACAGCGCAATCGCGAATATCTGCCAGGCGTGGTGATCAATCCGCAATGGTTGGGTCTGCATCACAATCGGCGGCAGAGCGGCGAGGACAAGGCACGAGAAGATTGCAATTTGCGTATCAAACAGCCGCCAGGCCAGGCGGCCGATCGCAAAGGTGATCAGCAAGAGCGTAAGCAATGGCATCACCACCATCGTGATGCGTTCGGCCAGCCATTGGTCGAAGAAAAGGGAACAGAACCAGATCAAGGCGGCGAGCGGCGCGTCGACCAACCGTGACCGGTGCATCAGCGTGCCTTCTGGCGGAGCCATCCGGTATTGGTGCAGATCATACCAGCCCTGACCCGCCAGAAGGTCGCGCACCTGAACCAGGCGAAGCGAATCATCGGGACCAGGGAAGCGGCCTTGGTAGATATAGATACCCGTCATCGCGAGCAGAACTGCGCAGACCCCCAGCCATGACAGGAAAATCGCCCGGTTAGGCTTTTCGTTGGTGCGAAGGCGGCGGTCGACCTGCATCACTGGGCCTTGCTGGAAAACACCACTTTGGCGCGCAGAAGATAAGTCACAGCAAAACTGACAACAATCGCCACCAGCTTGGCCAGCCGTGCATCAATCCCGCTGGCATCAGCTATGCCAACGATGGCCGCAGTCAGCACCAGGCCGACCATGGCAGATATGACGAACAAGGCTTTCTGTTTTGTCCTGGCCCGCGCTTCATGCGCCACATTGTCCTGAAAAACCGCCCGGCTCGACAGCAGCCAATGAGCAAGAATGCCGAACATATAGCCAAAGACCGAGGCCAAAGCTGCCTGCGTGCCGCTCGACAGCATGAGCAGGAAAATACCAAAATCAACCGCAAGCGCCCCGACGCTGGCAAGAATGTAGCGGATGAAGCGAACATCGCTTAGCCTGGACACCACGGTTCTCAGCAGTGCCATTGCATCCGATCCTTCCCCCATATTGTCGGTGCCGCCCCCCAGCAACATCAGGCCGACTTCTTGATCCGTTCGGGCACATCGCGCACGGATTTCAACGCCGCGGCCTGATCTTCGGTGACAGGTTGCGTTGCGGTTTGATCCGTATCGCTGCTGGAAACTCCATCTCGCGCAGGAAGGACTTTCTCGGCCCCTTCATCGCCCGCCTCGTGATATTCGGCGTCTTCGTTAACGCACCATGTGTCATAGACACGTTCACCGGCCAGAATGTTTTCAACCGTCAGCATCGCGGTCATCATCGCGTGATCCTGATTGTTGTAGCGGTGCATGCCATTGCGGCCGACCAGATGCAGGCTTGGAAACTTGTCTTCCAGCTCCAGCCGCATCGTTTCGACATTGGCTTCATATTCATCGTCATAGACCGGATAGGCCTTTTCCTGACGAACCACTGCACCGCTGACAACTTTGTCCGGATCGCACAGACCCAGAATTTCCATCTCGCGGGTGGCCTGGCTGACCAGGTCATCATCGGAAGAGGACCACAATCCGTCGCCTTCGAAGCAGAAATACTCAAGGCCAACACAGGCCATATCCTCATCCGGTACCATTTCCGGCGACCAGCTGCGGAAGTTCTGAACCCGGCCGACCTGCACCCGGTCATCATGGATGTAGATCCAATTGTCTGGGAACAGATCTTCCGATTTGACCATCAAGGCTACGGTGAGAAAGTCGCGATATTTCAGATTGCTGGCTTGCAGGCTGCTTTGCGGCAATGGGTGAATCCGTTTAGACAATTCGCGCATGGGCGCAGAACTGATCGCATGCTTGGCACGGATGCGAACTTCACCGTCCGGGCCATTTGCACTCAAAACCCAACCGCCATTGCCGTCGCTCGCCAGCTGCTTGAGTGCATGACCCATCAGTACCTGGCCCTTCCCGGTGGCAAGAATCTTGTCGCGCGCGGCATCCCACATCATGCCCGGGCCAAGCCGCGGATAGCGGAAGGTCTCGAGAAGCGTTTTCACTTCCTGTCCATCGTTGGGCTTCTTGTTAAGGCCCAATGATCGCTTGAGACCGTCGGTAACCGCATTCCACAGAGAGAGCCCCTTGATCCGCTGAGCTGCCCAGTCGGCGCTCATTTCGTCGCAGGGCATGCCCCATACCTTTTCCGTGTAGGTCTTGAAGAAGATCGAATAGAGCTTCTTGCCGAACTGGTTCGTCGTCCAGTCCTCGAAGCTTTTGACATCCTTGATCGGAAACAGCTTGTAACGAAGATAGCTAACCATGCAGGCAGTCGAGCGCAGAATGCCCAGATTGCCCAGCGCTTCGAAGGCCCGCAGCGGGTAAGAGTAAAATTTGCCCTCGTAGTAAATCCGGCTCATCCGTGGGCGCTGGATAAAGTCATCGGGCAGAATTTCGTTCCACAGATCAACCACAGCGGCGCTTTTCGAAAAAAACCTGTGACCGCCGATATCGAAGCGATAGCCTTCGTGCTCAACCGTGCGGCTGATGCCGCCGACATAGGTTTCATCCTTTTCGATGATCGCAACTGTCTTGCCCTGCTTGGTCAGCAGATAACCGGCCGTCAGGCCCGCAGGTCCCGCGCCGATGATGACAACATCAACGTCGGAGATACCGTTCTGGCTTGGTGCTACTTCGCTCATGAATACTCCCGTGGAACACTTATTAACGGGAATGAACGAAAATGGTTAGCGAGAAGTAAAGATACCGATCTTACAGATAGCATTTGTGCCCAGTGAGGCAGACTTCAAGAGATCGCTAATCGGTAATCAGTTTTGGAGCCTGCAAGCGAGCGGCGGCCCTGGCGAATTCACCCAACGTCAGCACGTCGTCAAATACCACGCCATAGTGCGCGTCATCTCGCCAGCGAACCTTGGCATAGAATTCACCTAAACCACGCCCTTCAATCCGCAAATTCTGATCCAGCGCCAACAAGGCATCGGTTTCAAAACGCGCGCCCTGCTGCGAGATATTCTGGATGACCGCTGCTGTGCGACCTGACAAAGTCTTAAGCGTGACAGGGATGGAAATGTTGAGACGCAAACCTCGCTTGGGAAACTTTCCGACATCGTGGACGAACTCCTCGACATCGACCGTATCGGCAAATTCGAAGCCTGCTTCGCCATCGCGTTCCCAAACTGGGCGGACCTGATAGGTTTCGCCGCATTGCAGCTCCAGCCCTAGGCTCGCGTCACCAGGAAGTTTGTGAAACAGCTTCATGCTGATGCCGCTGGCTGAGACGTCGCGGATTACGCCCACGAATTCACCTTGGTCGCCGATCAGCTTGGCCGAGCGTATAAGCAAGGTAAAACGAGGCGCGCGCCGCAGGTCGGCACTTTCCGAGACATTCTCATTGCCGGATTCGGGCCTGATAGCCGCGTGATCCATTTCGCGTTCCCCTGACTACACGGCCCCCAATAGCCGCATAGAGACGATAGGCTTCGCTTGCCTAACCAAACGGCAATAGTCAGCTACGGGTTAAGACGAGGATAACAAGAATGACACGAGGAGAAACGCTCAACCGCCCGAATACATACTCGCCAGTTACTGCGCATGTTTTGATGTGGAAAAGTTATGTCGGGCGAGAACTAAGTCATTGTAAGATATAATGTCACGCTTAATCATTATTAGTCGCTGGGTCACGGGGGCGGATCCAGCGTTTCTGGGACGCAGAGTCACACCTCCATCCATTGATCCCGCATGCGTCTCGTCAATGAAGGAGTTCTTGTATGCGCCGTTTTCTATTTGCTACCACCGCTGTTGCTGCCATTTCGACGGCCATCTGGACGTCAGCACCAGCACCCGGTCCGGGCAGATGATTGTCTGCTCGACAGGGACGGTGACGGTGCCATTGACACCACAAATGATGATGCTGGTGGTGCAAATTCGCTCGACGATGACACGAGCCTTGCCTGCGGTGTCAGCGCAACCGCCACTGGGTCCGGATCAGTGGCCCTGGGGGCGGGCAGCCAGGCAACCGCAGCACAATCGGTGGCGGTTGGAGCAACGGCCAATGCATCCATGGTCGAATCAGTGGCAATTGGAATCGCTGCACAAGCCACGGGTGCGGGTGCAACCAGTGTGGGAGCCAATGCAGATGCGTCACAGGAAACTGCCAGCGCATTGGGTTTTCGCGCTATGGCAACTGGCACACGATCAACCAGCATCGGCGCATTCGCGATGGCCACTCAGGATACGAATGTAGCCATCGGTTTCAACACACAATCAAGTGGCCTCGGATCGACCAGTGCCGGATCTTTTTCGAGCGCAACAAATCAGAATGCGAGCGCATATGGCCAACTTGCGCAAGCCAACGGGTTGAATTCGACAGCTGTAGGCAGCAGCTCGAATGCATCAATGACCAATGCGATCGCTGTGGGAGCAAGTGCCGAAGCTACCGGTGTTTCATCGATCGCAATCGGTGGAATGGACAGCGAACCAGGCGGGCTAGCCGCGACCGCGATGGGGATCGATTCCACCGCCATAGGCCCCTCGGCTTTGGCCACCGCGGATAGCGCAACTGCAATAGGCGTGCTAGCCAGTGCAACAGCCGAGAACACGACAAGCGTTGGCCGCTTCGCTACCGCAAGCGCCAACAGCGCGAGTGCATTCGGCCTGCAAGCCAATGCCAGTGGTCAGACCTCCACCAGCATTGGGGCATTCTCTAATGCCTCAGCAGACGGCGCCTCATCTTTCGGCCTGCAAGCCAATGCCGGCGCCGTTGATGCGCTTGCGATTGGCGCGAATACTTTCGCTAGCCAAGCGCGTGCGATATCAATTGGTTATCAAGCCCTTACGGCAGCAGAGGATGCGGTGGCACTTGGAGCCAGATCCCTTGTAACGGCCGGTGCAAATGAACCCGTGGTTCTAGGCTCCACGGCATCGTCAAGCTCGCTTTTCGGCACGTCAGTTGGCGCCAGAAGCACTGCAGGCGGATCGTTCGGATCGACCGCATTAGGATTCGGGGCAACATCAAATGGTGCCGGAGCGACAGCACTAGGGTTTGGTTCCTTGTCCAATGGAGGCAACAGCGTTGCTTTGGGCAGAAACACGATTGCAGAAGGTGAACGCTCGCTCGCAATTGGCAGTGACGGCACTGACGATGGACTTTTCGGCGCTCAAGCAACAGGCAATGATTCCATAGCTTATGGTACTGATGCGTTAGCAAGCGGGGTTGGTTCGATTGCGACCGGGACATTGAGCAACGCTGCCGCGGACAATGCGATAGCGATTGGCAATCTGGCATCGGCGTCGAGCGCAGACAATACGGCTCTGGGTAATGGTGCGCGTGCCAATGGCACCGGGGCAAATGCGCTGGGTGCGGGTTCCTTTGCCAGTGGCGGCAATGCTGTGGCCTTGGGCGGACAGTCGCGCGCAACCGGATCAGGCGCACTGGCAATCGGGCCCAGTTCGCAGGCGCGGGCAAGTTCGGCCACGGCCATCGGGATCAACAGCCGGGCCGATACCAATGCCGTTGCCATCGGCACCTTTGCCGTGG